>DASTCT010000133.1:0-56457 GCA_035710845.1 Candidatus Angelobacter sp.
AATTCCCCCAGGTAGCTTCAAAAATGTCTTTAACCACTCCACCTTGGCCTGGCCATAGTCCTCAATCTCGTTCCAACTGTCGGCCCCGCTCAACACTGCCGCGATGGCGATCAACAGAATCTCTTCCAGCAGGTGTTCCCGTGTTCGCTCCACTCGCGGGTCTCGCAATTCTGCAAAATACTTTAGGGGATTCTCCATCTCCCCATCTCATCTCCCTAAATCTCTCGTGCATATAGCATTTAAGATGCGTCGCCCCTGGCCGGAGCGTGGAGAGTTAAACACTGCAGAAGCCTCTCGGCTATAATCGCCAGCAAGACCATTTCCCATAGTGCGGCTGCTTGGTTTGCCAGAGACCGCGATCAGGTAATGAACTTTAATCTTTTCCGAAAATCTGCGCCGGATACCACCAACCGAAAAATCTTCCGCGCTGCTTTGATCGTGGGCTTTCTTGGCCTGATCGCCAAGCTGGCCGCGACCCTCAAGGAATTGATTATTGCCCGGTCCTTCGGGCGCGGCGATGAGGTGGATGCGTTTCTGATTGCTTTTCTGCTGCCATCCTTTGTTCTGAATATCGGGATGAGCGCTCTGGGCTACGCTCTGGTTCCTGTTTTTGTGGAGGCACGCCAGAAGGGTGGTGTTGAAGCTGCACAAAGGTTGCTTTCCAGCATAATGCTGCTGGGTTGCGTCGCTCTGATTGGAGTGGCAGCTGTAATTGGGTTGCTGGCGCCGCTCTATTTGCCGCTGCTAGGGCATAGTTTTTCGCCTGCAAAACTGGACCTTACGCGTGAGCTTCTTTACCTGCTTCTGCCCTGGATCGTTTTCAGCGGCGTTGCAACCTTGTCATCCTCTGTCCTGAATGCAATTGAAAAATTTGCTCTCCCGGCGCTCATTCCGTTATTGACTCCGCTTGTCACTATCTACTTTGTTGTATTTCATGCCCACCGCTGGGGCATATTCACATTAGCAGGCGGCTTTGTGATTGGCGGATTGCTGGAAGCGTCGCTTTTGCTGGCTCTGCTTAAAAAACACAACCTGCCTTTCAGCTTGCGCTGGTACGGACTGGATGCTCGTGTCCGCGGTGTGCTGGCTCAATATGTGCCCATGTTGGGCGGTGCGATTCTGATGGGAAGTACAGCCGTGGTCGATCAGTCAATGGCCGCTATACTCCCTTCTGGCAACGTGGCGGCGCTTGGCTATGCGAATAAGCTTATCGGCAGTGTTTTGAGCATCGGCGCCCTGGCATTAAGCTCTGCAACACTTCCGTATTTTTCCAGCATGGTGGCGGCCCATGACTGGGCTGGCTGCAGGCACACGATAAAGCGATATTCGCTTCTTGTGGCCGGAACAACCGTGCCATTTACTCTGCTGGTGATCACATTCTCCCGACCTATTGTCAGGATTTTCTTTCAACGCGGCGCATTTACAGCCGCCGATACTGAACTAGTGAGCTGGGTGCAAATCTGTTATGCCATCCAGATTCCTTTCTTTATCTGGAGCATACTGTTTGTGCGCTTCATCTCGGCCATTCGTCGCAATGATGTGTTGATGTATGTGTCCGCAATTAATCTGGGGCTTGATATCGTTCTAAATCTCTTGTTCATGCGCGTGTGGCATGTTGCTGGAATTGCGCTCTCCACCTCAATGGTTTACATAGCGTCGTTTTTGATGATTTCCATCTGGTCGGTCAGGTACCTGGCCCAGGAACGCTCATCATCGCTGCCGGTGGCGCAGGCGGAAACCAGCCGTTAAATCGAAAATGCGTTTAACTTTGGTCATTGCATCTTTAGGACGCGGCGGAGCGGAGCGCACCGCCTCTGTTTTAGCCAACGCATGGGTTGAGCGGGGGAGAGAGGTTACACTCATCACGCTTACGCAGGATGACGTTCCCGCGTATGTGCTCCATCCCGCTGTCAATCTTCGCCAACTTCGGGTACGCGGTGGAGTGGCCAGAAACATTTTTCATGGAGTAATCCGGCAATGGAGAAGCGTCCGCGCGCTACGCAATGCCATTCAGGCCTCTGGGCCTGATCTTGTGATCAGCTTTATGGATATTCCCAATATTCTTACGCTGCTTGCGATGTGGGGTCAGAAAAAGCCGGTGGTTATAACAGAGCACACACATCCGGCTTTCTATCACATAGGCTGGCATTGGCAAACACTGCGCCGGCTTCTGTATTCTCGCGCTACGGCGCTTGTTTGCATGACTGGGCCGGTTCTATCCTGGCTGCAACAGAGAATTAAAGTGAAAGGATATGTGATTCCCAATCCCGTTAGTCCTGTGGGTTTGCCGTCTTGGTCTTCTAACCAGCAGAACAGCATGAAATCTCATATCCTGATAGGCATGGGCAGGCTCTCAAGAGAGAAAGGGTTTGATCTTTTGCTTGATGCATTCTCCCGGATTGCAGTTCGCAATCCTGATTGGACGTTAAAGATATTAGGCGACGGGCCGCTTAGAAGTGAGTTGGAGGCGCAAGCGCAAAAACTAAATCTTGTCAGCCGGATTGAGTTCACAGGCGCGCTGCCTGACCCATTTCCCATACTTCACAATGCTGATTTGTTTGTCTTCTCATCTCGATCTGAAGGTTTTGGAAACGCACTGTGTGAAGCTATGGCTTGCGGTCTGCCGGTAATCAGCTTTGATTGTCCGTCTGGCCCTGCAGAGATTATTCGCCAGGGAGTGGATGGCATTCTGGTCCCGTCTGAAGACGTTGAGGCACTTTCTGCAACTATGGACCGCCTGATGAACGATGCGCAGGAGCGGGCGCGTCTCGCCGCGCGTGCTCCAGAGGTTATTGTGCGCTTTGGTCTGGAACGCATTATGGGCTTATGGGACCAATTATTTGCCCGTCTTTTGCCAAAAACTCTGGACACTGATTCGGATCGAGCAGCGCAATCTTAATGACTATGACTTGCCGACGGGTACTTTTCATATTTCCGTTTCCCTCGCTAGGTGGAGGTGGTGGAGCGCAGCGGGTCCCATCCACGCTTCTTCGCCATCTGGATCCCCAGCGATACGAATTTCATCTCGCACTCTTACAAGTTAAGCGAGGGGAGGGAGATGACATTCCTCCCGGTGTAGCTGTGCATAGCCTCGAATACAGCCGTGTGCGTTATGGCCTGTTGGGATTGGTTAGACTGATCTATAAAGTGAAACCGGACGTCGTATTCTCTAATATCTGCCACATGAATCTGGCTTTGCTTCTGGTTCGGCCCCTATTTCCGCGCAGCACCCGTGTTTTGGTTGGGGAATCTACCACACTTAGTGCTTATCTGCGGCAGGCCACGCGGCGTCCAAAGACCTGGAGCGCTCTTTATCGCTGGTTATACAAGCGCGCTGACAAAATCACGTGCCTGTCTGACGCTATTAAGAACGATCTGGCCACGCAGTTTGCCGTGCCGCTGGAAAAACTGATCCGGATCTACAATCCTATGGATTGGGAGATGGTCAGAGCTGCTTCACAGCTCGGCGGCAATCCTTTTGCCGGGGAAGGCCCGCATCTGGTTGCGGCAGGACGCTTCGTCCGCGAAAAAGGAATCGATTTACTGCTAGACGCCATGCCGGGAGTGCTCACGCATTTTCCGCAGGCAAGGCTGACTTTATTAGGTGATGGGCCGTTGGAAGAAGAGTTGAAGCAGCAGGCGCAACGGCTTGGGGTTGGGGAAAGCGTGAACTTCGCCGGGTTGCAGCAAAATCCATGGCGCTATTTCCGGCACGCCAATCTGGTAGTGGTGCCTTCACGCCTGGACGGATTGCCTTACGTTGCTGTGGAAGCCCTTGCCGTGGGAACGCCAATCATAGCCACTGATTGCCCTGGCGGAATCCGGGAACTTACGGATAAGAGCAAGTGGATCGTATTGGTTGCACCGGAAAATCCTAAGGCTCTCGCTGAAGGCATTGTTGCAAGGTTAAAAGAACCAAAATCAAATCTTGAGCCGTCGGTTCAGCTCTCCAAATTCGATCTGCAGGAAGCGGTGAATGAATATGACAGGTTGTTTGGAGGCAGCCTGTCTAATGTTCAGCAACCGGCGTCACAGTAGGATAAAAAACAGGCTGGATCAATGATCCAGCCTGCATATCGAACGATTTAAAGAAAGTACCAGCCTATTGCTGAACCAGAGGCGGCTGTGCTGAGCCGGTAGCGCCATTGTCATGCACGCGGTTGGTCCCGTAGGTAAAGATCTTTCCTCCCGCCTGGTTCCACGCTGTACCGGTATTGAAGGCATACGTAGTGTCCGCAGTGGCAATAACGGAATTTCCACTTGCCGTGGCTCCGTTATTGTTATTGATAACCTCACTGTGGTCAATTCCTATGACCCCATCTCCAGTGGGAGAGTCAGCCGAAATGCCGGCCGTGGCGCCTCCCGAAATCATAGAATTGTTGATCTCGATTTGACTGCGGGCAGCGGCTTCAATACCAATGTTGTCAACAGCAACCTCAGTGAAATCAACTCCAACCTTCACGGCCGGAAGCACCGCGTTGGTGGCGCGAATTCCAACGCCGTTGTTCTGCTTAAAAACGGAGTGGAACACGTGAACCGTAGCCTGGGTCGCTTGGTTCAATGCTATATCGAGGCCGTTGGTTGTGAACCCGAAGACAACGCAGTTTTCTACGTTCAGGTCTTTTCCAGAAAGAAATCGAATACCGTTGATTCCGCCGTTGCCGCTTCCGACAATACCGTTGATCCGCAGATTGCGCAGGATCACAACATCGCTCGGACCGGCCTGGACGACTATTCCGTTCGTACCTGCAACAAGAACTGAGGCCACCTGGCCGCCTCCGCCATCAATGGTAATGGCTTTGGTAATGGTGAGGGCTCCGAATCCAGCCGGATCAAGCGCGTCAATTTCACCGCCTGCAGCTGTCTTGGAAATAGCACCGGCAAAAGTTTTGCAGGGGGCGGTGCGGCTGCAGGGATTGGCGTCATCTCCCACGCCTGAAACCCAGGTACGGCTCGCCTGCCCATACATTACGCCTGCACCTAATACGACGATAGCTAGCAACTTTATTGCATTCAATTTCATTTTTCTCCTTGCTCCTTTCAAAAGTTTTTTTGATTGATCGTGCCCATCTCTTCCACAATCATGTGTTCCCAATAAACTAAGGGGGTAGAAATGGACTGGTTGACGGTGGTTCAGGTATGTAGTGTCAAGCGCTGAAAAACCGTATCAAGCTTTCCGTCTGAAATCGGTTTCTAAAAGGATGGCCTCAACGCCACCTGGGGGTCTGCTTTCTTTGAGGGAGGCGCTTCCTCTGGCAGCGACGCGGTCTTTTCTTCCTATACCTGTCAATCCTTAGTACCGCGCGAAGCGTACTTTATCAGCTTTTTTGGATAATGCAACGTGAAATTATTTGCAAATATTAATGTATGGCCGGCGCTCGGCCATGGCGAATCTTGCAGTATTTAATGAAGAAAAACAGGCAAAAAAATGATGCTCTTAAATTACAAACGGCAAATTGCTATTAAACCTATTTGATTGCGATTCGTCCCCTCAACGCATGGCCAGAAGGTTGCAAAAAGGCGGGATTTTGTCTTGATTTTCGTTCTTTTCCAGCACTGTAAAGCTAGAAAAGTGTGTTCGTAGAAACTGGAGAAGGGCCTCACTATTCTCAAATACTTCTGCGTATTCCACAAAGAGCTTCATTTGTGGTGAACGCTTCAGCGTACCTTCCATCCCCTGCAGGGCGAAAACTTCGGCGCCTTCAATATCCATTTTGCAAACATCGATTGGCGGCAGATCAAGCGAGTCTATGGGGTGTCCCATGACGGTCCCGGAGAGGTTTCCGCGATTGAGGATGTTTGATTCACCCCAATTTTGCGGATTGCGGTAGAGTGTGACTGTCTTTTCAATTTCTGTGGCGGCGATTTCCAGGATCGTCACCCGATTCTCCAGCCGATTCAGCTTGACATGATGCCGAAGCAGCGCCGCATTGTGCGGATCGGCCTCAATGGCAAACACGCGCGCTCCACGCTTCGCCGCCAGCAAGGTATATAAGCCGACGTTTGCTCCCACATCCAGAACTGTGCATCCAGGAGTTATGAACGAACAAAATGCCTCAATTTCTTCCTTCTCGTAGAAATCGGGGTAGTGCCACAGAAAGAGACCTAGATTGTCCCCGAGGTCGAGATCGAGAAGCAGATCGCCATCAAACTTTGTCCTAACCAGAAACCCTTTGGGCAGATGACGTTGATAAAAGCTGCGCAGCTTGTAAAATCCGCGGACTCGTGGCAGCAGCCGGGTAATCCGGCCCGCTCGAAGTACACAGGTAAGACAGGCATGGATCGCTGAAAATGCAGGTTTACTGATTTCTAGCAGGCCTTCCTGTTCGTCGATGAATGCTATTGGCATTGGAAAAACCGTTATGCTTAGTCATATATACCACGCGATCAAGTTCGGGTTGAGCGGTGCAATGAGCTTTGGATTATATGAACCGCCTGCAAACGAGAAGACGCTTCCCAACATCCACAAAAGCCGCCGCTTCTGGACAGCCTCTATAATGATCGCAGACTTAAAGTATTATGTGCGGAATTGCAGGATTTTGGCAGCAGCAAACGAGCGGTGACGACTCGCTAGATATTTTGGAACGCATGGGCGCAGCACTTGCTCATCGCGGTCCAGATAATATGGGGACCCTTTTTGACCCCGCGGCTGGTCTCGGTCTCTCCTTCCGTCGCCTCTCGATCATTGATCTCTCGCCAGCCGGTCATCAACCCATGACTTCAGCTTCAGGCCGATACGTCATCATTTTTAACGGTGAGGTTTACAATTTTCAGGAAATAAGAACGGAACTCGGCCAACACGCATGGAAGGGGCATTCTGATACCGAGGTCATGCTGGAGGCAATCGAGCGCTGGGGCCTGGAAGCTGCCCTGCAGCGCTTTGTGGGAATGTTTGCTTTTGCTCTCTGGGACCGCAACGAGCGCCGTCTCTATCTGGTGCGCGATCGCGCAGGAATCAAGCCACTTTATTACGGGCATGTTAACGGCAGCTTCGTCTTTGGCTCTGAGTTGAAGGCGCTCCAGCAGTTCCCCGGCTTCGAAGGGAAAATAGATCGCGACACGCTGGCTTTATACATGCGCTTCTGTTATTTCCCTGCACCGTATTCGGTTTTTGCCGGCATTTACAAATTGCCGCCGGGGCACATTCTCTCGTTGAGCGCTGCGCAGGCAGAACCGGTAGTCACTCCCTATTGGTCTTTTACCAATGTGGCCAAAAGGGGTATTGAACAGCAAATCTCTGGCCCGGATGACGAAGTAGTCGAGCAACTCCACCAGAAGCTATCCTCGGCCGTTGGTTTGCGAATGATTTCTGATGTTCCGTTGGGCGCATTCCTTTCCGGCGGTATCGATTCATCGACGATCGTGGCGTTAATGCAGGCGCAAAGCAGCCGGCCGGTCAAAACTTTTACTATCGGCTTTCATGAAGATGCGTTTAACGAGGCACGTCATGCTAAAAAGATCGCCGAGCACCTGGGCACCGAGCACACAGAGTTATACGTGACGCCCCAGGATGCGCTCAGCGTTGTTCCCTTGCTCCCCTCAATGTATGACGAGCCTTTTGCTGACGCCTCGCAAATTCCAACGTATATCGTTTCCCGTCTGGCCCGCCGGCACGTTACCGTAAGCCTCTCCGGCGATGGCGGGGATGAAGTTTTTGGCGGTTATCAGCGCTATTTTCGGACAAAACAGTTATGGAGCGTACTGAAGTGGTGTCCTCCGCCGATCAGAAAAAGCATTGCGCGAATGATCCATGCCTTTTCACCCGCGCAACTGGAGCGATTGTTGGGCTGGCTTCCTTTGCCTGGCGTGCTGAAACCGCCAGGACACAAGCTTCCAAAACTGAGTGCTTATCTTAATTTTCGTGATCCAGAGTCTATATATCTCCACACACTTTCGCAGTGGGACGATCCTGCTTCAATAGTGATTGGTGCGCGCGAGCCTGAGACGATCACACAGCAAATCGACGCACTCAGCTGGCTGCCCTCAGTTGAAGAAATGGCTATGGCAACCGATTTTACTAATTACCTTCCAAATGACATCCTGACCAAGGTTGATCGTGCGAGCATGGCGGTCAGCCTGGAAGCGCGTGTCCCAATCCTGGATCACCGCGTGGTGGAATTCGCATGGAAGCTGCCGTTACGTTTCAAAATGCGGGGCGGACAGGGAAAATGGGCTTTGCGACAGGTGCTTTATCGTTATGTTCCACGGGAGCTTGTAGAACGGCCGAAGATGGGATTCAGTATTCCCGTTGACCAGTGGCTGCGCGGCCCCTTGCGTGAATGGGCAGAAGACCTGCTTTCGCCGGAAAATCTGCAATGCTACGGATTTCTTGCAGTCGATCCAATTCGAACCAAATGGAAGGAACACCTTTCCGGTGTGCGCAATTGGGATTACCTTCTCTGGACGGCGCTCGTCTTTCAGGACTGGATGGCGGCTAATAGTCGAAGCCAGCGGTTTCCGACTATCCACTCGAGTCCGCAGGGAACCGGGCAGTTTATCCAATGAAGATTCTCATGCTCCACAATCGCTATCTGGTGCCGGGCGGGGAAGACCAGTCTGCGGCTGCTGAGGCGGCGTTGTTGGCGCGCCATGGGCATGAAGTAGAGCTGCTGGAAGAAGACAACAAGCGCGTGGAAATATTGGGTAAGGCGGGGACCGCAATGCGCACAGTGTGGTCGCGGGAGTCGCAGAAGCGGGTTGAGAATAAATTGCACTCTGGCCGGTTTGACATTCTTCATGTGCAAAATTTTTTTCCGCTCTGGTCGCCTTCTGTGTATTACGCGGCTTCACGATGCGGTGTGCCTGTGGTGCAGACGTTGAGGAACTATCGCCTCATTTGCTCGAATGCGATTTTTTTTCGTGAAAACCGCGTCTGTGAGGATTGTCTTGGCCGGTTTGCTCCCTGGCCGGGGATTCTCCATGGCTGCTATCGTGACAGCCGCGCAGCCAGCTCTGTGGTTGCGGCAATGATTGGCGCACATAAGATTGCCGGCACATGGCGGAAGCAGGTAAACACCTATATCGCTCTTACTGATTTTGCCAGGGAAAAATACATTGCCGGCGGACTGCCGGCAGAAAAAATCATCGTCAAGCCGAATTTTGTCGATCCAGCGCCTTCTCCCGGCAGCGGTGGCGGAGGATACGCGCTTTTTATAGGACGGTTAAGCGCAGAGAAGGGCCTTGCCACAATGATTGAAGCCTGGAAAACGGCCGATGGCGTTCTGCCGCTGAAGATCGCAGGCGATGGGCCCTTACTGGAGTTGGTGAAGGCGGCTGCAGCCTCCAATCCATCTATCCAGTACCTTGGTCGCACCGCGCCTGAAGACACGCTGGAATTGATGCGTCGCGCGGAGTTTCTTGTCTTTCCCTCAGGTTGCTATGAGGCCATGCCGCGAACGGTGATTGAGGCTTTTGCCGTAGGCACGCCTGTACTGGCCTCCGATATTGGCGCTACCGCTTCCATGGTGATGCCGGAAGAAACGGGCTTCCATTTTGCGCCAGGGAACGTAACAGAGCTACGGGAAAAAGCTGAATGGTGCTCGCGCAATCTGCTGCGGATGCGGGCAATGCGGGAAAAAGCGCGTGCCGCTTTTGAAGCTAGATATACCGGAGCTGCCAATGTGGGAGAACTGCTTTCCATCTATGGCAAAGCGCAGGAAACACGGTTGTTTTCGCGCAGTGTTGTGGGCGTTTCATCCTAGATAGAGGCTGCAGGAGTGTGGTTGCAATACATCTTTTCCATGATATTCTCAGACGCAGCTTAAAAATTACCAGAGGAATTTACCATCAAAAAATTTAGGTTTGCTTCTGGAACCTTGCGGCGGCTGGTTATGAGCCAGTTTCCTCGTTTGAGAAATCTATTTTCAAAGAGGCGCAACCACGCCCTGATGCGCAGAACAACGGCACAAAGTTTCACCGATCTAGTTTTAAAGGAACAAGCGTGAGCATCGCACTCATTACCGGTTCTGCGGGGTTGATAGGGTCAGAATCTGTCCGATTTTTTGCTCAAAAAGGCATGCATGTTGTGGGCATTGATAATGACATGCGCAAATACTTTTTTGGGTCTGAAGCTTCCACCGAATGGATGCGCAAGCATCTGGAAGCTACCATCCCCAGCTACGAACACCATGGGATTGATATTCGTGATCAGAAGGCCATTTTCGATATTTTCCGCCGTTATGGACGTGACATATCACTGGTAATTCACACGGCCGCTCAGCCTTCCCACGACTGGGCCGCACGCGAACCTCTTACCGATTTTGCTGTAAATGCCACCGGGACGCTCAACCTGCTTGAAGCTACCCGGCAGTTTTCACTGGATGCCGCGTTCATTTTCACCTCCACCAACAAGGTGTATGGCGATTCACCCAATTTTCTTCCTCTGGTTGAACTGGAATCGCGATGGGAGTTAGAGAAAAGCCACCAGTTTGCGGAACAGGGCATTACGGAGAAGATGTCGATTGATCAGAACCTGCATAGCCTGTTTGGGTGCTCCAAGGTGGCAGCGGATGTGATGGTGCAGGAATATGGCCGCTATTTCGGTCTGCACACCGCTTGCTTCCGGGCCGGCTGCCTTACCGGCGCCAACCATTCCGGCGCGCAATTGCATGGATTCCTGGCGTATCTGATGCGCTGCAACGTCACTGGTGCGCGTTACAAAGTTTTTGGATACAAATGCAAACAGGTGCGGGACAACCTGCACAGCTCAGATCTCATTCACGCGTTTGACCGCTTCTTCCAATCACCCAGGTCAGGCGAAGTTTATAACATTGGCGGCAGCAGATTTTCGAATTGCTCCCTGCTGGAAGCAATTTTCATGTGCGAAGAAATTTCCGGACGTGCAATGGAGTGGGAATACGTTTCTGAAAACCGGATGGGAGACCATATCTGGTGGATCAGCGACATCAGCAAATTCCAATCTCATTATCCCGGCTATAAGATCCAGTTTGACACCCGCGCCATTTTGCGTGAAATCCACGATAGGAACCGCGAACGCTGGAGGGAATCTTCTCGAGTTGTCCACGCATGAAGGCGGTTGAGAAGAACAACTTGCTGGGCGTTCTGGTCAATGGTGTTGACCGCCAAACAGCCGCCAGCCTGATTATCTGCGCAGCCAAGCAACGCCGCGCTTACGCAGTTTCCGCTCTTGCCGTGCATGGCGTAATGGAAGGAGTGCTGGATCCAGCACACCTTTATCGCCTGAACCATCTTGAATTGGTCGTGGCCGATGGCCAGCCGGTGCGCTGGGCCTTGAATCTGCTTCATTCTGTTGGTCTAAAGCAGCGAGTTTATGGACCCAGTTTAACGATGGATGTTCTGGCTTTGGCTGCTCAGGAAAAAATCCCTGTGTACTTCTATGGCAGTACGCAGGATGTGCTCGCCTTGCTGAGTGAGAATCTTAAAGCCAAATTTCCAGGCCTCATGATTGCCGGTGTTGAACCCTCTACTTTTACAAGAATTAATCGTGACTTGGCAGCTCAAATTGCAAACAGGGTCAAACAATCCGGCGCTCAAATTGTTTTTGTAGGTCTGGGATGCCCCAGGCAGGAAGTTTGGGCGTATGAATTCCATGACAGGCTGGCAATGCCCATTGTGGCAGTAGGAGCTGCTTTTCCATTCATGGCAGGTACATTGCGCCAGGCGCCACCGTGGATGCAGGATCGAGGTTTGGAATGGCTTTTCCGGTTGTGCATGGAACCACAAAGGCTCTGGCGAAGGTATCTTTTGCTAAGCCCAGCATATTTGTTTCTGGTGGCCTGCCAATTAATGGGCTTCCGCTTTCACTCAGACGGCAATCCGCCTGATGGCGAGATTCTCTACGGCTGATAGGCTTATACAAGCAGCACGCGACAAAATTTGCTGCGAAAACGTACACGTCCATGAACATTGCTCTCATCATGCATGAGTTGCTGGTTGAAGGAGGCGGCGAACGGCAATGCGTTTCTCTTGCTCGCGCTCTGGCCCGGCAAGGCCACCAGGTTGTGGTTTATACCTCGGCCTATGATCCGGTCAATTGCTTTCCTGAAGTTTGCAAAGACATCACCGTGGTTCAAGTTGGCCGCGGCTTTTGGCCCAGCCTGCGCAACCCGGCCTTCCTGCGCGGATATCTCGATATGCGGCATTTGGCCCGCGCCGTCAAGCCGCGGCATGACGTTTGGAATCCGCACCATTGGCCGGCACAATGGGGAGCGGTCTGGCTCAAACGCAAGCTCGGCGGCGTGGTCCTGTGGATGTGCAATGATGTCCCTAATCTTTATGAAAAATCGCAACAGGGTAAGTCAATTGGGATAATTCGCGCAGCCATTCACCGGCTTTACTATCTTTATGATCGCGCCCAGAACCGTAAAGTCGATCTGACGATGTTCCTTTCCAATTGGGCTGAGAGTGAATTCAAAGCAATCTATTCCGGGCGAACATGCGTGGTGCGAAGCGGAGCCGATCCTGTGCGCTTTTCACCCGGCGGTAACCGGCAAAAGATACGGGATCGATTCAACTACAAACCGGATGAGTTTGTGTTGTTATGGCTGGGAATTTTTATGCCGCATCGGCGTCTGCAAGATGCAATCGAGGCCATCAGCCGTCCAATTCTGCGTAGCACCAAAGTAAGATTGCTGCTGGCCGGTTCTGGCCGCAGCTTTCCGGAATATTTCAGTTATCTTAAAGACCTTGCAGCCAAGCTGAATGTGGAAGACCGTGTCACCTTCGCCGGCAAAGTGGAAGATGATGAGGTCCGCGATTTCTATTGCGCGTGCGACTCGTTCCTCTTTCCCAATGAAAACCAGACTTGGGGATTAGCCGTGCTGGAAGCTATGGTCTGCGGAGCGCCAGTCTTGGTATCAAAGGGTGCAGCCGTGCATGAAGTTCTCACTGATAATGAGAATGCCTTTCTGTTTCCAGCGCGCGATCCAGATACCCTGGCGCAAAGAATCGACTATCTTATGAACCATCCGCAGGAGCGCAACCGGATTGCCCAGGCGGGAATGGCTCTTGTCAGTACAAAATACAATTGGACGGAGTTCGCAAAACAGGTTTCCAGCATCTGCGCTCAACTGGCAGGCAAAGAAGATCCCAGCCAAACCGCGCCTGCTCAGGCTGAACTTCAGCAACCGCACAATCACTGAGCACAGGCAAAGCCCAAGACTTAAATCACTGTCTTACTGGCCTCAGGAAGGAGCATGATCCAATTCCGGCGTGGCCTTGCGCGCAATCATGAGAATGGTGTCATAAATGTTCAAGCCAAAAATTTTCCGAAACAAAAGACAGGAATAGTAAAAGAAATCTGCCTTTAAGTGGCGAAGCCCGGTTCGTACGTAGTAGGGATCAAGCGTGTTCACTAAAACTGAAAAGCCGGTTGCAGAGAGTAATCGCGCCAGGACTGGTGGAGAAAAATGCGAGAGATGAATCTCGCCGATGCTGCCGTCAAGCGTCAGCCGGGGAAGCCCCAACACACCGCCGTTTGCAGGCTTACGCAGATGATTGAACAAACGTCTTTTGAATCCTCGCAGAGAAGCAACTTCATTTGGGACAGCAATTACCAAACATCCGCCTGGGACAAGAAGGGAGTTACAGGTCTCCAGCATGGCTTTAGGATTGGGCACATGCTCAAGGACATGAAAAAGCGTTATGTTGTCGAAGGCCCTACCTTGTGAGGCAAGATCATCAATAGTGCCGTGGAACAAATTCAGGCCATATTTTTCGTATGCGATCTGAATCGCCGTGCTAGACACTTCAGTGCCATAAACTTCACTGAACTTGTTGCGCGCCAAAGAAAGGAACTGACCGATTCCGGTGCCGACATCCAGCAGCGAGCCAGGCTTTTTTGCCGACCGGATTTTGTTCAGCCTGCGCTGCCACAGGCGTTCTCGTGGCTCCAGTTCTTCGAGCCAGGAATCGTACTTTCCCGGCTTGGAGTAAAAGCCGATCAGCGCTTGCAAGGTGGGACGGGGATTATCAAACACGTAACCGCAGGAACAGCACTTGGCGATGTTGCAATCGGCATCCATTACTTCGAGCAAAGTGCTTCCACACAAATTGCATTGATGAAGGAGTTCGTTTTCCATAAGCTATGTTGTTGCGCTCAGTAGCCCGGCATTTTTATAATGCAGCCACACATGCAGAAAATGGCGGCAGCTCAGGCTGCCAACAACGTTTGACAAATTCGTTGCCACAACCAGGCGCAAGCTCCGCGACCGTCGGTGTTCCACACAAGGCACGAACAGCCGGTGTGGTTGGTATTGTTACCGTCGGCGTCGCACTTCTGGGCTATTTGCGTGAAGCTGCTCTGGCCGCCCATTTCGGCATATCCGCTACAATGGATGCCTATTTTGCGGCAATATTTGTCCCAAATATTTTGTATGTAGTACTTATCGCAGGCACGCTCTCACCGGTTTTTATTCCCATTCTTTTGCAGGAAAACCCGGAAGAGCATCCGGACAAAGCCGGTATTACATTCAGCGTCATTACTAATTTTAGCCTGCTTGTTCTGGTTGTGGCAGTTATGTGCGGGGTGTTTACCGCACGTCAGTGGTTGCCCGTACTCTTTCCCGGCTTCAGCCATCCAACTGCAGATTTGGCGGTACGGCTCATCTATATTATTTTCCCGGCGCTTCCTTTCCTGGCGGCGGCCGGTATTCTCACCGCCCTGCTCAATGGATTTCATAAATTCTGGCTCGCCGCTTTTACCCCTGCTTTTTCCAGCATCTCGGTGATCGCAGCAGTTCTCTTTTTTCATAATGAGCGCGCCATCTATGCGGTTGGAATCGCTACTGCGCTAGGCTTCTTTTTGCAATGTCTGATACTGCTGCCGGCCACAGCGTCTCTTGGCATCCGCTACCGCCCAGTGCTGGATTTTCATCATCCCGCAATCAGAAAGTTGCTGCGTCTGGGTGTTCCTTTATTCCTCTATCTCGTGGTGGCAAATGTTTCATTGGTGCTGGAACGTAATTTTGCTTCGCGGATCTCCGCTGGTGCCATCTCAACTTTGACGTATGCGCTTCGGTTGTTTACCGTACCGTCAAATTTTCTTGCGGCGCCGCTGGCCATAGTGGCATATCCCGGCTTTGCGCGAGAGGCCGTTCGCGAGCAGCGGGGCGAGCTTGCCGCAAAGACTTCACGGCTTTTCCGGTTGGTGCTCTTCCTGTTTCTTCCGGTTACGGTATGGATCGTCCTTAACTCGAATGCCGTTACTCGCGTTCTTTATGAGCATGGCAAATTTTCTGCTGCAGATTCCTGGATTACCTCGCGCATTCTTGCCATATACAGCGTTGGCATTGTGCCCAACGCCATTGCCATTGTTCTTCTGCGCTGTTTTTATGCAATTGAGGACACGATGACCCCGTTGCTCGCAGAGTTAGTGGAACTCGTTTTTTTTGCATCCGCTGCACCGTTCATTGCCAGGCGTTTTGCCATTGAAGGGCTGGCAGCCGCCCGAAGCATGACTTTCATCATTGTGATGGCAATACTTCTTGCGGTATTAGCCAGAAGAGATCTGCTGAGATTTGCTGGCATTGCTCGATTTCTCTTGCGCACCACTGCCGCGACAATTGTTATGGGGTTTACGAGTTGGGTAAGCTGGCATTTTTTAGGAATGATATTTGATACTGCAGGCACGTTGGGCCGGCTTGCGGTGTTGGTTGTTGTACTCGGCCTAAGTGTGGGTGTCTTTTTATGGAGTGCTCTGGCGCTCCGATTGGAAGAGGCCAGGCAGATCATGAACATGGTAGCGGATTTGATCCCAGGCCGAACCTACGGGAGCAGTGGGAAATGAAGTTATGATAATGTTGGAACACTAGCTCGATTCACTGGCATGAAAACCGGTTCTTCAGCAGCGTCTTGACCCAACCCGACGCCTCTCCTGTTCCTCATCACAGCAATCGCCCTCCTGGTTTGGCCTGATGCCGCGGGAATGACCGCGCTGGCCGCCGCTGGTGGCATTTTGATCCCGGTTGCGTTAGTAGCAATGGCCAAGAGCCCTCAGGTCGCTATTGCTGCTTTGGTAATGGCGGCTGCTGTGCCTCGCCTTTCCATTGAGATCATGGGGCTGAATGCCCGTCCGGAGCACCTCATCAGTGGAATGTTGATCTGCGTTCTTCCATTCATCTGGAAGAAAAGAACGCGGCCAATAGAATGGATCAGGCCTGATTATTGGCTGATTGCATATATCGCGCTCATCTTCTTTAGCTCGGTCTTCATGTCTGTCGAACCTGGGCAAACAGCCAAGTGGGCCGTCCAGCAAACTCTGGCCATTCTGCCTTACTTTTTTCTTCGCATCTTTATTGTTGATCGCCAGGACTTTCGTTGGGCATTCCGCGCCTTGCTGGTGGTGGGAGCAGTAACGCTAGGCTATGCGATTCTCTGTTTCTATTCGCATATTTTCCTGGGCAGCGCTTTTGGAGTTGAAGTGGAGCAGTATGGAGACATTGCGGCTACCTATGGGCTCCAGTTTGAAGCCAACATTCTGGGCGGCTATAGCGCCGCGCTGGCAGCCATGATGCTAACTATGTATCTCTGGCAACGCGAGAAAAAGTTTCTGATCGGATGCACGTTTTTTGGATTAATTGCCATGACGATCAGCCTTTCCCGAGCTGCGCTCATTGCAGCCGTGGTGGGGATAGGCATGGTTGGACTGGTGGCTCTCACTCGCAGGCTTATTAATCGCAAGGTGGTCTTCAGTTTTGCTGCCGCAACCTTGGGTGCTCTCCTGTTGGTAGCGCCTTTTGTGATAAAACACTATACCGAGCGATTCAGCACCGTTGAAATCGCAGATCCTACAGCTGACCCCAATACGCTAACGCGTGCGGTACAGACCATCTCTGCCGTAGACGAAATTGAAAAGCATCCAATTTTTGGCGGTGGTACTGCCAGCTTCCAATTGGCTTTTGACTGGAACGAATTTGGCGCCGGCTGGGAGGACCAGGGCTGGATCAGCAACACGGAACTGCGCGTGCTGCACGATACTGGGATCGTGGGCTTGGCTGCATTTATCATCTTTGTGTTATCGCTGGTGTGGCTGGCTTGGAAAGTGCTGAAACGCGAGTCTTCTCCTGAATTGATTGCGCTTTTGGCTGGAGGTGTGGTTTATTGCATCACCTTCCAGGCTACTGAGGGGACTCTGCTGGCGTTTCCTTGGGTCCACCTGGGGTTGATAGGATGTGCTGTATCCATTATGGGTCGCGGGGAGAAAAGTGAAAATGAAGAACCTGCTGCTGCGTGATCTGCCAACTATGATCTGGTTTTCTAGAACGCAGCAACGACCCGTGAGATCACAAGTTTCTCCTCCGTTAGGGAAATTCCTGGGATACCAGGACTGAGATGATAAAACCGGCAACGTACCACCCAATTTATGACCGCAAACTCCGCTTAGCGATCTTCGGTGGGCGAGGAATTCCTTCCACCTACAGCGGCACGGAAACTTTCTTTGTTGAATTGGCGCCTCGCCTGGTGGAGCGCGGGCATGAGGTGATTGTTTATTGCCGTAAATCGCTCTTTAAGGAACGTCCGCCTTTGTACCGTGGCGTTCGCCTGATTTATTTGCCTAGTATTGAAACCAAAAACCTGGGCACATTTACTCATACGCTGGCTTGCATGATTGATGTCTTGCGCCGCAACGTTGACGCCATGCTGGTCACCAACGTGGCCAACGCATTGCACTGCATTATTCCCAGAATGTTTCGGCAAAATTGTGCCATCAACGTGGATGGAATCGAATGGCTGCGGGGCAAATGGGGCAAGCTGGGCAAGGGATACTTCCACTGGAATGCTCGGGTGTGTGGAAAAATCCTTCCTCGCGGGATCATTACTGACGCTTATGCAATGCGCGCCCTGTACCTGGAAGAATTCAAAACGCCTTCAGCTTGCATTGCCTACGGCGGCAATATCGAGCGTTCAGAAAATCCGGAAATCGTGCGCCAATATGGATTAGAGCCAGGGAATTACTATCTGATTGCCAGCCGCCTGGTGCCTGAAAACAACGCCGCGCTGATCGTGGAAGGATTCAAAAAAGCGCCAACCAAACGCCTACTGGCCATTGCTGGTGACGCTAACTATCACAGCACGTTCGTCGATGATCTTAAGGCGAATGCGGGCGACCAAGTCCGGTTCCTGGGGCATGTGAATAGTATTGAGCATGTCAAAGAACTACACTGCAATTCCTATGCATATATTCATGGGCACATGATGGGAGGCACCAATCCCGCGCTGTTAAAGGCCCTGGGCTTTGGCAATTGCATTCTGGCGCATGAAAATCCGTTCAATGCTGAGGTGATAGGAGAGTACGGGTTGCTCTTCCGGGATGCAGACGATCTCGCTAAAAAAATTCAGCTTATTGAAAGCAATCCAGAACTTGCAGAAAATTATCGCCGCCGGGCGCCAGACCGGATACGTACCGTGTATAGCTGGGACAAAATCACTGACCAGTATGAAGAGTTCTTCTATCAATTGGCAGCCGGCGAAAATCCCACGCAGATACACTCCAGCGTGCTCGGCCACGTCGATAAGGAATCAACCGTACCGTGTTAATTGATTTGTATCTTTCCATCCTTTCTGCTGGTGCCATCACCGCATGAGCAAGATCAAAGTGGCGTGGGACGACTGCTTTGCCCGCCGAAATCTGACGGGTACAGGCGTCTATGCAGCACGATTGCTGGACCAGCTTTCAGTGCGGCCGGACCTCGATTTGAGTGTATTTGACGGCTGGCCGGCGCAGACCAAGAGCGGCATTGTGGGTCGCGCATTTAAATTTGCCGGCAATATGGCATGGACACATCTCAGCTTGCCGGTGCGTCTGTGGAGAGGAGACTTTGATCTGCTGCACTCCCCAGCTTTCGTTGCTCCCATCAAGGCGCCTTGTCCGGTAGTCATTACCATGCATGACATTACCTACCTGCTTTATCCTGCGCACTTCGCACGCAGGTGGGTACGCTACATGAAATCTGTTGCGCCCATCGCAGTAAAGTCCGCTGCCGCGATCATCTGCGGTTCCGAGCATTCCAAGCGCGATCTGGTTGAGGCCTACAAACTCTCTCCGGCAAAAGTGCATGTGGTGCCTT
Organism: Candidatus Angelobacter sp.; assembly: GCA_035710845.1. GTDB lineage: Bacteria > Acidobacteriota > Terriglobia > Terriglobales > Acidobacteriaceae > Angelobacter. The sequence continues at coordinate 19,047 of DASTCT010000133.1, forward strand.
ATGGAGTCGATCATGAGCGATTCCGTCCCAGCGCAAGCCTCAACGCTGAGTGGGCGCGCCAAGCGGGAATTCGCGTAGGATATGTACTTCATGTGGGCGGGTTGTTCCACCGGAAAAATATCCCTGCGCTTCTTCGCGCAGTGGCGCAGATGCGATCTCTGGGTAAATGGGGTGACAGGCAGCTTGTGTTGGCCGGCTCAGATGCGCCGGGAGTGCCGGGCGCTGATGAGATCTATAGCACCATTAAGCAATTGGATTTAACAGCAAACGTAGTATTGCCAGGACGCGTGCCGGATGAGCATCTTCCAGGCCTGTACGCTCAGGCGAGTCTTCTGGTAATGCCTTCACTCTATGAAGGCTTTGGATTTCCGGTGCTGGAAGCCATGGCGTCAGGCACTCCCGTGGTGGCGAGCAATACATCCAGCTTGCCTGAAGTTGCGGGCGAAGCCGCGATCCTGGTGCCGCCGCATGACACTGCTGCATTGGCGGACGCGATTGTGGCGATACTCTCACGACAGGATTTAGCAGCTGATCTTCGCGCCAAAGGCCTGGTTCAGGTCCAGCAATTCAACTGGAAACGCACAGCTGCGGAAACCATCGCGGTTTATCGTGGCATAACCGATTAACACGATTCAGTTAAAGCAGAGCCGTACAACATTTGGCGTGCGGATTGAGTCAAATACTTCCAGGACTCAGGTACTCAGCTATGCTTTATAAAAACGGTGAGGCGGCGTGCCTGCAGCGTTATTGCTTATGTGGATTCCTGTTGTGAGTACAAGGTATAGTGAAAATGAGCAATAGATGTCCTGGGAAAAATAAAGTGTATACGTGGACGAAAGGTCGCGTACCTTGGCGCGTGGATTATGCGACCGACTTGCGATAGCCTCTAAAGGCTAACAAACTTCTGTGCAGGAGCTTTTAATGCGCATTCTTATTGCGGGCGGCGCCGGTTATGTTGGTTCTGCCTTGATACCGAAATTGCTGGAACGCGGTTATGACGTTGATGTCGTTGATCTGTTCTGGTTCGGTAACTCGCTGCCTCCCGAAGTCCGCATTATTAACCGCGATATTTTCGACCTCCAGATCAAGGATTTAAAAGATTACGAGCAAGTGATCTTTTTGGCTGGGCTTTCAAACGATCCCATGGCTGAGTTTTCTCCCAGCAAGAATTTTGTATTCAACGCAGCCGCACCGGCCTATCTTGCCTATATCGCCAAGCAGGCAAAGGTGCGCCGCTATATCTATGCCAGCTCCTGCTCGGTGTACGGCTATACGGAAAACGAGCTGTTCGATGAAGATCGCCCAGTCTCGTCTTCGTACGCTTATGGAATTTCCAAGCTGCAGGGCGAACGTGCCGTAGTGCAGCTTATTGACAATGATTTTTCTGTCATCGCGTTGCGCAAAGGGACGGTCTCCGGTTACAGCCCGCGCATGCGCTTTGATCTCATCATCAATACGATGTTCAAATGCGCCATGCAGGACGGCGTGATCCGGGTGAACAATCCTGCCACCTGGCGCCCGATTTTAAGCATCAACGATGCGGCTATGGCTTACATCCGCGCGATTGAAGCCAACACGGCCATCTCTGGAATTTTTAATATCGCCTCTGGCAATCACACGGTGGGCGAGGTCGCAGATCTTGTAAGGGCCACACTACGGGAAGAGTTGGGCCAAAGTCCGGCGCTCGACATCAAGCACATTCAGGACATCAGAAATTACAAAGTATCCATTGAGCGTGCCAAAAATACTCTGAGTTTCCATCCTCACCATGACATTAAGGCAGTGGTGCGCAACCTGATTGAGCACATGCCTAAATGCAGTGATTGGGACAATCCGAATTACTACAACATCCAGGTCTTTAAAGCGCTGGAAACGGCAGATGGCGTAAAACTGATGACTTCATCCGCAGGTGTGACGCGATGAAGGTGGCCGTACTCGGGGCCAGCGGCCAATTAGGTCGAGATGTGGCCGCTGCATTCAGCGCGCATGGCGATGTCACCAGCCTGACCCATGAGCAGCTTGAGGTTGCGTCTATTGAGTCAGTTCGATCTGCGCTTGAAGGTATTCGCCCAGATTTGGTGATAAATACAGCGGCCTTTCATCATGTTGAAAAATGTGAGGCCGATCCGGCTCTGTCATTCGCGGTAAACGGTCTGGGAGCACGCAATGTCGCACAGGTCACGGATTCACTTAGTGCTACGCTTATTCACATAAGCACGGATTATGTGTTTGACGGCGTAAAGGGTACTTCTTATACGGAAGATGACTCAGCGAATCCGCTGAATGTTTACGGCAACACCAAACTCTCCGGTGAACATTTTGTGCGCAGCATCAACCCTCGTCATTTCGTGGTGCGCGTTTCAGCCATCTACGGTGAAAATCCCTGCCGGGCCAAGGGCGGCTTGAATTTTGTTGAATTGATGCTCAAGCTCTCACAAGAGCGCCCGGAACTGCGCGTAGTGGATGATGAGTTTGTCACGCCGACAGCAACCGCGCAGATTGCCCGCCAGTTGGTGGAGCTAAGCCAGTCATCGCACTATGGCCTCTACCATGCGACCGCGGAAGGAAGCTGTTCATGGTATGAATTTGCCGCCGCGATCTTCGAATTGACCGGAACCAAAGTTCGCCTGGAACGCGCGCGACCTGGAGAATTTCCTGCTAAAGTTCCGCGACCCAAGTATTCTGTGCTGGAAAACAAAGCGTTGAAAAGCAGATCACTCAATGTGTTCACACATTGGCAGGAAGGGCTTTCACAATATCTTGCCAACCGGCAAAAGCTGGCGGCATTGGTATCGAATTGAAGATATCGAATTGAAGATATCGAATTAAAGCCCTCACTGACCCAACAAATCCATCAAAACTAAAGCAATGATCTGTATACGGCCAGAGCTTTCTTTGCCAGATCATCGTGCTGGAATAGTCGGGCCCGCTGCAGGCCGCGATTGATCAGGTCGCGCCGCAAATCCTGATCACTCAATGCCCTCTGCAAAGCAGTAGCGATGGAACTCGTATCAGATGGATCAATCAGCAGAGCGCCGTTGCCTGCCACTTCCTGCAATGACGATCCGAATGAGGTAATTGTCGGCACGCCGCTGGCCATGCTTTCAATCACGGGCAAGCCAAAACCTTCAAAGAAGGAAGGAAAGACAAAGACTTCAGCAGCGTTATAGAACAGCGGGAGATCATCAAAAGGGACAAAGCCGGGAAAGATTACAGACGATTCAAGCCCAAGGTCACGAATTTTGTGCAGCAACTGTTCAAACTGCCAATCTTTTTTGCCCACAATCACCAGACGCGCGGTAATGCCCTGTTTCCGAATGGAAGCATAAGCCTCAACAAGCCTCGGCAGGTTCTTGCGGGCCTGAATCCTGCCTACATACAGAATGAAAGGCCCATCGATTCCATAGGTGCGGGCCAGATGAGCCGCACATTGTTGCTTGTCTCTGGGATGGAATTCAGGCGAAGGAGATAGGTAGGTAACAGTAATTTTGTCGCGAGACAGGTGAAATCGCGCGGCAATATCGGCGGCAGAGAACTCAGAAATGGTCAGGATATGGCTGGCTCGTTTGGCCGTCCAGCGCACCATCTTTTTCATTCTCAGGGCTTCCATAGGATGAAAGAATTCAGGAAAGTGTTCATGCGCAAGATCGTGAATCGCCACCACGGTTTTGCGCGCTCCCCACAAAGGTTGGACGTACTGGCAATGGAAGACGTCCGGCTTGATTTGCTGCAGCTTACGGGGCAACGCAAGGGCAAGGCGAGAAATCGGGTTTTTGGGAATCTCGCAGAGTGTAAAGCGAGGATCGTTGCAAACTGCTTCCAGCGCGATTGGATGAGTATGGAAAAGGGTGTAGTGGTTTTCGCTGGGATCTGCGGCCAGCCCACGGACAAGCTGCCTAAAATACGTTTCATTGCCCCCAGCTTGAGTTCCCAAACTGTGTACGTCAATGGCGATTTTCATCAGGTAAAATGATTGCCCGCTTCATCTATGCTGTGTGCCAAATCAAGCATAACAAGATCCGCTCAAATTACTTTAGAATACTTTTGCGTCCATGGGTCCAAATCGAATGCCGGTTGCACTTGCGGCGATATTTCTGCCAATCAAACGGCGCTTTAAGGACTTTGGCAAAGATTACGGAATGCTGTCAAACAATTTTGAATTCGGACGGAGCATACGCGACTGCATTCTGAAATGAACTTGTTCCCCCACAGCGAACTCACGTACTACCTTTTTGGGCTGCGAGCCGGCCTGGCGAACCTGCGCGTGAATGGATTGCAGCTTGGCCTCAAGAAGACCGCCGGTAAAATTACGCAGCCAATCAATTCTTATACTCGCTTCCCGGAATACTACTGGTTTGATCAGGCTATTCAGGGCTATCTGGCAGAATTTCCAGCAAGCCGCAAGCCGGCAATTTTGGATATCGGTAGTCCCAAGATGTTTGGCCTATATCTAGCGAAAGAAAATGTAGCAGACCTGACCCTGACCGATATCAGCGAGATCAATATCGACGAATATCAGGTGATGTGGAAGGCACTACGGAGTCATGCCAAAGGCCAGGTGCATTTTTCTCTTGAAGATGCGCGTGAGCTTCATTTTCCTGCCAATCAGTTTGACATTGTGTACTCAATGTCTGTGCTGGAGCACATTGAAGGAGAAACTGGGGATGCAAGGGCCATCGGCGAGCTTTTACGCGTCCTTAAGCCGGGAGGGCTTCTGATTTTGAGTGTTCCCTTTGGCAACAAATATATGGAACAAAAGAGAGTAGGTTTTGCCGGTGCAGCCCGGAAAACCGGCGATCAGGAGACCTACTTTTTTCAGCGAATTTATGACGGCCCAATGTTTCAAAGCAGGCTCCTGGAGCCTCTGGCAAAGTTGCAGACTGTACGCATTACCACGGTCCAGCGCACGCGCGCAGGGATCTCATGGACGTTCGGAGCGATGGGAGAAAATGTGCGCGGGCTTTTTGGTGGGTTGAATCCAATCTTATCTGCTATGGGAAACCGCAGCTGCCAAGGCATTGACGGTTCATTTGCAACGAAATATTCAGAGCTTCATACGGCCAGGGATGTTTATGGCGATCTCATTCTGGCCGGAATAAAACCGTAAACCTATCCAAGCTGCCGCATTACTTCTGCAGAAAGATTTCCGCCGCAAATCACCACCGCCACGCTCTTACCTTGATAGCGATTTGCCTCTTTCAGAAATGCCGCCACTGCCACCCCGGCAGCGCCTTCAATGGTCCAACTTCGCGTATCGCGAACACGGAGCATTGCGCTCAGGATTTCATCTTCAGAGACCATGATGGAGCGATCAATCACGCTGCGGCAGATTTCCAGCGTTACCGAGCCTTGTTCCAGTCCGCCGGCTGTGCTCTCTGAAAGCGTAGGCTGTTCAGGGACATCGATTATGCAGCCGGCTTTGATGGATTTGTAGAGGACGCGCGAATTCTCCGGCCAGCAGCCGACAATCTCTGTCTGGGGCAGGAAGTGCTTCATGTAAGCGCCGATTCCGCCGATCAATCCACCGCCTCCGACAGCCACAAAGATCGCATCAATCCGTGGCTGACGGCGGCATAGCTCAACGGCAATGGTGCCCTGGCCAGCCATGACTTCAAGATCGTTGTATGGAGAAATGAATATTTTGCCCTGCTCTGCGGCGGCCGACCGGGCGGCCAGCTCTGCTTCCAGCGGGTCTTCTCCTATTCGGCGAATGCTTACCCCATACTCTTCAATTCGCCGAGCTTTGGATGGCGACACATGAGACGAGACGTAAACTTCAGCGGCAATCCCGGCACGCTTGGAGGCGGCAGCCACACCGAGTCCGTGATTACCGTTAGAAGCAGCGATCACGCCTTTGGCCGCTTGTTCGCGGTCAAGCGAAAGTATCTTGTTGGTGGCGCCACGGAGCTTAAAAGAGCCGGTTTGCTGCAAATTTTCCAGCTTGAAAAAAATATGTGAGCTATGGTCGGGAAGAAGATCCGGAACAGGTTCCAGAGGAGTTTCAATGACGTAATCGCGAATGCGGCGCTCCGCCTCTTGGACCATCTGGGCAAGCTCGGCCGGGGAGAACGGAGCTGTTGCAGGGCTATTGCTCATGTTGTTTATATTTTTACATGATAGCGCTGCTGCAGTTTAGGGTAGGGAATTGAATTGGCATAAAACGGCGTTTGTTGCAGGATCAATGCAGTGTTAAAGCCGGTCAGGCAGAGGTCGGTTTAACCTTTTTGTTCAAAATGCCTTGCAGCTTGCGATCGGTGGCAGGGAAGCGCTGGCGCAGTGCTGAAACCCAGCGGCGCGCCCAATCGTATTCGATGGAGAGAATTGACAAGCCGATCAGCAGAAATGGAATGCCGGGAAGAACTGGCAGAAAGAGACCTGTGGCTCCCAAAACCAGTAACAGCCATCCTGCAGCGATCAGTGCCACGCGCTTCAACATCACGAATGCTTTGATGCAGGATTAAGAATCTTAGATTCAGAGAGTAGTTGGATAATTTGCAAATGGAACGGCAGTTCGGGCGTGTTCTGGTGATCAGTGAAGCTTGTGAGCAGCTAATGACTCCTGGGCTGGACAGCATGGGAACGCACAGCGCTGGGCTTGGACCGGTCGCGTTCTTTTTCGGGAACGACGGGGTCTGAGTCGAGAAGCGCTTCCACGGCATCACGGTAATGAGTGGAGGCGGGTGTAGGGCGATAGTTCGTGTCGTGCTCCTGGCGGAAAAACTTAAAATTGCTGACCAGCAGAAATTTTCCTTTCACATCAACATTCAGGGTCCTGACGCGCCAGATGCCGGGAGCAACCTCAGTCTGGGCAATTTCATAAATACCGCCCTTGTTCAGGTGCCCAAGGATCGCCCAGCCGAAGGAAACGTCTTTCACCAGCTTGCCTTCTACCCGCACAATGCGCTCCTGCTCCGGTTCAATCCAGACAGACCCTTCCATGCCGCGATACAACTGGGTTTCGCGGTCTTTAGGAGAAAAATCTGGATTCGGACGGAAGGTGAAGCGCAAAAGGCCATTTTCACGGCCGACGTAATCGAAAATAACCGCCTGGGGAAAAGCTTTGACCATTTTGATCCGCCGCTGGGTTTCAGATTTGTCCTCCTGAAACTCGGCTTTTACGGCGTCGCGGTCGCGGAGAAGCTTTTCTAATCGATGTTCCTGCTTTGCCTGCTGGTCCGGGTGCAAAGGCTCATCGTGGAAAAGCACAATGCGGTCAGCGCGCCCTTCAGCGGTTTCAATGACCGAGCGCGTTTCTGATCCCCAGCTCCAATTCAGCCGCTCTGTGAACTCAAATGGAATAGGGTCTTGCAAGGCGTGGACTTCATTTTCTGAAGCACGCTCAATCATGGCAAGGTAATCAGTATGTTGCGGCGCTTTCCGCCGGGACTGTGCCAGGAGATTTTTGCCCATGCTGAGCGCGAGCGCCAGCAGGATGAGGAACTGCCTGGCCTTTGGCATCATCAGGGCTGCAGGGCCTGCCTGGCTGTGGCTTTCACCTGAATGGCTTGCAAGCTTGAGGCGTCCCATCCACCGCCAAGCGCCTTCACCAGATTCACTGACATGACCAGGCGCTGGCCAAGAATCTGGGTGGCCAGGCGCTGGCTATCCAGCAGGGTTTGTTCCGCGTTAACAACGTCAAGATAGGTAACCAAACCTCCAGTATAGCGATCATTAGCGATGCTAAGCGCGCGCTGGGCGGCATTCACGGAGAGTTGTTGCGTTTCTGCCGCCTGCGAAAGCACGTTTAGCCCTGAGAGCACATCTTCGACTTCCTGGAAGGCGGTAAGCACGGTTTGGCGATAATTGGCCACAGAAGCGCCGTATGCTGACCTGGCAAAATCCACCTGGGCGCGGCGGCGGCCTCCGCTGAGGATGGCCTCAGTCACATTGGCGCCCAGTGCCCAGAAGCCATTAGCAGCGCTAATGATATTGCTGAGCTGGCTGCTCTCAACGCCTCCTCCGGCAAAGATGTTAATGCCCGGATAGTACGCGCTCTTGGCTACGCCGATCTGCGCGTTCTGTGCGGCCATCTGGCGCTCAGCCTGGGCCACGTCTGGGCGGCGCTCAAGAACGTCTGAGGGCATCCCAATTGGGACGATTGACGGCGCTAAATTCAGCGGTTTTACAGGAACACTGAAACTGGAGGCCGGCACACCCACCAGGGCGGCAATGGCATGTTCAAATTGCGCCCGTTGCTGGCGGAGCAGGATGGCCTGGGTCTTGGTGGATGCAAGCAAAGTCTCCTGCTGGGCCACATCAAGACCTGATGCCACGCCTCCTGCATGCCGGTTTTGTACCAGTGTCAGGGATTTGGTCTGGTACACAACCGAATCATCCACGACTGCAATCTCGGCATCAAGCTCACGCAGGCTGAAATAATCGACCGCCAGTTCTGAAGTGATGACCAGGCGGACATTCTCTAAATTGGCCGCTGTAGCTTGATAGGTGGCATTGGCAGATTCAACGTTGCGGCGAACGCCGCCAAAAACGTCAGGTTCCCAGGTGACGTTGAAAGGAATCTGGAAGTCACTGGAAGTGGATGGCGCGGCCAGCGGGACGCCAGAGGCGGTTGGCTTTCCGGCTGAGGTCTGTGTCCGCTGGGCGGTTATCCCGGCGTTTAATTGGGGGAACAACCCAGACTGGGTAATGCGGGCAGAGGCACGCGCTTGCAGCAACTGGTAGCGCGCAACCTCAATTGTCTGGTTGGCTTTGATCACTTGGCTTTCATACTGCGTCAGCTCAGGATCAGAGAAAGTGCTCCACCAATCGCCCTTGGGAATTGAATCTTTAGGGTTGGCGATGCGCCAGGGCGGCTGCTCTTTCCATGTTGGCGCCACGGCCACATCAGGCCGATGATAATTTGGCCCTACCGCGCAACCCGTGAACCCCAATAAAACGCAAGCAGCGGCTGCAGACCGTAAAAGGCCAAGCTTCACGATTTTGCTCCGCTCCCGGCTTTGATGTTAACTTCCTGGCCGTCCTCCAGCGAATCGGCGGGGTTCATAATCACCTGATCGTTTGCATCTAGGCCCCCCAAGATTTCAATTTTGGTGCCAAAATCGCGACCAATGATGATGGCTTTCAAATGGACTTTGTTATCAGGCCCAACCACAGCCACGCGCGGCCCTTCTGGACGGAAAAGCACGGTGTTTACCGGGACTGACATTCTACTAATCTGGATTGGCACCGCGAAGTGGACTTCAGCATAAGAGCCGGGCAGCAATTGTCCGTTTGGATTAGGAACGTCAATTTCCGTCAGCAGGGTGCGGGTTGTGGGATCAATGGCGTCTGCAGTGCGTACAACTTTGCCATTGAATTTCTGTCCGGGGTACTCGCGCAACTCGATATAGGCCGGAAGCCCAGAACGGATAGCAGGAGCATTGCTCTGAGGGACACTCACGAAGACACGTAGAGGATCAATTTGGGCAACGTCAAAGAGCTCACGGCTCTGGCCGGTGCTGCCTGCCGTGATCAGTGCGCCAACATCGGTATTGCGGCGGGTAATCACACCTGTAATCGGCGAGTAAACGTGCTTAAAAGATTCAAGCTGCTGCAAGCGGCGCACATTGGCATCAGCGGCGGCAAGGTTTGCCTGGGCCTGCGCATAGGCGCTTACCTGTTGATCAGCCTCCTGCTGTGAGACAGAATCAGTTTTGCGCAGGTTGGTCCAGCGCTCGGCGGTGGATTTTGCAAGCTGCATCTGGGCATCAGTCTGCTGTCGCGCGGCTTTGGCCTGGGAAAGCTCCTGGTCAACTTCAGGAGTGTCGATCTCCGCCAGCAACTCGCCCTTTTTAACATGGCTGCCAATATCTTTGTTCCAGTGCAGCAGATAGCCGTTGGTGCGGGCGAAAATCGCTGACTCGACATAAGGCTGGAGCTGCGCCGGAAGCACCAGTTGATCTGCAGCCGGCTCAGCGCTGGGCTTGGTTACGCCAACCGTTGGTACGGCAAGCCTTTCCGTTTCTTTAGCAAGAGCGCCGCGTTCAGTCAACCGCCGTGCGACCGCGAAGCCCCCAGCCACAAGCAGGATGACCAGAACAATAAGAGCGAGCCGCCCGCTTTTTGGCGGCGGTTGCTGCTGGTTCGAATTCGGCGCGCTGCTCTTGGCTGGCGCCGGACTATGTTGTTCCGTAAGCTCTGTCATAAGTCGTCTTAGGTCCCGGAATAAACTTCATGTTGAGTCTCTGCAAGCCTGGCTGCTTTGGCCTCGCGTCGCCCGTGAATGATACTGAAAACTATTGGCACAAACAGCAGCGTTGCTACCGTGGCAAAGATCAGGCCGCCGATTACAGCGCGTCCCAGCGGAGCGTTCTGTTCGCCGCCTTCACCCAATCCCAGTGCCATGGGAACCATGCCGATAATCATAGCCAACGCGGTCATGATTACAGGGCGCATACGCGTATAGCCTGCTTCCAACGCTGCATCCATGGCGGTGAGCCCGTCACGCATGCGTTCGCGGGCAAATGAAATTACCAGAATGCTATTGGCGGTGGCCACACCCATGCACATAACTGAACCGGTAAGCGACGGCACATTCAGCGTGGTATGGGTGAGCAGCAGAATCCAGACGATCCCCGCCAGCGCGCCTGGCAATGCAGTGATAATAATGAACGGATCAAGCCAGGATTGAAAATTCACCACAATCAACAGATAAATAAGAACAATCGACATGACCAGGCCTATGCCGAGGCCAGCAAACGAACTGGTCATGGTTTCTACCTGCCCCCGCATCACAATCTGCGATCCTCTGGGCAGCTTCTTTTCATACTCAGCAACAATCTTGCGCGTGTCTCGCGCCACGCCGCCCAGATCACGTCCTTGAACGCTGGCATAAACATCAATTACTGGTTGAATGTTGTAGTGCGATACGACAGCGGGAGTTACTCCCGGCGTAACAGTCGCCAGGTTTCCCAATACCTGCGGCGTCGCTCCGGGCGCGGCGATAGGCGTGTTCATTAAAGCCTGCAAGGAATCAACGCGGTACTCCGGCGATTGGACCGATACGCTGTAAGAAACACCGTTTTCTGGATTGAGCCAAAATGTGGGCTGGGTCTGGAAGCTGCCACTCAGTGAAACCAGCAAATTCTGTGCGACGTCCCTCTGTTGCAAACCGACCTGCTGGGCCAGAGTTCGGTCAACATGCAGGTTCAGCGCTGGCGAATTCATAAGTTGCTGCACGTGGACATCGGCAGCGCCTGGCACGTGGCGAAGCTGGTTTGCCAGGTCCTGGGCAATCTGATAATTCTGCGCCTGAGTTTTCCCTATGATTTGGATATCTATAGGAGAAGGCAAGCCAAAGTTCAGGATTTGGCTAACGATATCTGCGGGCTGGAAGAAAAATTCAACGCCGGGGAATTGCCGTGGAAGCTCATCGCGCAACTGCTTTACGTATTCGGCAGTCGGGCGGTGGTGCTCCTGGTTCAAGGAGAACAGGATTTCGGCATCAGAGGTGCCAATGCTGCCCGCTGTGCTGTAAGAGTTGTTAATAGAGCTGTAGGGCAGCCCGATGTTATCAAGCACCGTTACCAGCTCATCTTTGGGAATCCGGCTGCGGACATAGTTCTCAACTTCATCGCAGAGGCGCGCTGTTTCCTCAATCCTCAAACCGGCACGGCCGCGCACGTGCATGCGGAAGATGCCGGCATCAACTTCAGGGAAGAAATCCTGGCCAAGGAAAAATACCAGTCCCATTGAAAGGACGCAGAAGATCAGGAAGGCGGAAACGAAGATCCTGCGATGCTTCATGGTGGACTTGAGTGTTCCGTGATAAGACTCACGCAGGCGCTCAAAGCGACGCTCAAAGCTGATCTGGAAGCGCTTGAACGGCGCAGTGATGCCGCTCCCAATCCTGAATTTATCTTCATGCTCATGGCCGCGAAGCAGATACATTACCAGCGTGGGCACCAACGTTCGCGAGAGCAGGTAAGAGGCCAGCATGGCAAAGACCACGGCTTCCGCCAGTGGCACAAAGAGAAACTTGGCTACGCCGGTCAGGAAAAACATGGGCACAAACACAATGCAGATGCAAAGTGTGGAGACGAACGCGGGCACGGCAATTTGCGATGCGCCATCCAGAATTGCCTGTTTCAGTTCTTTGCCCTGGGCAAGGTTTCGATCAATGTTCTCTATTTCAACTGTCGCATCATCCACAAGGATGCCAACGGCCAGTGCCAGCCCTCCCAGGGTCATAATGTTGAACGTCTCACCCAGAGCGCCAAGCATGATGACGGAAGAAAGAATGGAGAGCGGGATAGAGATGGCGATAATCAGAGTGCTGCGCCAGTTCCCCAGAAAGATCAGAATCATTGCCGCTGTGAGACACGCTGCAGTCAGCGCCTCGCGCAAGACGCCACTGATGGAAGCGCGCACAAACAGCGATTGATCGAACAGAAGCTTAATGTCAACGCCCTGCGGCAGCGTGGTCTCCACGCGCTTGAGCGTCTCTTTCATGTTATTGACAATGTCCAGCGTTGAAGCGCCGCCATTGCGCATTACAGTAATGAGCGTGCCGCGCAGCCCATCCTTGCGCACGACATTGGTTTGCGGAGAGAAGCCGTCACGCACGTGCGCACCATCGCGAATGTATGTGGTTGTACCGTTCTGCGTTTTGATTGGCAGCGCATTGATTTCGGCAATAGTATCCGGGCTGCCATTCATTGAGATTGCGTACTGCAAACTGCCGATCTTGGCCGTCCCTGATGGCAGAATCAGATTCTGCGCATTCATGGCGTTTACCACGTCTACCGGCGTCAATCCTTTGGCCTGCATTGCAGCCGTATCAAGGTCAACGGCAATCACGCGCTGCTTGCCGCCATAAGGATAGGGAATTGCTGCGCCGGGCACAGTGGTCATCTGCGGACGGATGAAGTTTACTGATAAATCGTTCAACGCCTGCTCCGGCAGAGTGTTACTGCTAATGCCGATCTGCACGATGGGAACGCTGGAAGCGGAATAGACGATGATCAGCGGCGGTTGGGTCCCTAGAGGCAGGCTTCTAATAGCTGTCTGCGAGATGGCTGTCACCTGGGAAAGCGCAATCTCCAGATTCGCCCCAGGATGGAAGAAAACCTTGGTGATGGCGCGCCCATCCATGGCCTGCGTTTCAACATGCTCAATGTCATTGACCGTGGTGGTAAGGCCGCGCTCCGTATTGCTGACAATCCGATCCGTCATTTCCTGCGCGGACATGCCTGTGAACTGCCAGATGATGCTTATAACGGGGATGTTAATGTCCGGGAGTATATCAACTGCGGTGCGGAGAATTACGACAGGGGTGAGAATGAGGATCAGCAGCGCCATCACGATAAAGGTGTAAGGCCTTTGCAGGGCCAGGCGAACTATCCACATCTGCTAATCCTTTATGGAGAAGAATCGAGCCACTGTCACCGCCCCCGGTCAGAGCGGCAGAATCACGTGCATAGGTGCATGGCCGCCAAACAACAATGCGGAGATTCAAGTTGATTATATTATTAGAGCGAAATTGGCTCTCTGAAGTTTCGCGAAGATTGTGTTAACAGTTCTTTACGCAGTTGGCAGAATTCGGCGGCGATCCAGCGGCTTTTCAGCTCTCTCCGTAAACGGGAATCGCCGCACCATGCACGAGCCTGGCTTCATTACTGCATAAGAACAGGATGACCTGCGCGATCTCTTCAGGCTTGGGCCATTTGGAAAAATCGGCATCAGGCATAGCCTTGCGATTGGCTTCAGTATCGATAATGCTGGGCAGGACCGAGTTCACGCGCACGCCCTGGCCTTTTACATCCTGGGCCAGGCAATCAAAGAGCGCCAGGGCCGCAGATTTTGAAGCCGCGTAGGCGGCAGCTCCGGCAGCATGTTCAAAAGCCGCTTTTGCGGCGACGTTCACGATTGCTCCGCTCTTCTGCCGCAACATCGCCGGAACCGCAGCACGCGCAAGGTTATAACCCGCGTACAGGTTCAGCGCCAGCATCAACTGAAATGCCTTGGGACTGGTCTCCCAGAGCGCTTTTCCGCCTACGTAGCCGCCAATGGTGTTCACCAGAATATCCAGCCGGCCATGGCGCGCGATGATCCCATCCACTAGCGCGTGGCAGGCTGGTTCACCAGTAGCATCGAGCGGCAGGATCTCTAGATGAGCGCTGGGGCCGACAGCATCACGCATGGCTTCCGCTTCTTCTTTGATGAAGTAGCTGGCGATAACTGAGGCTCCCTCATGCAGAAAGCTGAGCGTTACAGCGCGGCCCAGTCCGCCGGTGCCGCCGGTGATGAGAGCTACTTTGTTGGAGAACGAGCCAGACATAATCTGCCTCCATAAAGTTCTGGTATTCTCGAAAACTGATAAGACTACATCAGATTGCGAGGTAAACGCGCCTTCAACGATGTCTTGATTGATCGTTTGATTAAGGAAGCAAAGAGGCTAGGCTCCCATAGGACGCAGAAAGAAGCCCTGGAGGCTGCTTTAAGCGAGTACATCAGAAGACGAAAACAATTGGAAATCTTCAAGCTTTTTGGCACGATCGACTTCGACGAGAATTACGATTACAAACGTGAGCGTGATCGTAAGCCAAAACGCTGATGAATGCTGTATAAGCCCTCTCCCCTGAATCCAGACCTTTTTGGTCTTGTATTCCTCCCCCTCCGTTCGGTAAAATAATACTGGATTGGTATTGTATTTGGCTGCGTGTGTTTCTGTAGACGCGAGCCAACAAAGCATGTTCAGGCTGAACAAATTAACGGACTATGGCATTGTGCTCATGGCATACGTGGCGCGCACTGGTGTGGAAGCACCGCATACCGCGCGCAGCCTAGCCAAGGCTACCCGGCTGCCGCTGCCCACTGTGGGCAAGCTGTTGCGCCAGCTTTCTGAATGCAGGCTTTTGAGCTCGCATCGCGGCGTTAAGGGCGGCTATAGCCTGGCCCGCGATGCCTCAAAGATATCCGTAGCTGAGATCGTGCTGGCTTTGGAAGGGCCAATTGGCTTTACCGAGTGCAGCGTGGTCAAAGGGCTTTGCAATATGGAGCGCTCATGCGCCATCAAGAGCAACTCACAGATTATTGGCGACGCGCTGCGCGATGCGCTGCAGCACGTGATGCTTTCCGATCTGAATCATGAGATGGCCAGGCATGAACGCAAACCCGAGCAGGAACAAATTGTTGCCTCCATCAAGCCAGCAGGCGGGGTGGTGGAAGGAGTGAGATGAGCAGCACAGTCAATCAAATTCAGGACCTCACACAGCAGGAATACAAGTGGGGATTTGTTACCTCAGTGGACGAGGACCGGCTACCTCCTGGGCTGAATGAAGACATTATTCGCGCCATCGCGGCCAAGAAGGGCGAGCCTGAGTTCATGCTGGAGTGGCGGCTCAAGGCGTATCGCCACTGGGCGCAACTGGAGCAGAAACAGGCTGAGCCGAAGTGGGCCAACGTGAAGTATCCGCCAATCGACTATCAGGCGCTTTCCTACTATTCCGCTCCCAAGCAAAAGAAAGAGCTGAAGAGCCTGGAAGAAGTCGACCCGGAGATTTTGAACACTTACAGCAAGCTGGGCATTCCGTTGCACGAGCAGAAGTTGCTGGCCGGCGTGGCTGTTGACGCGGTGTTTGACAGCGTCTCTGTGGCCACAACGTTCAAAGAGAAGCTGGCCGAAGCCGGTGTGATCTTCTGTTCATTTTCTGAAGCGGTGAAGAACCATCCTGAGCTGGTTAAGAAGTACCTGGGTTCGGTGGTGCCTTACACTGACAATTTTTTTGCCGCGCTGAATTCAGCGGTTTTCAGCGATGGCTCATTTGTTTACGTCCCTAAGGGCGTGCGCTGTCCCATGGAACTATCAACGTATTTCCGCATCAACGCCCAGAACACAGGACAGTTTGAGCGTACGCTGATCATCGCCGATGAAGGCGCTTACGTCAGTTATCTTGAAGGTTGCACTGCGCCGATCCGCGATGAGAACCAGTTGCACGCGGCCGTGGTTGAGCTGATTGCGCATGACAATGCGACCATCAAGTACTCCACGGTGCAGAACTGGTATCCGGGCGATAAGGAAGGCAAGGGCGGGATTTACAACTTTGTAACCAAGCGCGGCAAGGCGCTGGGCAAAAACTCCAAGATTAGCTGGACGCAGGTGGAGACCGGTTCGGCCATTACGTGGAAGTATCCGAGCTGCATTCTGCAGGGCGAAAACTCGGTGGGCGAGTTCTATTCCGTCGCTCTGACGAACAACTATCAGCAGGCCGATACCGGAACAAAGATGATCCATATCGGCAAGAACACCAGGAGCACGGTGGTGTCAAAGGGCATCTCTGCCGGTCACGGACAGAATACCTATCGCGGGGGCGTGAAGATCCTGAAAGGCGCGCAGGGTGCGCGCAATTACACGCAGTGCGATTCGCTATTGATTGGTGATAAGTGCGGCGCGCATACGTTCCCGTATATAGAGGTAAAGAATGCCAGCGCGCGCATGGAGCATGAGGCGTCAACGTCAAAGATCGGCGACGACCAGATTTTCTATCTGCAGCAGCGCGGCATCTCCAAGGAAGAAGCGGTCAGCATGATCATTAACGGTTTCTGCAAGGCCGTTTTTAAAGAGTTGCCGATGGAGTTTGCCGTGGAAGCGCAGAAATTACTCAGCATCAGCCTTGAGGGGAGCGTTGGATAAAGATGAGCTTGCTCGAAATCAAAAATCTGCACGCGAGTGTAAATGGAAACGAAATTCTGAAGGGAATTGACCTCACGGTGAATCCTGGCGAGGTGCACTCCATTATGGGGCCAAACGGTTCCGGCAAAAGCACGCTGGCCCAGGTACTGGCGCGCCGCGAGAGCTATGAAGTTACTGCCGGCTCCATCACCTTCGCAGGTAAAGACCTGCTGGAGATGAAGCCGGAAGATGCGGCCTGCGAAGGCCTGTTTATGGCCTTCCAATATCCAGTGGAGATTCCCGGCATCAGCAATGCGTATTTTCTGCGCGCGGCATTGAATGCAGTCAGAAAATATCGTGGCGAAGATGAGATGGACGCCATGGATTTTCTGCCGCTGCTTCGGCAGAAGATGCGCATGCTTGAGATGGACGAGAAATTTCTGAACCGTCCGGTAAACGAAGGCTTTTCCGGTGGCGAAAAGAAGCGCAATGAGATCGTACAGATGGCCGTGCTTGAACCGAAGCTGGCCGTGTTGGACGAGACCGATTCCGGACTGGACATTGACGCCCTGAAGATTGTGGCCAATGGCGTAAACGCTATGCGCAGCAAGGACCGCGCCATGGTCGTGGTGACGCATTATCAGCGGCTGCTTGATTACATTGTGCCCGACTTTGTCCATGTGCTGGTCAATGGCCGGATTGTGAAGTCCGGCGGGCCGGAGCTGGCGCTGGAACTGGAGCAGAAGGGCTATAGCTGGACTGAAGGCGAGTTGACGGGAGTGAGACGGTGATTGCCGAAATCCAAATTCCGGAAAAATATCTGGAGACATTTGATCAGTCAAATAGTCGCACGGCCGCGCAACCACGCTGGCTCCAATCGCTGCGGCAGGAAGCTTTCGCGAGATTTTCCGAGAGTGGTTTCCCGACCACCCACGATGAAGACTGGCGTTTTACCAACGTGTCAGCGGTGGCAGGCACGCAGTTTGGACTTGCGGAGCAGGCCAATGTGGCCAAGAAGGACCTTGAGCAGTTCGATATCGCAGGTTTTTCCTGCCAGTTAATTTTCGTCAACGGATTGTTTTCAGAAGAGCTCTCGATTATTCCTTCGGCGAAAAGTGTAAAGATCAGCAACCTGGCGGCCCAACTTGCCCAGGACCCGGCTGGCGTTGAACAGCATCTTGGCCGCTATTTAAATACGGAGCGGGACGCTTTTGCTGCGTTGAACTCGGCCTTTATTGAAGACGGGCTCTGCGTTGAAGTGGCAGCAGGCGTGGTGGTTGAACAGCCGATTTATGCCCTGTTTATCACTGTGCCTGGCGCTACACCTACCATGAATCATCCACGTAATCTGGTTGTTGTAGGTGAAAGCAGCCAGGTCACAATCGTGGAAGACTACGCTTCTTTGGGCGAAGGTACTTCATTTTCCAACACCGCAACCGAACTGGTGGCGGGTGACAATGCAAACGTCTTGCACTACATGGTGGTGCGCGAAGGCGAGTCAGCCTACAACTTCTCTACCTTGCGAATCCAACAGGGACGCAGTGCCAACGTGGCCACACACTCGCTGCTGCTGGGCGGAGCGCTGATTCGAAACAATGTTCATCCGGTGCTGGCGGGTGAGGGAAGCGAGTGCCTGATCAATGGCTTGTTCATGGCCAATGGCCGCCAGCACATGGATAATTACATGCTCGTTGAACATGCCAGCCCGCATTGCAACAGCCGGCAGTTTTACAACGGCATTTTGAATGGACAGGCGCGCGGCGTGTTTCACGGGCGCATCATCGTCCACAAAGATGCGCAGAAGACAGATGCCAAGCAGACCAATCGCAACCTGCTGCTCTCTGACGATGCGCAGATTGATACCAAGCCACAGCTTGAGATTTATGCCGACGATGTGAAGTGCACCCACGGAGCCACCATCGGCCAGGTGGATGAAAATGCGCTGTTTTACCTGCGTTCGCGCGGCCTGGGTGAAGTTTCCGCCCGCGATTTATTGCTGCTGGCCTTTGCCAACGAATGCCTTGATCGTATGAACTCGCCTCAGGTGCGCGAGCACCTGGAGCGACTGGTAGTTGCGCGCCTGCCGGAGTCGGCGCAGTTTTCCGGCGAAGGCTCCGCCCAGGTGGTGGAGCGGAATTGGGAGGAAGTGGGATGAGTACCGTTGTCAAGACGCCGCATGGGATTGATATTGTCAGCGGATTTGACGTGCAGAAGGTGCGCAAGGACTTTCCTGTGTTGCAGCAAAAAGTCCACGGCAAGCCGCTGGTTTATCTGGATAACGCTGCCACCACGCAAAAACCTCTGGCCGTGCTTAATGCGCTTGAGCATTACTATCGCCACGACAATTCCAATATTCATCGCGGCGTGCATGCGCTTTCTGAACGAGCCACCGAGGCTTATGAGCATGCCAGAGTGGCAGCGCAGAAATTTCTGAACGCGGCTGACAGTAAAGAGATCATCTTTGTGCGCGGCACCACGGAAGGCATCAACCTGGTGGCGCAGACCTATGGGCGCAAGAACGTAGGTGCAGGTGATGAAGTCTTGATCACCGCAATGGAGCACCACTCCAACATTGTGCCGTGGCAGTTGTTGTGCGAAGAGAAAGGCGCGAAGCTGCGGGTAGCGCCGATTAACGATCGCGGCGAACTTCTGCTGGAAGCATTTGAGAAGCTGCTTGGCCCGAAGACGAAGATTGTTGCCATAGGACATATTTCCAATGCTCTGGGAACGATCAATCCTGTGCGAGAAATCGTTCGTTTGGCCCATGCGCGCAATATCCCTGTGCTGGTGGATGGAGCCCAAGCCGCTCCGCGCATGCCGGTGGATGTTCGATCTCTGGATTGCGATTTCTATGCTGTATCCGGCCACAAAATGTATGGCCCAACCGGCATCGGCGTGCTCTACGGAAAAGCAGCGTTGCTTGAAGCCATGCCGCCGTGGCAGGGCGGTGGCGACATGATCGCCTCCGTTACTTTTGACAAAACGATTTACAACCGGCTGCCCTACAAGTTTGAGGCCGGCACGCCGAATATTGCAGATACGATTGGCCTTGGCGCAGCTATCGAGTACCTGAACAATCTGGGGCCGGAGCAGGTTGAGGCCCATGAAGCAGAGTTGCTTGCCTATGCCACAAGCAAGGTAGAGTCGATTCCCGGAGTTCAGATCATCGGTACAGCGCGAGAAAAGGCCGGCGTGCTGTCATTTGTGATTGAAGACATTCACCCGCACGATATTGGGACGATCCTCGACCGTGAGGGCATCGCCGTGCGTACAGGGCACCATTGCGCGCAGCCGGTGATGCAGCGGTTCAATATCCCCGCCACTGTCCGCGCATCGTTTGGCTTGTACAACACACGCGAGGAAGTTGATGTTCTGGCAGCCGGAATCCGCAAGGTTCGTGAGGTGATGGGGTAATGTCTGAGCTGCGAGAGCTTTACCAGGAAGTGATTTTGGAGCACAGCAAAAAGCCCCGGAATTACCGCGCGCTGGAACAAGCCAACCACAAAGCGGAAGGATTTAATCCGCTGTGCGGCGACCATTTCACGGTCTATCTTGACCTGAAAGATGGCGCTATCAACGACATCGGTTTTCAAGGCAGCGGTTGTGCTATTTCAAAAGCTTCGGCTTCCATGATGACGCAGACGCTCAAAGGCAAGACAACGGCCGAAGCCGAAGATATTTTTACCAAGTTCCACGACCTGGTTACCGGACAAAAAGCCGGAACGCAGGAAGAGTTGGGCAAGCTGGCGGTATTTGCCGGAGTATCGGAGTTTCCGCTGCGGGTAAAGTGCGCGACGCTGGCCTGGCATGCCCTGCGTGCCGCCATGCGCGGAGAAGAACAAGCTGTTTCAACAGAATAGGGGCTCAATGGCAGCAAATGAACCAATCGTATTGTCGCGTGAGGTTGATGCCACGCAGATTCCCAGCGGCATACCACACAAGCTAGCCGCGGGGACCTCGGTGCGAATGATGCAGTCGCTGGGTGGCAGCTATACGGTAATGACGGACGTGGGGTATATGGTCCGCATTGATGCCAAAGATGCCGATGCGCTGGGCTTGGCATCGTCGCCTTCAGTGGGTACTACAGAAGCTCCGGCAGAATTCAGTGAGAACCTTGTCTGGGACCAGTTGCGGACTGTCTATGATCCTGAAATCCCAGTGAACGTAGTGGATTTGGGGCTGATTTATTCCTGCCAGATTTCTCCCGTCGCGGAGGGCAACAAGATCGACATAAAAATGACCATGACGGCCCCAGGATGCGGCATGTCAGACGTGCTGAAAGCAGATATCCAGCGCAAGCTTTCAAGCTTGCCTACGGTCAAGGAGCTTAACGTTGATGTGGTGTTTGATCCGCCGTGGCATCCAGGAAAAATGACTGAAGGGGCGAGATTGCAGTTGGGATTGGACCTGGAGAGTACTTCGTTTCCGATGTATTGATACTAGGAAGATGCGGGAGAACGCGCTAATTCCCCACTCGCCCTCCCGCTCTTCCTTTTTTCCCTGCCTGAACCAACTCAGTTGGTTGGATCTAAACAGAAAGTGGTTAGAGTTTCGGAAAATCCCGCCACTGCTCCCGCACAGGTAGCGGGCGATAGACACATTGGGCCGAAACTCTGTGAAGCGCGGCCACTAACAGTATGGTGCAGGCCTGATCGCAAAAAAATATAGGCTGGACTCAATTTCGCACTATTTAGGGCCGTTTTTCTGTTAGAGATTCTTAAAGAAGCTTGGTACTAAGAACTTGGGCAAGGGGTCATTTACTCAAGAAATAAGCCTAAAAGAATCAACAATTTGCATGGATTATTGAGTAGATTTAATCGCCATTTACGGGCTTTATGATAGGTGCCATTTTGGCCACAAAATAGCCCATGCTATAGTCCTGCCAGATTGGGAAACTGAAGAAATGAGCATCTTTATCTCTCTTCAGACCGCCCCAATAGAAATGTTCGTTCAGGGCATATAAAAACAAATGCTCCGCAAGTTGCCACAAATCGTACTTATCCTGATGATCCTGATGGCGATCTTTTCGCCATTCATGCAACTGGATAGCTGGGACAATTTCCCGGTGGCGACTGGCGATATTGAATTGCACTTGATTTCTGTGTTGTTTGAGACCGGTATGTTCTTTGTTTTTGCCGGAATCATGTTTTCACTCTTTCCCGACTTATTGCGTTCAGGTTTCCTGATTCCATCGCGCGCATTTGCCAGTAGAGCCTTTGACAATGCCGGCCCGGAAGCTGTGCCAGCCAGTTTTGCCGTCCCTCTGCGTATCTGATCTCGTTCCCATTCCCGAAGTGTGTCTGTAGATAAAGCTCTTGCAGTTATTGTTGCGGACTTTCTATTACAGCGCTTATGGCCGGTCCTTAAAAGGCCGTGCGAAACAACGAGAGACATTTAACCAGATAAGGAAATGGGACGATGAAATCCGAAATTTATACACCCGACCCAGGGGACTTTATGCCTGCGGTGCAGCCGGAACTCATAAGTGAATCTTCTGTTGAACCATGTACGTGCAATGATGGCGCGGAAACGCTTGAAGATGAATGGCTGGTCCAGGGCTGCTTGCAGGGCGAGCAATGGGCGTGGGAAGAGCTGATCGACAGATACAAAAGGCTGATCTTCTCCATCCCAATTAAGTATGGCGCTTCTCCTGAGGACGCAGCGGATGTGTTTCAGTCTGTATGCATTGAGGTGCTTAATAGCCTTCCACAACTAAAGAACGCACAGTCTTTGCGGTCATGGCTTATTACTGTGACTATCCGACAGTCATACCGGTGGAAGAGAAAGCAGGCGAACCACGTGGAACTGGATGCCATGGAGCCGGAAGCGGCGGAAGGTATTGCTTCCACATGGCACGCGGATGCGCTTGCGCAACTGGAGCAAGAGCAGATTGTGCGCGAAGTGGTGTCACAGCTTGCTCCGCGCCATCGGGAACTGGTCAGGCTACTTTTCTTTGAACAGCCAGCGTTGCCTTATGCCGAGGTTGCACGACGCCTTGGTCTGGCGACCGGATCCATTGGCTTCATTCGCGGACGTTGCCTGGAAAAGCTGCGTCGCGCCCTGGTGGAGCACGGGTTCAAAGAATAAAAGCTGGAAATCTCTGGGGCGCAACAATCTTCATGGCTGTTGCGCTCTAGATGCGCGAGTAGTTTCTTGCTGGCCGTGAGAGATCGCGGCGATATTGCTCCACTGGATCCAAAAGCCCTAGATCATGGAAGGCAACGTGAGTCCTGGAAATCTTGTGCGCGAAAGCTGACACAAGAAAATGCAGATCTTCCAGGTTAAAAGGGCTGGCGATGAAGTCATTAGCGCCGGCCAGATAAGCCGCGTGGACTTGTTCCGGCTTACCTCGGTGCGTGGCCAGGACCACGTAAGGTTGTGCGGGCAGGTTCACAGAATGGATCCATCCGCACGCTTCAAGCCCAGTCATCTTGGGCAAATCCCAGTCAAGAAGGCAGAGATCAAACCGGTCAATATAGATGGCAGAACATGCCTGCTTGCCATCGGCCACAGCCGTTACATCAAAACCCCATGACTCCATCGTGCTTTTGATGGATTCATTTCCGCCCAGCAATATTCGCAGCTTCTTCATCTCATATCTCCCAACTAACGTGTGAGTGAGCTAGCAAGCAAACTTAAAGTCTCGCCGCATGGCAGTCGAAACCTGTTGGGGGGAAGAGAAAAGGTTAATGCAAAACAAGTCATCAGGACTGGGCCAGGGTACGTTGGTGGAAGCGTTCTTCTGATAAATAGCCAGGGCGACTTGCAAGCGTTCAATATCCTTGGTCAGGCTGGCCGCAACACAACTTTGAGCCGATTTCAGTGCTGCTTTCAGATACAAAATATCCTGTTCAATACCGGCAGCAGCTTCAAGCCATTTCTGATCGTCGTTCATAAGGGGGTCTCCAAATGAGTGAATTCATTACCCGCTATGCGTGCAAGAATTACCCAGCTAAATGTGCAATCCTGCATTTGGAACTTTTTTGAGCCAGCAACTAAGGTCAAGCGTTTCAGGAGCCTACCGCCGTTTAAGCATCCAATTTAGTCTTAGCTCTTTGTCATATAAGAGTCGAACCCGGCCCTGAAAATATAGAGACATGCAAAACAAGTGCCATGTTGGATGAAAACTAAATTTCCTTTGCGCCTTGTGCTGTTGTACGTGGCCTGCTGGATTAAAAAATCTAATTGTGTAGCGATGAAATATTGTGACAATCGGAGCAGGGCAACGCTCTGTGGCGACGCTGATTTATCTGAAATGAAGTTATTGCTAGGCGCGCATAAAATCTATGTAACCTCGCTGCGGATCTGTACTCACAAGTTTCACGCGCAGTTTGTCGCCCACGTCCACGCCTTGTCCGTGTATTAACAGGCCTTCAACGTGAGGCTTGAGCACTCTAACAAAGGTCCCCTTCGGTGTAGCCCCAGTGACAATGGCATCAAACACCTGTCCGATTTTGCTGCTCATGGTCACCGCTGCAATCCGTTTTGACATCGCGCGCTCTACTTTTCGTGCCGCGTCTTCCTTGGTCGTGCAGTTCAAGGCAATCGACGACAGTTCATCATCAGCATACGGAGACTTCTGTCCGGCAAGGTGAGCTTTGATCAGGCGTTGTGTTACCACGTCGGCAAATCGCCGGTTAGGCGCTGTCGAGTGCGTGTAGTCCTGCACGGCAAGGCCGAAGTGTCCGGGCGATGGGTCACCGGGGCGCTCGAGGACATATTCGCCGGGGCCCATGAGCTTGATGACAGCGAGCGAGACATCAGCGAAGTGATCAGGATCAGCCTGCTTTCGAAGCTGCAGGAAATCATTGAGGGCTTTTGAGTCCGGTTGCGCAGGAAGCTTGCCATCGTGCTGCGCTGCCAGGGCCACAATGCGGTCCCAACGCTCCGGCGTTTTAACGATACGCCGGATCGATGAAACTTTGGCATCTTCCAGAGTGCGCGCCATCACGCCATTGGCGGCGATCATGAAATCTTCAATCAGCTCGGTGGCGCGGTTTTTTTCCTGCTTTTGGAGATCGACGACCTGGTTATTGAGCACCACAGGACTTACTTCAGTTGTCTCAATGTTCAACGCGCCGTGGCGATAGCGCTCATTCTTGAGCGCCTGGGCTACTTCGTCCTGCAGCTTGAGCTGTGCCTGCAGCTCCGGCGATGCAGCGACCTTGGGCGGCGCAGATTCTCGATCTTCAAGCCATGCGCCCACGGCGTTGTAAGTTAATTGCGACTTGTTGACTACCAGTGCGCGATAGATATCGTGCTTTCCAACCTGGCCGTTACTATCGACAACGAACTCAGTTACCACGCTCAGCTTGCCGTCCACTTCAAGCAATGACGTGGTCCCCGTGGATAGCTCTTCCGGCAGCATTGGAAAGTTGCGCACGCCGGTATAAACAGTGGTGGTTTCATGCGCTGCGTGGCGATCAATCGGCGTGTCTTTCGGCACAAAAGCATCTACATCAGCAATGCCGACCATGACCTTGGTGGTTCCGTCCGGCAGCTTCTCCGCGTACTCAATCTGGTCCAGATCGCGCGAGGTGTCATTGTCGATCGACGACCAGAGCAGGCTTCGCAGATCACGAACGTCTGCACCGGAAGATTGCGGCGGCGCAAATTTGATTTGCGCCAGTTGCTGCTGGACTTCGGGTGGAAAGTCCGGCTCAAAGCCGTTTTCGAGCATGATTTGTTTTGCTGCTGCCTGAAGATCAAAGTGCGATGGATGTGCGTTGTTCATAGAATTTGGAAGCAGAAGCTTACCACGGCGGTACGGTCTTCTTCAGATTACAAAAAAGACATGCCGGAATCGAAAGATTCCGGCAGTCATAGCTTTTGAATTTAGACTCGAATTTTTAGCGCACAAACGTTCCCACAAAGGCGCTGCGCTTGTCATGCAGCGTCCAGGTTTCGTTGAGATCGTTGCCCAGATATTGGTCTGTCATGGCCACAGCGGGCATGGCGTGCGCAGTTTGGGTGAGTGGCGGATAAAAGGTATCTTCATTGTCGCAAAGATGATCTTTCTCGCCGATGGCGCGGGTCTCAACCGTGACCACATCGCCGGCCTGTAGGCGGGCGCGAGTGCTGTGCTGGCCTTGCGCTACTTCCATATCTATGGGGGCATCAATCACCTTCACAACATGCTGCAGCAGCTCACCACCCATCTCCTGGGCAAAGTTGATCAGGGCCTGGCGCTGTTCAGGAGTCGCTTGCTTATCCACAATGAGAACTGACTTGGCAGGATAAGGCTTGCCATAGGGATCGCCCAATGTAGCCTGCGCCTTGATGGCGCCAACAATGGTCAATCCGTTGAGCGAGACGCCATCCCATGAACCTTCGCCGACGTGCCAGGCGACGATCGCCTCTTGGCCGGTGAGGTTCATCTCGCTGTTGGCGAAGCACTGGCCCACGTAAACATCGGCGCTGCGCGTTTCAACATACTGGCCGGAAATCTGGGGCTTTGGCGTGGCGAACGCCACAGTTGCCAGCGATGCAAGCAAAAAAGGAAGGGCAAAGATCTTTCTCATGGGTAAGACTCCTACTGCTTCTATTTTAGGCTTTTCGCGGCTAAGGATGAAATTGATAATTCAGGTATTTCTCGCTTAAACTCTCCATCCCGAAGAGTGAGCAGCAGTGCTGCTAACTTCCTGTCACGGCTTTGCAGCACGCGCTTCGTCCCATACTTCGTGAATTGCGGATACAACCGCGTCAGGGCGCTCAAATGGGATCATGTGATCGCTATCAAGAACCACGATTTGCTTGCAACGTGTGGACAAGTGCGCTTCCCTGACTTGCAGGCCGTTGATCCAGGCCTGTTTCAGATCATCCACATCTTTTTGTGTCGACCTTGGCTCTATGTCAGTCCATTTTCCGGCAGTCAACACAATGAGCGGCTTGTCTCCCAGGTTCCCGGCGGCGCGCACTTCATCCTCGCTTGCCCGCCATGATTCAACTTCAGACAGCTCAGCGGCATAAAATCTTGGGTGCAATTCAAGATAAAGTGCTTCGCGACGGTCGGCTTTCGAAAGGAAAGTCAGGCCCGCGGTATCGTTCAAAAGACGGCCAACTCCCAAATAGGCATAAGCTGGCGCGAGCCTCTTCTGCCATCTCAGCGAAGTCTCTATCTCTTTCATGTTTTCCAGTAAGACTTTCGGAATGATGCTTTCCTGGTCTTCGTGTGAGGCATCCACCAGGACCATGCCGACAACGTCATTGGGGTAAGCACCGTTGAACACGCGAACGTTAAAACCTCCGAAAGAATGGCCAACAAGAATATAGGGCGGCTTTTCTCCTGCGGCCACAAGTAGCGCGTGCAGCTCTTTGGCGATCTCACTGCTGGTGCGCGGCATAGGCCCGGCTTCACTCCATCCGTATCCAGCTCGATCCTAGGAACCACGCGCGCAAACTTCGCCACTGCAGGTTGTACCGGTTTCCAGCCGTGTGCAGGCACGCCCAGGCCGGCATCCAGAACCACCGTAGGCGATCCTTCTCCATAGCAGTTCAAATTCAGGCTCATATTGCCGAACTCAGGGCCAAGCCTCACGGATTTTCCCAGTTGCGGGAACTGGCGCGCATCTGCATGTCGTTCAATCTCGTTGTACGTGAATCCGGCGGCTGCCAGGAGCACAATCAGTGCGAGCAGGGAGATCACTGTCCGCTTTAAAAAGCGTTTCCAGAGAGCTGGCTTGGTGCGGGTTGGGACTGCATCCACTGTGTCTTTAGATCCTGAGATCCTGATGTCTGAAATTGTACGCTCGCAGGCAATGCCATGCTTCGTGAAGATTCAGCGCCAGTGAATTTTGGCCGATCCTTGAAGGCTTGTAAAATTCAGGAGCATGAATGCCCTCTTCCAGCTTTTGTCTGACCAGGAAGTGCCCAGCCTGCTGGAGATGATGCGCGAGTTTTACTTACAGCAGGAAATGCGCTTTGATGAAAAAACTGCGCGCAACGCAATCAACAAGCTTCTCCAGTCGCCGCAGTATGGCCAGATCTACCTCATATTTCGCGGCCCTGCCATTGCAGGATATTTCGTTCTTACATTTTGTTTCAGCCTGGAATTTCACGGACGCTTTGCCTTATTGGACGAGCTTTATCTTCGCGAGCCTTTTCGCCGCCAGAATCTGGGCCAGGGTGTAGTTGGGTTTGCAGAAGGTATTTGCCGCCGTGAAGGAATTGCAGCCTTGCGTCTTGAAGTTGGCCGTGAGAACCAACCGGCACAAGCGCTGTATCGAAACTCAGGATTCGTCGAAGACGCCAGAAATCTAATGACCAAGTGGCTCTCGTAAGACGGCTCTGATATTTATTGATGCGCCGAAGATCGAGATCAGATCAGCCTTCGCTTTTTTGGGATTTGTTCGCGTGCCGCAATTTTTAAAACCCCCATCCACGCGCGATAGTCAGCGCATGGATGGGGAGGGGTAATTTACAGTGACTTCAGGAATTCAACCAGGTCTTTCTTTTCCTGGTCGGTCAGTTGCAGTTTGAAATGCTGGTCATAGTGGGCCACAACTTCACCCAGCGTCTGGAAGCGCCCATCATGATAAAACCCGCCTTTTTGATGCGCCCACAGTCCGCGCAGCGGCGTGGTCCGGTACAACTTGGTTGGCGAGCGGGAGGCATGGAAATCATCAATGCCGATCTCTTCTGGAGTATGGAGGCTTGATCCGGGTTCGGTATAAAGGTTTGGCACGTGGCAACGGGCGCAGTTGGCTTTTCCAGAGAAAAGTACCTTGCCTTGCGCTGCTTCTTCTTTGTTAAAGCTGCCCTCAGGCGGCTTGGGAGCAGGAATACCAAGTTGGTAGAACTGCAACGCGCCCAGCTTTGACGTAA
Source organism: Candidatus Angelobacter sp. (assembly GCA_035710845.1). Lineage (GTDB taxonomy): Bacteria > Acidobacteriota > Terriglobia > Terriglobales > Acidobacteriaceae > Angelobacter. The sequence goes on from DASTCT010000133.1 coordinate 47,482, forward strand.
TCTGGTCATCGCTGTTCCGCACCTGGTTGTAATGTGACTTGGCAACGATTGGGAATTGGGCCACTGTCAGCCTGGGTTCAGAAAACGCTCCTTTGCCGTGCATCTGAGTATTGGCAACGTAAGCATTCCAATAAGTGACCGATCCCCAGCCGGTATAGGTGGCGTCATTCACGCCTGCCAGGCCATAAGCAGCAGGCAACAGCGTTGCGGCCGACTTGCCATTTGGTTGAAAGGCCTTGCCATCCTGATCAAGCTCGGCATCGTATTTGCCCGGCCCCCAACTGGTCAGCACTTTCTTTACTGTAGGCACGTCCACGCCCAGCAGATCCGCTACCGGCTGTAGGTTCGGCGCCAGCGAGACAATCACGCCCACGTTCAAATCACGATTTGGCCATCCATCCAGCCGGTGCCCGATTCCCGGAGCAAAGGAATCGTCCACGGTGGAATGGCAAAGCGCACACTGAATGCCCATGCTTTCCAGCTTGCCTTGCTTGTCAAAAAAACCGGTAACGCCAACCACCGAGTTAAGTTTGAGCAATGCCAGCGTGGTGGCTGGATCATCAAGATTTACCTTGCCTGCCTTAATTTGCTCCACAAGGTTGGCCGGCAATGCGTCAGAATCAACTTTCAAGCCCACAGAGAGCGCTGTCTTGGGGCTCACTCCGGGCCCCACGCCGCCTAGTTTTTCACCGGCGATTGCCTGATGAAGATGCAGCGTTCCGCCCCAAAAATCTTCGTCCCCAAATGTGTCATAGCGGAAAATCTGCCTTCCCTGGTTGAACATCGCTTGCATGTTGTTGTTGTTCTGTTCGTCATTGGCAGGCAGTGCCGATGATGACGCTGCTTTGCTCTTTGATTTACCGCTGGGCAGCCACGCCGCGGCGAAAAGCAAAAGCACCGAGGTAAACAGGACCGCTGCGATCTTTCTGGTGTGGTGGTTCATTCGGTGGAGCCTCTCTCTCCATTTTTCTCTCGATTTTCCGCTACTGACGGATATTTCGCGGGGTTTGGATTCTGACTGCATGATCGCAGGCGCGTAGATTCACGCGCCCGCGTTGGTTAAGGGAAGGGAACCAATGAGTTGTGTGCCTCCGTTTGAGAATCAATCTCCAGAAATCAGATTTCCCAGATTGTCATCCGGTCCGCACGTCCTCAATTGAGTTCCAATGTGGGCAGACGTTACGCGCAAAAAGAGAAATGGTAAAGAAACTCTATGCCGGGCGGCCTATGGCAGGTGAATCCGGGCCTGAAACTTTTGTGCTTTGGTTCTGATGTTTTGATAGCAAGTTCCTTTGCTATCAATGCGATTTGTCTCCTGTGAGCCGCTGACATTGACGTGAGCTTTGGCTTTTTAGAAGACGATGAAAGCCTGTGTACCATTTTGAGACGATGCACGGTTTTCTCATGCTTACGCGGTTGGGAATCGCCGCAATTCGGCACTTTTGTCGCGGAAGGATTTTGAATTTAATTCTAGGGAGAGGCTTGGACTGTGCAGTAGGCGGTAGAGGCGGCAGGAACAGCTGACGATCAATTTGGCCCGCGCTCACGAGCGCATCGCTTATCGCGCCCGTGAGATGAGAACCAATTTAGTGCTGCCCTTCAGGCTGAACATCGAAGAACAAGAAGAAGTTTGTCGGCGCATCAGGCCGAGCCTGGCCCGCTGCCTGGGCTGCCCGCAAAGCGTCAAGCGAGTTGATCCCCGATTTTCCGTCAGCGCTCGGCCACGCAGCAGGGTCAGTTACCAGCACGGAAATAATTTGCCACCACACCGGCCCGAAATCTGTGCCGTCAATAATATGGCTGTGGTTCAACGTCGGCACAATCACGCTGGTGTTGGGCGGTACCTTGCCCAGTTTAGCCAGCGCCGGTCCCAGGTCTGTCAGTGTGGTGTGCATGGTGCAGGTGCTGGGCATGCCTTTGTGCTGCGTAACTGGTAGTCCCGGCTCGGGGCACTGTACAGCAACGGTAGGATGGGTTTTAAAAGCTTCTGGAATAAATCCAAACAAGCTCAATAGAGCCTGCCCCAGTTCCGGAGTGAAGGCGTCGTTCGGGTCTTTGTCATCGCCAAAAAACGGCGCAATCACGTACAGCTTTTCTGTGTGTTGGACCGTCTGCCCGGTTGGATCAATAGTTGAACCTTGCCCGACAGTGCAGATCGGGCGCTGGAACTCATTGGCATCTACTGCGGCTACCTGTCCATTGTGGTCAAGATCGTCAAACGGCTGGTGAATACAATCGAAATTCTGGAAGTAGGTAAATACCAGGAGCTGGCCCTGGGCATATCCTTCAGTCTGGTTTACTGCCAATGGCCTGACAGTGTTGCTTTTTGTGTCCTCGGCGAAAGCACCAAGCGCGAACAGAAGAACCATGGCTGCGCTTGCCGTTAGTAGACTGCATCTTTTCATTTTCATCCCTTTCCATCCTTCTCCAGGAAGCAAACAATGAGAAGCGGCATGTGTTCATTAAGTGCACGACGGCGAACGAACGTTTCTCACGAATATAAGAAATAAAAAAGAAACTATGTCGCGGAAAACTTAGAAAAAACAGGAATCCAGCTACTCTGCTTGTTTGGACTTCCTTGATGACACAACCGAACAACTGCGAGCGGCAGGGGACGCGGGCATGGCATAGACAGATTGCAGCCCACTCGCTTCCCTTGTTGGCCTGCATGATTTAAGCTTTTGCGTCCTTAGGAGAACCAGACATGAAGCCTCTGCGCGACCTTTTGCCCTTGCTCTTAATCTCTTTGTCGATTGCTGCCTTTGCAGCGGATTATCCAGAGCCGCAATCCGGCACTTTTGTGCTGAAAGATTTTCAGTTCAAGTCTGGTGAGAAGCTGCCGGAGGTCAAGCTGCATTACTACACGCTTGGCACGCCGCAGAAGGATTCAACCGGCAAGGTCCGCAATGCGGTGCTCATCCTGCATGGCACCGGCGGCAGCGGCAGGCAATTCCTTACTCCCAATTTCGGCGGCGTGCTCTTTGGCCCGGGCCAGATTCTTGATGCCGCAAAGTACTTCATCATCCTGCCGGATAACATTGGCCATGGCCAATCCAGCAAGCCCAGTGACGGCCTGCACATGCGCTTCCCTCACTACGAGTATGACGACATGATTGAGCTGCAATACCGGTTGCTTACGCAAGGTCTTGGAGTGAACCATCTGCGGCTGGTCATGGGCACATCGATGGGCGGCATGCACTCATGGCTGTGGGCAGAGCAGCATCCTGATTTTATTGATGCCGCCATGCCCCTGGCCAGCGAACCAGTGGAGATCGCCGGGCGCAACCGCATGATGCGGCGCATGATCATGGACGCAATCCGCACCGATCCCGGCTGGAATAATGGCGAGTACAAGGAACAGCCACACGGCCTTGCCTGCGCGCTCGACGTCCTTCTGATCATGGGTAGCGCACCCCTGCGCATGCAGAAAGAAGAACCTACGCGCGAACAGGCCGATGACTTCCTGGAGAAGTTCATTGCTGCCCGCATGAAGACGACGGACGCCAATGACATGCTTTATTACTTTGACGCGTCGCGAAATTACAATCCCGAACCGCAGCTCGAAAAAATTACTGCACCGCTCACCGCGGTCAACTCAGCCGACGATCAGATCAATCCACCGGAACTCAAGATCATCGATCGTGATATCCAGCGCGTGAAGAACGGGAAGTACGTGCTGCTGCCAATCACAGACCAGACACGCGGTCACGGCACACACTCGTGGCCCGCCATATGGGAAGACAATTTAGCTGAGCTGTTGAAACGGTCAGAACACTAATGGCTTCGACCGGATCGAAAGGAAATGATGCACTTCTCTAAGGAATCCAACGGCGCTCGACCTGGTCCCGATTCGCACTCTTCCTTGAACCAGGTAAATCGTGACAATCCTTTATTCGTGTATATCAAGATGCCCGGCGACATTGACCCGGAGGAACGCTGGGAAAAATTCGCCGATCCGTTGCAACAAGTCTTGGAAACAGACGATTTAGGTGATGTTACAGGAGGTGGAACGCAATTCTCTGAACCGGACGAGGATGGAAACGATTTTGTAGAGTTTTGCGGAATCGATGTCGACCTTTACAAAGCGGTGAAGGGCCTGGATCTGCTGAGACGCGAACTAGTGCGATTACAGGCGCCGGCAGGAACAGTATTGCTTTATGAGCTCAATGAAAAGCAGTGGGAAGAGCCTATCTATCGTAAGGGAACTTAGATCTTACGCAAACCTCGTCACCGACATTTTCAACCCCAGCGACAACCGCTCCACCGTCTCTTCCAGCTTCACCTCAAAGCTGTGACCGCATCGCGGACAAACCACCTGCTGCATCCCCGACGAACGGTTTGATGTCTTCTGCACCGGGAAGGAGTCTCCCTGCGGACATTGAATGAAGGTGATCTCTCCTGCGGCCATTGCGGCTTCTCCTTTGCTAGAGCGGCAGCGTTTGCTCAAACGTTTCCGCAAAGGGCCCAACCTCAGAGCAATTCCACAATAGCTCCGCCAAAACTGTGCCAACAAGTTACCGTGGTGACGTTACGTTAGAAATTTGGTACTGCCGCGGAGCTGGTGCAGAACCAAAACGCTGTATATCCACGTCTCTTTGCGGAAATGGGCGTTAATTGCTGCTATTCCCGGTTCCGCTTGCAGTGGTGACTGGAGTCACATTCGGTTTCTTCTCCCTAACCAGAATTGGCAGCCGCGGGAAGATGAAAGTTCCGCCGACATCGTCAATCACGTTCACCTGGCAGGTGTACAGTCCGGGCTTGAGCTGGGCCAGGCTTACATCAAACTGAAAGACTGCGGCCTTGCGCTCCGGCGCGTTGAGCTGCCGTGCTTCAATCAGCGGCGTTTCAAACGCTTTTACCTTGCCATTGAAGAACTGGATGCTGGTCATCACGTGAATAGCGTTCTTGACCGGCACCGTCTTTTCCCTGGCCTCTTTGGCGTCTTTGGTCTCAGTGTTTTGCGGCCCAAACTGTTTGTCTTTCGCCGGATCATAGACCTCATAGAAGAAATAAAGGTGCTGGTCCGGTGTAAAAACATGCGCGATGTTCGGCACCAGCTCGTTGCCATCGCGCACCAGAGGATTTTGTGTCTTTTTGGTGTAAGGCTGCCGCTGGCTGGCCAGCACCACTGAGCTCATTTTGAGCGGCGCTTTCTTGATGTCGGGCACCACAAAATCGCTCTCAAATGATCCCAACCGTCCGCTCTGGTTTTCCCGCACCACAAACTTGAAATGATATTTGCCCGCAACCAGCAGGAAGCCGGTGGAATACTGCACATTCTTGCGCCGCACTTCCTGTGATGCATCCAGCGACAGCTTCACCGTCTCACGCACGCTGCCCACTGGCCGCTTCAACTCGTCCTGCACCTCGCCGATAATATCCAGCGTTGCTTTGTCCTTATCGCCGCCTTTGACAAACGGAATCTGTGATCCAGGCACCACCAGTGACACCGGCACATAGAAACGGCGGTCATCCATGCGGAAATACGAGGCAGCCATATATACGGCCACATCTGTATTCGGCAGGTCTGACTCCAGTTCATCCGTCATCTGTTGTTCTTTATCTTCAGCGTTAAAGTGCTGATAGTCCTTGGGCGCGTAATAACCCGTGCGGAACTCCAGGTTTAAACCCGGACGATTGACCTTGACCTGAATGTGCCGGTATTTGCCGTCGCGAAGCGGATTGCTGCTTCTATAACCGAGCACGTAGTAAACCGAGGTATCACGCTGCACCCGGTCAAAGACCTGGTCCAGATCATTTGTATCCAGAAAAGCCTTGCCACCGGTATCTCCGGAAAGCGTGGTGAGCGTTTCCTGGCTGGCGAAGTTGGCATCAAGGCGGCTTTCGACCGCTGTTCCGCTATACATCGCTGTGCCACGCAGGCTGGCCATTGAAGCTGAGCCTCCCGGCGGCTCCGCTTCCAGCCCCCGTGCATCCGTTGTGTAAATCGCCACGTTGGCTTTTATGGCTGTGTTGACGGCAGCGCGCAAAGCGGTTTGGTTCTCAATACCTGTCTGCGTCATACCGCTGCTGAAGTAGATAATCGACTTCTTCTGGTTAAACTTGGCCAAAATCTGGCAGAGCGACTGCAACGCCTGCAATTTGCGATCGGTATTGAATTGGTTGTATTCCGCCTCGTCCGGTGTGTAGGCATCGCCGGTTTCCTCAATGCCATCAGCGTCGCCGGTGCTGCCATTAGCCATATCCTGGCCTTCAGCGTGCGTGTAGCGATTCAGCACCCGCAGCAGACGTGCCTGATTGTTGGTGAAATCCTGGTCCAGCCGCAGTGATGTCGCCAGAGAAACAATCGCAATCTGGTCGGCTGGGGTCATCTTGGTCTGGACATATTTTTTTGCTGCCTGCACGGAACGGTCAGTCTCGTCCGGGCTCATCGAGGTCAAATCGAAAAAGAGCACGATCACGCGCTTGTTGTTCAGCGCCTGATCAGCATCCTTGGTGGTTAGCAGCAGTTTTTCTTTGGGTTCTTTGGGCAGGATCGGAGCTGGCCCGTTTTTACTTTCTTGTAACGGCCCTGTGTTTGCCGCAGCGGTCAACGGCTGCATGTCTAGGTTCTCAAAATCAAAGCTTGCAACCTTCTGCGGCTTGCCATCTTCCAGAACGGTGAAATCTCCCTGCTTCAGGTCTGTGACCGGCTTTCCTTGCTTGTCGCGGGCCACCACGTTCACCAGCACCAGTTCGCTCTCGATACGAAACTTGTATGTGCCTTCCTTGCCTCGATCGCTTTGGGGCTGCTGTGCCGGAGTCTGTGCGGTCGCAAGCGGAAATACCAGCGACGCAATCAGCGCCGCGGAGAGCATCTGCTGCAAACGTGAAAAGCCCGTCATTAAATTGGGAACCGAATTGTGTGCCATTAGAACCTGTACCTTGCCGTGATCTGCGCTTTGCGCATGGGGCCAGCGCTCACTACCTGGCCAAATGTTGGCGAGCCAAACGTTGCATCAATCGAGGTGAAATGCACGGTATTGAAAACGTTTGTGGTGGAGAGACGTACCTCAAGTGCTTGCATTTCCTTGATCTGAATGTTTTTAGAAACGGACATATCCACTTGCACCGTGCCGGAGCCAATAATGGTATTGCGTCCGGCTGTGCCAAAGACGCCGGCCGGAGCGGTGAAAGCAGCCGTATTAAACCATTCCTGGATTGTTGGATCGCTCATCTGTATTGATTGCCCAGGCACCAGGTCAGGACGAGCAGAGCCAGTGACGCCGCGCCCCAGGTCAACGCCACGGCCAAAAATCTGCGGCGAGAACGGCAAGCCCGAGGCCAGCGTAACGTCTCCGCTGAAGAGGAAGCCGCCAAAAATGTTCTGCGCCATGCCGGCGTTGCTGAGCCACTTTTTGTCTTTGCCAAAAGGCAGTTCATAAAGATAATCGGCGGTGAACCGGTGCCGCTGATCAAAACTGGAAAGGCTACGTTCAGCCGCGATGTCCAGATCATTCTGCGCTACAACGGATGCTCCGCCACCGATGGAAGAGGCATTGTCAATGGATTTTGAATATACGTACGTCCCGCCCACTGAAAGCCCATGCCGCAAGCGCTTGCGCACGCGCAATGTCCCCTGATGCAGGATGGAAGAACCTTCAGAAGATTCGAACAAAAACGGCTGAACGCATGGTACGTTTGCCGGTGTAGTTGGAGTGCACGCCGTAAAACGCGGGCCGCCGGTCTGCAGTTGGTCGGGCGCACGGACGATATCGAGATGCGTTCCCTTCGCTCCCGTATAGCCGATGTTTACCACCACGCTGGTCTTGATCTCCTGCTGGATATTCAGGTTCCAGGTTTGCACGTACGGCAACCGATAGGCCGGATCGACGGCGTATGTGTTGGTAATGTGGAGCGGGCTGGATGCAATCGCCGCAGGAAAACCGTTCTGTAAAGTCAGAAAACTTCCAATGGGCGCAGGATTGTTTTGCGCCATCGCAAACGGCGGCTGAAAGCCAAGCTGCGTTGCCATCTGCCCATACTGGCTGATGTTGTAATTCACTCCGTATCCGGCGCGGACCACCGTTTTTGGCCGCGGCTTCCACGCCAGTCCCAGGCGCGGAGCAAAGTTGTTGTGGTCAGTGTTGATCAGGCCATCGGGAAATTTCTTGCCCGTAACTGTGCCAACCTGCCCTGGCAGAACGGGCGCTACCGCGCTGAAGTCGGGCGCCACATCCAGGTTCACCAATTGGTTGTTCAACTCGGTATAAGGCATTACGTACTCATAACGCACTCCCAAGTTGAATGACAGGTTTTTGCCGGCGCGCCAATTGTCCTGCACAAATAAGTCAAAAGTATTGGAGCGGAAATGATAGGCATCAGCGCCGAATTGCAAAGAGGTTTCCTGGGCCAGGCCCAACAGGAAATCAGCAAATGGAAGCCCGGTAGCGCCCCCGGTGAATAGAAAGGTGCCGCGTGCATTGCTGGCGTTGCTGGCATCCACCAACTGATGGCGGAAATCTCCGCCCCAGGTAAACGAATGTTTGCCGTGTGACTGGTTCATGGAATCGCTGATGGAAAGATTCTGCGTGGTGCGAAACACGGGCGTAATGTCCTGCAGGCTGCTGAATTGCGGCGCAAAGTTCAGGTTCGGCAAGCCAAAGTCTTCCGGCCTTTGTGAGACGCCATTGATTCCAATCTGGTTTTCAATATTGGTGCGATTAGTAAAGTTATTCGCCGTGTTCACAGCGCTGCGGTTGTAGCTGAACCGGAGTGAGTTCAGGAAAAGCCCCTTGGTCGCGGTGTGCCCAAAACCAAAATTGTAATTATTCACCGATTGCTTGCCGCCCAGTCCGGGGAAAGGGTTAAGCACGCTGCTGCGGATGTTGTTAAAGATGAACGTTCCGTTGATGCTCTGCGACCAGTGTTCGTTCTCTTTCTTCTGGTTCTGTTGTTGCTGTCTCCGCTGCCGCCCGCCGCGGCCCATGCCAAACATTCCTGGTTGCTGTGCTCCAAAGCTGTGGTTGAAGCGGA
>DASTCT010000134.1:0-2181 GCA_035710845.1 Candidatus Angelobacter sp.
ACAGGCCCCAGCGCTTTCTGGGGCCTGTTTGTTTCTATTCGTGTGAAAATAAAAGGACCTGCTTCCGGGTTTACCCTGGAGGAGCCTGCTGCCTTCGGCCAGGAAAGCTCGTCCAAATTAAAGATATGATGAGCGCTTGCGCGGAATTTGCGCTTTTGCCAAGGAGTATTGCTTGAAGCGTTTGAGTTTAACTATTCTGGCCGTGGGACTGACGGCTGCGTTTGGGTGCACCAGTAAAGACAGCAAGAAAGCCGCCCAGCCAGCGCCGCAAGCTATGGCGCCCAGCGCCAATCCCTCAACTCCAACTTCTGCATCCTCTTCCGCATCTTCTCCGCCTTCAATATCTACAGCATTTAAGCCGGTACAACATGTGCCGGTAAAGGCCCAGATACCTGCAACAGACCAGCAAAGCTCAGATCCGGTGCCGGCCGTTATTGCCGAAGCTGAAAGGGCTTACGCCTCAGGCGAGAGTAACTTTGTGGCCGGCAAACTCGATGCCGCCAGACAGGACCTGAATCATGCAATAGAAATCCTGACGCAGCTCCAGGTGGACATAAAATCCGACGATCGGCTGCAACAGGAGTTCGACAAGATTACAGATGCAATCAACATGCTTGGAGCAGACACGCCCAAGGATGCCGAGGACTTGCCGGCACAGCAGCCGGTGCCTGCGCCCATCGACGAAGCCAATCAGGTAGAGCCCTCCGCTGATGCCCACGTAAAAGCTGAAGCTGAAGCTGACCTGCAACACACCCGGTCTGACCTGCCGCTGATGATCAACGACTACGTGGCCGGCTACATCAACTATTTTTCTACGCATGGCCGTGGCGTTTTTGAGGGCGCATGGGCGCGCTCCGGGCGCTATCGCGACATGATTTTGCGCATCTTCAAGGAAGAAGGCATTCCTCAAGACCTAATTTACCTGGCCCAGGCTGAGTCTGGATTCAAACCGCAGGCGCTCTCCCGCGCGCGGGCGCGTGGAATGTGGCAGTTTATGGCCAGTCGCAGCGTGGGTTATGGCCTGCGACGCACCTGGTGGGTGGATGACCGGCAAGACCCGGAAAAGTCTACGCGAGCTGCGGCGCGGCACCTGAAAGATCTTTATAACCAGTTTGGCGATTGGTACCTGGCCATGGCGGCCTATAACTCCGGCCCCGGCAACGTGCAACAAGCCGTGAGGCGCACCGGCTATGCCGATTTCTGGGAGCTTTATAAGCGCAATGTACTGCCGGCCGAGACCAAAAATTACGTTCCTATCATTCTGGCCATGACCATCATGTCTAAGAATCCGGCACAGTACGGGCTGGATGAAATACAGCCTGACCCGCCTTTGAGATTTGACGTGGAAAAGGTTGATTATCCTGTGGACCTGCGCCTGGTGGCAGAGTGCGTGGATGCGCCGGTGGATGAGTTGATTGAGCTGAACCCCAGCCTGCTCCGCCGCACTACTCCTAAGGATCAAGAGTTTGATCTCCATCTGCCTGAGGGTTCAAAGGCACAGTACGAAGCTGCCATCGCCTCCATTCCTGTGGAGAAGCGCGCAGCGTGGCGCTATTACCGGGTGCAGCCGGGTGATACGCTGGCAGGCATTGCGCGTAAATATCGCACGACAGAACGGGCCATTGAGCAAGCCAATAATCTTGAAAACAACTCTCTTCTCAGCGAAGCAAAGCTGGTAATTCCGGTAAGCGGCTCTGGAATCAATGGCAAGATTGCCTATTCACGATATGCCTCACATTACAGGACCCATACCGGAGATACGATCCTCTCCGTAGCTGAAGATTTTGGCGTGCCGCCGGAGCGCCTGCGTCGCTGGAACGGATTGAAAGGAAACAGCTTACGTCGGGGCCGAGTGCTGGTGATCTATAAGCCTTTGGCACCCGGAGAGCCGGATCGCGCACCCAGAAGACGGAAAAAGACGCCCCACAAAGCCGTTGCCAAGTCCAAACCCAAGGCTGCTCCCGCAGCGGGACAAAGTGAATCCTTGAACGCCAAGAGCCAATGAAGCTTGATTATTCACGCGGCGCGTTGCACACTTAAATGCGCAGGTGTTGACACGCGATTCGTATGCCTTGGTATAATCCGCGCCTGTTTTGTTTTGTGCATAGTTGTGCGGCATGGCTAGCGGCCTTAATTCTGGAGGAAACATGAGCTTTTACGACGAGACCCTCAAAGCAAGAC
>DASTCT010000135.1:0-3419 GCA_035710845.1 Candidatus Angelobacter sp.
ATCGGCTCGCGCCTTTGCTCCACGCTTCTTTCAGACTTCGCCTCGCGACGACGTCCTTGCGCTTCACTATCACTTCACCTCCATCAGGTTGTGAAGAGGACTTTCACCTCCTAGCTGTCGAACATGCTCGGCACACAAAAACGCGGCAGACTTATCAGTCTGCCGCGATTTGTTTTCAGTTCTAAGAGTCAGTTCCTTCGTTCGCTATGAAGCAATCGCTCCGGAGCGACTCAAGAGCTACTGTTTCTTGGGTGCAGCCTTTTTGGCCGGGGTTTTGCCGGTCGGCGTCTTCTTGCGAGCTGGGGCTTTCTTGGTCCCTGTGCCATGCGGGTTGATCAGGTTCAATGCGTCTTCTGCGTTGAATGGGAACTGGCGCACTGAGGTTTGACCGGTGGTGCTGAGCGTAACGTCAACGCGACGGCTCTGCGCGAGGGCCAGAACATTGGCATTGCGCTTGAGCTGGGCTTTTTCCGCCGCACTGATGTTTTGCTCCTGATCCACGGCCTGTTTGACCTGGTCTGCACTCATGGGCTGTTCTTCTCCGAGGCCCTGCGTATCAATGGCATCGGCAGATACGCCCTGCTCCACCAGGAAGGCCTTGGTACGGGCAACGCGACGATCTGAGAGCGCCTTGTTGTAATCCGCACCGCCACGTGGATCGGCATGGCCTTGCAGGATCAAGTGAGCGTCTGGCTTGTATTCCAGATACTTCTTGAAATCGCCGGCCAGATTGGTGAGCGTGCTCTGCTGGCTGGCAAGCAATCCGCCATTGGGATTGGCTTCAGTGGGCTGCGCAGTTGGGAAATAAATACTGTGCAGCGAGAGGCGCTGTTCAAGCTGGCGCTGCTCCGGCGCGGGCTGAACGGTGACCTGAGTTGTGGCATCGGTTTCACCGCCGCGGCCATCGCTTACGTGGCAGGTAACGGTGTAAGAACCAGGAGCGGTGTGCGCTGAATCAAACTGCGCAGTGGCTGTTGTTCCGGTGACTGTGCCGCCGGTGGTCTTGTAGCTGTAGGTCAGCGGATCATTGTCAGGGTCGCTGGCGGTAGTGGTGATGGTGGACTTCTGTCCCACGGTAATGGTGCCCGGATCTGCCGCGCAAGAAGAGATAACCGGCGGAGAGTTGGGCTTGGCTGCTACGTGCAGGTCAGTTGAGGCATTGGCTGTGCCGCCGCGTCCATCATCGGCAGTGACGGTTGCGGTATAAGTCCCCTCTTTCACGCCGTTGGAATTCCAGCGAACATTCGCCCCATCACCCTCAATGGCGCCGCCAGTAACGGTCCACTTATAGGTCAGCGGATCATTATCGGGATCGGAACCCTGGGCCGTGAGCGCAATGCTGTCATTCGAGCCGGCAAAAACCTGGGTCGGATTGGCAGAGACTGTGACTGTGGGAGGATGATTCGGGGGCGGTGGAGGCGGATTGCCGCCAAAATGCAGGACTAATCCTGCAGAGACACGGGCATTGTTCTGCTGGTTGTTGTTGCCATCATTGAACTTTGTTAGGAGGTAGTCAGCCTGAATGAACCTGATGCCAACATACTTATTGAGGTTGAGGTCAATACCACCGCCCAGAGCAGCGGCAAATGCGTTTTCTGAAAAAGAGCGGTTGAAGAAAGCAGAACCGCTGGGAATGGTGCTCACTTGAATGTCTGCCAGGCGGGCGGCGCCAAACAGGACGTGCACAAACGGCGTCCAACGCCCACCGCGGCGGGAGAATTGCGGGCCGAAGAGGAATGTGTATCCGCTGCCGGTAACGTTTGGCGGTAGATCTTTCATACGGTAAGCGCCGACCTCAGCCACCAGACTGAGCCAGCTATTCACATTGCCGGCGATGCTTCCGATAGCGCCGTGCCAATTGAAATGCTCATGCACACCCAGAGTGTTGGTGTTGAAACGTACATACGAGTAGCCTGCAAACAAGTCCACAGCAGGATGTGTATCACCGCTGCTAGACGATGATTTGGTTTTGGCTTGCGGCTGATACAAAGGAACCGCAGGCGCGAGGTAATCGGTGGAGGTTGCGCTAGCGTCTGGAGCCGGAGCCACAGGCGTAGTGGAATTGTCTGACGCCTTGGCCGCATCTTCAGCAGCGAAGCACGGCGTCAGAAGAAAGGACCCCAGAATTAATATCGCAACAACACGCACAACGAACCTCATTCTTCCCTCCTAAAATGACTGCTTGATTATTTGGTCACCTATCATACCTGAGTTGCGGCTTGGAAATGTTGTGCATTCCCAGAATTTCTACGACGAACAAATTGTGGAAACCTTAATTTGCATGAAGAGAGTTTCTTGGGATTGCGGGAGGTCGTTGGGAAGACCGGTGTTTGAGGATCGGCGCTTGGTGAGTGAGGATTATTTTGGGGGGCGGCTGGGAGAGCGGTGATCTTCGCATTGATGCGTCTATCCACGGCAGCGGCAGCGGGAATTTTAGCTCCTGCGGGGATATCAAAGATCGAGCGGCACAAGGCGCGGTGGAAGCGAATGTAAGAAGAAGATGCACGCAAATATCGGCAGAGCTGAAAGAAGAACGACTTTGTGGGACGAAGTGCAGGTTTGGTAGGTAAAGTAGCCGGTTTGAATGGGATTTAGAGGTGATTTATTTTGTGGAGTTTGGCAATAATGGGTAGAAAAACCTTGCATATTGAGCAAAAATGCTTTAAGATGAACGGTTTTGGCGAGATGTTTCGGTTCCCTCAGAGTGAGTAGAAGGCCCTTTTTTTTTCAGTCAGAAATAACGGGTTCAAATTGAAACCAAAGGCAGCCGTCAGGAATCCAAATCCTAAGTAATAAGTGCACTCTTTCATATCTTAAAAGGCAGGGCATAACTAACTATGGCAAGGAGACGTGGTAATCCTAACTGGGGAAAGCCTGAGCCCATCGGGCCGGTTATTCCCGTCGTCACCTCATTTGAGCAGGCAGTTAAGGAATTTAAGCTGACGCCTGATCAATATATCCGTTCCACGCGGCTGCGCGAATGGGCGCGTCGCAACAAAAACAGCAAGTATATTCCTGAACCATTGCTGGAAGCGTGGGGCTTTGAAATTGAGAGTACTTTGTAAGAGTTAAGTTGGTTAGGAAGCAAAAGGACCGCCAATTGGCGGTCTTTTTGTTTTACCGTTTCCTGCTTTTCCTTCCTGGTAGCCCGCACGCCTTAGCAATCGTTCCTATCGGATCTGTCGGATTGTACTCAAGGGCTTGAAATATTTGAGCTACAGTCACGCCAATCGGCAGCCCCACCAAATTCCGCCTTCTCACTTCCCCGCCACTTCCCCGCCAGGGTCGACGCATCTAAATTCCCAAGATTTTGAGCAAGTAAGGATGATCCCAGCCTGCTTTGAGACGTTTGCCATGAATGCCGAGCTTGGAAGTTTTGTCCTGTCGGAGCAAGTTCAAAGCAATACGTTTGAGGAGAG
>DASTCT010000136.1:0-3050 GCA_035710845.1 Candidatus Angelobacter sp.
AGTTAACGAACGGGCCCCTGGCCGGCTCGCATTAGGAAACATCCAAAGAATGTCATTACCCGCTGCGACCGTAACCGCAACTGCAAATCCGTGGCTCCGCATTTTGGCGGCGCTGGAAAAAAAGATTACCCGCCACTCCTACGACACATGGCTCAAGCCGACCCGCTTCAGCCACACCAACGGAAATATTATTTTTGTGCGGGTGCCGAACATAGAATTTCGCGATATCGGCGATAGGTTTGGCGACTTAATCCAGGAAGCCATGGACACGCTGGCGCCGGAATATCAGGATGTAAAGTTCATTACGCCGGAAGAAGATCCAACAGTCCCTCCGGTCCGCGCCGATGGCGGCTTTGCTCCGGTTTCAGCCAGCGCGCCGGCCCAGAACGCAGGACGGCAACAGCGGTTTGACTGGGATTCAGCAGCGCAGCTCAGCCCCAAGTACACATTCGGCGCTTTTGTGATTGGCGCAGGCAATCAGTTTGCTCATGCAGCAGCCCAGGCCGTGGCAGAACGTCCATCCAAGGCTTATAACCCGCTGTTCCTCTATGGCGGTGTGGGCATGGGCAAGACCCATTTAATGCAGGCCATTGGACACGAGGTAAAACGGCGGCAGCCGCATGCTTCCATCTGCTATATCTCCAGCGAAAAATTCACCAACGAGATGATTAACTCGCTACGTTACGACCGGATGATCAGTTTTCGCGACAAGTTCCGCAACGTTGACGTGCTGCTGATTGACGACATCCAGTTTCTGGCGCAGAAAGAGCGGACGCAGGAAGAGTTCTTCCATACCTTCAACGCGCTGCATGAGTCGATGAAGCAGATTGTGATTGCCAGCGACCGTCCGCCCAAAGAGCTGCCGGAGATTGAAGACCGTCTGCGCTCGCGCTTTGAATGGGGGCTGATCGCGGACATCCAGCCGCCTGATCTCGAGACCAAGGTCGCCATCCTGCAGAAAAAAGCTGAATCTGAACGGGTAACGATCTCTACTGACCTGGCCTTGTATATCGCGTCCAACGTACGCACCAACGTGCGCGAACTGGAAGGTGCTCTGATCCGGCTGATCGCTTACTGCTCGCTTACCGGAGCCGAAATCAGCCTGATTACGGCGCAGCAGGTGTTGAAGAATTTTATTGACTCACAGGCGCGCAAAATCACCATCGATGCGATCCAGAAAGCGGTGGCGGAGCAGTTTGGGTTGCGCGTAACGGAGATCAAGGCCAAGAGCAACTCACGCGCCATCGTATTTCCGCGGCAAATCGCCATGTACCTGGCCAAGCAGATGACGGAAGCCTCCCTGCCAGAGATCGGGCGGCAGTTTGGCGGCAAGCACCATACTACGGTCATGCATTCAATCGATAAGATTGAAGAGCAGCGGCAGGCCGACAAGGACTTGAACCGGCTCCTGAACAAGCTGACCGAGACGCTGAACAGCTAAGCTAGAACCAACGCCTCTGCTATTTTTAGATTTTGTGTCACTGTGATGATTTCGTTAGCGGCGGCTTCTGTGCTGTTAATTCGGTGCAGAAATCCACAGCTCTCCACAAGCGATTTTCCACAAAACTCGAAAATGACAGATTAGAATGGCGTCCGCAGAGCATACGCTTGAACTTTGCGGCCTGGCAGCCGCTCTTCATGGGATTTGCTGTATCCTGCAAGGAATGATGTTTTCGCAGGAATCCATTTAGAATTTACTCAGGGGGCCATAATTATGCCTTCTTCAGTAGGCACTGAGGCGGGAGTCGCGATGGAAATCAGCGTCAGTAAAAACGATCTGCTCAAGGAACTCACGGCGACACAGGGCGTGGTGGAGCGCAAGACGACGATCCCGATTCTCTCAAATTTTCTGTTTGAGGCGGGCGATGACAAGCTCTCAATCACCGCCACCGACCTCGATCTCAGCCTGCGCACCGCGTGCCCGGCAAAGGTCAAGAAGGAAGGCTCATGCACCGTGCCGGCGCGCAAGCTTTATGACTATGTGAAGCTGCTGGGCGATGGCGACATCAGCATCAAATTGCTGGAAAACCATTGGGTGCAGATCCGCAGCGGCCGGTCGAACACAAAGATGGTCGGCATGGCGCGCGCCAATTTTCCCGCATTGCCGCTGTTCCCTGCTGAATCCGCCATTCAACTCCCTGCGCAAGTGTTGCGCCAGTTGATAGCGAAGACGATTTTTTCGATTTCCAATGAAGAATCGCGCTACACGCTGAACGGCGCGCTGATGGTATTGAAACCTGAATCGCTAACCATGGTGGCAACAGACGGCCATCGCCTGGCGCATATTGAACATGCCAATACCAAGCTGCCGGTCAATGGCGAAATGCGGGTCCTGGTCCCTAAAAAGGCCATGGCAGAGCTGAGCACCCTGCTGAACTCCAGCGATGCGCAAACGGTTGAGTTTGCCAAAGACGAATCAACGCTTTTCTTCCGCATTGGCGGCAGATTGCTGACATCGCGGCAGCTTACCGGCCAATTCCCCAATTACGAAGCTGTGCTTCCCCGGGACAACAACAAATTCATCACCGTGCACTGTGACGAGCTATCTTCAGCCATTCAGCGCGTGGCGCAATTTGCCGATGAGCGCTCCAACGCCATACGCCTGCGCGTGGAAAAGAACGAGCTGAAAGTCTCATCTTCCAATACAGAGACAGGCGAATCTGAAGATTCCATTGAGACGGCTTACACCGGCGATCAGATGGTGATTGGATTCAACTCGCAGTATCTTTTGGAGTTTCTGAAAGTGGTAGGCACGGGCGATGTTCGCTTTGAATTTAAAGACGCACAGACCGCAGGCCAGTTACGCCCAGACGAGGCGTCTGACAGCGAATACCGCTATCGCTATATCGTTATGCCCATGCGCATCTGAGGACGGAATTAAAGTAAATGAAACAGGCCGGACAATTGTCCGGCCCGGCTTTTTTGTGTGCCGAGCATGTTCGACAGCTAGGAGGTGAAAGTCCTCTTCACAACCTGATGGAGGTGAAGTGATAGTGAAGCGCAAGGACGTCGTCGCGAGGCGAAGTCTGAAAGAAGCGTGGAGCAAAGGC
>DASTCT010000137.1:0-25058 GCA_035710845.1 Candidatus Angelobacter sp.
AGACTCGGCGCGATGTCCATCCTGCGCGAAGTTATTGTGTATTCCCGGAAGGGATGCCACCTTTGCGAAATCGTGAAAGAAAAGCTCTCGAAGCTGGAGCGTCGGGGAGGATTTCGCTGGCGTGAAGTTGATGTCGAAACCGACGACCAACTCAAACGCCAGTTCACCGATGAGGTCCCGGTAGTATTCATTGACGGCAGAAAGGCCTTCAAATACCGGCTGGATGAACAGGAATTCTTAAAGAAACTGGCCAGTTAACCTCTCTCAGCGACCACTGTCAATTCGTCCCACGCCCTCACAAAAACGCATCATTTCTTCAGCTTCCCGCATCCTAAGACTAAGGTGCCAGTAAGGTGACCTGCGGTACCGCAGTCATCTAAGTTTCTGTTTTTTCGCATGTTATACTGCACCAAATCAGCCTGTTAGGACGGCTTCCCGTCCGGGCTTAAGGACAACTAAAGATGGCCCGTAGTTCTCACCGCGCATCCTTTCTCGTAGTTTTATTCTTGGCAGTTTGCGGCTTCCTCGGAATGGTTTCCGCCCAGAAGAGTCCGGTCGCGACGCATGACAGCGACTCCGATGTCAGTCAGAGTCTCAAGCAGTTCACCGAGGTCTATGACATCGTCGAGCAGAATTACGCCGAGCCGGTGAATCCGGACAAAGCCATCTACAACGGGGCGATTCCGGGCATGCTGCATGTGCTCGATCCGCACTCGAACTTCTTTGATCCCAAGTCATACTCGTCGCTGCGTGAAGAGCAGAGCGGCAAATATTACGGCGTGGGCATGCAGATTGCTCCACGCAACAACAAGATCATTGTGGTAGCACCTTTTGCCGGCACTCCGGCATACAAAGCCGGCCTGCGGCCCGGTGATGTGATCATTGCAGTGGACGGCAAAGCCACGGACAACATGAGCGTAAGCGACGTGGCTGATCTGCTGAAAGGGCCCAAAGGCACCAACGTTCACATTTCAATTCTGCGTGAAACCAATGACAAGCCGCTGGAATTTAACGTGGTGCGCGACGAGATTCCGCGCAACAGCGTTGACCTGAAATTTATGATCCGGCCGGGCATTGGCTATATGCACATAAGCGCGTTCAACGAAACCACCGAGCAGGAAGTGGAAGATGCGCTGGAAGGCTTTGGCGATCTTAAAGGCTTGGTGCTGGATCTGCGCGGCAACCCTGGCGGCCTCTTAAATGAAGGCGTAGGCGTGGCAGACAAGTTCCTGAAGAAAGGCCAGGTTATTGTTTCGCATCGCGGGCGCAGCTCACCGGAAAAGACTTACAAAGCAACGCACGGTAACGGCGGCAAAGATTATCCGCTGGTGGTATTGGTAAATCGTGGCACGGCTTCAGCGGCAGAGATTGTCTCTGGCGCAATTCAGGACCATGATCGCGGATTGATTGTGGGTGAAGTAACGTTTGGTAAAGGCCTGGTGCAGACCGTATATCCGCTCTCTGAAAATACCGGCTTGGCGCTGACTACGGCCAAGTATTACACGCCCAGCGGACGCCTGATCCAGCGCGACTACACCGGCGTCTCCCTCTACGACTACTACTACGCGCGCGAAGGGGACGATAATCCAAACAACAACGCCAATACGAACCCAAGCTCCAGCACGTCGCCATCAAAAGAAGTGAAGCTGACTGACAGCGGACGGACGGTGTTCGGCGGCGGCGGCATTACGCCCGATGTGAAGATCAAGCCCTTCAAAACTACGAAATTTGAAGATTCACTGCTGGTGAAGTATGCGTTCTTCAACTTTGCCAAGCACTATCTTATGAACCGGCACGTGGACAAGAATTTTGAAGTGAATGACCAGGTAATGCAGGAGTTCCGCAAATTCCTGGATTCACAGAAAATTCCTTACACCGAGGCCGATCTGAACGAAGACCTGCCCTACATCAAATCCACTATTAAGAGCGAGATCTTTATTTCCGAGTTCGGCCAGGAAGAAGGCCTGAAAGTTCGCGCGGAGACCGATCCGCAAGTGGTTGAGGCCCTCAACCAACTGCCTAAGGCCAAAGAATTGGCTGACAATGCCAAGAAAATCCTGGCGCAGAGGGCAGCAGCACAGGCAACACGATAGCTTTTGATTTTTCACTGAGACGCCCGCCAGAAATGGCGGGCGTTTTTGTCTTTGACGGATATTCATAACCGACTTGCTCAAATAACTAAGTTCGATAATCCGCTTTCTCCATAGCGCTTATCGCCAGTGCCAGTCCGCCAAGAACACCGGCTTGATTGCCAAGGGCTGGCGGAACAATATAGTGGTCGATCCGCTCAGTTATTTCTGGCGCATTTACATAATCATTCAATAATGATCGGGTGCGTTCACGCAGCAATGGAAAAATATGCGGCTGCATGACACCGCCACCTAAGATCAATCTTTGCGGGGAAAGCGTGCAGATCCAGTTCACGCAAGCAGACGCCAGATAATCAGCTTCAAGATTAAATGCAGTATGGTCAGCAGGAAGTTCTGAAGCCGCAATTCCCCATCGCGCTTTGATGGCAGGCCCTGAGGCAAGGCCTTCCAGGCAATCGCCGTGATAAGGACAGAGACCAGGAAAGGGATCGTGCGCGAAATCATGTGGTATGCGGATATGCCCCATCTCTGGGTGAACTAAGCCATGCAGAGGCTTGCCGGTAACAATCGCGCCGCCGCCGATGCCAGTGCCCACGGTAACATACAGCGCGGTTTCAAGTCCCTGGGCCGCACCCCATTGCGACTCACCCAGGATGGCTGCATTCACGTCAGTATCGAACGCAACTGGTAGATTAAAAGCCCGCCGAATTGTTCCTGCCAGATCAAAATTTCGCCAACTCTCTTTAGGTGTGGATGTAATGAAACCATACGTAGAAGATGCAGGGTTCAGGTCGATTGGACCAAATGATCCAATCCCGAACGCTGAAATGGGACGTCCGCAGTTCTGGAAAAAGGCGATGACATCGGCCATGGTTTCTGCCGGCGCTCTTGTAGGAATGCGGATGGAATGAATGATTGATCCGGAGTTTGTACCGATGGCACAGACAAATTTGGTGCCACCAGCTTCAATTGCACCGAAAACGTTATTGGCCAAGTAATGGCCTTCGGGTTGTAGGCGTATGCGACATGCCAGGAACTTACTATCCTATGCAAACCCCAGCACAAAGCCAAGAAATCAGTTGATCGCACAAAGAAAGTCCTGGCACAAAAAGGCAGCGGCTTCACCGTTTGGCAAAAGAAAATGGCTTTCCCTGCTAATTCATCACCTGTTCATGATTTGCATTAACCCGCTTAGGTAATTTTAGTGCGCTTTTCAGCAGCAACTCTGCTCTATATTTAGCCATCCCATCACGCGAGCTGTTCCCCGGGAGTAAGCCCCCCATGAAGCACCTCTTCGCTGTTGTGTTTTCCTTCTCTCTCTCAACTATCTGTTTCAGCCAGAGTTTTAACACACAAAGTTACCCAATCGGTGGAACCGCCGGTCAGATTATTGTGGCTGACTTTAATGGCGACCATATCCCTGACATCGCCACGGTAAATGGCGACACCAACACCGTCTCCATTCTGATCAACAACGGCGATGGCACTTTTCGCCCGCACCTGGATTTCGCCACCGGCCCTGGGCCTAATGGCGTGGCCGCAGTGGATTGGAACAACGACGGAAAGGTGGACCTGGTGGTGTCCAACGGCGCAGCGGACGCCGCGCACAGCATCTCAATCCTACTGGGCAACGGTGATGGTACTTTCCAGCCGCACCATGACATTGCCGGAGCGCCCAACGCAACATCCATTGCCGTAGGCGACTTCAATGGTGATGGCCATCCTGACATCGCAACCTCAAGCAACACGCCGGTGAACGCAGTGTATGTGAGTCTCGGCAATGGCAAGGGCGGAGTGACGGCGCAGAAGATCACCAGCGGCATTGGCATTGGACCGCAGCCGCCGCCGGATTCAAATACATTTCTTCTTGCAAAAATTGCTACAGCGGATTTCAATCGCGATGGCAAAGACGATCTTTACTATATTGAATGCTGTGACACCTTCGTGATCGTGGGGCAAGGCGCCTTTGGCGTGCTGACCAGCAAGGGCGATGGCACGTTTAACGACGGTCACATAATAGGGCCACTTATTCCGCCCATAGACTTGCTTACGGTCGATATCAATCAGGATGGCCTAACGGACGCAATTGTTCCGTTTAGCGGCTGCCATGAACCGTGTGAGGGTGTGAGCGTTTTCATTAACAAGGGCGACGGCACGTTTGGCGGAGGCGCGGGGTTGTTCGTGGATGTGGAGAACCCATTTGTTCCTGTGGGAGGCGCGGCATTCGACGTGGATGGTGACGGCCACAAAGACTTTGTGCTTGTGGGTGAGGATACAAATGATCCCTCATTTGATCCCTTTAATGAGCAGATGACCCTGATTATCCAGAAACAAAATACGGATGGAACGTTCGCGAGTCCGCCGCAGTTCCCGGGCGGCCCTTCTCAACTGATCACAGTAAGGCTGAACGCCCCAACTCTGAATAATCCAACGACTGCCGTTGCTGATTTCAATCACGACGGCAAACCGGACCTGGCCATGATTGACAGGTCTGGCGGGCCGGTGTTTGTGGTGCTCAATACCACTCCGCCGAGCGCATGCAAGGTCAGCACGGTCAATCACACGGTCACGGTCTGTCATCCGTCTGACGGAGCGGTGGGGCTTTCACCGGCACATATTGTTTCTCACTTCACGTCGTCCACTCCTCCCAGCGTGAGCCAAATCTATCTTGATAACAAGCTGGTATTTCAAGTGGCAGGTGGCAACATTGATAAGAAGCTTGCTCTTGAGCCCGGCGAACACCGGCTGGAAGTGAAGTCATGGACCAAAGGCCAGCCTTTCCACAATGATTTTTTCCTCTCCACACTAAAATCGATTCCTGCGACTGTTCCGCCTTGTTCGGAGGGCACCAATTTTGCCGTGAATATTTGCTCGCCCGGACAACACGCCTCAGTAGACGCTCCGGTGCATGTGACGGTAGCCGCCAAATCCTCTGCTCCGATTACAACCATGCAGATCTATCTCGATAACAAAGAGGTGTTCCATTCGCCCAACAGCACTTTGATTGAGACGGATGTGCCGATGTCATCCGGGGCACATCTGCTGGTGGTGAAAGCCTGGGACAGCACGGGCAGAAATTTTTCCAGCAGCAGGACGATTAACGTTACACAGCCGTAGTAATTAGCAAACCAAAATGGGCAAACCAAAGATGGCCGCGGAAAATTTCGTCCTGCGACCATCTTTTTTGGCATAAGCCTGAAGACAGAGCAGGCCTCCGCCGCTGGTACGGAGACACCCACCCGGACCGGAGGAAATCGGAGTCGGAAACCAACCACAAGGACACAGAGGCGCACGGAGGATGATTTCCCACTCTTTGCTTCGGGCGCAAGAAATAAAGGCGCGCTCCTCGCAAAGGATGGGCACCCGGCCATCGGGAGATCGGGGCATCTGTCGCGGAGTCGGGAGTTTCCTGTTTTTCAAAAAGTGTGAGTTCGTCGCGCGAATCGATCCGCGGATGGGATTACAATATTGCGGCACAAGCCCCGCAAGTTCTTCCGTGCATCCATCGTTTCAAGCCTGCGGGTGGCTCACCCCACAAAATCATTCATTGGAGGACTCATCCATGTACGATACGACCCTCTCCAAACTGCTTGCGCAGGTGTGCGAGCTAACCTACGTCCAATACCAGAACGGCCCTCCGCCGGGCAACAACGGGAAAATCCAGCCCCCTACCGGATACACCCAGATTGCGTCGTTCACGGCTCCGGAGATTGATTTGTCGAAACTGAAGCTGCTGAGCCTGTCCGCGCAGGCCGAGCCTTTTGCGCCTTTAGCGACGCAAAACATACAGAGCAGCGCACAAGTCTGCCAAAGCGTTAATGCGCTCTTTCCCGGAATTCAAGATGTCTATTTCGGCTTCGCACTCACATCATCTTCTTACAACATCATCGGGTTGCGCGGCACACAGTCTGACTTCGAATGGACGCTCGATGCCACGATTCCGCAGGTCCCAATGCCGTTGGTCTGGTACACGGACGGAAAGTTTCAGTTCGCCCAGGTTCACCTTGGCTTCCTTATATTTTTTGCCATGCTGGCCGATCAGATTCTGGCGGCTGCCAAACAGTTCAATCCCGCTTTGCCGTGCCTGGTGACCGGTCATAGTCTGGGCGGCGCGCTGGCTGTGCTGGCGTCACCGGCACTGCAAATTGTTAACCCATCGCAGACGTTTCTGATGTACAACTTCGCGGGACCGCGGGTAGGAAACCCGACGTTTGTGGACGCTTACAATTTTTGGGTCCCGCAAAGCTATCGCGTAGTAAATCTGGCGGACATGATACCGATGTTGCCTCCGACCCAGATTTTTCAATGGCAATATGGCGACGTTGGGGAGGAATGGTCATTCCTGAACCAGTCGGGGAACATAGCCGGCAACCACGCGCTTATTGGCGCAAACAATTACACAGATGCGGTCAATCTGGGGATACCGACAAATGCCCCGCGTGTTTATCCAGTGACGGGTTTGGGCAACAGTGAGGCGGTGGCAACGGCGTAAGACCCTGGAATTGACGGAGCACAGGCAAGAGTGCCTGTGCCACAAAAACTTAATAGTGCACGACCAGTTTGCGCGCAAGTTCAGCGCCACGAACGCGGGCTTCCGGTATGTACATAGTATCGAGATGGAACATGCTGTCGCCTTTGAGAACGTAGAAGGCGTGGCCGAAGGAGCCAAGCATGGCGTGGTCACCGACGCCATCGATTTCCTTAAAGCCGGGAACAATGGAGAGCGGTGTTCGCAATGTGCCCCAGTTTTCGCGGCCGAATTTGCTGTCGACGGTGAAATAGAAGACTTTGCCATCCTTGTCCGGCTGGCTGAGGCCCAGGCCTTTGACCATGCCTTCCATCTCTTCCGTGTGGCCGAGCAGGGCGAGAGGATTGTCATTTTTGGAATTATTGAGCGCGGGATCTTTGGAGGCTTTTTCAGAGTCGCGGCGCGCCTGCTCCATGGCGATCTTTTGCAGCTCAGCGAAAGCGGTAGGGTTGGTGTAATAGGCGCAGCCAGGCTCGTTGTTTTCAATGATCTCAGAGCTGCGCTCCACGGTGACGCCGAGTACCTGTTGCAGATCAGCAGTTGAGAGCAGATCGCAGGCGTGGCCGTTAGCGACCTGAACCTGGCCCGAGCCGCCGATAGCGCCGCCAGTGATGTTTGAAACCTTACCTTTCACCCAGTGGACGCCGTAGAGCACGGCACCAAAAGCAACAAGGCAGAACACCAGGACGATTCCCCCGATGATCAGCAAGGCTTTGCCAATGCCAGAGGATTTCCCGGCGGCGGACTGATTTGCAGCAGCGGACTGATTTACAGGCGCGGAGCTGACAGGTTGTGCTGACGGCGCTGCCGGGGAAACCTGCGCTTCCACCCCAACCCGCACAACACCGGCGCGATCCGGGAGCCCTGGGTCTGGGGACCCCTGTGCTTGTGCGGGAGCTGCGGGAGCTTGCTGCACAGGCGCGGGAGCCGGCGCAGGTTGGGGAGCGCTGACAGATTGTATTGCGGCGAGCTGAGGCTGGGTGACGGCGGGTTGCGATTGCGCAGGCTGAGATTGGGTCACCCCCACCCTAGCCCGTGCAACATCGACCCTTGCTGGAGTTTCTTGAGTTTGAGCGCGATGTCCGCAGCGGGTGCAAAAAGCGGCGTTAAGCGGCGCTCCACAGTTGGTACAAAATCCTGGCATAATTCACTCCCTGGCCGGATGCGGAATTCGCCGTTACGACCACGGTCCGGCCCCAAAAGAGCACTCATTGTAACTTCAATTTGTGATCGAGAGCAGATGAACGTTTCAGAAAAAGAACAGTCCAGAGATAGGCCAATTTCTGCCATCCAGAGCTCAGGGTTTAAAGAGAAGCATCGGCTTGCGCGATCTCTGTATCCATTTCAGCGATGTTCCCGCCGAGGAGATCAACTATGCGCGCCAGATTCCTCGTCTGTCCCCTTCAGTTGGTCAACTTGCATTTCTCACGAAGCAAGCTTTGCCCGCGAGACCCGCCGCAGCTTTATTCCTCTCCAGCGATACTCATATCCACGCTAACCCCTTCAAAAGATGGCTGAAGCCATAAGGCGATGAATCCCATCCAATGTGTTAGGCTTTAATTTGTAGGCCTTTGCGCATCTCACAGCGTAAGGACACCATCTGAGCGGGGCGAATCCCGAGGGAATACAGAGTTGATAGGAAAAGCAGCATTTACCAAAATTTTTGGCTCCAGCAATGACCGGGCGATCAAGAAGATGCGTCCGCTGGTGGAAGAGATTAATTCGCTTGAGCCGCAGATGCAGCAGCTCACGGATGAGCAACTGCGCGCCAAAACAGACGAGTTTCGCGCACAAGTCAAAGAGCGTCTGAAGGACTTTGAGGAGTCGATTGCCCGGACTATCGAGGAGCTTAAAAACTCCGCGGAAGGCGAGACCACCACTGAACTGGAAGCGCTGAACAGACGCCGCACTGATGCCAAGCATCTGGCGCTAACTGATATTTTGCCGGAAGCGTTTGCCGTGTGCCGCGAGGCGAGCCGGCGCGTGCTGAACATGCGCCACTTTGACGTGCAGTTGATCGGCGGCATGGTGCTGCACCAGGGCAAGATCGCTGAGATGAAAACCGGCGAAGGCAAAACGTTGGTGGCTACTCTGCCGGTCTATTTGAACGCTCTGAGCGGTGACGGCGTTCACGTGGTCACGGTGAATGATTACCTGGCCAAGCGCGACTCGGAATGGATGGGCAAGCTTTATCGCTTTCTGGGCCTGAGCGTAGGCGTAATTGTGCATGATCTGGACGATGACGAGCGCCGCGAAGCCTATGCCGCCGACGTGACCTACGGCACCAATAACGAATTTGGCTTTGACTATCTGCGCGACAACATGAAGTTTGACCTGAATGATTGCGTGCAGCGCGGCCATAGTTACGGCATTGTGGATGAAGTTGACTCCATTTTGATTGATGAAGCCAGAACTCCGCTCATCATCAGCGGCGCAAGCGACGAATCCACTGATAAATATGCCCAAGCCAACCGCGTGGTTCCTAACCTGGAAAAAGGCGAGGAGATTGACACACCGCCAGGAGAGCCGAAGATATACACCGGCGACTACGTGGTGGATGAGAAGCACAAGACCACGACCATCACTGACCAAGGCTGGGAGAAAGTGGAGCGGTTGCTGGGGATCGATAACATCGCCGACCCGGAAAACTGGGCAATGAAGCACCACGTTGAAACCGCGATGAAGGCCCATGCCATGTATCGCCGCGATGTTGAGTACGTGGTGAAAGATGGCGAAGTCATCATTGTGGATGAGTTCACCGGCCGACTGATGCCGGGACGCCGCTGGTCAGACGGTTTGCACCAAGCCGTGGAAGCCAAAGAAGGCGTCAAGATTGAACGCGAGTCGCAGACGCTGGCGACGGTTACCTTCCAGAACTATTTCCGCATGTACCGAAAACTGGCCGGCATGACGGGAACGGCGGAAACCGAAAAAGAGGAGTTTGAAAAGATATACGCGCTGCAAGTGTCGGTAATCCCTACCAACCGCAAGCTGCTGCGCGTGGAAAATCCTGACATTGTCTATCGCACGGAGCGGGAAAAATACTTCGCCGTAGCCGATGAGATCCAGAAGATCAGCGCTGAAGGCCGGCCGATCCTGGTGGGCACCACGTCTATTGAAAAATCAGAGCGGCTCTCAGAGCTGCTCAAGAAAAAAGCCGTGAAGCACGTGGTGCTGAACGCCAAATACCATGAGCGCGAAGCTGAGATTGTGGCACAGGCAGGCCGGCTCAACCAGGTAACGATTGCCACCAACATGGCTGGTCGCGGAACCGACATTTTGCTGGGCGGCAATCCTGAGTTCACGGCGCGCCAGGAAACGGTGAAGAAAGGCATTGCTCAGCAACTGCGTACGGCAGGCGGCGAGGTAGTGCTGCAGCAGGATACCTCAGAAAACATTGTCTTCTATTACAACGGCATTGAGTACCAATGCCCGGTGGACAAGTGGAACGAGATTTACGGCAAACACAAAAAAGAGACTGACGCCGAGCACGAGAAGGTTGTTGCTGTAGGCGGGCTGCATATTATGGGTACAGAACGCCACGAGGCCCGTCGCATTGATAACCAATTGCGTGGACGCGCCGGCCGCCAGGGCGATCCGGGATCATCGCGCTTCTTCCTCTCACTGGAAGATGACCTGATGCGCATCTTCGTCGCCAAGCAGTGGATCTCAAACCTGCTGCAGAAGCTGGGCATGGAAGAAGGCGTACCAATCGAGTCGCGCATGATCTCGCGCCGTATTGAGGCTTCACAGAAAGCTGTAGAAGCGCAGAATTTTGAGTCGCGCAAGCACGTGCTGGAATATGACGACGTAATGAACAAGCAGCGTGTAGCAGTTTACGGGCTGCGCAAGGAGCTGCTCTCCGGGATCGACCAGAAAGAGCTGATCCTGGATGATTACGTTGCCTCCATGGTTGCGGATGCGCTGGACCGCTTTGCGCCTCGCAACATCCACGCAGACCAGTGGGACACAGACGGCCTGAACAAATTCTTGATTGAGCAGTTTGGTCTGGATATGACTAAGCAAGGCATTGCGGCTGACCAACTGAATCGCCAGGAACTGGGTGATGCGATCTTTGAAAAATTGAAAGAGCTTTACGACGCCAAAGAAAAGCAAATTGGCAACGATGCTATGCGCTATCACGAGCGCATGATCATGTTGAGCGTATTGGATACGCAGTGGAAAGACCACCTGCTGGCGATGGACCACCTGAAAGAAGGCATTGGGCTGCGCGGCTACGGCCAGCACGATCCACTGGTGGAGTACAAACGCGAATCGTTCGACATGTTTGAGAACATGATGCGCCGCTCTCAGGAAGATACGATCCGCTATCTGTTTCACATGCAGATTGTGGAAGCTCAACCTCAGCAGGCGGTTGCTGCTGCGCCGCAAAACGATGGCGACGAGCTGCCGCCTCCACCGCCACGCAAACGCGCTTCAACTTCAATGGACGATCTGGAAGCGCAATTCCAGCGCCGCAAAAAGAAAGAGCTGGAGCAGGCCCGCATGGCCGGATCGAACGGCAACAGCGCTGCCCCTCAGCAAGTGGTGCGCGGCCAAGCCAAAGTTGGCAGAAACGATCCCTGCCCCTGCGGATCAGGCAAAAAATACAAAAAGTGCCATGGCGCGGGGACAACGGCGTAAGAGTGCTGATCTTGATCTAGGCTGGGGACGCGTCCCATCATCCTAAAGTTCCTGTTCGCAATGCATTTTGCCGGCCCAGATTTTGCTGATCTCAGGGTTGCTAACCCGGGTTTCATGAAAACAGAAAACTTTATTCTGGCCAGTGCAGATGGCGTGGAGCTGTTTGTTTATCGCTGGCTTCCGGCAGCTTCACCGATAGCTGTGGTGCAGATTGCGCATGGCCTGGCAGAACATGCTGGGCGTTACGCGCGACTAGCAGAATCGCTTACGGCAGCAGGCTACGCGGTCTATGCCAATGACCATCGAGGCCACGGCCGCACCGCCAAATCGCCAGACGATCTTGGCTTTTTTGCCGAACAAGACGGATGGCAGAAGTGCGTGGACGATCTTTGGCGGTTGAATCGGCACATTGCTGCTGCGCACCCGGGACTTCCGATTATTTTCCTGGGCCACTCCATGGGATCCACCCTGGCAGAGCGGTTTATGGGCGAGCATGGAGATGCGTTGGCGGGGATTGTACTCTCCGGCGCAAATGGCAACCCTACATCAATGGCGGCCATTGGGCGCGGCATTACACGCGCCGAGCGTCTGCGATTGGGAGCACGCGGAAGAAGCAAGTTGGTGCAATCGCTCACCTTTGATGCTTTCAAGAAAAAGTTTGCTCCGGCGCGAACTGCGTTTGATTGGCTCTCTCGTGATCCCGCCGAGGTGGATAAGTACGTTGCTGATCCGCTTTGCGGATTTCCAGCTACGGTGCAGCTCTGGATTGATTTGCTGGATGGCTGGAACGCGGTTTCCACTCCGGAGCATCGGGAGCGCGTGCCCAAGACGCTGCCCATCTACGTGATTGCCGGCGGTAGCGATCCGGTGAGCGGCAATACCCGCCAGCTTAAGCTGTGGCTGGAAGATTATCGCGCGGCAGGGTTCTCCAGGCTGGAGCACCGCTTTTACCCTGAGGCACGCCACGAGCTGTTCAATGAAACCAATCGCGATGAAGTTACTGCCGGCCTTCTTGGCTGGCTAAAGCAGCATAAGATCCCCTATTCCGACCCCTTACCACGGTAATCAGATAACCTTTGCAGACACTTTTCCCGCCAGTAAGCCCATGCGAAAATCAGCGGAATATTGGGCCCAGATCAATTTGCATAGGAGACAACATGATTCGGAAGCTGGTTTTACCTGCCTTGGCGATCTATCTGCTGGCCCTTCCGCTGGCCGCGCAAACGGATATCTGGAAGAAATACGACAACAAGGAAGGCAATTTCACGGTCCTGTTTCCGGGAACCCCGGACGACAGCGTTAACAGCAGCGATGAGGGCGTGAAATCACATACGCTCATGGCACGATATGAATCTGCCATTTACACCGTGATCTATACGGTCCACTCCAGCCCGCAAACTGTGGACAATGCTACCTATGAGGTTTTTAAGAACGCCGTATTCAAAGAACTACCGAAGTGCACGGTGGACTCGGAGCAAGCGCCAACGCCAGCGCTTGACGGCTATATTGGCCACTGGTATCACCTGACCTGCGATATGCCGAACACCAAAGTGCTGATTGACGGCAATCTCTATTGGGGCAAAAACTATGCTTATGCCGTGATGGTGATGTATCCAGTAAGCACTGCTCAGCCAACAACGGAGAAAAAATTCTGTGATTCATTTTCTGTCCCGGCGGCAAACTAAACCTACAAAAAATGGCTTGGGCGATGGATAGTTAGATTATTTCTGCAGGTAGCGGCGCTCTACCCAGGTAAAAGCACCAATGAGCGCAAGAGAAAGCACAATATAGACCAGGGCGGAGAGGAATTCGTGCTCGTGCATCCATGCTCTGGAGATCATGCAAGAGAAGCGTAGCCTTAAGCACTGCCAGACGCCAGTAACAAGGGTAATTAAATTTTCTTAAAATTGGGCCAAAATCCCCCTTCGGCCCAGCCAATCAGTTCTCTGGTAAAACCAGTTCCCTGCCCTAGCAAGAGCCTCCCGTTTACTTCAAGTTGCTTGCTTTCGCAAAGGTGATTGGCCTTTCGAGCACTCATTTCTGAAATCCGAAAATGAAACAGCCCTGGGTTGAGATGGCTGGGCGGGCAGGTATGATGCCGCCTATCACACTTTCAATCAAAGGGACTACAGAGAGGAAACGACTCTATGCACGGGTTGATATTCTCAGAACTCAAGCGGTATGTCGAAACCAAGTTTGACGCAAAAACATGGAATGCACTGCTGGAAAATGCCGGCCTGAAGGGCAATATGTATATAGCAGCGGCAGTGTATCCGGACAGCGACATACTTGCCCTGGTGAACACAGCCTGCAATATGACCGGGCTTACCGCCAATGCGGTCCTGGAAGATTTTGGCGAATTCATTGCGCCGCAGTTGATTGGACAATACAGCTTTCTGGTGAAACCGGAATGGGGCTTTCTGGATTTTCTGTGCAACACAGAAGAAACCATCCACAAAGTTGTGCGCTTTCACCAGGGTGTAATGCCGCCGCGATTGGCCGTGACTCGGCTCGCCGATGACAAGGTGATGATTTCATACGACTCAGCCCGGAGAATGTGCGCCCTGCTCAAGGGCATTGTGAAAGGCACAGCCAAACACTATAAGGAAGACATAAGCATACTGGAGTCGCGGTGCATGTTGCAGGGCGATCCGGCGTGCGTGGTGACGGTGCAGGTCGAGACAGCCAAACATCGCCCCACTCTTGCGCCGATGCAAAAAGCAGGCGCGCTGCGGTGAGATTCGCCGTGGTGAGCGGCGGCGGACAAAGAGTCATTTAACCGATCCGATCATCGCCGAAAAATTAACCACCTGAAAATACAAAATGGCTGGCCTGTTATGGCCAGCCATTTTTGTCCTCGGAAGCAGGCTTACTACTTCGTCGGGAACGGATTCAGTTGATCAGGAGTGAGCAGTTGTTTGAAGGCTGCGGGCAGGTTCTGCACCCAGCCGTTGTAAACCACAGGAATCGGCAGGACGCCCTGTCCACCCATGCCATTGAGGCCGATAATTTGATCATCGACCGCGGTACTGGGCAGTGACTTCAACAGGATTCTTCCCACGATAGCTGCATGCGTGAGATCGCCGCTACCATCCGGGTTAGGATCGACGATTTGGAAGGTGTTAGAGAACTGGCTGCTGACGTAAGCATAGTATCCGCCGCCTTTTTTAGCGCCCCACTGAACGCCGTGGCAGCCTGCATCGCAGGGTAGCATGGCGACCAGCGTATCGGTCTTGGTATCGATGATCGTGATCGTGTCCGTCAGGATATTGGCCGTGACCATGACTTTGCCGTCAGGGCTTACCGGAGTTTGAATCGGCAAAGCTCCCACTGGGCCAGTAATGGCGCCGGAGATTGGATCGTAATTCGCCAGCAGGTTGATGGTTTTTGTGATCGCGCCGGTCTGCGTGTTGACAACGTCGACAGTGCTATCGAGAAAATTCGTGATGTAGTACTTGCTGTCATCAGGCATCATGCCAGTGGCGATGGGCAGAGCGCCGGTGGTGTGCACCAATGCGCGCACAGAGTCAGTGTTGAAATCAAAAATCGTTGATGTATCACTAAACGTGTTGGGAGTGACCATGGTTTTGCCATCGTGTCCCATCCAGTGAGCGTGAGGATGGCCTTCTTCAATGTTGATGAGCCGTTCAATGGAGCCGCCGCCGGGATTGAGTTGCACCACGGCAAACGGGCTGTCAGTGCCATCCAGCGCTACGTGCAGATGGTCAGTATCTGTGCGGGTCATAACGTGCGAAGGATCTGCGCCTACCTGAATATCGTGCAGCAGTTGCCCGCTGGTGCGATTGAAGGTGGTCAGGCGGAAATCAAACCATTGCGTTTGATAGATCACCGTCTGGTTCTGGTCAGTCCACATGTTGTGCGGGTTATTCATATCAATCTGCGGCAGAAAGACCTTGCGCACAGGCAGCCATGAAGTAGCGTCAACATGGGTGGCCGAACCCGGTTTGTGCTTCTGCTTGGTCAGCTCAAACTCGGTATCCACCCAAACTTCTCCTACGCCGGGTGTTGCAGGATTGAATGCCGCGGTCATGGGCAAATCATTGCCATAGCGCGCGTTCAGTACATCGGCAAGGTTCACCACAGCTCCGCCGGTGATCCGGACATTGACGCTGGGATAAGTGATGTGCCAAGTAGCAAGCGTATGGTCCTGCCAGTTTGCGGGATTGGTGGCGATAAAGAATGTGCGCAGCAGACGCGTCGCCAGATCGCTGCTGGTGGGCACCGTAACGCCGGTCACCAGCGTGATGCTATCTCCCAGATCAAGGCCGGGCGTCTTGGGATCGTCAACAATAACGGCGGCAAACATGAAGGGATGGATTTTACAGGTGAAGACGTACAGGCCGGGCGTGGTCAACGTGAGCCGGACCTGATCGTCAGTCTGCAGGCTGCCTGAATCAAATGGCATTCCTACCGCACCTGTGGGAAAGATGAGGCTGGTAACGGTGTGGATGGCGTTCGAGTTGCCGTCCTGAAAGCGAACCTGAACTCCGGGCGACGCCACAGCGAGGGACTGCGTTCCAGCGATTGGGCCGGCGGTGTTGCTGAACCAGTTTCCAGGATTGTCAGTGCGCAGAAATGTGACGGTATTATCGTCAGCTCTGGCGGTGAGGGGGAGGAGGGTGACCATAACCGCCAGCGCCAATACAGCGCGGGTCACCAGCGGAAGACTATGGTGGAGCTTTTTGATTTGCATTGCTTTGCCTCCAAACGATCTTAAGGAAATGGGGTTGCGTTTTTGGCGGGGATGTAAATCAGGGGCCAATATAAATTCTGGGTGTTAAAGCCCGGCGAATTCTCTTTCTCCGTTCTGTTTTCAGAAATGAACCCCGCAAGGACATGCACTTCAGAGTTGAAACCTTGGGGCGCGTGGGAAATCGGCGGCTTACGCTTCGTCCCAGCAATTCAGTAGATTGATGACAACCACTCTCTTGATCCGTCACAATAAAGTATGCGGAGATGCTTTCTGCTGATGATGGTTTGCGCCCTGGCTTTGGCGGCGCACGCGCAAACACCCACGCCCGGCGTTGTCCATGCTTCGGTTGCAGTAACCGCCGATCCCACCAACAGCTACGCGCTCTACCTGCCATCTGCTTATACGGCAGCCAAACAATGGCCGCTGCTGCTGGCTTTTGATCCCGGCGGGCGCGGCGAAGTTCCGGTAAAGCTCTTTCATGACGCAGCGGAAAAGTACGGTTTCATCGTTGCCGGAAGCAACAACTCACGCAATTTTGAAAATCCTGCAAACGCCGTCCGCCTGTTTGGGCAGGATATGGAGGATCGCTACTCCATTGACCGGCAGCGCGTTTATGTAGCCGGGCTCTCGGGCGGCGCGCGTGTAGCGACGTCGATTGCGGTCAATTGCAAGACTTGCATTGCGGGAGTTATCGCCAACGGCGCGGGCTTGCCCTCAAGCGCTCCCATGCCTGGCCCTGAAGTTTCAGACTGGTTCCTGGTGGCCGGAACTACAGATTTCAACTATTCCGAACTGCTGCACCTGAAAGAAGCGCTGGACGCGCGCAACGCAGTGAGCCGGTTTGTGGTTTATGACGGCCCGCATACCTGGATGCCTCCGGAGTTTGCCGAGCAGGCGCTGGCCTGGCTGCAACTGCGCGCGATGGTAAAAGGCCTGACCAGCGTGGACAAGAACTTTGTAAACCAGCAGTTTGAGCAGCGGGTGGCAGAAGCGCAAGCGGAGCAGAAGAACGGCGATATCCTGGCGGCTGTGCGGGCTTATCGCGCAATCGCTACTGACTTCAAAACTTTCCGGGACGTAAAAGATCAGGAAGCTACGGCTAAAACGCTGGCCGAATCAGATGCATTCCGCAAAGCCAAAAAGAATGAAGCCGCCACATTGGAGTTACAAGACACGGTGGCAAAGAAGGCGGGCGACCTGGTAGCAGGCATTAGCGAGCGGCCGAATGAGCGCTCAGATTTTTTTGAACAACTGGAGTCGGCGGCAAGCGATGCCTATCGCCAGCAGAAAGGAACTTCCAATCTCGCGCAAAAGCAGGCCATCACGCGTGGACTGGCTTCAACCTTTGCTTTTGCAGTCGAAAATGGGCAAAAGGCCATGCTGAAGAAAGACTATGCTTCTGCTAAAGAGATGTTCCGGGCCTGCGAGATCATCCAGCCGGATAGCCCATGGGCCAGTTACCTGCTGGCCTCTGCCGACGCCGAACTCGGAGAGAAGAAACCGGCGATCGAGGCGCTGAAGAAGGCGCTAAAAAAAGGCATGACCAGCACAAAGGCGCTGGATGACAGCGCCTTTGATCGCATACGCGACGACAAAGATTTCCAACAGATTGTGGCCAGCCTGGCAAATGCCAAGAAAAATGAAACAGCCAGATAACCGGTTTCTCTGCGTCTTATTGCCACGCTCCCAGAATACGCCGCACGACGACAAGTTGTCCCAGGTGGTAAGCGTTGTGATCTGCGAGCATGGCCAGCTTGCGAAAGATAGTTTGACCGTCACTGTGAGAAATCGGCGTAAGCAGGCCGTTTGAGTTGGCGACCATCTCTGCCAGAGTCCTATGATCGGCGCGAAAGGCGTCAACGCTCTTCTCCCAGTCCTTCCCCGTCGCCGGCGCTTCTGAGGCGGGCCAATATCCGGCGGGAAACTCAGGCGAGACATGTTTGGAGTTGCGGATGGATTCCAACACATCGCGTTGCGTGATGCGAAGATGCTCCACAAGCTGCCAGGGTGTGTGGGCTGCTCCGGCAGGTTTTTTGCCGCGAAGGTTGGCAGGCAGATCTTTGATGACTGATTCAAAATCAATGTGTGCGCCATCGCCGTTGAGCAGGTAGAGAAGGTGGTCGCGTAGTGAATTGTCAGATGCCATGGTGTCTCCTTATGCTTGGTTCGTTATCAGATTCGGTGCTTCGTTAACTAATTAGGCGCTTCGTTAGCTGATTCGGCGCGCGCGGAATTCGCCTTGCAGCGCCCAGGTCTCGCCATCAGCGTTCAGGACTTCGCCGGTCCAGCGGAATGAGTCTGGGGTGATCTCGCTGAAGATCCAGCGAATGGGCGTGCCATCGGCATGTGTGCCTATTTGCACGATGTCTTTACCGCTGCGGCGGGCGATGAGTTCATCGCGCCAGCCCGTGACAGGATTGATCCAGGTAACGCGCCATGCCTGAAGCGCCGCATCCCAGACGCGGATGGTGGTGCCGTACATATTGCAGGTTTTTTCGAGCTGCGGAGTTCGCTCAGAGCGGCGAGGCATGATCCAGACATCCTGCACAGCGCGCCCTTCCAGCACCCAGCTAAAATGCACTTCACCCTTGATGCCGCGATCGCGCAGGTCAACGCGGTAGTGGAGCACATCGAGTTCCCAGCTTCCGATCAGCCAGCCGTACAGGTCTGAAGCCTCAGGGATTTCCGGGGAACGGCCAGGCGAGGCCATAGCCGCGGGAAATTCCAACTTCTCTGCATTTGGGACGATAATTGTTGTCATCGTTCTGCCTCCTCAGGTCATCTAGAAATGTTGTAAAAGAACGGAAGAGGGTAATTCTTGGCAAAAATTGCGGTGGCTTTAGAACAGGCTTTGGAGCAGCGCACGCTTACCGGCGCAGGCGGACGCGCCACTGGCCGCGTGCTGGCTGCGGGCAAGGGATGGAAGGTGGAGGACGTAATCTGCACCCACGGGCCGCGCGACCGGCGGTTTGAAGAACAGCACCGGAATTACACGATTGCCATGGTGGTTGCCGGGAGCTTTCAATATCGCGACCGGCACGGCCATGAACTGATGACGCCGGGATCGTTCGTCCTGGGCAGCACTGGACAGAGTTTTGAATGCGGGCATGAGCACGGCACGGGAGATCGGTGCATTGCGTTTTCTTTTTCGCCTGAGTATTTTGAGCAGCTTGCAGCCGAGACCAGCGCGGGTAAAGCCGGATTCCGAGCGCTCCGCGTGCCGCCAATGCGGGCATTTTCACCGCTGGTGGCGCGGGCCTGCGCCGGGCTTCTGGAACAAGCTGAGGTGCCATGGGAAGAGATCAGCCTGCAACTCGCCGGACAAACACTGGAGTTGGTGAAAAACGGCGATCTGTCATCGAGTGCGGGAAGCACGCAGCCCAGTTCTGAAGCCAGAGTGACCCGCGCTTTGCGCAGGATTGAACGCCACATTCACGATGAGTATGAAGTAAGAATCGAAAGCCTGGCCATTGAAGCCGGGCTAAGCCCTTACCATTTTCTGCGGACGTTTGAACGCGTTACCGGAACCACTCCGCACCAATATATTTTGCGTATGAGGCTGCGCGAAGCAGGGATGAAGCTGGCGGCAGAGCCGGAAAAGGTGCTTGATATCGCGCTCGATTGTGGATTCGGTGATGTCTCGAATTTTAATCGGGCGTTTAAGAATGAGTTTGGAGTGAGCCCAAGGGCGTATCGCAAGAGCGTTTAGATTCTGCCCAGCGCAACGCTGCGCGATTACCCAATGGCGATCAGATATCCCAGCCAAATGGCAATGAGGTCTTCAGGAATAGCGATGACAGCGTCTTTCACTTTCAGTCCTTCAACCAGCCGCTTGCGAACGTTATAACCGGCAAAAGCGCCGATGATGCCACCAATCCCGCCCAGCGACGCACCCACAACTACAGATTGATTTGCTGAAAAACAGATGAGCGCGCCGGAGAAGCCTCCGGTGATAATCCGCACAAGCAAAGGCAAGGGAGCGATGCGATTGGGAGTTTTGGGCAGCAGGTCAACAATGTATTCGCACACGGCGAGCAGCGAGAACAATCCGACAACCACGCCTGAACTGATGAAGAGATTGCGCAGATTCAATTTGCCCAGATATGCGCCCCAACTTACGGCGGCAGGAGCAGTGAAAGATCGAAGCCCGGCGACAATGCCAATACCGAACGCCATTGTGAATAGATGACTGTGCATTCTTGCGAAGTCCTCTAGAAACATTATAGGCAGCAGAGGGCCAATGGCGCTTTGCTGCATCTGGAAATTGGTTTGATGATCCTGACAGCGCGGGAAGAACTGCACGATCAGAAATCGTTGTGGTTCGCGAGCACTGGTTTAATGTCGATCACCGGAGTCCCGTCGATGGCTTCCATGGGGCCAATACGCAGCCGGTTCGCAGTGATTTCGCGGATGGTAACGCGATGCAGGCCGATAGGGTTGGGCCGATCAGGAGATCGCGTGGCAAAGACACCATGAAGGCCAAGCTGGCGGTTGGAGCGCGGATAAACCTTCAGAACGTTGCG
Source organism: Candidatus Angelobacter sp. (assembly GCA_035710845.1). Classification (GTDB taxonomy): domain Bacteria; phylum Acidobacteriota; class Terriglobia; order Terriglobales; family Acidobacteriaceae; genus Angelobacter. Next base: position 20,500 of record DASTCT010000137.1, read on the forward strand.
CCTGGCGCGGTGCAGCCACGTAAGGACGATGACCTCGTCGCCGACACGAAGGCGATCAAGTCCCGGCGCTGCGGCGGAGTTTACTTCAAGCCAGACATCGGGCGCGCCCTCTGAGCCTTGCATAGGCGCATGGCCACGCTCTTTAATGGTGGAGCGGATCACGCCGATAGGGCGAAGAGTGGGGTGGAGGGTTTTTCGTGGAGGCATAGGAGGTTCACTCGCCAATCATCGCGACACAATGGTTACAGTCGCGATGTTGGATGCCGCCGGCCGTCCGTCCAACTCCTTGACCTTAATCAAATATGTCCCGGAGCTGCTCATATCAAAGAGAGTGCTAACGGCGCATTCCCTGGTCTGCTTTTCTCCGGGATGCAGTTGATAGCTGGCTGCAGGGCCTTTCCACAATGTATGGGCCGCAATGATCCTTGCGCCTTCTTCGGTTTGCTTCACGTCGGTACCATCGGGATGCTGAACGGCAATGACACACGTGAGCGGGTCACCCTGAGGATAGACGAAGTTGAAATCACCCTTGGTGGAGTTTTTGACGATGACTGTCGCCGATATTTTTAAACCGGATTTCACAACGGCAGGCGTAAGACTGATGCTCACCGGCACAACGTCTGCGGTGGAGCTGGAAGAAGAGGAGATCAGCGAGACCGGCGCCGCTGTCACCATCTCCTGTTGTTTTGCCGGCAGGCTGGCATTCAGCGCCCAGGTTGGCCGCTCAGCGACCTCTCGCAGATCGCGAACCAGCGCAGCCATATCCAAAGCAAAGTTTTTACGCGCAGTTGCAGCACGCAGTGCACGACCTACAGGGGTCGAGAAAGCCCAGAGCGCAGTGTCAGTCCTGGCGTCGCGAACATAGAGCTGTAACTGCGGTTGAGCAAGGAGTTGACATGTGGAAGGCGCGGAAAAGGAAATGTCGAGAACGAGATCAGCTTCAGACGCGGGCACAATCTGGTAGCGTCCCCAGCTCTTGAGTTCGGCGGCAAGCTGGTCATAAAGCGCTGCGTTTCCGCCGGTATATCGCCCGCCCGGATCATCCGTGACGCCGCGGTTGTGAATATAAACTTTCTGCGCCAAGCCGATTCTGGATGGAACAGGAGCCATCGGCTGGTTGTGCGGCACCGGGGGCGTTTGAATGGCAAACGCTCCAACTTCCTCTTTGAGATCGTGCATCAGGTCCACGATGGTTTGGTCAAAAAGCTTGTCGATGCTCATGTACCAACGAGGTATACCAACATCTTCACTGAGCCGGGCCCGCACGTCTTTTGTTCTGGCGTCTGTCATGAGGATGTTGATGCGAACGTGGTCTTCTTCGGGGGGCTTTCCCTCACGTTGCTCGCGCCTGTCATGGCAGACTTGGTGGTTGGTGGTGCTGATCTCAAAAATCCAATCAGCCTTAGCCAGGTCGGCAACGATTTCATAACGCCCCCACAGCTTCATCTCAAGGAAGAAGGCGTTGTAAGCCCGCGCGGCGTACTGAGCGGCCAGTGGGCTTTGATCGTCGTTCACAGATCCGGCGTTGCCGATGAAAACTCTTTCCGGTGCAGGGTTCGTTTGTGCTTGCGCATAGCCAAGACCGATCACTAAGAGCGCAAGGAGAGCAATCTGCTTTCTGGCGCGCGCGAGTCGTGAAAAGGTGAGGAACATTGATTGCGAAATTAAAACCTAATTCGGTGGAGCACAGAGGATAAATATAAGCAGGTTTGGTTAAGAATCGTTGAGTTGCGGTAGGGAAAGTAAAACCTTACCGCGAATTCATACGGATGAACGCGGATTGAGAATTGGGACATTCGGCCAGTCGCGCAGAGATAAATGCGGATCACACACAGGGCGAAATGGTAACTTTTTAAAGTGCGCGCTCCGCTGCATTTCGTCCAGCAAGCCAAACAAGATTGCTGGAGCAGCTGCGCGCGAGCCTGCGGCGCAAGGAAGGAACTTTTTCTTTTGCTTACCCGGCATTGACGCCTCGGCGCGTGTTACGCACCTCCGGCGACATGCCGGGCTATTTTCAGACGTCCCGCTAGCGCGGGACTGGGAGTACTCAGCCATATTAAAAAGGAATATCCTCGTCCTTAATCTCGGCAGGCGCAGGTGATGCTTCGTCTCGAGATTGTGCGATGAGGCTCGAAATCATCTTTTTCGTGTCCTTAGAGCCAAATACTTCGGTGAGAAAATCGATAAACTGCTTTTCATCATCAATATCGCGGCCCGCATTTTTCCAAGTCGCTCTTAGAGGATACAAATCAATTTCGTGACTAATGTAGAAGAGCTCTAGCCGATAATCGATTGCGGGGGCGACAACCACGAATGTGTGATGAATCATAGATCCCTGTGATTCGGTACTAACATGTGCTCTCAATAGTTGCTTGGTTTTACGACCGAGCAGGGCGGCCTGCTCACGCATTATTGAAACCGGCGGCACAATAGACGTTACGCCGATGTCGTCAGGCCAAAGGTCTCTTATCTCAGCCATCTTTCACATCTCCAAAGTTAGTTTAATCGGTAGGTGGTCAGAGCTTGAATTGGTATCAGGTTGACCATTCTTTGACAAAAGCGATTTTGAGTTTATGCTTTGGACTATTTCAACACCTTTAGGCGGCAAGAACCTAAGCAACTCTGGTCGAATGAGCGCCTGATCAAACATGTTCCAATAGTAATTTACATGCTCGGATCGGAAGTAGAAATAAGTTCCTGGAGAGCCGCTTTCGTCGCCGAAGTGATTCCACATAGGATTATAAAAAAATGGATACTCTTCTCCTTTTACCCGGCGACCCAACCTTTGCGCAATCTGCCGAGACATTACACCATGTAGTGCAGTGGCGCCGATCAAGCCCGGTTCGAATGGATTGCTATTTAGATCACCAATAAGGATTGTGCGCCGATGTTTCAGACGTTCCTCTACCACCCTGATTTGCTGGGCCATGTGTTGGCATTCAAAGCTTTGGCTTTCAGCTGAGGAATAAAGTTTGCTAGAGAGATGGGCCACTACTAATAGAAAATCAGGCCTTCCCGGCAGTCGACAATGAATCATTGAGAAATAATCGGATTCCAAGAGAGGCCTGTGCAAGCCGTCGAATTTACTGAAGAACATGAGTCGGGCCGGTCGAATCTTGTGATACTTATAATCTGCTACTTGAGCGTTCAATTTCGCATTCAATTCTACGAACCCAAACCCAGGCTCTGCGAGAATGACAAAGTCAGCCTTGGCAGACCAGGCCAACTCCCCAGCGAGTTCTGCCAGCGGCTTGCGATTGACATTCCAAAAAACGAACGTGAGCATGATTTTTTGTTTAACGAGTGTACATCAATCTGCAATGTAGCCTTCCGCTAACATTGCTCCTGAATGAAGGAGTTAGACTACCTTCGCATGTAATCTTCGCTTAATGGAGCAGCACATTTTATTCGGGATCGTGCTTCGCTTTTTCATTGACAGCGAATAAATTTTCGCCTATACTGCGCGACGGTAGTGTTCTGCTTAAGAACAATGTCCAAACTGTAGTAGCTCGACCGAGAGCGGCATCGGGGGAAAAAGCCAGTCCTTAGACTAGTGGTTTAGTGCTTTAAGGAGGCGAACCTACAGGCCTGCAACTTTTGTCGTTGGTCCGCGGCTGATTCTTAGCCGCCTGCCCGACAACCAAACCACGACAACGCGGAAGTGTGTCTATCGCGGCCTTTGGCCGCGAGCAATCAGCAAAAACTAAAACCAGCTTTTAGCTATTGGCTTAGCCTTTAGTAAAGCGCAAAGATTCAACTGCCGCCGTAAATGGCGGCTTTTTTATTTCCACCCTAAAAACAGCCCTTGGCTATTGGCCCTTAGCCTTTAGTAAAAGCTGGAAGAATCCCAACAGCCGCCACCTTTGAGGACGGCTTTTTTGTTTCTCCTAAACACAGAATTTATTTCAACCCTAAAAACAATTTAGTTCCACCTGAAAACAGAAATGGAGGAAGTGTGACTAGACAAGAGGTGATAACTGCAATCAAGAGATGTGCGGAAAAACTGGGGCGCGTGCCGACGATCTTTGACCTGGTGACGCATGAAGGGCTGGCGAGGCCGGAGATCAGGAAGCATTTTGGCAGTTACAAGCTGGCCCTGGAGGAGTGCAGGCTTGAGGTCCCCAGATGGGGGCAGCAGGTGGAGATTGAGCAGGTATTCAATGACTGGATGGGAGTAGCGCGGGCGCTGAAGAGGTGTCCGACGCTTTATGAATATGAAGGGAGGGGGAAATACAGACGCCGGCAGGTGCGCCGGTTTTTTGGAGAATACAAGCAGGTCCCAGAGAGGATGAGGCGTTATGCCGAAAAATACGGGCTCGAGAGCGAGTGGGAGGAAGTAATGGAGTTGCTGCGGCAGGCATCGCGGGGGCAACTTGGTTTTGCCACAGCGGCCATCGCAACGCACGGGAAGAGCAGCGAGGCTAATGGTTTGGTTTACGACCCTGCTAATGGATTGGTCTATCACCCTAACGACTCAATATTGGGATCCCATCTGGACTCGCCGAGGACCCCGGTTTATGGGCCGCTGATCCATGCGCCGGGTTTTGTTTATGGGCCCA
>DASTCT010000138.1:0-19534 GCA_035710845.1 Candidatus Angelobacter sp.
TGGATTTTTTCAAGCCCGCCTTCGACCTGCTTGCGAGCGATAGGAGTGATTTCAAATTGCCGGCCAGTATATTCGACGTTCATTGACTCCCTCCTGAAGTGTTTGGCACTCAGAGTCGTCTGCCGTTTGCCTGGGAGAAATCGGCACGGTACAGGCGGCTATAACGTCTTCCTGGAACGCTGGCGCGGATGGGGCCGCGGTTCCGGGCGCTAATTCTTGACCCTCCTTTGATGTGTGCTGGGAATTTTCATGTCCTCACGATATTTGGCCACGGTCCGCCGAGTGACCTGAATACCTTGAGATTGTAAGATGCGCGTTATCTGGTCATCGGTTAGCGGGCGCGCCGGATCTTCTTCTTCAATCAGCTTCTTGACGCGCCGCTTCAGGATCAGCAGCGACGTTCCTGCGCCTTCAGGCCCTTGCACGCTTTCAGAGAAGAAATAACGCAGCTCAAAGACGCCCTGCGAAGTATGCACGTACTTGCTGGCGACGGCCCGGCTCACCGTGGAAGGATGAACGCCGATTTCCTCAGCCACCTCTTTGATCATCATGGGCTTGAGCTGATCGATGCCGTGATCCAGAAAATCACGCTGGCGGCCTATGATGGCATAGCAAACTTTCAATATGGTCTGCCGGCGCTGCTCAATGTTCTTGATGAGCTGCACTGCAGATTTGTAGCGCTCTTTCACATACGACTTAACATCGCGCTCCACGCCGCCGTCTTGATTCAACATACGGCGATAGGTGGGGCTGACGCGAAGCTGCGGCAGATCTTCATCGTTCATCAGCACTAGATATTCATCGCCATGCTTCACAAAGGCGACGTCAGGCTCAATCAGCTTAGGCTCAGTCTTGTTGTAGCGAAGTCCCGGCTTGGGATCGAGCGTGCGGATGAACTCATGCGCCTGAATAACGGCCTCCAATGGCCGCGTAATGGCCTTGGCAATCTCTTTGTATTGCTTGTTCTGCAGGAAATGGAGTTGCTTATCGACAATTTTAAGGGCGTCTTCCACGACCTGGTCGTTTTCAGGATCGTCAGAGCCTTCCATGTCGCGCGTTTTGACCAGATATTCAAGCTGGGCCACCAGGCATTCACGCAGATCGCGTGCCGCCACGCCAATAGGATCAAAATGCTGTATGAGAGCAATCGCCTCACGCAGGTCTTCACGGGTGAATTGCAACACTGGTGCCAGACCGTTGCGTTTTTCTGCAGCCACAGCTTCAGGAATTGGCTCGTGAGATACAACAAGCTCAAGATGTGAAGGCTGGACAACTTCTTGATCTACAGGTAACTGCCCTGCGCCATTTGTTGAGATTTCTGAGGCTGTTACGGCGTCTTCTGTAAGTGATTCGCCAGTTAGCTGCTCGTGGGCCACCCCCATCAACTCATCTTCGGAGGCGGTGAGGTAGCCATCTTCATTCAAATTACCAATCACCAGTTCAGCAGCGGCATACACAGCAGGACGAACGGTAACGGAGCCCAACTGCCAGAGCAGATGATCTGTGAGTGTTCCGGGCTTGGAGAGAAAATTTTCAAAAGAGGGCCGTTCAATCTCTTCCAGATCAGCAGAGTTGCGGTAGCCGGGATCGAGGTAATCTTTGAAGAATGAACCGAAATCGATTTCGTCAAATGGGTCTTTTTTATCGGCTTCAGCTTCAGGAGCAGTTTCTTTGTCCTTAATCTCCTGAGCATCTTGACGTTCATGGGCTTCTTCCCGACCAGCGACTTCATCCAGCAGCGGAACAGATGAGTCCAGCTCTTCCAGAACAGGGTTCTCCACCATCTCTGTATTGATCATCTCGCGCAGTTCCAGCTTGTTGAGCGCGAGCACGCTCACCATCTGGACCAAGCCAGGAGTAAGAATCTGCTTTTGCGAGACTCTCAGGTTCAGTTTGTTCTGGAGTAAGACCATCCGTGTATTTTTGTTTCCCTTACTATGGCATCTTCAGGCCAAAGCCTAAAGAGTACCCAAGTAATTTGAGCTTTTTTTGAGCGCTTATTACCAACTTACCAAATAAATTGCTGTTGATAGGCGCCCGGCACTGATTATTTCAATCTTCCAAAGTAAAAACTTTCACTTAACACTTACAATATAGCTCGACTGTTTTGCACCGAGGCTAAAGCCTCGATCAAAACCCTCTATACGCGGCCCTAAAGGGCCGCTCTTCTACCCGTTATACAAACGAGAAACTTTCTCCCAGATAGACTCTCTTTACTTCTGGATCGTTACCCAACTGCTCTGGCGTACCGGTGCGGAAAATTCGGCCTTCATTGATGATGTAAGCGCGATCTGTGACAGAAAGCGTTTCCCGCACATTGTGATCGGTAATCAGGACACCGATGCCGCTGCCTTTCAGGTCAAAAATGATCTTCTGCAGGTCGAGCACAGCAATGGGGTCGATACCGGAAAAAGGTTCATCGAGCAGGATGAACTTTGGCGCAATACAAAGCGCGCGGGCAATCTCCACGCGACGACGCTCGCCGCCGGAGAGCGCGTATCCCATATTGTTGCGGATATGGCCCAGACCTAGCTCGTCGATAAGCTGGTCACGTTTGCGCCGGCGCTCCTGCCACGAGATGGGCTGCACTTCCAGCACGGCCATAATGTTCTCTTCAACCGTGAGCTTGCGAAAAACCGAGGGCTCCTGAGGCAGGTAACTGATGCCATAGTTACGCGCCCGCAGATACATGGGCACATCGGTGATTTCCTGGCCGTCCACCAGCACGCGGCCGCTATCTGGGGGCACCAGGCCCACGATCATGTAAAAGCTGGTGGTTTTGCCAGCGCCGTTAGGACCCAGCAAACCCACTACTTCAGCTTGATTTATATGAAGAGTGACGCCGTTTACTACCCTACGCCCGCGGTACGATTTCGCGATGTCGTCCGTGGCCAGAGTCTGCATCTACTTCTTGCTCGCGTCGTGAATCCTTGTTGGAGTCTGGGTTTGGGAGGTTTCTCCACTACCTACCAGCACCCTACCATCGTGAGTAAAAAAAGTCAACGAATCACCTGAGATTTCACCCCGTTCGGCATCAAAAATGCTAGGGCGATGGCCTTCAGTACCGGTCAAGACCATTTTGTCGTCTGCGGCCGTATAGACGAGCTGGTTGCCAACAGCCTTCCTTCCAGCCTGCTGAATGTGGATATCTCCTTGCGCCACAATATGATCCAGTTGACTCGCCCCCTGAGCTTCCTGCTGCGCGCCCTTGGCTAAGAGGATCACATCAACATGGTCAGCATTGATCGTGGTGTCTTCAGCCTTGACCAGAACGTTCCCGCTGAAGACCGCTTTCCGGTCGGAATCGACGTAAGAGAGCTGGTCAGAGGTCACATTAACCGGGGTAAGCTTGCCATTCTTTCCTTTTTGCACAAAAACTGATGCAACTTGCTTGGCTTGGCTTCCCTGGGCCTGCAAGGTGCGATGGGTACGGTCAAAGGTGATATTGGGCGCTTCAACGATGTTGGCACCCTGCCAGAGACGGGCTTTAGTGTATTTCGCAATCCCTGTAGCGCTGTTGGCGATCACGCTGGTTCCGGTTACATGAACAGGATCGCTCCCGCCCAGCATTGCGCCGTTCGATTGCGCTTTTAGACCCGTATAGGTGGTCTTGACGTTGTTCTGGGCAACAGCGTTGCCGGTTTTGCGGTTGAGTTGGATGGTATCCGCAGTGAGAGTGCCAGAAGCTGAGTCAACAACGCGAGGAGAACCTGAGAGCGAGATAGTTTCATCGGCTGCGCGATAAGTGGCGTGGTCTGCCGTTGCGGTCTGCGTGCCTTCCTGGTAGTGGAAATCGCCAGACTGGTCAGCGGAGACGATCTCGCCCTTATCGTCAAATTTCGCTCGCAGCTCGCGCGCAGTAAGAACGCGGTCAGGCTTGCCGGGAGTGGAATCGACAATCTTTGTGTCAGGCGTGCCGTAAAGTGACGAAGGACGGTTTTGATTATTGAACGTGGTTTCAAAGCGGCCAGCGCTGATGGTGGTTTTCTCCGGGCCTTTTTCCAGAACAATTTCAGCCGGGCCGGATGAAGTATTTCCCTTCTCCAGCTTCTTGCCGTCTTTTGTGAGAAAAACATCGACAGCGTTGGCGTGAAGTTCCTGCGATTTTCCGGCTGGGCCTTGCTTGAGCTGAACAGCATTTTCCGCGCGGGCCTTGGTCACGCGATTGTCAGGGCCAAAGGTCAGGAAGATCTGCCCTGCTTTGCCTTCCGCCGGCGAATCGCCCTGCCCAGTAAAAGTCACGCCGCCGGAGAGTGAGCCGGAGCGAGCCTGATTGGCATCTGCCATGACCACTTCGCCTTCAGCAGCATGCACATCGTAGCCCTTAGGGCCGGTTTTTACCGCTTGCAGATTGCCGGAGGCAGTAATGCGATCAATGTTGTTATCCTCGCGCATGAACACCGAGACTTTATCTGCGGAGATATTGCTTTGCGGTTGCTCTACTCGGGCTGACTGCAAAACAATCTTGCTGGGCTCTTTGGTGATGGTGGCAGTGCGGCCTGTGATGGTGGCTTTCTGCTTGCCGATGGCGACGATCTTTACTGCCGATTTTAGCGTGAGCACTCCGTCGTGAGAGTCATAGACAGCCCCAATAGCCGAGCCGTTGGCTTCAGGCACTCGAAATTCTATGAGCGCAGGAGTCTGGGCAATTCCGGTGTTTTCATTAAAGATCAGCCCGCTGGTCTTTACGTGGATCAGGTTTCGCGTTTCCGTAGTAGGCTTCTGGTCGGGGCCAGCGCTGGCCGAACTGGCTTCCAGATCAATACGAACATCGCCTTCTGCGGTGACAATTTTCTTTTCCGGATCGTAAGAAAAATCCGAGCCGTAAATCTGGTCAGAGCGGTCCTGGTTGCGGCCATAAACAATAATGCTTACGTCATGCAGCGCAGCCTTGCCACCTTCTTTATATTGCTGCACGCTGGCAGCGTGGAGCGTAAAGAGAGTTTTGCCATTCTCTGATTTAGATAGGTTGAAACCTGAGGCGCTCTGCAACACGTCTGGCGGAATATTCTTGGGACTTTTGGGGACGTCTGGATTCGCCTTCAATATCCCGCGCAGGTAGATGCCAGCCACGATCAAGACAATCAGTACCGCAGCAGCGGCAAAAACCTTGCGCAGACGTTTGGGATCAAGGGGCATCTGCCCCTAATGGTAAATGAGGGCGAGTGCGGTTCTCAGACAGAATCACGCCAAAGCACCAGGAAGTCGTAATGGCTGTTAGAACGATCTTCATCGCACTCCTACCATTCCTTTGACAGATTCCACCAGCTTCACCGGATCATAAGCGATGCCGTCTTTGAACACCAGTTCAACGATCTCGATATTTTTAATGTCTTTGCTGGGATCAGCTTTGAGCACCACCAAATCGGCAGCTTTGCCAACTGCTATTGAGCCGATGCGGTCGAGCATGCCTTCATACTGAGCGCCGTTGTAGCTGGAAATCTTGATTGCCTCCAGAGGAGTGAATCCCGCTTCCACCAGGTCTTCAATTTGGCGCTGCATTCCGTAACCGGGGATGGTCTCAACGTCGCTGCCGGACATCATGTGCCCACCCGCTGCGACAAACTCCCGCTCAAATTGCATTTCCTTCTTCAGCATCACAGCCATAAATGCGCGACTATTATCATTCTCAACTGACTGGTGCAATTTGAGGTAAGTGGCTCGAGAATCGGGGAACATGGTGTTGAGGCTGCGCGGGTCATAAGGCGGTCTTCCCGGCGTGAATTCCTCCCATGCTGCCAGTGTTGAAGTAATGGTGACATGATGATCCACCAAGTCACGAATGAGTTGCCGCACCGGTTCGCTGGTCATATCCATGGTGGAGAGATGGCGCTGTGCTGCCCATCCCGGGCATGTATCCGGCTTCTTGTCAGGGAAAAATTCTGAATCCGTGATGATGCCATGCTCCAGGTTATCAATGCCCATAGCAATTGCTTCATGGTAGCCAACTGCGCAGAGATGCCCGGTCACTTTCAATCCATGGGCATGTGCGGCATCAATGCCGGCCTTCAGTTCATCTCGAGTGATGGCGAAAAAGCCTTTGAATGAGGTTGCACCCTCATAAGCCCAGTAGTCCACCGTGCGGCGAGCATCTTCCGCATCTTTGAGACGATGAATTTTTATTCCTGCCAGTCCCGGACGCTCGCCCTCAAGGTAAGGACCGGTAACATCAAGTTTAGGGCCAACAATCCTGCGCGCCTCTATCAACCGCTTGAGGCCCAGATCTCCGTATGGATCCATTGCGCCTGCAGTACGAACAAACGTAGTTCCGCCTGCAATAAACAGACGAGGAAAGCTGGTGGCCTGAGTGACTGGAAGCTCAAGAGTTGGATCGTTTTCAGCTGTTCCCAACGCGGCAAGCCGGTGATATAGATGCCCATGCATGTCCACCAGGCCCGGAATGATGGTGCGTCCGGCCAGATCAAGTACGCGCGCGCCAGCAGTATTTGCTGGTGAGTCTGGACCAACGTACTGGATTTTGCCGTCGCTGATCAGAAGAAACTGGTTGGGCTTTGCCGGCACTCCGGTGCCGTCGATTACATTCACATTGCGCAGCAGGATTTTTGGATCGTCATATGCAACGAAGGACTTCACCGCAGGCGCGGTGGCCGTCTGAGCAGCCGCGTTTATGCCGAGCAGGAGAAGCGCAAGTATGTAGCGTAGCAATGAGCCTCCCTAAGAATATGGTCTATCAATCGAACGAAGAGCTATATTTGTATCGCAAGTTTCGCTGTTGCTGAGGCGCGGAACCTCGACTATTTAGTGGTCGATTGTACAAAAGCGTTTCACTAGCCGCTGACTTGGCTTTCGAATAGCTATCCCGGCATAACATGCATTACGCGTTATAAAGAAAGCAGGACAATAGGGTTCCATACAACTCAGTATTTTGTTACCAATGTTCCTGCAATCATGTCATGCAGGCCGCGCTTGCGGTCAGTGAAGCCGACCATGATGAAGCCGATATACATGATCATTGTGGATATGATCTTGGCAAAGAACCTTCCTGTGGAGCGGCCAAAACCAATTCTATTTCCAGCTTCATCCGTTACTTTAAGCCGGAGGACTTTCTTGCCAATGGTTCCCTGCCAGGAGGAACAGGTGAGCAGCGCTTCATAGAGCCATGCGCCAATCAACACAAGACAGCCGGCGGTTACACCCGCGCCGACAAGTGCGGCGATCATCTGCGGCGATGGCTCGCCATTGCTTTCCGCATCCTGAATAAGAGGGAGAAGGCGGGGCATGATCAGGATGAAGTATAACGGCGTGGCCACGATGCCAAGAATTAGCCGGTCAATAATGTAAGCCAAAAAGCGAATCCAGAAACCACCGTAAGGCGAAGATGGGGCCGGAGCATAAACCACCGGTTGAGCATAAGTGGGCTGAGGCGAATAAGCAGGCGCAGCAGTTTGGGTTGGCTGAATCGGAGCTGGCTGGTTCGGAGCAGGAGCACCGGATGACCACATGGCAGTTCCGCACTTCTGACAAAACTGTGATGTACTCAGGTTTTGAGTGCCGCACTTGGAGCAAAATACGTTTTCGGCCATAACCACGTTATATCGCGACTTATGGCTGGCTGCAAACGGAAATGGCCGCAGGAACAACTCTCTTAAAGTCTTCCAGAGTAAGCTCCAGGCCGCCGAAGTCGGGATGAGAGTTCATGCCGATGGTGAAAGCAACGTCAAGTGAATCGCCGGGTTGAAGAGCGTCGGTTTGCAGGCGATCGGCCATCCGCCAGCCCATGGCTTCATAGGTAAAGCTGGGTTTTGAATCCTTGAGCTTCTGGTTCAAGCGCAACTTGATGTGCTTCTCCTTGAGGACTCTTGGAGGCTGCAGCAAGTTGACGCCTTGACTGGAAAATACCGGCACAGGATTGCCCTGCCCAAATGGCTCCAGCCGTCCTAAGTGATGAAACAACTCTGGAGTGACGGCGGTGAGAGGGATCTCCGCTTCAATGAATAACTGTGGAACCAAATCTTGAGGTGTGAGCTTTGCCTGCGCATAAGTGTTCAACCGTTGCTTTAAGAGAGGAACGGCATTGCTAGGCAAGGCAAAACCTACGGCGTGCTCGTGTCCGCCAAAGCGGGTAAAAAGCTCATGGCAAGATTCAAGGGCTTCCAGCAGATGAAATGCGGAGATCGACCGGCCGGAGCCGTGGGCCTCATCACCTTCTTTGGCGATCACCAGAGCTGGCCGGCACGTCTTCTCAACTATGCGCGAAGCAACAATACCGACCACGCCACGATGCCAGCCGTCGCCGTCAAAGACCATGCAGTATTTGCCCGTGAGGTCAGGCTCGGCGGCAAGCTGCTCTTCGATTTCGGCGACGATCCGCGCTTCTTCTTCCTGGCGCTCAAGGTTGAGTTGATTGAGTTTGTCTGCGATTTCCTTGCAACGGGCCTGATCGCGGCAGGTGAAGAGTTCAATTACGTCGCGCGCCACGTCCATGCGTCCGGCGGCATTGATGCGTGGCCCAAGGCGGAAGCCGACATCGCCCGCGGCCAGAGCGCGGCCATCGCTCAAGCCGGAGACATCCATGAGCGCTTTGAGACCCGGGTTTGCGGGATGACGAAGGCCTTCCAGTCCAAGGCGGGCAATGATGCGGTTTTCACCTACGAGCGGAACTGCGTCAGCAATGGTGGCGATGGCCACCATCTTTAAAAATGAAGGGATAAGGCGGGCTTGGTCTGCCTGGTCTTTGAATTTGGCAAAAAGCGCTTGCGCGATTTTGAAAGCAACACCGGCGCCGCACAGCTCTTTGCAGGGATAATCACAGCCTTGCTGATTGGGGTTGAGCACTGCCAGAGCATTCGGCACGCCTTCATGTGCTTCCGGCAGGTGATGGTCGGTAACGATCAGGTCAAGGCCCACGCGACGCGCAGTTTCTGCGGCATGAAAAGCGCGGATACCTGTATCGACGCTGATCACAACTTTGATCCCTGCGACAGCGGCGCGTTCGATTACATCGTCTTTGATTCCGTAGCCTTCTTTGATTCGATGCGGAACGTGAAAGTCAGCCGTGCCGCCGCAAAGCTCGATGGCGGTTTTGAGAATTACAACGGCGGAGGTGCCGTCCACGTCATAGTCGCCATAGATCAGGATGCCTTCTTTGTTGGCGATGGCGGCGTTGATGCGCTCAATGGCGGCGATCATGCCGCGCATGAGGTAAGGTGAGTGCAGATCAGCGAGTGATGGCGAAAGATATTTTGCGGCGTTCGAGGCGGTTACATTGCGCAGGATGAGCAAGCGCGCGATGAGCGGCGGAACGTTGGCTTCAGCGCGAAGAGTTTCAACCTGAGCGGGATCGGGATTGGCGCATTGCCATTTCATTTCTGTCGCTCCGCTCCAACCCGCTCCACAGGGTTCCTTCCGCAAAATTCTTCTGCACTCGAGTCGAGCGGCTCGGCGCGCAAGTCGGCCTCGCCGCTATGGAGCCTATTCTTCCTCTTGATCCTCGTCGATCAGAATTCCGTCGTAGTCGTCGGCGGCGGTTTCAAGACGCTGGTAAATCTCGTACCACGGCGTTGAAATTTCATACAGGAACATGACGCCCTGACAGGGGAAGCCGATCTGGACATAGCCGACCTTGCCGACAAAGCTGCGCAGCCAGCCTGCTTCTTCCAGGTCTTCTTCATTCATGTATTCGATTTCCTGGAGCCGGTTTACGAGCAGGTCAACATCTTCTTTATCGAGCGAGACATAATTCATGGTGACAAAGCTCACGCTGGAAGCTTTGGCCAGTTCGACAAAATCTTTCCATGCGTCAGGGTGGTCTTCATCGGAGAGCCAAGGAACGCTGGCCACTTCTTCACTTACGTAGGCGGTGAAGCGGCGCAGGCCATGGCCTTCAATAAAGGCGATCATGTCATCTTTTACGGTTGTAAGGTCTTGATCCATCAGGGGTAAGAAACATCATATCGCGTTCATCTGCGATAGCTCAAAGACGTGTTCATTTCCGAACAGCGCATTGCATTTGCGAACACCAAAAAAGGCTTATTTTCAATCTTTTACTTGCAATTTACCTTTTAGTTTCATATAGTTACATCAATCATCAGTTCGGCCCAAAAAGTGCGATTTAGATTTTTGCCTTAAGATCGGCAAAGAATCCTGAAACAAACGATCAATAAGCAGCGTACAGGTTCTTAAGGAGTTGGGCATGCGTGGATTCAAAAAGGCCGGTTTTTCTCTTTGCCTGGGATTAGCTTTAATGGTTCTTACAGGCTTTGGGGCTAAACGTTCTGCTACTCCAATGAACAACGGCAGCGATGATCCAGTGGCCCGGCATATTGCCCTGCTCAAGTCCGGTAAACCTCAGCAAAAAGCCGCAGCCGCCTACTGGCTGGGACAGCAACACGCCGCAGCAGCCCAGGCTGTCGATCCTCTTCTGGAGTTTCTGGGAGACGCAACGCAGGTTGATTCAGCGCAGTACCGGTCTCGCCGGCTGGACAAGATGACTTTGGGTGAAGAGGTGGCCGCAGCTCTGGTAAATATTGGACATCCTTCCATTGAGCCGCTGATTAAGGTCCTGAAAACCTCTCCGCAGTCTGAAGCGCGCAAAAATGCGGCCTGGGCCCTAGGCGCGTTACACGATACGGGCGCGACCAGCCAGCTCTAAAAGAACCGGAAGCCCCTCATCGCTGCCGCGATTCGCGCGTAATTCAGGACAGAGAACACCTATGACTTTGATTCAAGATATCCGCTATGCTCTGCGCATGCTGCGCAAAAGCCCTGCCTTTACAACTGTTGCAGTCCTCACCCTGGCGCTGGGAATCGGCGCAAATACCGCGATCTTCAGCCTGGTGAATGCGGTGATGCTCAAGATGCTGCCGGTAAAAGATCCCGGGCAGCTTGTTGTGGTGGGCGATCCCACGGACGTGCACGGCCGCCACCTGGGCGATCCGGCGGTGACCTCGTTTTCTTATCCTCTCTATCGCGACATAAGCCAAAACAATACTGTCTTCAGCAGCATGCTGGCCTCGGGCGAGGTGCATCGACTGCCGGTGGCTAACGCCAATTCGGGTGAAATTGCCGGCAGCTTTACCGGCGTGCTGGTAAGTGGAAACTATTTTTCTGTTCTCGGTGTGAATGCGCTCTATGGGCGAGTGATTACCCCTGATGACGGCAGGGCCCGCAGCGCCAGTCCAGTTGTGGTATTGGGTTACAGCTTCTGGAAAGACAAGCTGGGATCGAATCCGAACAGCGTTGGCCAGACGCTGCGTATTAACAACTATCCATTTACCGTGATTGGCATAACGCCGCCAGGATTTTATGGCGATACGGTTGGCGACGTTCAGGACTTCTGGATGCCGGTGAGCATGCAAGAGCAGATTATTCCGGGACGCAAGTGGCTGGATAACTATGAGGCTTCATGGCTGCACAGTATTGCCCGCCTGAATCCGGGAGTAAGCGTGGAGCAAGCTCGGGCCAATGTGAATCTTGTGGTCCAGCAACTGGTGGATGGGCCGCTTAAAGGAAAGCTGAGCAAAAGCGATCTCGACAACTTAAAGCAAGCAAAAGTCCCGGTGAGCGCCGGCGGCGGAGGCTTCTCTGATTTACGCGGTAACTTCAAAGAGCCTCTGACGTTGCTGATGATGATTGTTGGCCTGGTGCTTTTAATTGCCTGCGTGAATGTGGCGAACCTGCTGCTTGCTCGCGCTTCAGCGCGACAGAGAGAGTTCGCTGTGAGGCTCGCCATTGGCGCAGCACCCGGACGCATTGTCCGCCAACTTCTGACAGAAAGCATTTCCCTGGCTTTTGCCGGAGGAGTGCTTGGCTTGCTGATTGCTCAATGGGGCACCACTGCCCTCTTAAAGCTCAGCAAGAACACCGATCTTGAAGCATCGCCTGATCTCCGCGTGTTGCTTTTCACCCTAGGCGTTTGCCTGCTTACAGGAATCTTGTTTGGGCTGATCCCGGCCCTTCGTTCGCGTCGCGTTACAGTTGCTGCGACCTTGAAAGCGGGATCGCAGAATGGAACCAGGGCCAATGCTGGTTGGAACTGGGGAAAAGTTCTGATCGCCGGCCAGGTTGCGCTGTCACTCCTAGTCCTCTTTGCGGCCAGCTTGCTGGTACGCAGCCTGCAAAATATTCGCAATGTCGATCTCGGCTATAACCGTGAGCATCTATTGCTGGTTTCTACTGATCCGATCTCTGCAGGGTATAACAAATCCAGAACCACAAACTTTGTGAATGATTTGGAAGCGCAGCTTAAGAGCGTGCCGGGAGTGCGCGCGGTAACAGCCTCAAAGAACGGGCTGTTCAGCGGCAGTGAGTCTGGCAACAGCATTAAGGTTGAAGGCTACACCAGCCAGAATGAGCAAGACCTTGAGGCCGCTTTTGACCAAGTTGGACCAAACTATTTCAGCTCCGTTGGCATTCCTATGCTCCTGGGGCGTGATATTGGCCTGCAGGATACGGAGACTTCACCACGCGTTGCTGTGATTAATGAGAGCATGGCGCGTTTCTATTTTGGACAGGCCAACCCAATTGGCAGAAAATTCACGATCGAGGATATGGGTTCCACAGGGCCGGTAGAAATTGTGGGCGTCTCACACGATGCACGCGATCACCAACTCAAAGGCAAGGTGCAGCGCCGGTTTTACATTCCTATTTCACAATCGCTGGCAACGGCAGTAGGGGTTATTTTTGAGATCAGAACCGTTGGCAATCCTGATGCTGTGGCGGAGACGATCCGCAAACAGATCAAGAGCTATGACGCGAATGTTCCGATCTATAGCATTCGAACGCTGAATGACCTTACGGAACGCTCCATCGCAGATGAAATCCTGATTGCCCGGCTCTCCAGCTTTTTTGCCGGGCTGGCGCTGCTGTTGGCAGCGATTGGATTGTATGGAATCCTGTCTTACTCTGTAGCGGGCCGCACACGCGAGATTGGCGTGCGCATGGCGCTGGGCGCACAGCGCGGCAGCGTGCTGAACATGATTTTGAGTGAAGCAGGAAAACTGGTGCTGATTGGAATTGTGATTGGCATACCGGCTGCGTGGTTGAGCAGCCAGTTCTTTGCCTCAATGCTGTTTGGCCTTAGCCGTACTGATCCAGCATCGATGGGAATTGTGATTGCGATCCTTGCAGCGATTGCCCTGCTAGCCAGCTATATCCCGGCACGGCGGGCAACAAAAGTGGATCCAATGGTGGCTTTGCGCGAGGATTAACAGATGGGAACGCTCTTTCAGGATGTTCGCTACGGTTTCCGCATGTTGCGGAAGAATCCTGGCTTTGCTCTGGTTGCAGTGCTAACGCTGGCGCTGGGGATCGGAGCAAACTCCGCCATCTTTACCATTGTGAATGCGGAGCTGCTGCAACCGCTTCCCTACCCTGAGCCGGATCGGCTGGTTTATCTCAATGAAGGAAACGCGCTCTCCAGCATCGGGTACCCAAATTATGTTGACTGGGCCGCGCAGAACCACGTCTTTGAGAATATAGGTTCTACTAAGGGCGCTTCATTTGTCCTGACCGGCCACGGAGACGCGACGCTTGTTCCCGGCACATATATCGCCAACGGATTTTTGCCCGCGCTGGGAGTGAAGCCGCAGATGGGGCGCGGCATTCTTCCTTCTGATGACAAGCCGGGCGCAACACCGGTGGCTTTGATCAGCTACAAATTCTGGCAGCAGCAGCTTGGCGGCGATGCCAACGTTTTAAACAGCAATCTTCAACTGGACGATCACAACTATGCCGTTGTGGGAGTGATGCCGGCGAATTTTAAGTTTCTGTTCGATGGACAGCCGGAAGTTTTTGTTCCCATTGGGCTGACCGCCGATACCATTGAAAACCAGGACCGCGCCAAACATAACGGCGTCTATGCAATTGCGCGGCTGAAGCCGGGAATCACCATGCAGCAAGCGCAGTCTGACATGGACCTGATTTCTGCGCGGCTGGCTAAAGCCTATCCGAATATCGATTACGAAAAGCAAGCAACCGTACACTCGCTTTATGAAGTTACGGTGGGTGGCATGCGTTCCTGGCTCATGGTCCTGCTGGCCGCTGTGGGGCTGGTGCTGCTGATTGCCTGCGCCAACGTAGCCAATCTTCTGCTGGCACGCGCGGCTTCACGGCAAAGCGAGATGGCTGTGCGAGTGTCATTGGGCGCTTCCCGCTCGCGGCTTTTCCGCCAGGTGCTAACGGAGAGCGCTCTGCTTAGCGTTTGCGGCGGAGTGTTGGGACTATTGCTGGCTTCCGCGGGAGTGCGCGCGCTTTTGGCTGCTGCTCCTGATGCTTTTATCCGAGTTCAGGAAATCCATCTTGATGGACGAGTCGCGGCATTTACGTTGGGTCTTTCAGTTCTGACCGGGATTGTCTTTGGTTTGGTGCCAGCGTGGCATATCTCTCGCTTTCGCGGCCCATTACAGCAGGCAATACATCGAGCTACAAGTTCCGGTCGCCAGAGAACAAAAAATATCCTTGTGGTGAGTGAGCTGGCGCTTTCCCTGGTGTTGCTGGTAGGCGCAGGATTGCTGATACAGAGCTTTGTAAGGCTCGTTCGCCTTGATACCGGTTTCAAAAACCACGGAATCGTGACGGCTGGAATCCAGCTTCCGTTGAACAAATACCACACCCAGCCAGAGTTGGATTTGTTCTTTGACAACGTAGTTGAAAAGCTAAGAAACGCACCTGGGATTGAGTCTGCGGCGGTTACCATGCCGCTGGAATTTTCTGGCGTGAGTTGGGGCTATGGGTTCCTTGTGGAAGGCGAGCCATTTCCTGGACCACACGAAGAAAAATATACGCGCCTCCACTACATCAGTCCCGAATACCTTGGCACCATGAAGATCCCTCTGATCGAGGGAAGAAACTTTACGCACTCTGATAATGACAGCAGCACGCCGGTGGCATTGGTAAGCAAGCAGTTCGCCGATGTCTGGCTTCATGGCAAGAACCCGATCGGAACGAGAGTCCGTTTGGGAAAGGCCAGAGACCTGGCCAGCGACCAGAATCCGTGGTTCACCATAGTGGGTGTGGTGGCAGATGTAAGGCATTCAGGAGAAGAGTGGCTTCAGGGCGAGCTGCTGGTGCCGTTTGACCAGCACCAACGCTATCATGTGCCCATCACGGGCAGAGCTCTGGTGATCCGCAGCAAGGGCGCTGAAGGGCCTGCGGTGCAGCAGCTGCGCAGCATTGTAACGGGCATGGACTCAAGCCAGCCGATAAGCGAAGTGGTCACCATGGACCAGCTCATTTCTAATTCTTTGACGTCTTACCGCACGCTGATGTTCCTGATAACTATCTTTGCGGCGTTCGCACTGATATTGGCCGCGATCGGCATTTACGGCGCGCTTTCTTTCTGGGTGAGCCAACGCACACGCGAGATGGGCATTCGCCTGGCGTTGGGAGCGAGCCAGAAAAATATCCTGAACGTGGTGCTATGGGAAGGCGCCAAGCTCACTTTGATTGGTCTGTGTATTGGCGCGGCCCTGGCATTTGGATTGACAAACTTGCTGCCCAAATTTTTATACGGCGTGAGCCAGCATGATCCGGCGACCTTTTTTGTGATTGCTGCTCTGCTGGGCGCAGTGGCGGTGATGGCCTGTTTCATTCCGGCACGTCGCGCAGCTACCGTAGATCCGATAGTGGCCCTGCGGCATGAATGAGACAAGGTAGAATTTAGTAATTGGGTAATTGAACGGAATTGCAGAACAGACATCCTAAATAAACGCTGGCAGTCATTGGTGAGAATTTTGGGATGTTCGGCTGGGAATTACGCATTTATCAAAATTACTCAATTACCAAATCTGACGATCGGAATTCAAGGTTTTCAGCTGTTCGATTTTGATTGGGCTGTGAAAGATTTAAAAGGAACACATGATTCAACTTCGCAATGTAGAGAAAACCATCAAAAGCCCGGCGGGGACGATGTGGCTGCTCCGTCGCATCAATATCAGTGTGAAGGAAGGCGAGTTTGTGACCATTATGGGACCTTCCGGCGCCGGCAAGACTACGCTGTTGAGCATTGTAGGAATGCTTGACGATGGCTGGGCCGGGGAATACGTCTTCGCCGAACAGGCCGTGCACAAGCTTGACCGCAAAAAGCGCGCGGAGCTCAACCGTCGCTACGTGGGATTTGTGTTCCAGAGTTATCACCTGCTGGACAACTTGACGGTGCAGGAGAACATTGATGTTCCGCTGTCTTATCGCGATATTCCGCGGGCGCAGAGAGCATCAATGGTGGCGGACATTCTGGACCGATTTCAGATTGTGGGCAAGAAGGACCTTTATCCTAACCAGCTTTCTGGCGGACAGCAGCAGTTGGTGGGCGTGGCGCGCGCGGTGGCGGGAAACCCGAAATTAATTTTGGCGGATGAGCCTACGGGCAATCTGCACTCTGGGCAGGCGAAGGAGATCATGGAATTGTTCAAGCGGCTGAATGATCAGGGGACGACGATCATTCAGGTGACTCACTCAGAGGCGAATGCGGCATTTGGCAATAGGATTATTCAATTGAAAGACGGTTGGGTTGTGGAAGACTCATCGACTGTGCCGGGTAGCGCTACGGCGTGAGAGTTTTTGTAACGCCTAGGTAATCTTCTTCGCGTAAAAGGTTTTGAGCAAACATTTTTTAGGAGTGGAATAAAACTTTGTCAACCAAAGCACAGGAACTGCTGAGCAACACGGCTACAAAGCCGGAGCCAATGCGCGTTCTTGTGGCCGATGATCAGGCTGACGTTCGCGAAGCTCTGCGTCTGCTGCTGAAAGCTGAAGGATTTACTACGGAAACCGTCAGCAGTCCGGGCGCTGCGCTGGAAGCTGTACAGACCAACGAATTTGACGTCATGCTGATGGATTTGAACTACCAGCGTGACACTACTTCCGGGCAAGAAGGAATTGATCTGCTGTCGCGGCTGCAATCGGCGGACAGCAAGCTGCCGATTATTGTGATGACGGCGTGGGGCAGCGTGGAACTGGCGGTCGAGGCCATGCGCCGCGGCGCGCGCGACTTCATCCAGAAGCCCTGGGACAATCATCGCCTGCTCAGCATCATTCGCAACCAGGTTGATCTCTACCGCATTATGCGCCGCGCTGAGCGGCTGGAAGCAGAAAACAGTCTACTTCGCGCGCAGAACAGGCCTGTGTTTATTGCTGAATCAAAAGCTATGGAGCCGCTGCTGACTTTAATGTCGCGGATCGGCCCAAGCGACGCCAACGTTTTGATCACTGGCGAACACGGTACAGGAAAAGAAGTGGTTGCGCTCACGCTTCATGCGCTTTCGTCGCGAAGCGGACGGCCGATGATCACGGTGAACACCGGAGGCTTGCCGGAGGGCACTTTTGAGAGCGAGTTGTTTGGTCATGTGAAAGGCGCATTTACCGATGCTCGAAGCGATCGCGTTGGCCGCTTTGAGCTGGCCGATCACGGCACGCTCTTTCTCGACGAGATCGCCAACGTGCCGCTCAAGCAGCAAGCCAAGCTGCTGCGAGTGCTGGAAACGGGCGAGATGGAGCGTGTTGGCTCATCTAAAACGCATCGCGTCGATGTGAGAGTTCTCTCCGCCACCAATGCTGATCTGAAGCTGGAAAGCTCGGAAGGGCGTTTTCGCTCTGATCTGCTGTTTCGCCTCAACACAGTTGAGCTGCACATTCCGCCGCTGCGCGAGCGCAAAGAAGACATTCCTCTGCTGGCCACACACTTTCTCAAGGTCTATGCACAGCGATATCGCAAGCCGGTCAAGAGCTTTGACGCTGCGGCGCTGGAGAAGCTGCTTGGTCATCTGTGGCCAGGAAATGTAAGGGAGCTTGATCATTCCATTGAGCGCGCTGTGTTGATGTCCACCGGCGATGAGATCCACGCCCCGGACCTTGGCCTTGAAAGCGAAAATTCCGCTCCGAGCAAGATAGAAGATATGAGCCTTGAGGAAGTGGAATCTTTGCTGATCCGTAAAGCTCTGGCCCGCCACTCAGGTAATATCAGCCATGCGGCAGATGCGCTCGGTCTGAGCCGAAGCGCGCTTTATCGCCGCATGCAAAAGTATGGCTTCTGATCCGCATCTCCAACCCGCAAGAAAATGGCCGCAACAACGGATCAAGCTAAACTTTGATACGCGCATCCTGCTCATGACGTTGCTCATCAGCCTGCCGGGCGCTATTGTGGCAGAAATTCTTCTCTGGATCGGCCACAACTCTCCGGAACTCAAGTGGACAGTCACTCTCTTCATCGCTCTGGCCTGGATGATCGGCAGCTCGATGCTTCACAGCCAGGTGGTGCGCCCCATGCAAACGCTTTCCAACATGGTGGCTGCGATCCGCGAAGAAGACTTCTCTTTCCGCCTGCGCGGCGGCGGACGTGAAGATTCCCTTGCCGACCTGATCTTTGAAATCAACTCGCTGGCCTTTCGCCTGCAGCAACAAAAAGTCAGCGCGCTTGAAGCTACGGCACTGCTCAAGAAAGTGCTGATGGAAATTGATGTCGCGGTCTTCACCTTCGATCAGCAACAGCGCCTCACCATCGTCAACCGTGCCGGAGAGCAGCTCATGGGACGCATCGCTCCACGCATGTTGGGCCTCACCGCAGAAGAGCTGGGCCTGGCGGAATTTCTGCTTTCGCCCGGCCCGCAAACCGTGCAAATGACCTTCCCTGGCAAGCACGGGCGATGGGCCATCTCGCATACTTCGTTCCGTGAAAACGGCGTGCCGCACGAGCTGCTCATCGTCTCTGACCTGAGCCGCGCCCTGCGTGAAGAAGAGCGCCAGGCGTGGCAGCGCCTCATCCGCGTGCTTGGACATGAGCTGAACAACTCGCTCGCGCCCATCAAGTCCATCGCCGGAACTCTCAGCTCGCTTACCGTACGCGCCGCGCTGCCGCAAGAGGTCTCTCAGGACATGCAAGGCGGCCTCCGCGTCATTGCAAATCGCGTGGAATCGCTCAACCGCTTCATGCAGGCTTATACACGTCTTGCGCGTATGCCTGCGCCCACGCGCACCCATATTGAAGTTGGCGCGCTCGTTCAGCGCGCAGCCTCGCTTGAGCGCCGCCTGCCGGTGAAAACGCTGGAAGGCCCTTCCATCTCCATTGACGCCGATCCCGACCAGATTGAGCAAGTGCTCATCAACCTGATCCGCAACGCCGTCGATGCCTCGCTTGATCCTTCGCTCAAGCATCCCGGCTCGGTTGAAGTCGGTTGGCGAACCAACGCGCGCAGCGTTGAAATCTTCATTCTCGACCAGGGCCCCGGCCTGCTCAATAGTGACAATCTCTTCGTTCCCTTCTTCACCACCAAGCACGGCGGCAGCGGTATCGGGCTGATCCTGAGCCGCCAGATTGCTGAGGCCCACGGCGGCGTTCTGCAACTTTCCAACCGCCGCGACCGCACAGGCTGCGAGGCGGTGATTGCCCTGCCGATCACGTATGATGCCGCGTATTTTGGGTGAGGCGATTCTGTGAGTGATTGCGACAGAAAAATTTTTCACCGCGGAGACGCGGAGAAACTGAAGTCACATTTGAATTTTGATCAGTGATCAGTGTTAATCAGCGTGAAGGTTTCTGAGGAGTAAGCACTGGGAGAAAAGAGAAAAATCAGCGCCGTAG
>DASTCT010000139.1:0-40444 GCA_035710845.1 Candidatus Angelobacter sp.
GCTGAGCGACCACACAGCTCACTTTGGCCTGGAACATCATGAATCCAGCGATGACCGTGCAACGGAGCGCACCATGGTGGATGATGATGCGCGCTGGCTTGACGCCGATCTTTTGCCGCACGAGATGACGCACTCATGGAACGGAAAATATCGCCGCCCCAAGGGGCTGGCCACGCCGGATTATCAGCAGCCCATGGAAGGCGAACTGCTTTGGGTATATGAAGGCTTAACGCAGTATCTGGGCGAGATATTGACATCACGCTCCGGCCTTTGGACCAAGCAGCAGTTTCTGGATGAAACCGCTGAAACCGCAGCATCGCTCGATCACACGCCGGGGCGCTCATGGCGTCCGCTGCAGGATACGGCTAATGCAGCCCAGTTGCTTTACAACGCATTGCCGGAGTTTGAAAGCTGGCGTCGTGGCGTGGATTACTATCCTGAAGGCTTTTTGATCTGGCTGGAAGTTGATACGGTCATTCGCCAGCAGACCAACAACCAGAAATCAATCAACGATTTTTGCCGCATCTTCCATGGCGGAGGAAATACGCCGCCCATGGTAAAGCCTTATACCTTTGATGATGTGGTCAACACGCTGAACCAGGTTGCGCCGTACGATTGGGCAAAGTTCCTGCGTGACCGCCTGGATTCTTATGGGCCGGGCGCTCCGCTGGGCGGCATCACCAACAGCGGCTGGAAGCTGGTGTATGACGACCACCAAAGCGAGTTCACCAAAGCCACGGAGCACGTATACAAGTTCGTGGATGCGCGTTTTTCCATCGGTCTCTCACTTGACGACAAAGGCGGCATTCACGACGTAATCATGAACAGTCCTGCATGGAAGGCTGGCGTCGCGCCGGGAACTACATTGGTGGCGGTGAACGGACGTAAATTTGATCCGGATATCCTGCGCGATGCGCTCAAAGCCGGCAAAGACAATGGCACTAACCTGGAACTGCTGGTGATGAACGGCGATTACTACAAGACGTTTACGCTGAATTATCACGACGGCGAAAAGTACGCTCATCTGGTGCGCGATGAATCAAAGCCAGATGTGCTGAGCCAAATTATTACGCCGTTGGCGAAGTAGCTTTTTAGCAACTGAGAATCAGCTATCTTGATGCCGCTGACTGAACTATTGGCAAGCGGTACTTCAGAGCGGCGTCAAGAGCCTGATCTTGCCCGCTAAGAAAATCCGCAATAGATCGCTGAATCGGTACATCGGGTTCGAGACTTGAAGGATCAGAGTCTTCCAATAAACGAAAATACTTTGTAGTATAGTTGATTTCGATTTTCGAATTCGGCAGCGTGAAAGTTTTAACTTCGCCATATTCGTTTGGCGGGCTGCCGCTTTCTTCTCCGATCACTATGGCATGCAGGTCTTCGCGTAGGCTGACTGCTGCCATCATCCCTGATGAAAATGTATCCCTTCCGATAAGCACGTAGAGGCGTCCTTTCTTGCTGAGTTGAGAGCGGGCTTTCAACCCTTCAAGAAGCGGATCGATAACGCTGGAGTTTCCGCCGGAATTGAAGCGTAGATCTACTATGACGCGTTCAATTCTCTTTGGGCCGTGAAGGCCATCAGCAAAGTGGAACATCTCTTACGTGAAATCCTTAAACGATTTTTTGGGATCGTCCTGGCAGCGGGTGTATTGAATGTAAAGCGCATGACTATCAGGAAGATATTCATACCAGTACCAGCCATCAGGATGTTTACGATAGAGAGGTGCAGGGAGATGTAAAGCTTCGGCGGCTGAGATCAGGTTAACCTGTGAGTTCGGCGCCGATGCAACACGCAACCTGAATTGTTCCGCACCAGGGCGGACGAACGTGAACTCAACAGACCCGTCGGCTTCGGCAAGTCCAAAATGTTCGGCCACCTCACGATTCATGATGAAATCAGGGCTCAGTTCGTGCAGCCAGGGAAGATTCTCATGTGAGAAATAAGTCGCTACGGCAGACTCAAGCTCTTCGGGAGTCATTGATCCAATGCGCACGATGCGTGCGCCCAGTGCTGATTTGTATTTTTCTCCAGCCCAGGTTACAGCGGGGCCGTCTGCGTACCAGAAGAATTGCAAAGGGTAAGGATGAAACTCCAGGTCACCTGGCGGATTCACGGTATCATGCGAAATTCTGCCTGATGCAATGATTTGCATCAATCGTAAAACAATCTCGGAATCTTTGAGCTGAGGAATATCTTGTTCAAGATCAGAAACGTCCTGCTGGAACTTGGTCGGCGAATAAAGTTTTTCAAAATCCACCTGAACTGAAGGAAACTGTTTAGCAAAAAACTCCAGATCCTCTTGCCAGTGAACCTCGCGCAATCCGTGAGCTACTGGTTTAATAGATACGTGTTGGCTGACTTTTGCCCGTTTTAGAAGAACGTACGTCCCTAAGGTGATATCCACTAACACAAATAGCGTTGTCAAAACTATTTTCCAGGTACGTATCGACCGAGCCACTTATCCTTCCACTCCCGCAAACAAATCCGTCTCCATCTCGGCCTTACGCGGAGTTATGGCGTTGGCCAGGTGAAACACTTCCATGTTCGCGCGCTGGCGGACAGTGTCTTCAAAAAAGTTGAAGAGCGGCGCTTGCGTGGTGTGGCACTTGAAGGCAGCAATCTTTACATCGATTTCTCGCTGCTCCAAATGGATGATGGTCGTAGTCGGCGCCAGAGAGACCGGCTGGCGTTGCGGCATGGTAAAAAGCGCGCTGGCGTAATACAGCTTCTGTGTCCGGTGTGGAGCAAGACCATTTTTCAGTTGTTCCGGGAAGCGATTGG
Source organism: Candidatus Angelobacter sp. (assembly GCA_035710845.1). Taxonomy (GTDB): domain Bacteria; phylum Acidobacteriota; class Terriglobia; order Terriglobales; family Acidobacteriaceae; genus Angelobacter. Next base: position 2,783 of record DASTCT010000139.1, read on the forward strand.
TTCGTCCGGCCCAATGGCAGGCCATGGTGGCAAAGATCGAGACCATGGAATGATCGGGATGGGCGGTAATAGCTCCTTCCGTGCCCATCGACATGACCACGTGCGGTTTTATTTCGCGCACGCGGCGCGTCAGGTCGGCCACCACTGCAAAAAAATCCTGGCGATCAAGCTTGCCGTCAGGGTAATCAAGCACCCGGCCGTGGCTGATTTTAAGCAGCTTGCTTGAGGAGTCAAATTCGCGCCGCCGCAGCGCAGAGAGCTCATCATCCGTTTTGGCGCTGCCGCGATGTGTGGCCGCCTGGCCGGGTGTAAGGCAGATCACATGAGTTTCAACGCCGCGCTCAGCGTAGCGCAGCAGGGTACCGCCAAAACCGCCCGCCTCATCGTCTGGATGGGCGGTAAAACAGAGCAGGCGAAGCATCTTTTTTCGTTTTACCCTTCTCTCATCAAGTAACGCTTCTTGTGTATCACGGCGCAGCCTGATAGCGCCAGACGTGAGGCGGTAACAACCAAATCATAAAGATCGACTTCGGAACCAGCTATGAAAATATGCCGTAGCCCTGTTGCCTGGATTGCAGCCGTGTTCCTTTCCTGCCTCATGGCCGGCTCTGCAGCCGGATTCAGAGACAACCCAGGATTGCACTCCGCCACCCCCGCAGGTTATGACGTGATTGAGCTCAAACCTTCAGGGGCGAACTTAGCTCTGATGGGGCTGATTGAGTGCCCGGAACTGGAAGGCGCGCAACAGGTTTCCGAAGGCACTAAAGCAAAGGTGATTTCCGCTAACGGCGAGCACATCAATAAGTTTCCCAGCCACTTCAACTTTCGCATTACAGCAACGCTCCGCAAGATCATTCTGGAGAAGCCGATAAGCTCAGTGAATGTTTCGGATGATCCATACGACCTCCTGCTGAAACTCAAGTTCCGCATCAAGGCTTACCGTGGCCTTGAAAAGCGCGAGATCACTCCAGAGTCAGTGGAGCTTATTGGCATGCCAGCCAGCGTGCGTTATGACGAGCGGGTTTACCGCATCAGCGTCAATCTTGGGGACGCGCCCATTACCGACAGGGTTGTGATTGATGTACTGACGCCGGAAGGCAAATTTATTACGCACTTTCCTTTTACCGTGCTTTAGCTCTTCGCCGGTGCTGGTTCACTCGAAGGCTGCCAGTTTTGGCCTACAGGCAAAGTCGTGACCTGGTCCGGCATGACCGTAGCACTGGGTTCGGCAGCAGGGAACCACTGCCGGATTTGCGGCATGGCAGCGCGTGCAACCACTTCTCCGGCGCGTATCAATTCCGGCGCGCGTACAAAATCGTCATAAGCGAACTCGCCGATTTCCGGCGTCAACACAGTGTCAGAGGCGTGCTGCCATGTGCCGCACATTCGGTCCTGAGCGATGGAGAAGCACTGCCCGATCACGTCGAAGACGTGCCGAGGCCCGCCCGGCTTTACCCAATGCGCCGCCAGATAAACTGAAATCACGCGCTCCGCTCCCATCTCACGCAGAGGCAGGGCCGGGACCGCATGGGCCAGCAGGCCGTCAACCAAAAGGCGGCCGCCAATCCTTACCGGCTGGAACATGCCCGGATAAGCGCAACTGGCGCGGACAGGATCTACGAGATCGCCGCTGGTGAAGACGGCCGGCTCGCCGGTAATAATGTCAGTGGCGGCAATGGCCAGCGGTATGCGCAGCTCTTCAAAGGTTTTGCAGCGCAGGATCTTGCGTAGAAAAACTGACATCTTGTCATTGCTGAAAAGGCCGAAGCGGGAGAACGTCCAGCGGGAAAAATCTTTAAAGCGGACCAACGCAGCGATTTCTTCCAATTCCTTGGAGCAGATTCCGCTGGCATAAGCGGCGCCAATCACCGATCCAACGCTGGTGCCCGCGATAAAGTCCACAGGAATTTTTTCTTCTTCCAGGACTTTAAGCACTCCAATATGCGCCAAGCCGCGGGCAAACCCTCCGCCCAGCGCTACGCCGACTTTCGGCAACTTGGGCGGTTCGGCCTGCACCTCTGGGACGGTGTGGCGGCTAAGCTCACGGCCCAGGGCCTTGACTGAACGTACGATCCTGTTCAGCGGATTCTTCAACGGCGCTCCTTAAGGCCGCACTTCCGCACAGCCTGTGCACCTACTAACGTAAGATGCTGGTATACAGCAAATGTTGCACACTAACTTGAACGCGAGAGTTGCACTAATAGTTTCACTTTATTTTTCATTGAATGACAGAGAGCTTGCAGTAACCTTGGTAACCTCTCTTTTTAGGCCCTTTTTGGGAGCAAAACAAAAAATGGGCAAAAATCTCATTCCTGCCTAATGAAATGCGGGCAGTAACGGGCAGTTACTAACATAAAAATGCTTCGTGAATTCTCCGCTGGCGCGCTGGTTTTGCGCCAGATGAAAAAACAGTGGTGGGTGGCCGTAATTGAGCCTGGGCGTGAAGGCGAGCCGGAAGACCGCAAAGACGTGGCCGCGCTGCCCAAAGGCAATGTTGATGCCGGAGAAAAGCCCCCGGAAACAGCATTGCGCGAGGTCCATGAAGAGACTGGCCTGGAAGCTTCACTGGTGACCAAATTGGGCGACATAAAGTATTTTTACGTGCGTAAATGGGCCGACAATGAGAAGGTTTTCAAAATCGTTTCTTTCTTCCTGACCAAATACAAATCCGGCCAAATCGGCGATATTACTCCCGCAATGCAGCACGAGGTGCGCCGCGCCTATTGGCTTCCGCTGGATGAAGCCCCCAAAAAACTAAGCTACAGCGGCGAGAAACAGATGGCGGCAAAAGCGCTGGAGTATTTGAAAGCCCATTCTGATCAACTGGAGTAGCTACAGCAAAAAATTGCCAAGATCGCCGAACTTCCACCCCCGCAAGCAAAGATCGCTTGCCGGGGACCCCGCTTGCCAAAATTGACAATTGAAATTCTTTTGTTTCGATCAGTGTCATCAGTGTTAATCAGTGGTAGGCAGTTTGCCTCTCCGATTCCGGTGATGACGTTCGATCCCGGCGATTCCTCCTCTACTCGCCAAACCAATTAAGCTACAATCCCAGCAAACTTACTGATGAGGTTGATCCTATGCCGTATGGCTACTATTTGCCTTACATAGCTGATTCTGATCAGCCGTATTGGCAATATCCTGACGGCCAGTTGCCCAATCCAAAAAAGAACCCGGCTGGAACCATCCCTAAAGGCAGCCATCTCTTTCTGCAAAGGCCACCGGACACGCTAGGCACGCACCAGAGTGCTTATCTTTATGGTGTTGGCCGCATCCTTGTAAAGATCGGCGGCTTCCGTTCTGCGCCCGCATCGCCCACTAATAGCTAGCAACGTGCGATTTAATTGAGTTGTCAAACAAGCACGCCTCCCACCGCCTGGTTTGGCCGATGGGAGGTCGAGAGAAAAACCAGAGCAAAGACAGTTTGCCATATATTCGCTGGTGAAACAATAGCGAATAAGTACATTGTCCTTTTTCGCGGTTGCCATCATCGCCGCCAATTGCGTACACAGTTGTTCACCAACACTGGCACGGCTGCACTTCAGTCAGGACAGAGCGAATCGAGCGCCGGGGAACAGCAGCGCTTCTATCGCCCTATCCAGCACTAATTTAGAGATCGCGATTATCGATTTTCTTATCAGCCCGCCGATTTGGATTGCGGGCCTGTTTTTTGTCGCAAAACATTTGTTTATCGTTCTGGTTTTGCGATTTTATTTACTTGAAGAAGGGCACCATGGGCGGACGGCAGCGCGGCGGTGAGTTGCGCAGCCGGAACCTATATCCTTTAAATTCTGCTCAAGAGTTGAGGGATGGTCATATCGAAACTCTCGGCCAGAATTTCCAAGGTCCGCAATCCAGCTTCTTTCTTCCCTGTTTCCAGGTTGGAGATGTGTGGCCTGCCAATGCCGGCATGCGCGGCCAAGTCGTATTGGTTCCAACCTCTGCTTTTCCGCAGCCGTTGTAGCTTCCTTCCGAATCGAACGCAGATGTCCTCGTTTGCCATTCCCAAAGAATGCCTGTATCCTTTGGGCTACGTGGTTGCCTATAGGATACCTGGGATGGAAACGAATGAACTGAAAGAAGTGCATGAGACAAAGGCGGATGTGTATGCGACTTGGGCTGTTATCAATCGCTCTTTTGAGCAGATCATCAGCGGACTCGCCAAGCTGCAAAAGATGGGCGTATTGAACGATGATTACGTGACAGACCAGGACACGCTCACTAACGATCTGTGGGCCAAAATCAATACTCAAATCATGGCTGACGTGGGCAGGCGGGAAGAGGATGATCGCACTCATTACGGGAAGATGAGGGCCACGATGGAGAGACGAATTAGAGGACGGCAATAACATAATCGTTTTGCCGGCTTCCATTGCTCCTGAAAGCAACTTAAAGACAGAAAGCGCTGGATCGACCCCAGCGCTTTTGTTTTTGGAAAACGTTGTGAAGAATTTATATCGGTTTAGTCGCGGGTTGTATCAGGGTTGATCACATGTGTGAAGGCAAAGGTCTGGTTTTGTCCGGCGCTCACACGCGCGATTTCCTCGCTTGTTAGAATGCGGGCGCAGGCCCGGGCAAGCACCCTTGATGTTTCCTGCTGTATGGAGTCTGACATGATTTCTCTCCTTTCTATTCGGACAGCATCGCCCAGCCTAGTAGCAGGAAATTCAAAAAGCAATGTCCGATTACAAGACCATAATGGTACATTGTTGTGCTGAGACTTAAGCCTATGAATAAAAAGGAAATACTTGACTGAATGAACATTCATTCATTACAATGAGGATGCGTATTTAGCTTGGCCTTTTAAGATATTTTTCAGCAGGCAAAGCAGCTAATTTGCGTGTATAACACCAGCATTTCTTTAACTTTTGTCATCCCCCACAATCAAGGACCGGCTCAGGAAAACTGTTATGATTCTGACGTCTAAAGACTCGTCTGCTCACCCGCTTGAACCGAACTCCAGGAGATGCCCGAGATGAGTAATGTTGCCGTTCCCCCAGTTCCCGGCCAGACTCGCACTGCCAATGGCGCAGCCTCGCAAAGCCAAAATCAGGGGACAAAGACCAGTCATCAGCGGATCAACAAAGTCGCCGTGCTGGGCGCGGGAACCATGGGCGCTCGGATTGCCGCGCACTTTGCCAATGCCGGGGTGCCGTGCGTGCTGCTCGATATTGTTACGCCCGACGCGGCGCAGAGCACCGACAAAGCAGCGCGCAGAAAGCTGGTAAGCGCGGGTTTGGATGCGGCGATCAAGTCAAAGCCGGCTGCGTTCTTCGAAAAAGGGCTGGAGAAGCTGGTAACCATCGGCACCTTTGATGATGACATAAAGCTGCTCGCCGACTGTGACTGGATCATTGAAGCCGTGGCTGAAAATCTGGAGATCAAGCGCGGCCTGCTTCGCAAGGTTGAAGGTATCCGCAAGCCCGGCAGTATTATTACCACCAACACCAGCGGGCTCCCGGTGGCCAGCATCGCTGAAGGGTTCATCCCGGATTTCCGCCGTCACTGGTTCGGCACGCATTTCTTTAATCCGCCGCGCTACATGCGCCTGCTCGAGATCATTCCCACCCCGGAGACCGATCCCGCTGCCATCGAAACCGTAGCGCACTTCTGCGATGTCCGGATGGGCAAAGGAATTGTCGTCGCCAAAGACACGCCGAACTTCATCGCCAACCGGATTGGAACATTTGCCGGTTTGAACGTCTTCAAAGTGATGCAGCAGATGGACCTCACGATTGAAGAGGTCGATGCGCTGACCTCAAGCGGCGGCTGGACCAAGGCTGCGACGTTCCGCACCATCGATCTTGTTGGACTCGACGTGCTGAACAGCGTGGTTACCAACTTCAGCAAAAACGTGCAGGATGAGCGCAGCGATCTGAAGCTCCCTGATTTCTTCCAGCAGATGCTGGAGCACAAGCTGCTGGGAGACAAAGTGAAGTCCGGCTTCTATAAAAAGGTGAAAGGGCTGCAGGGTGAAGAGCGGCTGGCCATTGATTGGAAGACCTTGGAATATCATCCGGCGCAGAAGCCGAAATTTCCCGCGCTGGAGATGGCCAAGAATATTGAAGACATGGGCGAGCGCCTGCGCACAACGCTGGGCGGCGATCCGCGCGACAAAGCCACGCAGTTTATCTGGACCACGCTCTCCGATCTTTGGACCTACTCCGCCAACCGCATTCCGGAAATTGCTGACACCGTGGTTGAGATCGATCAGGCCATGCGCATGGGCTTTAACTGGGAGGTCGGACCATTTGAGATTTGGGACCTTGCCGGTGTTGAGCCCACCGTCGCGCGCATGAAGAAGGAAGGCAAGCCGGTTGCGGCGAACGCGGAAAAGCTTCTCGCGGCAGGCGCAAAGAGCTGGTATAAAGACGATCCTTCATCGCCTTCGGGCCGCGCTTATTTTGATCTGCGAACAGGAGAATATAAGCCGGTTCCGGCCGCGGAAGGCGTATGGTCGGTCGCGACCGCCAAGAAATCGCACGGTATAGTGAAGAAAAACGCAGGCGCGTCTCTCATTGATCTGGGCGATGGCGTGGGCTGCATCGAGTTCCATACCAAGATGAATGCATTGGGCGGCGATATTGTGCAGATGGTCACGCAGTCGCTCAAGACCGGCGGCATCGGCGATCAATTTGACGCGTTTGTTATCACCGGCGACTCAGCCAATTTTTCTGTCGGCGCCAACCTGATGATGCTGATGCTGGCCATTCAGGAAGAAGAGTGGGACGAAGTCGATATGGCCATCAAGCAATTCCAGGGCATGACACAGGCTGTAAAGTTCTGCACACGGCCCGTGGTCACGGCTTCTTTCGGCATGACGCTGGGCGGCGGCTGCGAGATCAATCTGCATTCTGCTGCGCGCCAGCCGCACGCTGAACTTTACATGGGATTGGTTGAAACCGGCGTAGGCCTGCTGCCCGGAGGTGGCGGCTGCAAAGAGATGCTCCTGCGCGCGCTCGACAATGCCAAAGCCGTTCGCCCCGATGGTCGCGACGAGTCGGTTGAGGTAATGGAAGGAATGAAGAGAATCTTTGAGACCATCGCCATGGCCAAAGTTTCAACCTCGGCGTATGAGGCGCGTTCGCTCGGCTTCCTCTCCGATGGCGATCTGATCAGCATGAACCGTGAGCGCATACTGGCCGATGCTAAAGATCGAGCGCTGGAGTTGGCGCGTGCAGGGTACAAGGCTCCAGTGCCGCGAATGGACGTCCCCGCTCCGGGCGAGAACGTGCTTGCTACTTTGCGGCTGGGAATCCATCTAATGAGACAGGCGGAGTACATCAGTGACCATGATGTAAAGGTCGCCACGAAAGTGGCGGAGGTGATTTGCGGCGGCAACGTGACGCCAGGAACGCCGGTGAGTGAGCAATACATCCTTGACCTGGAGCGCGAAGGATTCAAGTCACTCTGCGGGGAGAAGAAGACGCAGGAAAGAATTCAGTTTACGTTAAAAACAGGAAAGCCACTGAGAAACTAACGGCTTGAAGCCGCTGAGGAACTAGTGAGCAAACGCGCACTGATTATTCTGGGAGTCATCGTGCTTGTGGGAACGTGGGCTTTTGTGACCGGCTACGAGTTCCTGGAAAAAGAAAATGCTCTTTGGCAACAGAAAGTGAAAGCGGCAAAAGAAGAGCAACGCCGCTGTGAGGCGCGGCTCTCAAAGTTCAGGAACTTTGACCAGTTCCGCACCAGCATCCGATTGCCGTATACGTCGGATCTGCCGCTGGAGCGCTGGCAGCAACAGTTCAACACGCTCCTGGCAGGCATGAGCGAACCGGAAGTTGAGATCGTGATGGGCGCGCCGGATTACGCGGAGTGTGATCTGAACAAAGAAGGTGACAAGTTCATGGGCTCGGCTTGGCGGTATGTAGTTGCGGTTCCGCAGGACGTGACCAAGGATAGCGAGAACAGCGCAATCATGCTTGTTTTTGCACCGGACGGCAAGTTGAAGGACAAAAGCGCAATGAACATGCAGCCCAAGCCGAATCCGACGCCGAGCGCGGTACAGGCAGCGACGCCGGCGCCGAATAGTTCCGTGACACCTGCTGCTTCGCCTCAGAGTTCGCCAGTTGCAGTTTCACCGACGGCAACTCCGGCAACGCAGTCGCCAGTTGCGAATCCGGCTGCATCGTCGCCGCAAGCAGAGCCGTCAGGCACAGCAACGCCGAGCCCGACACCGCAGTAAGTTTGTAGTTCGCAGGCGAGGCGCCTGCGACCCAAGATGATAAAGCTAATGGCTAATAGCTAGGAGCAGTTTTTATGAGAGATGTTGTAATCGCAAGTTCAGTTCGCACAGCGGTAGGAAAATCCGGCAAAGGCACTCTACGCGCGACGCGGCCAGACGACCTGGCGGCCGTCGCCATCAAGGGCGCGCTGGATCACATTCCGCAACTCGACAAAAAAGAGATTGAAGATGTGATCATCGGCTGCGCCACGCCGGAGGCCGAGCAGGGAATGAACGTAGCCCGCATCGCGTCGCTTCGCGCGGGGCTGCCGGTGGAAGTTTCGGCCATGACCATCAATCGCTTCTGCTCTTCAGGATTGCAGGCCATCTCGCTAGCTGTTGATTCTGTCGCGGCAGGCCGTGCAGAAGTCGCAATCGGCGGCGGCACGGAATCGATGAGCATGATTCCCATGGGCGGCAACAAGGTCTCAATTAATCCCTGGCTGGTGGACCATTATCCTGACTCTTATCTTTCCATGGGACTCACGGCGGAGCGGCTGGCCAAACGTTTTGGCATTACGCGCGAGCAGGCAGACGAGTTCTCGCTCAACAGTCACAAGAAGGCTATCGCAGCGATCCAAGGTGGAAGATTTGAGGATGAGATTGTGCCGGTGCCGGTAAGCTTTACCACTCCGAACGGCTCCAAGCCAAAGCGCATGGAGATTATTTTTAAAGTCGATGAAGGCCCGCGCGCCGATACCACGATGCAAGCACTAGCCAATTTGAAACCGGCATTCCACGCCAAAGGTTCGGTGACAGCAGGGAACTCTTCGCAAACTTCAGACGGCGCTGCTGCATCCGTGGTCATGACCGCGGACAAGGCACGACAGCTTGGCATCCAACCAATGGCGCGTTTGATTGCCTTTGCCACTGCAGGTTATTTGCCAGAAGAGATGGGATTGGGACCGGTCTATGCCATTCCCAAAGTACTCAAGATGGCGGGACTAAAGCTGGAAAACATCGACGTAATCGAGTTGAATGAAGCCTTTGCTGCACAGGCGCTCTCTGTGATCAAAGAAGCAGGGCTTGATATCAACAAGATCAATCCGAACGGAGGCGCGGTAGCGTTGGGTCATCCGCTGGGTTGTACTGGAGCGAAGCTGACGGCGACGCTTCTGCGCGAGTTAAAACGCAACAACGCGAAGTACGGGATCGTGACCATGTGCATCGGCGGCGGTATGGGCGCGGCAGGCATCTTTGAGAATATCGCATGAGTTTTTCACCACAGAGGGCACAGAGGAACACCGAGGAGAGCGGGATTAATTCCATTACGTCGACCATCATTGGCGCGGCGATGAAAGTCCACTCAGCTCTTGGTCCGGGATTGCTTGAAAAGGCGTATTCAGCGTGCGTTGCATACGAGCTACGAAAACTCGGGTTCGACGTGAAGGTAGAAGTAGAGCTGCCTGTGATTTATGAATCCGTTCGCATTGATTTTGGATATCGAATTGATCTGTTGGTGAATGATCTTGTTGTAGTTGAATTCAAGTGCGTTGAGAAAATTTCGCCCGTACATGAAGCGCAGATCATCTCTTACATGCGTATGTGCAAGAAGAGTGTCGGGTTACTTATTAACTTTCATGTTCGTCATCTCAGAGATGGAATAAAACGATTTGTAGAGGGAACAGACTGGAATTGACTCCGTGCTCCTCTGTGTCCTCTGTGGTGAAAAGGAGAAATATGGCAACAGTAGCAGCCCCAAACAGAACCAAGCTGGCGGGCGGAAGTTTTCTGATTGAAGAGCACTCCACTGACCAGGTGTTTACGCTGGAGGACTTGAGCGAAGAGCACCAGCAGATTGCACAGACCACGGAAGAGTTTGCCCGCAATGAGATCCTGCCTAATGTGGAGAAGATCGAGCACAAGCAGTTTGACGTCACGCGTGGGCTGATCCGCAAAGCCTGCGAGATCGGCATTGCCAACGTGGATATCCCGGAACAGTATGGCGGGTCTGACATGGACAAGATTGCCTCGGCGATTATCAACGAGCACATATCGGTTTCGGGCAGCTTCAGCGTGGCGTATGGCGGACACACGGGAATCGGAACGCTACCGATCGTTTATTTCGGCACGCCGGAGCAGAAAGCCAAATATCTACCCAAGCTGGCGACGGGCGAGTTGATCGCGGCTTACGCGCTCTCGGAATCCACCTCGGCCTCTGACGCTATGAACGCGCGCACTAAAGCCGTACTCTCGCCCGATGGCAAAGAGTGGATTCTGAACGGCGAGAAGATGTGGATCACCAATGGCGGTTTTGCTGACGTGGTCATCATTTTTGCCAAGATCGATGGCGAGAAATTCTCGGCGTTCATCGTGGAGCGTGGATTCCCTGGTTTCCAGTCGGGTGCGGAAGAGAAGAAGATGGGCATTCGCGGATCTTCGACCACACCGATCATTCTGAACGACTGTCGTGTCCCCAAAGAGAACCTGTTGGGCGAAATCGGAAAAGGCCACGTGATTGCCTTCAACACGCTGAACATCGGTCGCTACAAGCTGGGCGCAGGGGTGATAGGCGGCGCGCGCAACTCGCTCAATAATGCGATCGGCTACGCCAAGCAACGCAAAGCGTTCGGGCAGACCCTGGCCGATTTCGGCATCATCAAAGAAAAGCTGGCCAACATGGCGGTGGGCGTGTACACCGGTGAGTGCATGTCTTATCGCACGGTAGGCATGATTGACGCCGCGATGTCGGAGATCGATAAGAGTTCGCCTGACGTATATAAGGAGACAGCCAAGAACATCGAGGAGTATGCGGTTGAGTGCTCCATTTTGAAAGTTTCTGGCTCGGAGATACTGGATTACGTGGTGGATGAGACGGTGCAGATCTACGGCGGTTATGGTTTTGTAGAAGAGTATCCGGCAGAGCGTGCGTATCGCGATTCGCGCGTGAACCGCATCTTTGAAGGCACCAATGAGATCAACCGCATGATCATCACCGGCTGGCTGCTAAAGCGAGCGATGAAAGGCCAACTACCGCTCATGCCCGCGATCAAAAAATTGACCGATGAAATCATGTCAGGTCCAAGCACGGCCGAGCCGCTGGAAGGTTCGCTCGCGACAGAGCGCACGATGGTAAGTAATGCCAAGAAAGCTGGTCTAATGCTGGCCGGGGCAGCCGTACAGAAATATATGACGGCGATTGAGCAGCAGCAGGAGATCCTGGCAGCGATCGCCGACATGGTGATTGAGATCTACTCCATGGATTCGGTGGTGCTGCGCACGCAAAAGTTGATCGAACGCCAGGGAGAAGCCAAATCACAGATTGCCATTGCGATGTGCCAGGTAAGCCTCACACACTCGATAGACAAAGTGGAAGCGGCCGCGAAGAAGGTTGTGGCCGCAGTCGCAGAAGGCGACATGCTGCGCACGCAACTGGTGATCCTGCGGCGTCTGTTCAAGCATGAGCCGTTCAATGTAATCGCGCTGACGCAACAAATTGCCAGTCGCTTGATTGAGGCGGGGAAGTACGTGCGGGCGTAAACCCAAATTTTCACCACGGAGACACCGAGGCACGAAAACTGCAAAGATCGGCAGTCTTAACTCTTCTGCAAGAAGATACGAAAGCCTGGCGGGGCTGAAACAATTTTGTGAATCAACCTGCGGCTGGCTGACATCTCTTTGGCCAGCCGCAAATTTTTATGAACACTGAATGCACTCGCATCGCATCCGCGCTCGCCTTCGCCATCAACGGTGAGGCATGGTATGGAGATTCTCTTCGTGAAATCCTGAACGGGGTTACGTCAAAGCAGGCGCTGGCGCGTCCGATTCCCGATGCCCACTCCATCTGGGAACTGGTGCTTCATGTTGAAGCCTGGATCAAATTTTTTGACGGTGCGATCGTAGGTAAACCAATCCCGGTCTGGGCAACCATGCCGAAAGAACTCGATTGGCCCCCGGTTACTGCAACCACAGAGGAAGCGTGGCAGCAGGCGGTGAACTCATTCTTTTCCCACCATCAGAAAGTCGTTCAGGAAATTAAAGGCTTTGATGACACGCGCCTGGAAGAGACTGTCCCAGGCCGAACTTACAATTTTTATCATCTGTTCGGGAGCGCCATCCAACATGCCGTCTACCATGGTGGACAGATTGCATTATTAAAGAAAGCACTCAAGTAACAGTAACGCGGGGTGTCTTAAGGGAAGGAAGTGTAGTCGATGAACGATGAATGTCTTCGCATCGCCGATCAACTGCACCGGGCTTTCAATGGAGAAGCCTGGCACAGGCCGTCCCTTCAAGAATTGCTCAGGCAAGTTAAGGCGCAAGAAGCTGCTACTCACCCTGGGGGCAACGCTCATTCCATCTGGGAGATAGTTCTGCATATTCGGACTTGGGCGAATGCTGCTCTTCAAGCTAATCGCGGCATTCCTGTGCCGGCCTCTGTCAACGATCTGCCGCTTGAGCAAGACTGGCCACCAGTAAAGGAGCAGACGGCTGCTGCATGGGACGGTGCGATCCAGCAGATATTTGCCATTGCGCAAGAGCTTGAAACCGTCATCAAGACTTTCGATGAGGCTCGATTACGCAATACTGTGCCAGGGCGAGATTACAACTTTTATTTCCTATTTCATGGTGTAGTGCAGCACAGTCTTTATCATGCCGGGCAGATTGCATTATTGAAGAAGATGACGGTGGGCGGTTAGTCATCAATCACCTTTTGCAAATACCCTGCCGGTCATCTCCTGAGCAGGCGCGCCTCCGGCCATTTGTTGAGCGACGATCATTTCTCGCGCAGCGGGTCTCAGCGCGGGCAGCTTGAGGCCAAAAACAATCGCTCCCACCACAGCAATGCTTCCACCAATTGCCACGGTCACCGATGGGCCAAGCGTATGGGCCAGACTGCCGGCAAGAAGAGAGCCCAGAGGAGCCATGCCCATAAAAGTCATGGCATAGACTGACATCACGCGCCCGCGCAGCCGGTCCGGGACCATGCTTTGGATTAGAGTATTGGAAGAGGCCATCTGGATCATGGCGCAAAAGCCGGCGGGCACCAGAAAAAATCCCGATAGCCAGAGCGTGCGCGAAAAAGTAAAAAGCAGTAACGACGTTCCGAATCCGGCGCAGGCTACGGCCACCCACTTGCCCAGCCCGTGCACGGTTTTTCGGGTCGCCAGCGTGAGTGCGCCGCCAAGGGCACCAACACCGGAGCAGCCCATCAGCAGTCCCAGAGCTTTGGGTCCGCCGTGGAGAATCTGGTCGGCAAAGAGCGGCATCAGCACCGCATACGGCAGCGCTGTAAAACTCACCAGTCCTAAAAGCAGCATGAGCGCACGCACAGGGCCCGCGTGGGCCACAAAGTGAAATCCTTCAATAATGTTTTCCAGCGGTGAGCCCTCAATAGCAAGGCGAGGCCGCTCCATTCGCATCAGAATGAGGCCAACAATCACCGCGATGAAACTTACGCCGTTGGCAAAGAAGCACCAGCCTTCACCAATGGCGGCAACCACCAGGCCTGCAGCTGCCGGGCCAATGACGCGAGCGCCATTAAACATGGAAGAGTTGAGCGCAATCGCGTTGACCAGATCTTCACGGGCCACCATATCCACTACAAATGCTTGCCGCGCCGGCAGGTCCAGGGCGTTGACTACGCCGGTGAGCGCAGCCAGGGTAACCACATGCCAAATGTGCACGCGATGCGAGAGCGTAAGCCACGCCAAAATAAAAGTGAGCACCATCATGCTGGATTGCGTTCCAATCAGCAGTTTGCGGCGATCATAGCGGTCCGCCAACGCGCCGCCGATGGGCGCCAGCAAGAAGACAGGAATTTGCGACGCAAACGCGACAGTCCCAAGCAGCAGCGCAGAACCGGTGAGGCGGTACACCAGCCAGGACTCGGCGATCTGGTCCATCCACGTGCCAATGAGCGAGATCAGTTGTCCGCTAAAAAACAGTTTGTAGTTGCGATGGCGGAGAGCGCGGAAGGTGCCGGCAAAGCTTGCGGTTTTGTTTACTCCACTGGTGGATGAACTCACTTCAATTTTGATGCAGTAGTGCAGGGTGAAGACCCAAAGAAACAAAATCCAGCCGGAAAGCCGGATGGGTCAGCTTGGGTTTTATGTTCGCCATGTTTAACGAGAACCAGCTTTGAGTTTTTATTCTAGCTCTGGCTTCTGGTGAGTGGAAGAGAAGTGCTTTTTTAAACTGAAAGCGGTCAGGTTTCGTCGCGTGTTTTGATAAAGAGTTGCGGAATATTTGTGGACGACAAAATTGATAGCTATCCAAGCATCGTTAAGCCGCGATAAAATTTTTTGAGAGCTGCTGGATTAGAAACAGTAAAAAGTTTGTAAAAACCTTCATCCATCCTTGACAACAACTTTTTACTATCCAGCATAGTAACGCCATAGTCCAGCAGCTCTGTTTTAAGCTTTACTTCCTCGATTAGAGCGAAGGTGGGAATGCAGTAATCCCCGCCAATTATGCGGGTATTTCCGCAGGACAGGCCAGAATAGCTAAAACCCCGGCTGGATAGCTCAAGCTTGTGCAATCTTCTAGTCCCATAATGACAAATTTTTGCATTGCTTTAACCGGATTACGTTGAAGTAGCCCACTTAGACCTTCAAAACCAGCAGACACTCACGCTTAATTCGCGTAAACATTCAAATTTTCAACACCTTTCCCATTGCAGAATGGCCCAGAGTAGGCGTATCTTTACAGGGCCTTCTAGAACTCTGAAAGTTTGTGCCTGAAAGCCTGAACCTGAAAAATCTGAACCTGAAAGTCTGTGCCTGAAAAATCTGTACGCTTAGGAGACGTAAAAACAATGAGACCCTCTCGCCGCTTTAGTGTTCTGTTTGTAGCCCTGGTTTTTGCAGTCGCCATGACTGCTGTTGGGTACGCGCAAACAGCAGCCGATAACGCAATTGCTCAAGCCGCCGTGGCCAATGGCCAGGCCAATCTTGACAACAACGATATCGGCCCTGTCAACGTAAATTCGGGATATCCCGGGATGTTGACCATCGGTTCCAACGTAGTTCTTGACGCCAATACCGGCGCCGTCGTCAGCGGCTTGAGCGGAAGCTCCGGCCTGAGCGGAAACGTGAATAACAGCGCGGCGGTCAACGGCAACAACTCGAACCTTGCTGAGCCTGATCAACGCCCTAACCTGCCCACCATTGACGGGCTGATCACAGGCGCTACCTTTGACGGTGCGTTTGTTGCCCAGGCAGGCCCCAGCGCACGCCGCGATTTCCGGTTCACCATGCTAGGAAACGATCCTAAACTCGGCGGCACCACCGTGTATCCGGGAAACATCACCGAGGTGGACCTGCAGTTGCTCAATGCCGATGGCTCCGTTTTCAAGGTAGTCCCATTCGCGCCCTTTGAAAATGTGACTTTGAACTCGCCGAATTTTGTGGGACTCGATTATCGCTCCGGCCACAACCTTGAATTTGGCGACGCCGTTCATCGCGCCCAGTTCTTCAACGCGATGAAGAACAACTGGCACACTGTGATCGTCCCGAAAGTCGTAGACCACATAGTCATCACTGTCCCACGCTTTGTGAATGTCCAGCTCAGCAACGGCACGATTGTCACGGCGCGGTCCTATTTCACCGGCACCGCCGCAGACGGCAGCACCTTTGTGCTCATGCTCAACGCGCTCTTCAATTTTTTCTTTGACAATGAAGTGGTGAATGAAATCAATCTGGGCAATTTCACCACCAACGGCATGAACATGTCACTGTTCCCGAACACCTATCTGTTCAGCCTGAACGTCAATAATCCCAACACTCCCGGCGGATGCTGCACTCTCGGCTTCCACACTTTCTTCCTGGATGGAGCATTTCCGGAATCCCGCTGGGTAGTCCAGTACGCAAGCTGGATTTCACCCGGCATCTTCGGCGGCGGATTCCAGGACGTGACCGCGCTGAGCCATGAGCTGGCGGAATCATTCGGCGATCCTTTCGTGAACAATCCCACGCCAAACTGGCAGTTCCCGGGAGAGCCGCCGACCGCGAAGGTCTGCCAGGCGAACCTGGAAGAAGGCGATCCGATTGAGGTATTGGCCAACGCAACCTCAGCGATCGAGGTCAAGAAAGGGAATACGTTTGACTTCGTTTACCATCCGCAGAACATTCCACTCGTGCAGTGGTTTGAGATGGGGGCGACCTCCAGCGCAATCGACGGCGCATTCAGCTTCCCAGATGAAACCGTGCTGCCGCATTCCGCTCTACCCTGCCCGCAGTAAGTTTTTCTGGGGCGGCGATGTTCAAGGCGCTGGATCTTTTCCAGCGCCTTTTTATTTGCCGCAGCTTTGCTTGAAAACAACTCTTACCACTGATTGAACACTGATAACACTGATCCGCTTTGCACAAAAAGCAAAACCTCACCACAGATGAACACGGATTTGCAAATTTCAAAAATGGTTCCTAATTGAGCTTTTTGATCGGTGTAAATCAGTGTGATCAGTGTTATCTGTGGTAAGGTTTTGTGTAGCTACTTCTTCTTGCGCTGGCGATATTCCTTAATGGTTTGTCGCGCAGCCTCTGTCATGATCCTGGATTCCTGCACGAACTTGCGAGAAGATTGCACCGCCTTTGCCCCTTCGACACAATCTCATCGACCTTCAATTCATGAAGGCACGGAACGGCTGGCGACTTAGATTTCTTTACTGCCATTTTGGGCTTACATTGTAAGCCTTTTCTGAGCAAGCAAGATGGGCGCGGTACGAGATTTATGCTTTCCATGCACCAATATCACAGGGTTGGATTTCGCCCGCCGGTGTATCTTTTGATTTGTCCAGTGCTAGGGGAAAAGGAAATTTGCTGTAAGGAGTCAATCATGTCAAACCGAGTATTGATCCGCCATGGCGCTCGCGAACTGACGGGTGAAGAAGTAGACCAGATTACAGGAGCATCAGGCACTAGCATCTGCGGTCTCCCTACTACTTGTACGCCTCTTCCAAGCTTTCCGGGAGACGATACCAAGTGCTCTTTTGATTAGCTAAGGTTCTTACCAGGCCTTATCACAAAATAAAAAATCCGGGTGGCGCAGAATGGGCTGCCCGGAATTTATTATGCAAACGGATTAGCCGCGAAGGTTTCCTTCTAAAAGAGAACAATAAGCCCGCCGATGCTCTGCCCGTCCGACAGAGACAACTACCCACGATTTGCTTCCTTCGCTCGCACATCTTTGTTATGTTCGGCCAGTGATTGCCGACGAAACGGCAGCATAGGAATAAATGAGAGCACAAACCACACCATAGCGGCTCTTTCGGAACGAAAATAAAATAAGGCGAACGCGATGCCGTAGCAGACACCGCATAAAAAGAACCTGAATGTGCTCCAGTTTGTCATGGCTCATGATCACCTGAACCGATGGAGTTGCCAAGTTATATTGTTACCAAAATGATTGGCCGTCCACGGCAGAACAAAGGTTAAGATTTACCAATCAATCTAAGCGGCGCACGAGGGTACGACATGGCCAATCCGGAGCACTTGGAGAAACTGAAAAAAGGCGTTGAGACGTGGAACAAGTGGCGGAACGAAAATCGAGAAATTATCCCAGATCTTAGTGACGCTAAACTCAACTGGTCAGACCTTGCCGTAAAGCTCAGCAGAGTAAATCTCAGCAAGGCGGATCTCAGCAGGACAGATCTCGAGGGGATGAATCTCATCAAGGCGTATCTTCGCGGGGCGCATCTCACCGATGCGAACCTCAGTGAGGCAGATCTTCGGGAAGCGAATCTCAGTTGGGCAGATCTCCGCGAAGCGAATCTCAGCTGGGCCGATCTCAGCGGAACGGACTTCAGCTGGGCAGACCTCACCGGAGCGGATCTCAGTCAGGCCCGTCTCTATAACTCGCTTTTTTGGCACTCCAACATAGAAAAGGCAAACTTCACCGGTTGCCGGATGGGGAGCACAACATTTGCCAATGTGGATCTAAGCAAAGCGAAAGATTTGGATGCGGTAGAGCATGGTGGCCCTTCGACGATTGGCATGGACACTATCTATCTTTCGAAGGGCAAAATTCCAGAAACATTTTTGCGTGGCGCAGGCATAGCAGAGAATTTCATCACCAAAATGCACCTTTTGACTGCAGAACCATACTATTCCTGCTTTATCAGCTATTCGAGTAAAGACCAGGGCTTCGCAAAGTTTCTTCACGCTGGACTGCAGCAGGAAGGTGTTCCCTGCTGGTTCGCTCCGGAAGATCTCAAGACCGGCGACAAATTTCGCCAGCGCATCGACGAAGCGATTCGTATCAATGACAAGCTGCTGGTTGTGCTTTCTAAAAATTCTATAAAAAGCTCCTGGGTAGAAGAAGAGGTGGAAAGCGCACTGGAAAGAGAACAGAGGCAGAACAAGCTGGTCTTATTTCCGGTACGGCTGGATGACGCAGTAATGAAGACAAAACTGGCGTGGGCGGCCAGTCTGCGCCGCACCAGGCACATCGCGGACTTTGTCAAATGGCAAGAGCCCGAACATTATCAGACTGCATTCAAGCGATTGTTGCGTGACCTGCAGGGCGAGGCCACAAAAGCCACAAGCGCAGGAGCGCCGTAGATGCGGCACAAAGTTTTTTGCACACTCCGCTACGCTGCGCGCGGGCCACGGGCGTAAGGAAGGAATCTGTTCATCTCTTATCCCGGCATTTACGCCTCAGTCGCTGCGCTTCCTCGGCGACATGCCGGGCTATTCTCAGCCGTCCCGCCAAGGGCGGGACTGATGTTCTTTGATTTTGCATTGCTCGCGAATGAATATCGCTGAACTTTGATCGAACCATGTATCGATCATCTTTTTACGTGAGCAGATTCTTTCCGTCACTTTTCAAAGTTTGGGCAATATCGGTAGCGCCATTAAAAATAGCGTCTACCATTTTCAAGAATCTGGCCGGATCATCAGGAGAAGCGTGATAGTCGCACGGTACATAAGCTTCCCCGGGCCGCTCAAGGGAGAGAATTGGCGCGTGACAGTTTTCGCGGAAAGTCCTGATCAGTTCATTCTTATCGGTGTCTGGAATTGAATGCCCAAGAATGAACAAATCAAAGCCGGAGTTGCGGCACTGGCCGATTGCCAGTGAGAAACCTAAGGCGGATGTAACGGTGTAACCGCGTTGCTCAAGGAGCATCTGGCGGGTGGCTAACAGGCTCATGTCATACGAAATCGAGAGTATGCGCTTAGACATGGTGCGTCTCCATACAGCAACTATTTTTAGGGCAGAAAATGATGTTGTCAATCTGCTTTCTTTTGCACAGTCCCCTAACGCCTTTAATGACGATCATGCGCTTTGCACAAAGAGCAAAACCTCACCACGGGTGACACGGATTTATAAATTCAAATATGGCTCATTTGAGCTTTTTTGATCCGTGTAAATCAGTGTGATCAGTGTTATCCGTGGTAGGGGTTTAGTGTTGTTGTGCAAAGCGCATGAACATGAGCTAGGAGACCGGCGTCCGCTGATTCGGGTTGGGTATCACGCCCCTAAAAAGGACTTCCCGGAAGTAATTTGCATCTCGTTCGGTACCCTGATAATCTAACTAACCGGTTAATTAATTCGATCTGCAGTAACAACCGGACAAACAAGCGCGAACAAATCATGAAAGCGTCAGCAACCGCCAGACTCGCAAACAGTGAACCTGCAATCTATGTCCGATGCATCTAAATTTCGATATTGCAGCAAGAAGGGAATAATGAAGGCAAAAGCTGTCTGGCCAATTTTGGTCCTTTTTTTTACGGCCTTGGCTGCAGAGGCCCAGATACCCTCACTAGTACCGGCAGCACCGGCGTCATCTCCAAATGAGTCGCAATCAACACCGCTTACGCTAAGCCAAACACCATCCACGGATGTATTCATCGGCAGCGGCGCGGTGGACAAGCTGGTTCCTGGCACGATTCAACTCTCACTGCTGGATGCAATGGATCGCGGGCTGAAGCACAACCTGGGACTGTTGCTCTCACAGCAGCAAAGCGATCAGGCGCGGGCGCAATATCGCAGGCAGTTGAGCCTGCTGTTGCCGAATGTTTCCGGTAACGTGAGTGAATCTTTGAACCAGATCAACCTGGCGGCTTTTGGTATCCCGCTGCCGGCGGGACTCAAGTCACCTGTGGTGGGCCCGTTTGGAGTTTTTGATGCCCATGCCAGCATGAGTGAGACGCTGCTGGACTTTAATGCGTTGAACAAGATCCACGCTGCTGCGGAAAACGAGAAGGCCGCAAAATTCACGATTCTGGATGCGCGCGAGCTTGTGGTGCTGGTGGTGGGAAATGAATATCTACTTACCCTGGCCGATGGAGCGCGGTTGGACACTGCGAAAGCACAACTGACAACGGCGCAAACCATCGCTCAGCAAACCAGCGACCTGAAGAACGCAGGCGTTGCGGCGGGTATTGACGTGCTACGCGCACAAGTACAGATGCAGACGCAGCAACAGCGCGTGCTGGCAGCACAAGACCAGTTTGAACGACAGAAGATGCAACTGGCCAGGACGATTGGCTTGCCGGTTTCACAACAGTTTCAACTTACAGATAAAGTTCCTTATGCGCCGCTGGAAGCGATGAACCTGGATCAAGCGCTGGCGCAAGCTTATAAACAACGTCCGGAGTATCTGGCGGCTGAGTCGCGCACTCGCGCTGCAGAGCTGGCGGTGAAGGCAGCAAGAGGCGAGGCGCTGCCGACCATCGAGGTAAACGGGCAGACCGGGGTGATTGGCCCGACGCCCGGGAACTCAGAAGGAACTTACAATCTTTCCGCCGGAGTGCATGTGCCGATTTTTCAGGGCGGCAAAGTGAAAGCCGACGTGGCGCAGGCAGAAGCGCAGTTGCGCCAGAGCAAAATGCAATTGGAAGACCTGCACAGCCGGGTGGAATTTGAAGTTCGCTCCGCGCTGCTGGACGTGAAGACCTCTGACGATCAGGTGCAGGTGGCGCGGCAGCAGATTGATTTGGCAGCGGAACAACTGAAGGAAGCGCGTGACCGCTATGCCGCGGGAGTTTCCGGAAGCCTTGAGGTAGTGCAGGCGCAGGAGGCCGTAGCCTCTGCGAATGACAACAACATACAAGCTTTGTACCTGAACAACGTGGCCAAGCTCTCACTGGTGCGGGCGCTAGGTGAAGCAGAGCAACGCACGCGAGCTTTCTTGGGAGGAAAATAAGGTGCCTGAACCGGTAAAAATATCGCCACAATATGACGAAGAAGAAGATGTGAAGCAGCCGGAGCGGACTGGCCCGGAGCGCACTGATGATCGGCCCGGCGAGGAAAGGCACGGCGCCAAGCGCAAGTTAGGGTATTTTCGCGCTCATCCGCGCGCCAAGTGGGTGATCTTGGCAGTGGTGGTGGTGCTGATAGTTGCAGGCATTTTTGTATGGCAATACTACTCCGTTCGCGAATCAACGGACGACGCGCAGATTGATGGCCACATTGATCCCATTAGCTCTCGCGTAACCGGCACCGTGATCAACGTGCTGCATGACGATAACGAAGTAGTGCAGGCCGGCGATCTGCTGGTGGAGCTTGATCCGAAAGACTATCAGGTTGCCGTGGACCGAGCGCGCGCAGACCTGGCGAATGCTGAAGCGAACGCCGTTGCGGCAAAGGTTGGAGTTCCGCTCACGAAGGCCACCAGCTCAAGCCAGCTCACAGCCGCAGATGCCGCAGTGAAAGCGGCGCAGCGCGATATTGAGTCGGCACAGGCAAGGCAGAATGAAGCGCAAGCGAATTACGCCAAGGCATCTGATGATCTGAAGCGCATGGATTTGTTGATCGCGAAAGATGAAGTTTCACGCCAGCAATATGACGCCGCAGTAGCCGCGAACAAAGCAGCGAAAGCAAATGTTGACGGAGCCACGGCAGGCATCGCTGCAGCAGAAAGCAAAGCTGCCCAAGCACAGGCGCAAGCGGAGGCAGCGCGCACCGTCCCGGAACAACTTAAGGTCACGCAGGCACGTGCGGGAGCGGCGTCAGCGGAAGTGCAGCGGGCGATCTCAGCGCTGGCACAGGCTGAGCTAAACCTGAAATACACCAAGATCTATGCGCCTGTGACCGGCGTGCTGAGCAAACGCAGCGTTGAGCCAGGGCAGGTTGTGCAAGCCGGCCAGCCGCTGTTTTCCATTGTGAACCTTGACGATATCTGGACCACTGCCAACTTCAAAGAAACACAACTCAAGAATATGAAGGTAGGGCAGAAGGCCAAGATCAAAGTGGATGCCTATGGAAAAGATTTTGACGGCACGGTTGAGTCAATCGGTGCTGCCACAGGAGCACGGTTCAGCCTTCTTCCGCCGGAGAATGCGACCGGGAATTATGTGAAGGTTGTGCAGCGCATTCCGGTGCGTATCCGCTTTGCCAAGGGCGAAGATCCGAACCATCAACTGCGGCCAGGCATGTCCGTGGAGCCAACCGTATACACCAAATAGCAAACAAGCGCCGCGATTGCCGGCTTCCATTTTTTTGATTGGCATGAATTGAGCGCCAAAGCTCGTATCTAAAAAAGCTCGTATCTAACATGAGGCTGAAGTGAGTTCCCGCAGCACAACCATCTCGATGACCGACCGGCTCACGGGCGAAATCAACCCGTGGATCGTCGCCATTTCTGTGATGCTGGGGACTTTCATGGAAGTTCTCGACACCACGGTGGTAAACGTTTCGCTGCAGCATATCGCGGGCAGCTTGTCTGTAACCCCGGAAGAAGCTACTTGGGTCCTGACGTCATATCTTGTTTCCAACGCCATTGTTCTGCCGCTCACCGGATGGCTAGCCAACTATTTTGGCCGCCGCAACGTTCTGCTGGCTTCGGTTGGTGGATTTACGATTTTTTCATTTCTCTGCGGCATCGCACCGAACCTGCCGCTGCTGATCATTTTCCGTGTGTTCCAGGGCGCCACGGGTGGCGGATTGCAGCCACTCTCACAAGCCATCCTGATGGAAGCCTTCCCCCCGGAGAAGCGCGCGAAAGCGATGGCATTCTGGGCGCTTGGCATCGTGGTTGCGCCCATGCTTGGCCCGGTGCTCGGCGGCTGGATCACTGACAGCTATAGCTGGCGCTGGCTTTTCTACATCAACATCCCTGTAGGAATTATGGCTGTGCTCATGGCCCTGATGTTCATTCATGATCCGCCATACATCAAGCGCGGTGAGGGCGGCATTGATTATTGGGGCATCGGTTATCTGGCGCTCGGTATCGGCGCGCTGCAAATCATGCTCGATAAAGGCCAGGAAGAAGACTGGTTCGGTTCAAAATTCATCGTTACGTTGTTCGTCATCTGTGTGGTTGGCCTGGTAGCTTTTGTTATCCGCCAACTCACGGCTGAGCATCCAGTGGTGGACCTGAGAATTTTCAAGAACCGCACCTATGCCACCGGTGTCTTTCTCATGACGGTGTTGGGTTTCGTGCTTTACGGCAGTACTGTGCTCCTGCCGCTCTGGCTGCAAACTCTCATGGGATATCCAGCTCTCCAAGCCGGTCTGGCCATGCTTCCGCGCGGTCTGGGATCGTTCATGTTCATGCCTCTCGTCGGCATTCTCATGGGCAAAATCGAAGCGCGCCGACTACTTGGCACAGGATTGCTCGTCGCTGCTTATAGCCTCTATCAGTTATCAACGTTGAACCTGAACGCCGGCTATTGGGACATCTTCTGGCCGCAGCTTCTGCAGGGCACTTCACTGGGATTGCTGTTTGTGCCGCTCACCACCATCACCAACGGCCCAATTCCCAAAGAGCAGATGGGCAACGCCACCAGCCTCTTCAACCTGATGCGTAATATCGGCGCGAGTATCGGCATTGCCAGCGTGACCTCCACCTGGCAGCGTCACGTTCAATCTCACATCAATGACTTGTCAGCGAATGTAAATCCGTACAGCCCCGCTGCGCAAAGCATGATCCAGGCGATAAAGCAATCCTTCATCGCCCGCGGCATGGACGCCGCCACCGCCACACAGCAAGCCATGGCCAGCCTTTTCGCTTCAGTGCAACAGCAGGCTGCCATGATGTCCTATGCAGACACATTTTTCCTGCTGGCAGTCATGTTCGTCGCCGGACTTCCTCTCATCTTCCTGATGAAGAAACCGCCAAAGGGCGGAGGCGGTCCAGAAGCGATGGGACACTAAAAGACGATCGCTGTGGCACGGGCACTCCTGCCCGTGCGTTCCACTCTCCTTCCTCCCCGATCCTGGCAATCCGTGTCCCTCAGTGGTAGGGTTCTATCTTTCGATCATTGCGAACTCCCGATGATCCGCTATCTCCACAAACTTTCTCAGCTCCAGTACCTCCACCGGACACTCCGGCCAATTGTGCTCCCAACATACAATCATGTCGCAGCCTGTCGGTTCATGCAGGTGCTTCAGAAAATTGCGGCTCTGGTATTCAACCTCAATCCTCAGCCGCTGCAACCTGTCTTCCGCTACCACTCGCATTGCTTCGCAGTCCGGATACCCCGTTTGTATCCTCAGCGCCAGAAATCCCAGCCGTTCAGATAACGCTCCAAACAAGTAGAGCACGCCGGCTTCGCATGTCGGCGCAAACACCAGCGGACAGCCTTGTAACAATGGGCCATACATTGGCCGGTCAGTCCATATTTTTGGCGCTTGCAATGGCGCAGACGGTTTGGGTGTGCTTCGTTGACTGCTGGCCCATTGTTCAATGACTTCCAGCACGTCTTTGTACTCTTCAGCCAGCCCGCGATCTTCCATATGCAGCTTCATGCCGTCGGGTATGTTCGCCCATGCCAGAAATGTTCTCAGCATCGGACGCACGCTGTATTTGCCTAGCTTTTCATATTCAACCAGCGTTGGCACCTTCTTCAGCTTGCGCACAATCCCAACCCAGTCCTGGAAAAGCTGCTCTATCTTTACCTTCTTGCCTCCTCCTCTCGCTTCCAGCCCGCATGATTCAAGCGCGCACTTGTAGGTTCCAAAATTCCGTCTCAGGTCGCCGCGGGATACGCCTTTCAGCTTCAATAGCTCTGAGCGGCTGGGTGCATGTTTCAATTTCTTTTCGCAAAACAAAATGGCAGCTGTAATTTCTTCTTTTGTCACCGTTTCCTCCAATGGAATCCCGTTCACGCGATTTTTTTGCGTGAATAGGCAGAAAATGGGTTGAAATGATTCCCATCACACGCTGTTTTTGCAGGTGAATGAGCAGAAATAGAAAAAGCCACCGCTGTGGTGGCTTCAAGATCCTGATTTTGAGTTGTTTAGCTGATGTATGGCCGAATGTTGAACGCTGGCGGCCGCAGTGGCTTTAGCTAAAAGCCAAAGGCTAATAGCCGCTTTGTACCTACACACTTCAACTGCCGTCCTGAAAGCAAAGGCCGGACGTCCAGCGGGCTTTCAAGGGCCTGGCAGGCAAGCCCAATGGAGCATGAAGCAGGGCCGCGGACCATGGCAAAGTTGCAGGCCTTTTGGATCCGTCCAGGTTTTAGCTGAAAATCAAGTCTAATAGCTAAAACTGGCTCTGTCCCCGGCGCCGCTCCCGGTCTAACTAGATTGAAGAATAAGCGAAAATCACCTAAAAAGTCAAGCACGAAATAGGGCACTTGACAAAGCCACTACGCAGTGCTGTTCATTTTCGCACACTAGGTTCTTGCAAGGGAACCTTAAGGCAGGCTCCGCTTAATCGGTATCCTTGAGGCAGGACACTCTACTGGGCAATCTGGGCGCCCAGCCACAGGTAACCACATTGCCGCATGTGGGAGATCCATCCTTAGCGGTGTTACCCAGAGATGCTGTTGTTCAGGAGGATACGGGCAATTCAGTGCTTCGCGCACAAGTCGTACTGCCATTGCAAGGCCAGCCCAGAATGAGACAAATGAGACCGTCGGAATCGGATTCAGTAGGCCATCATCGCCTGCGGGGTGCAGGCAACCAGCGCATGCTTGCCCCGGTTTGTGGCTCGAAGAGGATACATTGAAATGACTTGTTCCGCTTACTGCCAACCATTCTGGGCATCGACGTTGCACTTCCCACCTGCTGGGGATATCATCAACACCCACTAAAACTCTTGTAGCGAGCTGGCCCAGAGTCTCTTCAGTAAAGCGACTAAAGATCGGTTCGATCCGGAACTCGCCACATCGATGCGCCGCTACCTTTGCCTTTGCCGCGTTGATGTCACCTGTAAGCGACAGCATATTGCGGTTTAGGTTCGACCTACTTGTTAAATCATCGTCAAAAATCCGCCCACAGAGTTCTAGCCCAGGAAACCGCGTCAGGGCGTAAATGGCTGCTTGGGATATCGCTCCCGCGCTGATTATGTCAACGGGACCAATAGACAGAGTGCCATCTCCTATGGAGCCCTCCCCAAATGTCCAATTGCAAGAAGGTGAGATGTCAAAAAATACTTGGTCACCTTGCGACCGTAGAGATAGGCGGCGTATCGCAAACTTGAATGCTTCAGCGGCTCCCAGCACAGCTGAAACCATTGCACCGACAGGCCATTGTGTTGCCCAAGGAGTAGCAGCCGTTGCTTCCAGCGTAGCGGTTTCCCCAGACCACTCAGTCCCGATTAAGCGCCAGCACTGCCCTTTTCCGAATGCGAACTTGGTATCGCCGAGCACAAAAACAAGGTCACAATCTATGTGCAACGCAGGGCTGATGGTAGCGCAACTCACGAGTTTTGAACTTGCCCTAATGAGGGCGGTCTTCAAGTCAGTGCCCAAAAATGGCGGTTGGGGGAAGAGAATTGCTGTTTGTGGGATGTCAAGTGCGACCTGCATACCCATGCGGGAGATTAAAGAAACCAGTGTGATTAATGCTGTCTGTCCTGCATGACTTGATAGATTGCGCACGTCAGATACACAGAGAATGCGTGTGGTTTTGAAACTGTAACAAATCTCAGAATCAGTAACCTCATCTGCAACATAGTCCCTGCAGAGGAGCACCATCCGATCTAATTCTTCAATCATACAAACCTCAGCACCTCTTCTGCCTTCGTTGCTTGCTTCCAATGACCGAGGGGATCCAATGAACCGATCCAAGCATTTTTGAGAGAACATGTTCCCATTGCAAAATCAGGTATCACAATCGATATAAAACCTGGTTGGGAGATGATCGGCCACTGATCATCCGTCGCCGAGTGAAAAGCACGATTAGGGTGAGTGTGTATCTGAGCCTTAATGCTCAGCTTTTCCTGCGCTAGCCGAGTCCAAAATTGCGTCAGCCATCCATCATCAACTCGATATCCAAATGGAGAACGGCGATGCAAAGGATGTTCGATGCCATTCACGATATCGCCAGTAGCTGGTCCGATCCAATACAACGCACACTCGCATTCCGCACGCCCGCACTTGCGGAGCGTGCGGAAGGTCCCGTCAAGAATCACTTTAGGCAGATTTAACAAAGCCCTCCACCTCCTTTCACGACATTCGGACGCAGGAGAAGAAGTTCGCTTGGTTTCAAGCCAGCCTGCGCGACTGATTCGTTTTCCTGCACTACGCTGCCATCTTGGCGGAACAGCGACAACAAGTGCCCATTTTGCGTAATGCCAAATGCCGCAATCGCGCGCTGGAGCAGAGATGTCACACGCTCTTCACTTTCCACCTGTATCGATTTCGTGATGCCGTTATAGCTGATCTCAACCGCAAACTTTGTTTCACGACCTACAATTGGCTGAGCAATGGTTCCCATTACCGTCTCCTTGTTTCTGGAATCATCGAGGCCTGCAAGCCTCGATGGCGCACTAATTATCCGATGCAATGCTAAGTATGTCAAGCAATATATTAGCGCTGCTTGACAAGATCAGCAAAGCCAAGCAAGATTGCTCAGGAAAGGCAAAATAGTCAGCCGGAAGGAGAGAGCAAATGCCCCCGACGGAGAAAAAGCAGCCGGGCGGGTCGACTCTTGGTGAGCATCTCTCGTTATTGCGGGCCGCAACTGGTTTGACTTTGCGGCAAGTCGAGGAAGCAACCGATAAAGAAGTTTCGAACGCTTATTTAAGTCAGCTTGAAAAGGACAAGATCAGTAAACCATCTCCGAATATATTGCATGCCCTTGCGGGCGTTTACAAAACATCCTACGAAGATTTGATGGAACGTGCGGGCTATTTTGGCTCAGGTCTATCGTCCAACAAAAGAC
The DNA here is from genome assembly GCA_035710845.1 of Candidatus Angelobacter sp. Classification (GTDB taxonomy): domain Bacteria; phylum Acidobacteriota; class Terriglobia; order Terriglobales; family Acidobacteriaceae; genus Angelobacter. The sequence continues at coordinate 31,008 of DASTCT010000139.1, forward strand.
GTGCCCAAGTGGCCACATTTGCTGTAGAGAATCTAACGCCAGAAGAAGAAAATGCTTTACTAAAGTATCTAGCGTTCATTCGAGAACAAAGGCGAAAATGAACCGGCCAGACGACTCATCGCTGGATCCTCACCAACTTGCCACTGTGCAGGTCCATGCGGATCGTCTTTTGAAACAGGCATCAGCACACGGCAGGTTCCCAACACCAATCGATGATCTCATCGCAGCGGCCAAGCTGACGGTGGTCGAAGACGAAGTACTCGACGACAATTTCCTGCGCCGCTTCCTGCAGAAGACCAAAGTCAGTGTCGCAAGCTTAAAATCAGCTCTCAGCAAAATCCTAGGATTGTTCGAGACGCAAGATCGCCTTGTGCTGATCGACAGAAACACACCTAGGCCGAAAGTTCCATTTGTCAAGCTTCACGAAGCTGGCCATGGCATGCTTCCGCATCAGAAGAAAGCCTACTCACTTATGCAAGATTGTGAGAAAACCCTGGATCCTGACATCACTGATCTTTTTGAGAGGGAAGCGAATGTCTTTGCATCAGAAACGCTGTTTCAGGGCGAGGGTTTTGCTTTTGAAGCTCATGCCTACGAATTCGGAATGAAGGTGCCCATTCAATTGGCGAAAAAATACGGGGCTTCTAACTATGCCTCATTTCGGCGGTATGTCAACACGAATCCGCACGCTTGCTGCCTCATTGTATTGGAACCATTAATTCAATCCGAAGATGGTGCAAGTTTTGCAAGTGTTCGTCGTGTGGTTGCATCGAAGACATTTAATATCATCTACGATCCAGGCACGCTTTCGGGCCCGGTGAAGGCAGGCCACCCATTAAGGCCCTTAATACCACGAAGGAGAATGGTATATCCACGTGAAATCGTTCTAAAAGACCGTAACTTTGAGCAGCGTGAGTGTATCGGAGAATCGTTCGATACCAAGCATCAGATTTTGGTTCTGATCAGAGACGTGGGTCCAGTTAAGAAAAAATCAATAATATTGCCAGGTTCATCTGACTTCAATGCGATACGGCACCAGTTACGATGATTTTCCCGTCCCTCATACTACGCCGTTTTGACGCATCCATCGCTGACACTTTGTTCGAGGCCTTCATGAAGAAAGCTTGCTAGGTCACTCCATCACTGGAGGAATCTTGCGGCTTTTGCGCGCGCGAGATCCTCGGCGATCGAACATTCTGTCCCACCCAGCTCCTTAAATTAAGAATTTGCTTATCGCGATTATCCTTCTTTGCGCTGCGGGTCATCGGTATAATTTCCCCCAACCTGGCCAACTTACACTTGTGAGGTCATTGACCATGAAAGCTCGGTTTTTCTCGCTCTTCTTGTTGAGTTTGGTTTTCTTTTCTGCCGTTGTGGTGGCACAGACTTTCCGCGGTGGAATACAGGGAACGGTCACTGACAGTTCCGGCGCGGCGATTCCCGGCGCTGAGGTAACGGTCAAGAGCGCAGAGACAGGATTGGTTCGCACGGTCACGGCCAACGACCAGGGCGATTATCTGGTCACTGAGTTGCCTCTGGGCACTTACAGCGTGAGCGCCAGCAAGCAGGGATTTGGCACCAAGCTGGTGAACGGCGTTACCGTTGCTGTGGCCGCAAATACGCGGGCAGACGTTCAACTTGCGCCGGGCGAAGTGAAACAGGAAGTGGTTGTGATTGCAGAACCAGCGCCATTCATCGATACAACAGGAAATACGCTGGGCGGAACAATCCAGGCGCAGCAGATGGCCAATCTTCCGGTAAACGGCGGCGACTTTGCCAAGCTGCTGACGCTGGTGCCTGGCGCCGCATCCGACCCGAACGGCGACAGCGATTCTCCCGGCTCGTTTGGCACGTTCAGCATCAACGGAAATCGCGGGCGCTCAAACAACTACCTGCTGGACGGCACCGACATGAATGATGGCTATCGCAATGATCCGGCCATCAATGAAGCAGGAGTGTTTGGCACGCCGGCAACACTGCTGCCGATTGACGCGCTGCAGGAAGTGGGCGTTCTCTCCAACATGGAGCCGGAATACGGACGCAACTCAGGCGCAGTGGTGAACATTGTGACAAAGTCCGGAACAAATACGATCCACGGTTCAGGGTTTGAATATTTTCGCAACAACGGTCTTGATGCGCGCAATGCCTTTAACAGCCGGCTGGATTCAAACGGCAATCCGATTCCGCAGGATGTTTTCCATAACAACCAATACGGCGGCTCGCTGGGTGGGCCGATCATCAAGGACAAAACATTCTGGTTTGTTGCCTATGAAGGCTGGCATGAAAATGGCGGCTTGCCCGGAGTTGCCAGCGTGCCCAGCCAGGCGGAGATCGCAGCGCATGGCCCGGTGAATCCTGTCATAGCGCAACTGCTGGCACGGAACCCGTGGGGTCCGCTTCCGGCTGTCGGTGATACCGGCGCTGACAATGCCACGGTCCAGGTCACGGATCATTTCAATAATCGCGTTGACAGCCTGATTTTGAAAATCGATCAGCACCTGGGCAAGGGTGACAGCTCTGACCTGCTTACCGCGCGTTATTTCTTTGGCGATAGCGACCAGAGTTTTCCGCTGGCGCTGGGCGGCGGCACCACCGTGCCCGGCTTCAATACGGTTACGCCTACGCGCGTGCAGGTGCTCTCACTTTCTTATACGCATTTGCTCTCGCCCAAACTGCTGCTGGAGATTCGCGGCGGCTGGAACCGCTTTGCTGAGGGCTTTTTTCCAGAAGACCAGAAATTCGATCCTTCCACCATCGGCCTGAACACGGGCGTGACCAATCCGCAGGATTTTGGCCTGCCGCAGATCAGCTTTAGTGATGGCACCAGCGGCCTGGGCGGAAACAACTCGATTCCGCGCCACCGTTTTGATACCAACTGGCAATACTTCACCAACCTTGCTTACAACACCGGCAAGCACAATGTGAAGTTTGGATATGAATACCGGCGCACCACGGTCAACCAGTTTTACGATCTTGGTTATCGCGGGCGATTGAAGTTCACCGATCTCAGCCATTTTCTGGATGGGGTCATCGACAACGGCGGCAGCCAGTTTGCCGGCGATTCCCAGCGCACCACGCACCAGAACAACTCCGGCTTTTACGTGCAGGATAATTTCCGCTTCAGCCGCAAGCTCACCGTGAATGCCGGCCTGCGCTGGGATTATTTTGGTGTGATCTATGAAGATGGCAACCGCTTCAGCCTCTTCAATCCGGCTACGGATTCGCTGCAACTCGTCGGCCAGGGCGGGGGCCCATCAAGCCTTTATCCGCGCGACCTCAACAACTTTGCTCCGCGCCTGAGCGCTGCTTACGATCTCAGCGGCAATGGCAATACCGTTGTCCGCGCCGGATGGGGCTTGTATTACGACGCGTTTTCCCAGGACTTCTTTATTGGTCATTTCCCATTTAACACATTTAATCCTGGTCCGGCCTACAACGGTATTGGGGCCTCGGCCATTAATTCCGCCAGTTTACCCACGTCTACGCCAGTCACCATCGCCAATGGCGTTCCCATCTTTACTGGCTTTGCGCCCACCAGCGATGCATGGACTGTCGATCCTAAAATCCGCACACCTTATATTCAGAATTACAACTTGAATATTGAGCAGGCGCTCGGCAAACAGATGGCGCTTACTGTCGGCTACGTGGGCTCGGCTGGGACCAAGCTCTTCCGCTTCCGCGACCTCAATCAGGAAGATCCTGCCACCAGCACGTTTCCGTTTGCAGGCTTCAACATCATTAATCAATTTGAATCGACAGCAAGTTCGCGTTACAACAGCCTGCAGGTTACCTGGAAGCTGCGCAACTGGCGGCGTGTGAATTCGCAACTCTCATGGACGTGGTCACACTCCATTGACAACGCCAGCGACGGCGAAGACTTTGTTCCCAACGCCGCCCAGCCTGATAACAGCCTCAATCCCGGCGCGGAGAAGGGAAACTCAAACTTTGACGCGCGCCATCGTCTTACCTGGATGTTCGGCTATGCATTGCCCAATCCCGCAATGGCAAAGTCATTCACCAATGGCTGGTCTCTCAATGGCCTGCTGCGTCTTTCCAGCGGACAGCCCTATAACCTGAACTCTTTTTCTGACTACAACAACAGCAATGAATTCTTTGAGCGTCCAGACGTTGTAGGCAATCCTTTTGCCGGGACAGGCGGTCACGACAAGCTGCTGAACCTCTCCGCGTTTGCCGCGCCTTGCGATTGGGACCCTACCGCAGGCGCTTGCGTTCCCGGCACGCAGCACTTTGGCAATCTTGGCCGCAACGCTTTTATTGGCCCGGACTTCAAGAACTTTGATTTTTCGCTGGCTAAAGATACCAAGCTGAATGAACGGTTGAACATGCAGTTCCGCGCTGATATCTTCAATCTGTTTAACCATGCCAATTTTTCCAACCCCACGCTGCCTAACTTCCTGGTGAACCTGGAAAATAACGGCACCGTGGCGCCTGTTCTGGGTGATCCCAAGTGCGCGATCACGCCCGCAAATATTTTGGCCAAGTTCCCCGGCTGCCGCGCTGTTGGCCCCGGCTTTTTGCCCACGACAGCGACACCGGATGTTGCGATTGGCTATCCGTTCCTCGGCGGTGGAGGCCCGCGCGATATTCAGTTGGCGCTGAAGTTCACGTTCTAAGGTAAGGATATCGCGTGCCCTATTAGAACAGCAGAGTGTATCGTGCCAGGTTGGAGCGACATTCTGTCTCCACAGAAAGCAAGACTATGAAGAAGTTTTTCAGATGGTTTTTTGTTGTTCTTGCCGCAGTTGCCGCTACTTTGCTGGGAGTTCACGAGATTGGCGGAACGCCAATCTCCCGGGGATATGACACTGGGTTCAAATGGGTGGCAGCGGACCCTTCTCGTTCCCGTCTCCTTCTCACAGCTGAGCCAGACGGAGGAGATATGGTTTGCTGGATACGATTGAAGCTTCCGGCAACTATAAGCGATCTTAATGCTGAAATATCCACAGGAGTTTCGCTCTCCGTCTCGCCACGGGAAAAAGACGGTGCGGACCAGTGGTTTGAAATCACTAAGAAGAGCTCAGTAGCGCAGGACAAATTCGACTGGGGTTCCGGCGCCACGCTCTTTCTTTATTCCCAAGCGAACCAGACTCCCCTTGAAATCAAAGATTGGTACATTTTTCCCAACAACAAGGATTTTGATTCAAGGCACCGTGCGAAGTGGCGGGCTCTTTGGTTTTGGATTTCACTGGCCGCTTTGTTGATTGCGTGTATGGGAGTTATTGCTGAGCGTTTATCGAAGGAACCCAGCAAGCCTGAATTCAGCGCTCAATTCTGTGTGAAACTGCTTATCGAGAGTATAGATGGCAAGGACAGCAAGGAATCGGAGAGTATGCGCTGGCTGCTGAAGAAAGTTCTTATCGAGAAAACGCCGGTGAACGCCGCGCTTAGCGCTCTACCTTTGAAGAACCTGAAAAAATGGGAAAGGCGGGGCCTCTGGTTCAGGACCGCTGATCAGTTTCGGAAAAAACTCGAAGAACTGATTATTGATCTCGACCAATATCTAAGCTATGTGAAGAAGCCATGAATTGGGCAGATCTGGTGGAGCGTCTGGAACTTGACCTGATTTCCCGGCAGGTTTCCGGAAGTGGAGGACGTGATGAGGACGCCTGGGAAATGGCCAAACGTCTGCTTCGCCTGCAGGGCAGAATGCTCCTTGTTATGTACCCGGCAATGCATCGCGAGGACATGGATGACGTGGTGCAGGAGATGTTGCTGAAATTGCAGTCGCTTGAAACCATGCGTCGCCTGCGGCTCGCCGGCTCTCCCGCCGGATATGTCGCTGTTATGATGCGCAATGTTGTCACCGACCGGCTGCGCAAACGCTTCCGCGAGCAAGACAGGATTGAGGAGTTTCTGGAAAATGTTGTTTTGCAGCCGCACGTCTTTGCCGAGGAACTCCCAACAGACGAGAAGACAGCGCGTTTGCGTAAAGCTCTCAAGAACCTTAACCCGGCAGATCGGGAGTTGTTACAAATGCGTTTTTGGCGAAATATGGAAATAGGACGGATTGCCAAGACAATGGGTCTCTCCTATTCGGCTGCGGCGGTTCGCTTGTTTCGCATTTTGCACCGGCTGCGCGAAGAAATGCGCTAGGCCCAGGATAAATAACCCCTTGTATATCAAGGTATTGCGAAGAAGTCATGTAAAACTTCTGGCCTCAGAGCGTCTATTAAGTGAATGATCTGAAGGGACAAAAGAAATGAACCTGGAAACCTTGCTGGAAAATGTAAAACCGCAGTGGAAGAACGAGTTTGTTCGCTTTGTTGAAACCGGAGAAGCTGGCGAGGGATTTCTTACTTACCTGGACCAAGACTCAAACGCGCAGCAGGCCGTCGAAACGGCGTTCCAGGCGCAAGCAAGTGCTTTTGAAAATCTGGCTGAAGAGTTAAAGAGAGCCACTCCTGCACAGGGAGTTGAAGTTATGGTCGGCCAGGCAAAGCCGGTGGAAACCGTTTCCGCCAAGGTGGCAGAAGCAGTGAAGGACGTCTCTCATTTATCGCCTGATGAGAGGCGTGAGGCTGTGGCCAAAGCTCTTTCCAATTTGAAGACATCGCTGGATGGCAACGCCCTCGCTATCGCCCGCACTGTAGCCAATACACTGGCCAAGGATCTTTAATACGTATCCGTTGTCGATGATCTCGAAAGCCCCGAGTCCATCGTGATGTTGGCCAGTTTTCCGATGCATGCGGACCTTCCTCTCTGCGAATTTTTGAACAGTGAGTGAGGATCATTGTGTAGGTGCGTCTCCAGCGGACCTATTTGTGACGCGCGCGATTTGGCTGAGATGGATCTCGGATGTGATCTCCTTGAGTCCTTTAGCGGATGCCCCATGCCTTGCGCGGTTTTGCACAAAACGTCGGTTCTCTCCTTCCTCACTTCCGTAGGCGCGCGTAGCGAAACCCATCCCGACTAAACAAGCGCACAGCAACTTGAGTGCTCGTGATTTTATTCCCGCATTTTGAAAAAATATTTCTCCCTTAAATCAGGGAATATCCCGTCGCCTGCTTGGTTTGCATGGTGTGAACGCAAGGCTGATAGAAAAGACGCCTTCATAAAAACCAAACAGGAGAAATCACATGAAAAAGACTTTGGTCCGTATGCTCGCTCTGGCAACTTTGGCAACATCGCTTTCAGCTTTCGCCGCGACGGGCGAACCCAAACACAATGACGCAGCCAGCACCACCACCAGCAAGCAGCAAAACGGCTGCCCCGGCACAGCCCAGGAAGATAAGGGCGCCAAGAAAGATGGGAAGACCCAGCAGGAAAAAGACTTTGACCACCTGTTGATGGGGATCTATGGATAAAGCAGGCTTTCAGGACTAGGCTTAATCGGCGGAGGGTGAAAGAAAAGGCATCGCCACACGGCGATGCCTTTTTATGCCAGTCTGCAAGCGGGGGCGTTAGTGTTTGTAATTTGAGTTGATGAACTCATCCACGTCTTTGTGCAGCTTGCTGTGCTGTTTTTCATCGATATACATCATGTGCCCGCCTTCGTAATAGGTAAAGCTGATGTTCTTCCGCACCCCAGGCTCAAGGTGCATGTGCGAGACGGTTTGTTCAATGCCGTTGAACGGCGTGGCCACATCGTAATATCCGCAGACCACCAGCACTTTCAGGTAAGTCTGCTGAGTCATGGCGGCGCGCAGCACCTCCGCGACCTCAGTGTTTCCGGTCTGGTCCCACGGACGCACGTTGGCGCTCACAGTGTAATACATATCGCTGTCCCACTTCAGCTCGCGGCGAACATAATCATGGAACGTGGCCACGAATGCGCCTTCATAGGAAGCCTCGCTTGGATCGTAGTCCGGGCGCTCTCCCGCTGCGTCCTGCTCCATGCCGGTAAAGCGTGAATCCAGACGGCCAACGGTGAGGCGCTTGTCGCGCTCCAACTCGCGGAACCAACGGAATGGACTGACACGCAGATTTGACTCCTCTATATATTTTGGAGAAAGCGCTGTGTAGTACGCTATCTCATCAATGATCTTCTTATGTTCTTCCGGGGTCAGCGTGTCGCCCTTTCCCAGTGCGGCGGCGTAGTCGCCATGCGCAAAGATGCGGGCTTTCTCTGCTACCTGCTCGATCGGCAGATTTTGTAGATCGGGCTGGAGCAGGTGGTGATACCAAGCGGTGGTGACGTAGGTGGGCAAGAAGAATTCTGTGCGATCGTCTGCGCCCCAGTTGGCAAACGCGACGGCAGAGACCAGCACGATCCCGTTCAAGTAGATCTCATGGCGCTCCTGCAGCACGCCGGAGAGTTCAGCGGAGCGCGTAGTGCCATAGCTTTCGCCGATCAAAAATTTAGGCGAGAGCCAGCGCTCATTGCGCGTGATGTACTGGTAGATGAAGTCGGCAAACCAGTTTGCATCCTGAATAATGCCGTGGAACTGCGCCGGATTCTCCCCCGGAGCGGGCCGGCTATAGCCGGTGGAGATGGCATCGATAAAAACCAGGTCAGTGGCATCGAGAAATGAATCTTCATTGTCCACAATGGAATAAGGTCCGGGCATGCCGTGGCCATCGGCTGTGAGCACCACCCGTTTTGGCCCCATGCCCATGTGCGTGAAGAGTGAAGCTGATCCAGGGCCGCCGTTGTAAACAAAAGAGACCGGGCGCTTGGATTCATCTGCGCCATCCTTTGTATATGCCACGTAGAACATGGTGGCCTTGGGCGAGCCGTCATCGGCGCGGATGATGTAGGTGGCGGCGGTGGCCGTGTAATTAATCTGTTGTCCGCCAATGCGCGCGGTGTGATGCGTGACAGAAGTCTTTTCTTCCGGCGCAGGACCGCGCCGAGGCTGGCCTTCACCTTGCGACTCGGCTGGGCGTGTCCGCTCCCGTTGTTGTGGAGGCCGTTGTGCCTCAGGCACAGTCATCTGGGAAGACGGACGTTGTTGTTCAGCACGATTGGGTTGCTCGGTGCGATTGGACTGTTGTGCCGGCGGTTGCTGGCTGGGTTGTTGTTGCGGCGGATTGGCTTGTGCGGTGGCTGCTCCGGCTGTCGCCAGAGCAAATGCTGCGATGACGAGAACACTCCTCATCCCCATGTCTTTTGGTTCTCCTTAGTGGTTAATAAACGAATATGAAATGGAGAATCATACGCCATGTTGACGCGATGAAAAATAGGGAAGCTGCCCCGGGCCTCCTTTATTCAAGTCGTGCAAATGAAAAGGGCTCCTCCTTCTGCGCGCAGAGGCTTTCGCAACGCAAATAGGAAATAAAAGTTGCGGCTGAAGTCAGCTATTTATTTTTGTCCGGACATGGCCTTTCGCATCGCCAATTTCGCAACATTCCTTAACGCTTGTGTTTACACCAGTGACCCCGGAGCTGGCTGGAACGGCAAGCTCCTAAAATCCTGGAGGAAATTGGAGATTATGAAGCGAATTTGTACAGGCATTTTGACAATATTTTCACTTGTG
>DASTCT010000140.1:0-3083 GCA_035710845.1 Candidatus Angelobacter sp.
AACGGCGCGCTAGGTACGTCGGGAACAATCAAGCCGACATTCACAACTGTAGCGGGCGCAAGCTTCCCTGATAACACCTGTAAGTGGTTTTTGATTGGAACGTATTCAAATTTGAATCCGTGGTTGCCTAGCCACGCATACCAATTTTGGTACGGCGGAGGGTCTGTTGGCCCGCAAGGCAATGACGTTGTAATTGAGCCGTTTCTTTTGCCGCCACCTTCAAATACGCCTATTTATCTGCAGGTTCCTACCAATACAGGAACGTCTGGAGCGAGCTATCAGCCTTTTCCAGCTACGCCATCTACCGGGCAACAACAGTCTGATAGTCAATTGTTATGGCTATGCCTTGGCAGTGCAACACGCCAGAACAACACCAACTATACCGCATGGCAGGCAATGGGTTCGACATTCGGGTGCGTACAGTCTGGCGGAAATATGCACGTCGCTATTAGCGGAACTCGTAGCGGAGGTAGTGCACCGACCTTTGGAACGAAATACGGCGACCATTCAACTCTCGACGGCGATATTACTTGGGTCTGTGTTGGCCCGCAAGTAACTTGGGTTGCAGGAAGCGCCACAACTGGTATTTGGCATTTGCCTTTGAGCGGTTGGCAGCCCCCTATGCCTAGTCAGGCGTTTGGCGGGTCTGTAATAGATTCTAATACTAATCTTGTCGAAGCTGCGGTTGTATCAGGTAAATCAGGAACTGTCCAGCCGACTTGGAGTGCTCTAAACGGCAATACCGCAGACGGCGGAACAACACTTACTTTAACACAAGTTACGGTTAGTGGTACGTCAACAACTTATACAGGAACAATTACAGGCGGTGGAGCCAATGCGTTCGCTGGGTTCACATTTCTGATTGCAGGTTTCACGAACTCTGGTAACAATGGTTTAGTTTATGTTACGTCGTCAACGGGTACAACTTTAGTTGTTACGACTGGAGCGCAAGTAAATGAAACGCACGCAGGGACTGCGCAGACAGGATTGATTTGGTTTGCAGAAGCTAACGTATCACCTAATTCTCTATCGTGGTCAAGTGGGCTGGCATATGCGTACTCTTTTAAGGCAAGGGCTTTCGATGATTTCTATTCTCCTCTTCCTCTTGGTGGTGGCAATATCCCACCCGGCTCAACTTTCGGAGCTTTGGGAGCACCTACAGGCTCAGCTACAAATGCTGTTTCAACTGCGTCTCCCGCTTTTATAATCACGGGTGGAAACTCAGGGGCGGTTAATACCGTAACAGGCCTAGGCTCGACTGACCCGCAAGTAGATACTATAATTATTTGGCGTTCTGCAGATAGCGCAAGCGGCGCAAGCCAAATGTTTGAATTAACCGAAATACCTGCACCTAAACCAATTGGTGGTATCGCGCAACCTTGGTCATTTGCGGACTTTTTGCCTTCAACAGCAACGAGCAAGTACCCCGGCTTGAACACGTTAATACCAGCCCCGATTAATCATAAGAATGACCCGCCAGTTCCTCAATTCTTACCGATGGCTTATAACTACCAGAGAATTTGGGGCGCAGACGGCGAAGATGTTTTATTCAGCGACGGCCCAGATATCGGCGTAGGAAATCCTAATGAAGCTTTTATTCCTACGAACGATTTGCCATTCTTAGCCCCAGTAGTTAGATTGGTTAAGACTCCGCAAGGTCTTGTAACATTCTTAACGGATAGCATAGAAGTCATTGCTGGCGGCCCGTCTACGGCGTCTTTCTTTTCGGTTACTTGGGCACCCGGCATTGGCCTACAGAGTTTCAATGCTTTGGATATTCTTGCGGGAGAAATTTATTTCTTCGCAGCGGATAATCAGTTTAGAATTATGACTCCTTCTCTGAATATATCCAATGCAGGCTTCGCTTTGGGAGACCAATTTGCTAATTTGCCTTCTAGCGGAGTTTCAGACGCTACGTGGAATCCCGCAAATGTTTATGTCGCGTCTCATCAAAGAGGAATAGATAACTGTATTATAGTAGCAGATGGCTCGACGGGATGGTATAGATTGAACCCTCGTCAAGCTGGCGCGCAGCCTAATACTGAGCCTGTATGGAGCCCGTTTGCCGCGATAACCAACGGATGTAAGATGATTCAATCGGTTGAAATAACGCCCGGCATTAAGAGTTTGTTGGTCGGTGCTACGACTCAGAATCAGCCTATTCTTCAACGTAATTTGTCTGTCTATACGGACAACGGAAGTCAGTACGATGCGTTCTTTGTAATGGGTAGTATTATGTTGGCTCATCCCGGACAATTAGCGTTGTTGAAATTTATGGAGTTTGATTTTTCGGGTGTTTCATTTAGACCAACAGTTAGTTATTTGTTGAACGAAGTTAGTGGAACATTTACTCCGTTTACAGCTAACCCAGTATTTGACCCGCCGTCTTTGTACGGAACGACTTTAACTCCTACTTCGTACTCTCCGAATAGGTATTATTTCTTAAGTAATGCTAGTCTGGCGAGAGCAAGGCATCTTCAAATCAAGATTGACCTAGGTGTTAGCCCTAATGGAGATGAAATGAATAATGCGACAATAGTGGGCCGCATTATGATTGAGACTTAATGTTCTTAGATAGCATAATGAAGTTTTTCTCCGGGACAAATAACCAACAAGCTGCGCCAAAACAGCAAACTATCAATGAGGAAGCTGGTCTTGGGCCAGAGTGGCAGGCGGTTGATACCGCTCCTATCATACCTTCTCAGATGTCCCAGAAAGGCGCTGCGGACGGCTCTACAAAGTATCTACAAGGCAGCGTCGGCCCTGCGTTCCAACATGACGCAACGTTCGTAGAAACCGCGTACCGTTCTCCGAATGCTCCGCAGTTGTCTTTGATGCCTATGGGGCCAAGCGGTCTGGCGCAGAATAATGCTGCGATACAAAGTATCATAAACGAAAATAATTCAACAACAAATGTAACGTCTACAGGATTGAATTGGCGTGGGCAATGGAACAGTTTTACAAATTATGCTATTAACGATGTTGTTTTATTTAATACCAGCACGTACATAGCAATCGCCGCTAGTAAAGGGCAAGAACCGGATAACAACACTGCATTTTGGACACTGGTATCTGAAAATTTT
>DASTCT010000141.1:0-28291 GCA_035710845.1 Candidatus Angelobacter sp.
GGCATTGATAACTCCCTTGATCCTTTTCTGAAATCCCGAATCCCGCGTTCTTTGCGGGTGAGAGATCCCTATTGCCTTATCTGTTCTAATCGGTTCTAAAATCCTTATCCTTACCGGTCCCGCCATCCTCCAGCGATAAAGCGCCTCCACTTGCTTCATCGATTACGGTGATTACGCGCGTTTACGGCGATAGTGATCCCTCATCCGCAAAGAACGCGGGTTCGGGACTTCGGAAAATCACAGATTCATCCAAACCGTCTTCAACTCCGTGTAATGCTCAATTGCATGCATCCCCAACTCGCGGCCGAAACCTGACTGCTTATAGCCGCCAAAGGGCAACGCTGCATCCATTACGCCATAGGTATTGATCCAGACCGTTCCGGCCTTTAACCGGCGCGAAAGCTGGTGCGCCTTTTTGATGTCATTGGTCCAGACCGCTGCAGCCAGGCCATAGACATTTTTATTGGCCAGCTCGGCAACCTGCTCAATGTCATCAAAGGTGAGCGTGGCCAGCACCGGGCCAAAAATTTCTTCCTGAGCGATCTTCATATCGTTGTTCACGCCGCCAAAGATCGTTGGTTCGATGAAGTAACCGTGATCGCCGTTCACCTGCGCGCGTTTACCGCCGGCCAAAAGCTGCGCACCTTCTTTCTTGCCTGACTCGATATAGCCCAGCACGGTCTGCATCTGCTTCTCGCTAACGATCGCGCCCAGCCGCGTCTTGGGGTCCAGCGGATCGCCCAACCTGATCTTCTTGGACGACTCCACCAGCTTGGTCATGAACTCGTCTTCGGCTTTCTTCTCTACGAACAGACGCGACCCCGCGCAACAGACCTCACCTTTGCCGTAGAAGATGCCGTTCAACGCGCCCTTCACAGCTGAATCCATCTGCGAATCGGCAAACACGATGTTGGGCGATTTGCCACCCAGCTCCAGTGTCACGCGCTTCAAGGTATCGGCCGAGCTGCGCATGATCTCCTTACCAACGGAGGTCGATCCGGTGAACGCGACTTTATCCACCCCCGGATGTTTCACCAGGGCAGCGCCTGTCTCCGGCCCGCCGGTAACAATGTTGAGCACGCCCGGCGGCAGACCAGCTTCAAGAGCCAGTTCACCAAAGCGCAACGCCGTGAGCGGCGTCTGCTCCGCCGGTTTGAGCACCACGGTGTTGCCGCAAGCCAGCGCCGGCCCCAGCTTCCAGCTCGCCAGCAGCAGCGGGAAGTTCCAGGCAACAATTGCGCCGACAACGCCTACCGGCTCGCGCAGCGTGTAGGTGAAAGCGTTATTAAAGGTGTTGACGGTCTCGCCGTGAATCTTTGTCGCCCAGCCTGCGTAGTAGCGGAAGACATCCGCCACCATCGGCATATCCACATAGCGGGATTCAAAGATCGGCTTGCCGTTGTTGAGCGTCTCTAGCTCGGCTAGCTCTTCAATGTTCTTTTCGATCAGGTCACCGATGCGCCACAAAATCTTGCCGCGCTCGCTGGCCGACATCTTGCGCCACGGTCCAGCAATGTCATCAAACGCCTTGCGCGCTGCCGCGACAGCCGCGTCAACTTCGCTCACGCTGCCTTCCGACACCTGCGTCAGCACTTCACCCGTTGCAGGATTGAAAGTATCGAACGACCTACTGCTCTCCGACCACTGCCCGTTGATGAGCAGTTTGCCGGGGGAAACTTTTGCTTTGGTAGCTGTGATCATAGATAGCCTCTGGCCTTTTTCCGAAGTCCCGAACCTGCGCTCTTTTGCAGGTGAGGGATCCCTATAATTTCCATGCACTGGAGGTGGACAACTGTCCACCCCAAGTTTTTTCGCGGCTATATGGATCCCTCCCCTTCGCAAAGAACGCTCAGGGGTCGGGATTCCAGAAAAGCTACTTCGCTTTAAACGTCGCCGGCCTTTTCTCCACGTATGCGTTCAGGCCTTCCTTGGCGTCTTCACTGGCAAACAAGCGCTGTTGCAGTTCGCGCTCTACCGCCAGCGCTGACTCCAGAGGAATTTCCCAGCCGGTCTGCACGCTGCGCTTGATGTTGCCCACGGCCTTCGCGGCTTTGTTCGGCGGAGTGAATTGGCGCGCATACTCCATGATGTTCTCCATGAAGCCCTCGCGCTCGTAAATGTCATTGATGATGCCCATCTCCTTCGCCTCTTCAAAGGTAAAGGTGTTGCCGGTCACCATCAGCTCAATCGCCTTGCTCTTGCCCACAAGGCGGCTCAGACGCTGCGTTCCGCCGGTTCCCGGCAGCACGCCCAGATTGATCTCCGGCAGACCAATCTTGCCAGAGTCGCGGCGCGCAATGCGGATATCGGCTGCCATGGCGATTTCCAGACCGCCGCCCACGCAGTGGCCATTAATCGCGGCGATCACCAGCTTGGGTGTGTGCTCCAGCCGCAGCAGCGTCTCATTCGCATGCAGGCAGAAATAATATTTAAAGGTTGGATCAACGGTGGAGAGCATCTTGATGTTGGCGCCGGCGGAGAAAAATTTATCGCCCACGCCGGTGAGCAGCAGGACGTAAACATCGTTATCCATGCGCGCTTTCAGAATGCACTCGTCGATCTGCCGGTTCATCTCATAGGTGTAAGTATTGGCAGGTGGATCGTTGAGTTCGATCACGGCAATGCCGTCTTCAACACGATAGTTGACCAGGGTCTTGGTTTCCGGTGCGGTGGTTGTGGCCATGGTTCAAAAGCTCCTTATGATTTCCGAATCTTCAATTCCGAATCTTGGTCCCTCAACTGGTTTCACAAATCTTGTTCGCAAAGATCTCGAACTCAGGCGTTTGCTTTTCCGTTTTTGCGTTTTGGTTTGCTGGAATTTTCATCCCGTCGGGCCAAACCCGGGCTTTGCGAGACAGGGTTGAGTACGCCGCGAAGAAAGAGATCGCCCATCTCCTGCGCCAGCGCTTTGGCGTCCGCATCCACTCGCGGATTGTGCCAGGTGTAAATCCAATTGATCATTCCGAAGAGGCCGAGCACAGCGAGCCGCCCGGAAAATTGCAGTCCTTTCGCGCGCCGCAAATCTTCCAGCAGGTCAAGACAAATGCGGTAATACTCGCGCTTGATTGCCCGGATTTCGGCTCCCCGCCCATTCTTGAGCGTGTCATCCTCATGCGTGAGCACCTTCATGAATTCTTTGTTCGCCAGGAAATATTCCAGGTGATTTTCAATAAAGATGCGAATCCGCTCCTCGGGATCGGCGGAAGCTTTCAGCCGCTGCTGCAGCCGGTCAATGATGGTCTGGAACGTGTGCTTCTGGATGAGGTAAAGCAGCTCTTCTTTGGAAGAGAAATAATGGTAGAGGCCGGCCAGCGACATTCCGGCCGCGCGAGAAAGATCGCGCATGGAAGCGCCTTCATAGCCTTTTTCGCAGAAAATCTGGGCCGCATGGTCCAGTACTTTAGAAAGCCTGCGGTCGAAGCGGGAATCAGTGATTTCCTCCCCTGCCTTGCGAGCAGGAAGCACAGTACGAGGCTTGCGTCCATCAAGGTTCGCGGGAGTAAGCCGGGTTTCCGTGTCGACCAGGGGCATGATCTTAGCGAACGTTCGTTCGAATCTTAATTATCGCCTTTGGGTTGCCGCAAGGTCAAATCGGGACGACTCACCTGCCTCTCAACCCTTGTGCCTCCGGGGAGGTTGAATTGCACACTTAAGAACATGTTCCTCGGTGGAGATGCGGGGCCGGTAATCGCAGATTGTAATTCGCTGAATTTGAACGCTTTAGAGCGCAGATGGAGAAGGTAACCGAATTGATGAGCATTTGTTTACGACAAAAGCTGCAAACGATTGCATACAGTCTCCTGTTTTGCACAATGCTCGCCGGATGTGGAACCGGCGCACTGCAACAAAACCAGGCCTCAACGCCCCCTCCAACGCCCCAGAGTACAACCGTGACTCAACTGCGCATAGGTGATGCGCCGGCAGACCAGGTTTTCTCTTTCGAAGTAACGATTGCCAGTCCCATTAACCTGATTCCATCGGACGGAGGGGCTGCTTCTGCGATTACAGTCAATCCCAATCGGCTGGAACTGACCCGCACCGCGGCAAAGATGCAGCCCATTGGAGTGATGGCTCTTCCGCCGGGAAGTTATAGCGCTGCTGAAATCACTATCCAGCAGCCATCGCTGGTTTATGCAAAAACCTTGTTGATGCCCAATCCGGTCACTCTGATTGAAAACGCTAGCGGCCAGGACCAGACTGTGCGAATCAACTTCAATCCGCCGCTTGTAGTCGGCAATACTCCGGTTGTGCTGAACCTTGACGTAAATCTGGCCAGCGCGATTGTAAGCGACAACGCTGGAAATATCCTTGGCACGAACTTCACGGAATCTTCATTCAAAATTGGCGTTCAGCCTATCGGCATCATGGGACACCAACAGGATAATGATGGAGAATTTGAATCCGTAACCGGTAGAGCTATTGAGGTCACTGCTGCCGGCTTTGTGCTGCAAACAGGACAAACCGGCTCGCGCCTGCCCTTTACTGTGGATGCTTCCACCACACTTCCTGCCGGATCGCGGCTAGCTGACATGCAAGAACAGATTGTCGAAGTCCAGGGCTTTACACGCCCTGATGGAACGCTTTACGCGCAGAAAATTCAAGCTCTTGGCGATCAGAACGCTTCCCAGATAGAAGGGACGCTTACAACTATCGGTTTCAACGTTCCTACGCTCATGGAATTTATTGCTCAGGATGGCACCGGTACAGGCTTTACCAGCGCCCAGGCTGGACAGGATTTTTTAACCGACATATCCGGCGTCCCCAGCGCATCGTTCACAACCGATTTCGGCGACTGCGACGAATCTTCCCTGCCTGCACCGGCTGCTAACTTCCCTTTCGATGCAGCGCACCTCAAAGGTGGTCAGCGGATTGAGATCATCACCGAGAACGGTGTGACCCAAAACCAGCCAATCATTGCGTCGCAGATAAGGTTGCAGCAGCAGGCAATCAGCGGAACTGTTTCTGCCTTTACTGCGCTGCAGGGAGGCACTTCAAGCTTTGATCTTCTGCTTCCCGCAGATTCATACGTAACGTTGCTTTCAGGACAAACCACGGTCCATGTTGTGGAGCAATCAGAAACCGATAATCGTGCCGGAATCCTTGCCAATGGCAATGTGGTCCAGGTGCGCGGGCCTCTCTTCTGGACTGGGGCACAGTTCAATATGGTTGCGCGGCGGATTACTCAATAACGGAGCCGGAACGCAACTTCACCGGGCTTGATCTTTCCCTGATCATAAATTCGATTCACCTGCCTGTATTTTTTCGCATACAGGACGCCACTATATAAACAGGCTAACTAGCATCATTTCTGTGCCAGGCGCTCTCATCTCGGGGCGAACACACGTACATCTCTGCATCGCGACCCGAAAACCTTAGATTTTCGAAAGTTGTTCCAGAGCAGGTGTGATCGCTGTCATATAACCAGAGCCAAAAATTAAATACCTTTCAGACGGTGGACTGAGAAAGCTCAAATTCTCTACACAGCTTGGTCCCCTTACAGGAGAGATACAAAAATGAAAAACACGTTTAAGCACTCATTGTCCAGGGTCACCAGGTTGCTTGTTGCATGCATGGCGCTCGCAGTAGTTGCAGTCGTAACAGGTTGCGGCGGTGGCGGCGCTAACTCACCTACCGCATCTGGACCAACTCCAACTCCAGCCCCGGGCACTTCGTCCATGCAGGTCCGCATTGGCGATGCACCGGCAGATAGCGTTATTGCTTTTGAAGTTTCCGTTTCGTCACTCTCGCTCACACCTGCGGGCGGCGGATCGCCGATTTCAGTAAGCGTTCCGGCCAACAATCGCATTGAGCTGACCCATGCTTCAGGAAAGTTTGAGCCGTTCGTCGCCGGCAACCTGCCACAGGGAACGTTTTCCTCAGTAAACCTCACGCTGGTCAACTCTGAGCTTACGTTCCTCTCCAGCACCGGCACTCCAGTCCACATCAACGGCCCGGCCAGCGCATCGCTTTCCGTTCCGCTAACCCCGAATTTGACCATTGGCAACAGCCCGCTGGTCCTTAACATTGACGTAAACGTGGCTAACTCAGTTACGACAGCAGGAAACGTGGTCAACGGCATCAGCTTTGGCCCGACTTCTTTCAACATCACCGCCAAAGCTCCCGGCGCGGCCAACAGCCAGCAGGATGATGATGGCGAAATTGAAGACGTTCAGGGCACAGTGACTGCCGTGAACGGATCCAGCTTTACCATGCAGCTCCAGAACGGATCTTCACTCACCTTTGCCACCGATGCCACCACCGAGTTCAAAGACGGCGTCACCGGCGTTGCAGGTCTTCTGAACCAGGTAGTGACTGCGGAAGGCTTCACCAAGTCTGACGGCTCGCTGTTTGCCAAAGAAGTGGAAGGGCTGGAGAACCAGAACGGCGCAGAAGTCGAAGGCTTGATCACTGCTATCAGCGGAACTACGCTGACTGTAACTGCTCAGGACGGAATCGGCAACGGCATGGATGACAGCAAAGTCGGCGCAACCTTCACAGTAAATATTGCCGGCCTCGGCGCCAGCAAGTTCCGCGTAAAGGCGGGCAACGGCTTCGGCGGCAGCTTGCCGAACGCAACCTTCCCCTTTGACGCGACAACAATTCACGCAGGTCAGCGCATTGAAGTTGATACGGACGCGCCTGTGCCTCCGGCCAATGGCTCCATCAACGTGGATAGGATCAACCTGCAGCAGCAGGGCGTCTCCGGAACCGTGGCCAACGCTGCCGCCGGCAAGTTTGATCTCACGCTGGCAGCAGACTCAGCCCTGGCAGTCATCTCCGGCCAGACTGTAGTTCACGTAACCACAAACTCCAGCACAGACATTCGCGTAAGCGTTGCCAACAATGCAAAAGTGGATGTACGTGGCCTGCTCTTCTGGAACGGCACGTCATGGCAGATGATCGCCCGCCGAGTCCGGTAAGAAGAAAGAGATTTAA
This sequence comes from Candidatus Angelobacter sp., assembly GCA_035710845.1. Classification (GTDB taxonomy): domain Bacteria; phylum Acidobacteriota; class Terriglobia; order Terriglobales; family Acidobacteriaceae; genus Angelobacter. The sequence continues at coordinate 6,937 of DASTCT010000141.1, forward strand.
GCTTCGCTCCCCGGCCGCATCCTGCAAAATGGATGCGGCCTTTTTTAATTCTGCCAGCCAGCTAAATCCATTCAAACACACTGAAGCATTGACGCAAGGGAGTAGCGGTTACTCTGCGCTTACCTGTTCTGATCTGAATTTTGTTTTCTGCTCTTTACCAGCGAGGCTCGCGAGGCTGCCGAGCATGTCCACGATAATCATCGCGGCCGCCGCCGCGACCGCCGCGATCACCGCGATCCATCTTCGGCCGTGCCTCATTCACCGTGAGCTGCCTTCCGCCGGAATCTTTACCATTCAACCCGGCAATTGCCTTTTCGGCTTCTTCGGTGTTGGGCATCTCCACAAACCCAAATCCACGCGAACGGCCAGTGGCGCGGTCTGTTACAACCGTAACGCTGTCTACCGCTCCAAAAGGCTCGAAAAGGGACCGCAGCTCTCCTTCTGTCAGGCTGAAAGAGAAATTACCTACAAATATCTTCTTCATGGATGGTCCTTGCGTCTTCCTAAGGAATTGCGTTCTCAGCAGAAATAGGCAGGCTACAAAACGAAGTCTCGTGTCTATCGCGGTCGAGGACGAAGGAATCATAACAGGGAAATCACCTAATCTCCACCAAAGGAAGTCTTGGCGCACCTTGGCGCACCCGGACATCCCGGCGGCTAAAGTCCACATTCTTAACTATTTGTCTTAAAAAATCCTATTTTCCACCGGCGAGGAGCCTATGCCACATTTTGTCCGAGACGTTGAAGAGATCAGGCAGCGTGCTTCCAGAAAAATGGAAGAAGGCGCTGTTACCGAAAGTTATAAAGGCGATGTCAACAAGACCATTGAAATCCTGAATGAAGCTCTGGCGACAGAGATCGTCTGCGTGCTGCGCTATATGCATCATTATTTTATGGCTACCGGCGTTCATGCCAAGGGAGTAGCCGATGAATTCAAAGAGCACGCCGATGATGAACGAGAACATGCCGACATGATCGCGGAGCGGATCCAGCAACTGGGTGGCAAGCCTGATTTTAATCCCAAATCTCTGCTGGAGCGCTCTATCTCACAATACGTGGAAGGCGAGACCCTGGCCGATATGATCCGCGAAGACCTGGTAGCCGAGCGCATGGTGATTGAGGTTTATCAGGAGATGATCCGCTACTTTGCGAATAATGACCCGACAACGCGGACCATTTTGGAGCACCTGCTTCAAGAAGAAGAAGAGCACGCCAGCGATCTGGCTGATCTGCTCTACATCACCAACCCTGAAACCGGCCAGTCTGAAGGTGAAGACCCTGGCGCCGATCCTTTGGCCATAGCAAACAGCCAAAAACGCGAGCGGCCTGAAAAAGAACCGCAGAAAGGTAAAAAACCGGCAGCGTAGTTTCTTTATCCCGAGCGAATCCAACCCACCGCGCGTTCTTTGCGCGGTGGGTTGGATAAGCGAGGGAACCCTACCCGCTAAAACTCTTCTGTTAATACAAAATTCAGCCGCGCAAGTTTATGTTCGCTCGCGCGGGCTTATCTTGTCACAATAGGGTTCCCTCCCCGTTCCCCTTCGGTAAGCCTCAGGGTCAGGATTTCAGAACCGGCTAATTGCTAATCCCCAACTGCGTCAGCATAAAGGCATAATCGAACGCGATTTCGTGCAAGTGCTCGTATCGGCCTGACGCTCCGCCGTGTCCGGCGGCCATGTTGGTCTTGAGCAGGAGAACATTCTTATCAGTCTTAAGCGTGCGCAGTTTGGCCACGTATTTCGCGGGCTCCCAGTACATCACCTGGCTATCGTTGAATGAGGTCTTCACCAGCAGCGCCGGATATGCGCCTTTCTTCAGGTTGTCATAGGGCGAGTACTTCAGCATGTAGTCGTACGCAGCCTTTTCGTTCGGATTGCCCCACTCTTCGTACTCCGGGACCGTGAGCGGCAACGATGCGTCAAGCATGGTGTTCATTACGTCGACAAACGGAACATGTGAGACCACTACTTTGAACAAATCCGGCCGCAGGTTTGTCACTGCGCCCATCAGCAGCCCGCCAGCCGAGCCGCCTTCAATCACGACCTTGTCCTTCGCTCCGAATTTATTTGTCACCAGATACTCGGTGCACGCGATGAAGTCGGTGAAGGTATTCATCTTGTTCATCATGCGTCCGGCATCGTGCCACGGCTTGCCCATATCACCGCCGCCGCGAATATGCGCATAGGCCATCACTACCCCGCGATCCAGCAGTGAAAGCCGCGTGGAACTAAAAGTTACAGGCAGAATTGCCCCGTAAGAACCATAGGCATATACATAAAGAGGATTCGATCCGTCCGCCTTCTTCATGTCCTTGCGATAGATAACCGAAATCGGGACCTTCACGCCATCTTTCGCGGTCGCCCACACGCGCTCAGACTGATACTTTGACGCATCATATCCGCCGGGAACTTCGTTTTGCTTCAACAGCGTTGAGCTGTGCTTTTCCACGTCATAATCAAAGACTGAAGATGGGGTTACCAGCGATTGATACGAATAGCGGAACTTGCTGGTCTTGTACTCGCGGTTGATCTGCGGTGATGCTGTGTAAACCGGCTCAGGATAGGTAATGCGTGTCTTTGCCCCCGTCGCAAAATTAGTCACCGTAAGCTCAGGCAGGCCATTTTCGCGCTCCACCAATACATAGAAATCTTCAAAGACTTCGATATTGTTGAGCATCACCTCGGGCCGGACAGGAATTATTTCTTTCCAGTTTTCTTTTCCCGGCGCGCTGATAGGCGCTGACACCAGCCGGAAAGTGCGGCCTTTGTCATTGGTACGGATCAGGAATTGATCGCCGTGATCGTCGGCGTAGTACTCCACATCCTGCTGGCGCGGCGCAATCAGCTTCCACTCGCCGTTAGGATTGGCGGCATCGAGGTACCGCTGCTCAGATGTCGTGTGGCTGCCGATCTGCAGCATAATGTACTTGCCGCTGCGGGTCTTTTCAGCGCCGATATTGAAGCGCTCGTCCTTTTCTTCATAAATCAGATCGTCCTTGCTGGCCTCTGATCCAATCACGTGCCGATACAACCGGTACTGGCGCTTGGTCTTGTCTTCTTCAACGGTATAGAAAAGAGTCTTATTGTCACTGGCCCAGGCCACCGAGCCAACCTTGTCGGCGATGACCTCAGAATCCTTGCCCGTTCGCAGGTCGCGCACACGGAGCTTGTACTGGCGGAAGCCGGTGTTATCAGTGGCGTAAGCCGCGAAATTGCCGTCATCGCTCAGGTCATAGGTCCCCAACGCCATGAATGGCTGGCCTTTGGCAAGCTCATTCACGTCGATCGTGATCTCTTCCGCAGCTTCCAGATTTCCCTTCTTGCGCGCCAGGATCGGATACTGCTGTCCTTTCTCCCAGCGCGAATAGTAGAAATAGCCGCCCTCTCTATACGGGACGTTGACGTCAGTCTCTTTGATGTGGCTCACCATCTCGTCATAGAGCTTCTGCTGCAGGGCCGTTGTCAGCTTCATCACGCCGTCGGTATAGGCGTTTTCTGCTTCCAGATATTTTGCGACCTCTGGATTCGATTTGTCGCGCAGCCAGTGGTAGTTATCCACCAGGTCGCCGCCGTTGATGTGGTTCTCCGTGTGCACCGTCTTGGCCACGGGCGGAGGTGGTGGAGGCGCAGCAGCGTTGGCGCTGTTGGCGGCTTTGTCATCTGCGTTCAGGAGTGTGCTCATGAGGAAAAAAAGGACAACCACTGATTTTTTCATAAATCCGCCTTTTGCGAGTAGGAAGCGGCCAGAACTCAGCGATTATAAACATCCCGCGCAAGTGTTGCACTCACGAGCTACAGGGTTTGGCAAGATTTTGCTCGAGTTCATCCTTCCACTCGACTAATTTGGAGACAAGCCGTTTTCTCGCACTTTCATCCTGTAGCGTCTCGGCTTCTTTGAGGCAGGCCTCCACCTTATGGATCGCGTTAACGAAGTCGCCTTGCGCCTCTGCTATGGCCCCTTCGGCTCGCAGACGATAGGATTTCAGCTTAGGCTGGTCCGGCAATTGCGCGAGCCATTCCTGCGCCAGATGGATCTTCTTTCGTTGTGCCTGCAAGATGGCAGCATTGGCAATGAACGTATTGTGGAGTTGCGGGCATTTTTTGGAAAACAACAGGCAGGTTTCAAGGTAGTACCCAGCGGCAACATAGTCTTTTTGCTTACACGCATATGCATGGGCGATGGTGTAAGCCATAACAGTCATTAGAGAATTGTCCCGCACGACCGTAAGATCCGCTAAGAGCGCAGGGGCAAGCTTCTCTGGCTCAAAAGCTGATCCCCACTCTTCCAGCAATTGTCTGAATGCGAGTGCTCTCTCATGGCTGGAACGCTTGAACAGGACTCTTAATAGCTGCAATCCGTCAGACATAATCTTGTTGGTGCGAAATGGAAACAGGTTTACCAGACCAAAGTAGAGTGAAGCGGCTATAAAAGAACCTGAGACAAGAGATTTCTGATAAGGCAACCAAAACACCAGAAGAGCGGAAAAAAGGTTTGCCAAAGGCCCACACGCAACCATGGCCATGTATTTCCAGGGATGATGTCGCATCTCCTGCGGGAAGAAGAGGGTCGATCCTAACCCAGAACTCGAAGAAGGATTGGAACGGGAGAACCGCAAGGAGTAGTCTATTTCGATTTTGCCAACCCGCACGTGCTTCAAACGGAATCCGGCCACTAAACCAGCGCCGACATGGCCGAGTTCGTGAATCAAGACAGTGAGAGCGATTGTAAGAAGAATCAACAATATCGTGAATATGGCCCAGGTCCGCGCCCACTCGTGCATGTAGATGAGTTGTAGGTTATGCCTTAACCATATGAGCATGGAATCGAGAGCTACAGGAGGACCTCCGGGGAGGGCTGCAATAAAACCAAGAATGAAAACAGATACCAAACAAGCTGTGACGGAGCCTTGAAGCAGCCCCAGAAAGAGTTCAGAGATATATTGTTGCCACGATACTTTGGGAGGAAACGGCGCCAGCCGATCCAGTATTGGGGTACTGATTGACGAAAATTGGGGCGCAGGTGCGCTCACGCCGCGCAGTCTAGCATGAAAAGCCAGAAGGACTAAATTCAGGAAACTACTTATTCATTGCTGTTTGCGGCGATTGCTGGCTTGAAACAGGAGGCGGCGGGCTGGCCGCATTTTGGAGTCGCGCCGGCTCAACTACGCCAGAGGGGCTGAGGATCACCATCTTGGAACGGCCCTCACGTCCGCCGGGCAGAAAGAGCATTTTGTGTGCGGGATCGTAAGCGATGCTGTAGCCCTTCACGTCCGTGGGAAGTTCATGGTCCACCATATTGCGATTGAGATCAATGGCCAGCACAGAGCCATCGCCCGCCGCCGCGTAGAGGAGACTGCCGCTGGGATCGAGCACCAGCGCATCCGTGCCGCCCGGCGCAGGAATGCGCCTGACCTCAGCGCCGGTATCCGGATTGAGTTCCAGCACTGCATAACGCACGGCAACAAAAAGGCGCCGGCGGTCCTCATCTAAGGCAAGGCCGGTGGGTTCAGAAGCTACCAGATTGAAGCGCTTTACGATCTTGTTTGAGCTGTCAATCACCGCGACCTGGTTAAGGTCCTGCAAGCTGATGAGCAACACGCGCCGCGCAGAGTCATAGATCAAATCCTGCGGCAGGGCGTTCAGCTCAATTACATCTCCCTCAACTCCGGTGTTGAGATTGATAGCGCTCAGGGTGCGATCAAGCACGCTGGTGGCGTAAAGAGTTTTGGTTTGCGGCACCCAGAGCAGCCTGTCTGGCCGGTGCTCCACTGGAATAACTTTGTCGACCTTCCAGTTTCTGGTATCCACCACGGCAATACCGCTATTGCCGGCCAGCGCCACATACAGCATTCCGGCTTCATCATCCACGGCCATGCCGCGTGGATCGCTGATTTGGGAAATGCGCGCAATCACGCGGCGCTTTACCGGGCTGAAAATCTCGATAGTGTTGGTCCCCGGACGGGTAATCACAACCTGCCCGTTGGCCATGGTTACTTCGTTAAAGCCGGGGCTTCCCGGCAGGTCAATCAGGGCAATTTGGCGAAGCCTGGCCGCCAGCCCAAAAGCTGAGCAGCTCAGGATCGTGATGAAAAGTAAAATCTTTATATTACGCATGGGGAGACAGGGACTTGCCGTCAGGGTATTGGGATGCAAGTAGCTGGTAGATTGATGCCCACCCGGAAGCAATTAGCAGTTAGCCATTAGCCTTTAGCCAAAGCTGCGGGAACTCAGGGTTGGGCCAATTGCCAATTGCTATTTGCTCATTGCTGGAAAATACTTCTTGCGCCTGACCTTACGTCATACCCCACGATTGCAGGAAGAGAGGAGATGCGGTGTACCGAGTGAGCGAGTTTGCTGAAAAAGCGGGCATAACGGTGCGAACGCTGCACCACTATGACCGCCTTGGGCTGCTCAAGCCCAGTGGCCGAACCGAAGCAGGCTATCGCCTATACGGCGAACGCGATTTTGCGCGGCTGCAGCAGATCGTTACGCTCAAGTTCATCGGCATGCCTCTCCGGCAAATCAAGGACTTGCTTGACCGGGATGAGCTGGATTTGAAATCGGCCCTTCAGCTTCAACGTCGCCTGCTTTTGGAAAAACGCCTGCAAGTTGAGGCGGCGATCCGGGCGATTGAAGAGGCGGAGAGCTCGCTCAAGTCCGGCGCTGCCCCTAATCTGGCGGCCTTGAAGAAAATTATTGAGGTAATGGAAAGGCAGAACAGCATGGAGTGGACAAAAAAATATTACAGCGAAGAAGCGCAAGCCAAGATCGCCGAGCGTGCCCGCACCTGGACGCCCGAGTTGCAGGCCAAGGTAGAACAGGACTGGAAAGCTTTGTTTGCAGATGTCGAAGCGGCAATGGCGGCCAATCTTGATCCGGCTTCAGCCAAGGCAAAAGCGCTGGCGCAGCGATGGACAGAGCTGCTTCGCGGGTTTACCGGCGGTGATCCCGGAGTGCAGCAAGGCCTGAACAAACTGTACGCAGATAAGAGCAACTGGCCAGAAAATTTCACTCAGCCATTCAAAGATGAAGTGTGGCAGTACATCAAGAAGGTAATGGCGGCGCACAAGATCTCGTGCGCGTAAGACAAATCCGGCGCGGCGAAGAAATCCTATCATCACTCACAACGAGTAATGAGCTGAAGCAAATTTAATTGGGATTACTCGCTGCGCCGGAATAATAAAAGCTATCGCATTCCCGGCAGCTTCATTCCTGCCAGCTTGCGCCCGAAGCTGGCCTTGCCCATGTCCTTGAACATCTTGCGCATCTGAGCGTATTGGCGCAGAAGCTGGTTCACTTCCTGCACGCTGGTGCCGGAGCCGCGGGCAATGCGCTTGCGCCGGCTGCCGTTGATCAGTTCGTGATGATTGCGCTCTTTTTGTGTCATGGAATTAATAATGGCTTCCACGCGCGTGATCTGGCTTTCATCCACGTTGTCAGCCGCTTTTTGCATGTTGGCAAACGGCCCGATGCTGGGCAGCATCTTGATAACGCTTTGTAGCGATCCCAGCTTCTTTACCTGGCGAAGCTGGTCGCGGAAATCTTCCAAGGAGAAGCCTTCTCCTCCCAGCGCTTTCTTGGCGAACTCCTCGGCTTTTTTCTGGTCAACCGTCTCCTGGGCCTTTTCAATCAGCGTCATCACGTCGCCCATGCCCAGAATGCGCCCAACGATGCGATCAGGATGGAACGGCTCCAGCGCGTCGTATTTTTCGCCCACGCCAATGAACTTGATCGGCTGGCCAGTGACTTGACGAATAGAAAGCGCCGCGCCGCCGCGAGCATCGCCATCCATCTTGGTGAGGACCACGCCGGTGATAGAAAGCTTGTTGTGAAATTCTTCTGCGGAGCGCACGGCGTCCTGGCCGGTCATGGCGTCGGCCACAAACAGGATTTCCTGCGGGTTCAGGATCTTCTTGAGCGACTGCATTTCCGACATCAACTCGTCATCTATGTGCAGGCGGCCAGCGGTATCGACGATCAGGAAGTTGCAGCCGCTGTTGGTGGCCTCTTTGCGGGCTTCTTTCGCCAGCCGCTCGACTGTGGGCGTGTCAGCGTGCTCGACCTTGCCTTCGTACAGATGGGCTTTGATGGCCTCAGCCACAACTTTTAACTGCTGACGCGCCGCCGGACGATAGACGTCCACCGAGACCAGCATGGGCCGATGTCCGCCTTTTTTGAGCCATGAGGCCAGCTTGCCTGAGGTGGTGGTTTTGCCCGAACCCTGCAGGCCGGCCATGAGGATGACCGATGGAGGCTGCGAAGCAAATTTCAGCTTGGCCGTGTCTTTGCCAAGGATATCCACCAGCTCATCATGAACGACCTTTACCACCTGCTGCGCCGGTGAAAGCGCCGTCATCACTTCCGTGCCCACGGCCTTTTCCGCTACGCGGTCAATAAAAGTTTTGACGACCTTAAAATTGACGTCAGCTTCCAGCAGCGCCATACGGATCTCTTTAAGCGCCTCCTGGATATTTTCCGGCGTGAGCGTGCCCTGTCCACGCAGGTTCTTGAACGCACGTTGCAGTTTTTCCTGAAGATTTTCAAACATAGATAAAGGCTTTATTTATTCAGAAAGGGTCCAATCTTTGGATGCAGATCTAAGCTTTATTGTAACAGCGGTCAATGGTGCTGAGTCGCCATACACCGGTCTCGAACTATGGAATGAGCGCATCCCGCAACTTGGCGGTAGCTTTGTCGAATGTAGCAAACGGCAGATGACCTTCCGCACGGGCTAGTTCGAGAGCCAGACAATCGGAAAAATCAGCCTTGCCGAAAACGTAAGCGGTAATAGCTGCGCGGACAGCCTCCACCGACTGAAAAGCAAAGTCGCGGCTGTTGCTGGCAGTCTCCAGCATGGCCAGGATCTGGGTCTTGGACCAGCCATACACAGCGGTCAGCACCCAGACCGTTTCCACCAGCACTACGGTTGAAACCCACAGAGGACGGCGGGCCTCCAAATAGGCGAGAGCGCGCCGGGTCTGCGCCGGATCATCGGCCACCAACAGACGTACGAGAACGTTGGTGTCAACGGCGGCCATGTTTGCTCCGGACGGTACGGGCGATCCCAGCTTTCATGTCCTCAACAGTCACACGCGCAGGCGATTTTGATGTGCCCCCAGGTTTGCCCTGAGTTTTTTCCGCGGCGGCAACGGCTGCCCGAATGTCTTCCAGCGTGTTCGTACGCCCGCCGGAAACAACCAACCGGCCTTCGGCGTCCAGGCTCCAGACCAGGCTATCCCCAGCATGAAGGTCAAGCAACTGACGCACGATTTTAGGAACGGTGAGCTGTTCTTTGCTGGTGAGAGTGCTTTCGGCGAGAATTTTCATGAGGACCTTCGGTTTTTATATATCCTTACAATTGTAAGGATATATCATTACCGTTGCAAGGAACAAACGAAACATTTTTAGCAGATACAGTAACTATGAATTCCAGAGGAACGGCATATTTCAACGTGGAAGTGGCAACAGCGTTTACCCGTCTTTTTTCGGCTCCACTTCCAGATAGCTCAAAAAAGCGCGTGTCAGCTCGTGCTTGAGAGCCTGATCGTCTTTCGGTAAGAAGCTTTTCCACTCGGCCACGTCCAGCGGCATCACCACCCAGTCATAAAGCATGCTGGAGACCATCATGAAAGCCAGTGAGATGGCCGCGCGCGGGTCAGGATGCCTGATTTGCTTGCGGTGGGCCAGAAAAAGATCGATCAGGCGCTCGAAAGAGGCCGCTTCAATTTTGCTGGCCTTCCGGTAAAAAGCGGTTTGCGAGCGGCCGAGCACAAACATGCGCATGGCACGCAGGAGCGCAGCATTGGCACGGTAAGTGATCACCATGCCGCCAATGATTTGCTCAGCAAAGAGTGGCAGGGGAATCAGCGCCGCTTTCTCTGGAGAGAGTCCGGTCTTTATTCGTTCGTCCTGGCGCTCCAACATGCCCAGGATCACCTCTTCCAGCAGCGCTTCCTTGTCATGAAAGCGGCGATAGACAGCGCCAGGTGTAAGCCCCGCGTGGTGGGCAATGCGCGGGATCGTGGTTCCTTCCACGCCATGCCGTCCCAGGACCTCTGCCGCGGCCTTTAACAATTTGCGTAGCGATTCCCGGCTCCGCTCCTGCTGCGGCGCCAATGTTCTCTTCTTTTTCATAGCTCGCAAAGAATAATACTTGACAGTAACCCAAATGTAAATGTAAATTTGCATTTACATTTAAGAACGCTAACTGTGATCCACAGATAAGGATTAAGGAGCGGGACCTACATGCCGACAGGACAAAATGAAATCACGAACAAGCTCTATGCTGGGCTTTATCTGCAAACAAAACGGCAAACGCGCTTCTGGGGCTGGAGCAGGCACGGCTGGGGAAGCCTGTATGCCGAGACAGAACGTTCCACAATGGGACTGGCGGCGTGGTTGCGGCAAGCGCATGCATGCCTGGATAATGATGAAAGCTCTCCGCTCGATGCAGAGAATGCAAACGCACCGTCACCGCTTGCGACTGAGCTTGACGCCCAACAATCACCGCACAACCATCGCAGACTTGAATTTGTCTGCAACCGGCGCATGATCGGATTGCTGATCCGGTGAACGAAGGAGAGCACGCAATGGCCGCAGTCACTCAACCCACTCCCCCCGCACCTGCTCCTCCAGTGCATCCGTTGCGCCAGCGCAACTTCCGCAGGCTGTGGCTGGGGGCCGCCATCTCTCTTTTTGGCGACCAGTTTTACCTGGTAGCGTTGCCCTGGGTAGTGCTGCAGCAGACCGGCTCTGCGGTGGCCATGGGAACCATTCTGATGACCGCAGCTATTCCACGCGCCATTCTCATGTTGCTGGGAGGCGCGCTTACTGACCGCATCTCACCGCGCAAGATCATGATGATCACTGCATCAGCGCGGACCCTGTTTGTGGCGATCATTGGAGTCCTGCTCTGGATCCACATACTGCAGATCTGGCAGCTTTATGTTCTGGCCTTTTCTTTTGGCGTAGCCGATGCTTTTGCCATGCCGGCAGGTTCGTCCTATTTGCCGTCACTAGTGGAACCTGAACAACTGGTGGCAGCCAACTCGGCTTTCCAAACCATGGCGCAATTCACCTTAATTGCCGGCCCTGCTCCGGCGGGCATCGTCATCAAGATACTCGGCGCAGCATGGGCGTTCATCCTGGACGCGATCAGCTTCCTCTTTATCATCGGCGCTCTATGGAAGTTGCCTGATCCGCCGATGGCAAAATCATCATCTGCCCGGCCACCGATGTGGAAGTCGATTCTGGATGGGTTCGCTTACGTCCAAAAAGATGTGCCTTTGCGCACGCTGCTGTTACTGACAACAGTATTGAATTTCTGTTTGACCGGGCCGTTCGCTGTTGGCCTGCCTTATCTGGCCAAAACCAGGTTCGGCTCGGCGACGGTATTGGGGTTGGTGCTCTCCTCGGTGGCCGTAGGCGGCCTGCTGGGCACGCTCCTGGCCGGAGTCTGGAAGATCCATCGCCGTGGAATATTGGTTCTTGGCGTATGCGCGGTGCTCAGTACCTGTCTCTGTTTTATGGGGATACTCAACCGTTTATGGGAAACCATGGCGCTGTTGGGCGTTGTGGGCGCTGCTGCGGGCCTCACCAATGTACACATTGTGGCCTGGATCCAGCAACGCGTTGAAGTGGCCGTGCGCGGACGAGTGATGAGCGTGGTCATTCTCGCCGCTTACGGGCTTGCGCCGGTATCGCTGGCGGTTGCAGGCTTTTTGATTGCCTGGAATTTTGAGTTTATGTTCCTGCTGGCCGGCGCAGCCATGCTGCTGGTTACCGCCTTTGGCACGATGCAAAAGACGGTGAGGGAAATCCAGTAGGTCTCAGGGAAACTAACGACAAGGATACGGAAGGCGATCGGAACTCAGGCAATTGCCCTCAAGTTGGAATTGCGGCTGCTGTGGCAAGAGCCATTCAGGCCTGCCACTCGATTATGGCGTAGAGTTTCCTCAATACTACCTCGGTTGGCGTGAAGGTCTCTCCGATGAAGAAATCAAAAAGCGCTGCTTCGTAAACAGGATATCTGCGTTGTTGACGCAAAGCACTACTTTGTCCGCGGAGTAATTGAACTTCCAATCATCGGATTTCAAAAAACTTTTAACTGGGGAGTGTGGGTCTCAGCCAGCAAGAGGAGTTTTGACGAGATAATCGAGCTATGGGATAAAGACCCGTCCGGATATGGACCATATTTCGGGTGGCTTGATTCTGCGTTGAATCTATACTCGCCGCCGATATGTGGTTTGAAACGAATATACATCTTCGTGGAGGCAATCTGCGTCCGCGAATAGAATTGCAACCAACCGAGCATCCCTTAGCGGTGGAACAACGTACCGGAATTATCATTGAACGAGTGCAGGAAATTGCTGCTGCTCTGCTACACAACTGAGAACCCGGCTATGGCGCTCCGCTCTGTTGGTCTTTGTTAGCACGCGCTCTCCACTTCGTTGCGCGCGAGCCTCAGGAGGAAATAGTTCTTGTTCGTCCCTTAGGTGGTGACCAGTTGGACCGACGATAAATGTTGACCAACTATGGGCGGGAACCTAAGCTACTCCAACCAAAGACAATACAATGAGACACAAATGAACGCCGTACTAGAAAAACTGCGGGCCGATGATGACGGTCTTGTCTGCAATCAGGTGCGGCGTTGGGCGGAGACCAAGTATCGACTGGTTTCGTTTTATGACGAGCTCTTCTCGACGGGTATGAAGAACAAATGGGATAAGCGCATTTACATTGACCTTTATGCTGGAGCTGGGTACAGCCGAATTCAGGAAACATCTACCGTCCTCAAGGGCTCGCCGATATTGGCGATGACGGTCCAGAACCCATTCGACAAGTATATTTTCTGCGAGGAAACTCCTGAGTTGTTATCAGCGCTGCGAATTCGAACGCAACGACACGGTCCGAATACAGACATTGGTTATGTAGCGGGCAACTGCAATGCTGAGATTGAGCGGATATGTGCTCTCATTCCTAAGGCATCCTCTCAGAACAGAGTTTTATCGCTTTGCTTCGTAGATCCTTTCGACTTTGGTATCAAGTTTGAGAGCTTGCGGAGACTTTCGGCCTTCTATATAGATTTTTTGGTCCTGCTTGCAATTGGAATGGATGCAAATCGGAATTACGATCACTACGTAGATGGTAACTCGCCGAAAATCGATGAGGCATTGGGAAATACGTCGTGGCGGGAGCGATGGAAAGCGTTGGGCGCGCGGAGGACGGAGTTCAGGCCCTTTCTCGCGTCAGAATTTGCCAAGAGTATGGAATCCTTGGGATATCTGCCCCAAAACCTATATCAGATGAAGCAGGTCAGGTCCGATGACAAGAATCTGCCTCTCTACCATTTGGCGCTGTTCTCTCGCCACGAAACAGCCTATCAATTCTGGAAAGATGTGTTGAAATACGGGACAGATCAACAACGTTTGTTCTCGGAGTAGTTATGGCAGTGCTATCTAAAATCGAATGGACGGATGCGACTTGGAACCCTGTTCGCGGCTGCTCAAAGATCAGCCCGGGTTGCAAACATTGCTATGCAGAGAGATTTGCAGAGAGATTTCGTAACGTCCCTGGGCATCCATTTGAGCAAGGTTTTGACCTCCGGCTGGTTCCTGAAAAGCTGGCTGAACCACTTCGCTGGAAATCTCCCAAGATGATCTTTGTTAATTCTATGAGCGACCTTTTCCATGCAAAGGTACCGCAAAGCTACATTTCAAGGGTCATTTCTGTGATGCGCTTAGCTCGCTGGCATACTTATCAGGTGCTCACGAAGCGTTCAGACCGCTTGCGCGAATTGCTTTCCAGCCCGTTTCAGGAAGCAGCCAGGGAAGCTCACGTATGGTGGGGGGTTTCTGTTGAAGACCGAAAGCACGGCTTGCGACGAATTGAAGATTTGCAATCTGCGCCTGCAGCCGTTCGGTTTCTCTCAGTTGAACCCCTCTTGGAAGATTTGGGTACTCTCAAACTTGATGGCATCTCTTGGGTAATCGTTGGTGGTGAGAGTGGGCCCGGAGCACGACCGATGCGCGAAGAATGGGTTCTCTCCGTGCGTGAACAATGCCGTGATGCGAATATCCCATTCTTTTTCAAACAGTGGGGAGGCGTTCGGAAGAAGGCAAAAGGCAGAACCCTGCAAGGCAGAACTCATGATGAATATCCGATACGCGTTCAGCACCCATTGATGCCCGCCGCGGCCCGCCTTCAGTACGCCTCCGAACTTGAAGCAGCTAGCTCGGAATAATTGGCGTCACATCGAAGCTGCTCGGGCCGGGCCCCTTCTTTTTCGCAGCAATGGGTCAATTAATCCGAAAAATCGATCAGTTGAACTTCTACCTAATCACTCCAGAAAAAGATGAAATCATGCTGCCAGTCCTGCTTGTGGCCTTTCTGGCGCAGATAAGTTGAGAGCTAGGCCGAGTGCCGGACGCCGTGCAGCAGCGCATGAATAAAAGATCTTGCGACGGCTGGCCGTGAGTTCTCCGGCGGAACGCGTGGGAAAGGTGAGCAGGCACTGATTAGTCTTAAGTCCACGGGCCGCATCCAACGACTATACTGGTCTTTTGGAGCGGCCCATGGTTGAGAAGATTGAAAAGACTGAAAACCGCAGCACTGCTGTTTCTGATTCGCCTGCCTGCTGGCCTGCGCTGCCTCCCGATGCCTGGCAGGAAACTCGCGACACGCTGCACATGTGGACGCAGATTGTAGGCAAGGTGCGGCTGGCGCTTACGCCCAAAGTCAACCACTGGTGGAATGCGGCTTTGCACGTGAGCGCGCGCGGGCTTACAACCTCCGCCATCCCTTATGGCGAGCGGGTCTTTGAAATTGAATTTGATTTTCTTGAGCACCAGCTTGAGATCAAGACGTGCGATCCGGCAAGCAAAATCATTCCGCTGGTCCCGCGCTCTGTGGCCGATTTCTACCAGGAGCTGATGTCGGCGCTTCATGCGCTCAAGATCGACGTAAAAATCTGGAAGATGCCGGTGGAGATCGCCAACCCCATCGCTTTCGATCAGGACCGCACGCACGCTGCCTATGACAAAGAATACGCCCGCCGTTTATGGCGTGCGCTGGTATCGATCGATGATGTGTTCAACGTTTTTCGCTCGCGCTTCATCGGCAAATCGAGTCCGGCACATTTCTTCTGGGGCAGTTTTGATCTGGCGGTCACGCGCTTTTCCGGCCGTCCGGCGCCACCGCGCAATGATCCCGATCCTGTTTTGCGCAAGATCATGCAGGAAGCTTATTCGCATGAGGTGATCAGCGCGGGCTGGTGGCCCGGTGGCGGCGACCTGAAAGGTGCTGCCTTTTATTGTTATGCTGCTCCTGAACCTCCGGGATTTGCCCGGCAACAGGTGCGTCCGAGCGCTGCGTCTTATAACCAGCAGATGGGCGAATTTCTGCTGATGCATGAGCAAGTGCGCACCGCAGCTTCACCCACGGAGACGCTGCTGGACTTTTTGCAAAGCACTTACGAAGCCGGCGCAACGCTGGGCAAGTGGGACCGCAAGGCGCTGGAGAGATCACAAGAGCCCGCGGCGGGAGCGGCATAGAGATTTTGTTTTAGGAAGCCGAAGCCAAATTATTTTTTGTTGTGTATGCCACGATCGAAAGGTCGTGCCTAATACTTGTCGCGTTGATGAAAACGTTTGCACTAAAGCAATTTCAGAGTTGGGTATCCCGCTCCGACGACTTTTGCGCCGGGGCTGAAGCCCGGGATTTTGTAATCTTAACGTGGCCCTAAAGGGCCACTCTTCTACGGATCGGGACACAGCAACTCTAGTTGCTTTAAATAAGGAGCCACTCATGGCTGAAGATTGCGCTCACGTCAAACAGATCAAGATCACCAAAACAGACAAGCACGTGTGTGAAGAGTGCATCAAGACCGGCGACACCTGGGTCCACCTGCGGCTCTGCCTGGAGTGTGGCCATGTTGGCTGCTGCGATTCATCCAAGAACAAGCACGCGACCAAGCATTTCCACCGCAGCAAGCATCCGCTCATCCGCTCCATTGAACCGGGTGAAGCGTGGATATGGTGCTACGTGGATGAACTTTCACCCGGAGAGCTGGCAGCCTGATTTAACCACCATTCCACCACACAAAAATCCAGTGGATTGCCGTGAGCCATAGTGCCAGCATCATGAGGTTGAGGCCGATCATCATGCCAATTGCCACCAGCATGAGCCCTGCGGCTATCGTCAGCAGCGGCACAATGATCAGGTAAAGCACTGTCATAAAGATCACCAAAACGGCGCCGGTTTTTTGTTTCGGCGCGATCAGGTGCGACCCCATGCGCTGCAGCTTTTTGGCGCGCCGCTTGAGCGACGGATGAAACGAGAGGATGCTCTGGATCTGGAGGCCGGATTGTCCCCCGTGCCGCGAGTTGGCTTGCGGCTGGTGCTCAAGGCGAAGCGCCTTCAGGCGCGCCAGCGCAGCGCGGTCGCCTTTCTGCGCTGCAATAATGTCTGCCGGATTGGGCATGGCATGAAGCCCCAGAGCCTCCGCTCCACCCACAATCTCTCCAATCGCCTCAAGCCGCGCAATGGCCTGCGGATCACCTTTGGCCACAGCCATCGCCGTAAGCATCATCTGCTTGCGCACGTTGGCATAGTCCTGCGGAGAAACAGGCGCTCCAGAGGGGACCGCAGCAGGTGAAGGCGCAGAAGAAAGATGCGCGGTTGAAGCCCAGGCCGAAATAATCTTGCGCTTCTGGTCATCACTTGGCTCTTCGCCGCGCAGAGTGCGATCGCCGGTTGGGTTCACCACAAACAAGTGCGTTGCCCATTCGCCACCGGAGATCGCCGTGGTGTCTTCACTGAGCCGCTGCAAAGCGTGGGCCAGCGCATCTGGATTGCGCGTTAGCTCCACCGCGCTTGCATCCGCCAGATATCGCCGAGTGCGCCAGAGCAGCGCCATGCACGGCCCAAGCATGATGTTCAGGAAAAACCAGAGCGTGATCTCCACCGCCAAATTGGTAAAGAGAAACGGAAAAAAGAATATCCGGAACAGCTTGCGGATGAGCCCGGGATTCGGCGCGTTGAAGTAACGATCAATATCAGTGTTATTGGCATCGAGCGAACCGGCCAGCGACTCAGCAATCGCAGCGGCTTCAGCGGCCTTTTGCTCCGGCGTGCTGCGGGCAAAAATATAGCGCAGCACGCGCCAGATGCGGCTGCGCGACTCATGCCCGAACGGCGCATTGATCAAACTTACCAGCAGGCCGCAAGTTTCAAACACGCTGGTTACGGTGAAGGCGATTCTGAGATCGCCGTTGCCGATGGAGCCGACAAGGTGCGCCAGAATGGCCTGAAGCTGGTCGCGGTCAAGATCGTCAAGCAGGCGGCGCGAGATGACAATACGCGCATCGGCAGCGCAGGTCCCGATTGCGGCAGCATTGGCGCCGGGAGAATCCACCAGCATCAGCTTGGGCGCGGGCAATCCGGCGGCGATGGCCATCTCCTGCGCAGCGTCGGCTAGTTGCAGCTCTTTCAGATCGGATGGATTGGGCTCGCGCGCGTTCAGGCTGGCCAGCGCGCCGCCCACTCCGCCGCGACGGAAGAGAATCAACATGCCGATCCAGAGCGCAAAGGCCACGAGCATTCCCGGCAGCAGCACCAGCGCAAGCCCGATGGCCAGTTCCTGAGGATCGAGCGTGCCTTTCTGGTTGAGAACGTAGTCGGCTACGCGTGCGCCAAACTTCGCCAGGTCATTGGCGTTTTGCCAGAACTCCGGGGGCAACGGAGAAAAATGATTGATGATCTCCGCGCCGGCCAGGGTGAGCGCATAGAGCAGCGGCGTGAGCACCAGAGTGAGCGGAATGCCCATGATGAATGCCGCGAAAGCGCTCAGGGCAGACATGCGCCACGTCGCGCGCCGGTTGCGTTTTTGCGCGGCAAAGAAAGTCTCAGGATTTTGCGGGGCGAAATTCCGTGTGGCCGTATGTTCCGTGCTGCTCATGTCACTCCGCTGGGGAACAGTAAATCTGGGCATGAGATTAGCACAGCTTGCAGAGATGCGGCACGCGGCTTTTATTGCCAGGCGCAGCGTGTAAGATGGTCGCCGCGATGAAAACTGTTCCTGAGGTGGTGGCGCTGCTGCACGAGAAGATTAAGCGGGGCATCGAACATAGCTTTGATGCTGACCCGATTGGCAACGTGCGCTTGCGCCAGCTTCTTCTGATGGAAGACTGCCTGAATGCGATTGGCTTCCCTGCTGAAACGGAGCACAAAGCGCGGGTTTCGCTGGTGCCGTATATCTTTCAGGAGGCGAATTATGACGGCCTCTCATGGACTGACCAGCAGGACGATCTTGGCCACCTGAGTGTGTATTTTGATCTGGATTTCATGGTGCAGAATCAGGGCAAAGAACGCAAAGAAGCAACCAGCCAGGAATACGAACATTACGTCAACGAATCACTTAAATTCATCGACATGAAAAAAGGCGAGCGATGAAACCGAAGAGGCCGCTGGGCGCATCTTCCCAATAAATACAATCTGCGAGGTACATTGTTATTAACGCGAAACGGACACAATTCGGAAGCTGTATGCATACGTTGCGTTATTCGATCATCGTTTTTGCTTTGGCTGGTGTGATTGCGGCCCAAACCACGCCTACACTAACGCCCACGCCATCTACGCCGCCTTTATCGGCTTCTCCAACACCAACGCCTTCACCAACTGCTACGCCAAGTCCAACTCCGACGCCTAAGCTCAGCATTTTTGCTCCTACTCCAACCCCGACGCCAACACCAACTCCAAGCCCAACTCCATTTGAAACACCTACGCCAACGCCAAGCCCCTCTCCAACGCCGGGCGTCATGCAACTTGCGCAAGCAGACAAGACGACGCTCAACCGCGCTCCGGCCCAAACCAACCCGGCCCAAAGCAATCAAACTCCGTCTCCAACGCCTTCGCCTGCTGGTGAATCCTCAAAGCAAAGCTCCGACGAGCCTCCCAAGCCGACTTACCCAGACCTGATTCCGCGCTTCGACTACGACACTAAATCTGGTCTGGAGCAGCGTGAGACCAACATAGAAAAGCGCGGCGATATCATGCTCATCGAGCTCAACTATGCCGGCGACAGCGGTGACCGCGTGCCTGCGTACCTGGTCATCCCGCACGGCGGCGGCGATCATCCTGCCATCATCTGGGGACACTGGCTCATGAAGGGCTCGCCGCTGGCCAACAAAGATGAGTTCCTCGACGAAGCCCTCGTCCTCGCCCATGCCGGCGTGCTTTCTCTGCTGATCGACGCTCCGCAGGCCCGCCACGGCTATGCAGAAGAAAAGGACCCACTAGAGGCCGCCCAGCAGCAGAGCGAAACCGCCGTTCATCAGGTGATCGATCTGCGCCGCGCCGTTGATCTACTCATGGTGCGCCGCGACGTCGACCACAAGCGCATCGCCTATGTCGGCCACAGTTGGGACGCTCACGTTGGCGCAATCCTGGCCGGAGTTGAGTCGCGTATCTGCTGTTATGTGCTCATGGCCAGCGGTTATTTCGATGAAGAAGATACCTTCGCCAGCCGTGATCCTGAAACCATCGCGCATATCAAGGAGATCGGCGCAGACCGCGTGCACGATTATTTCCGCACCTACGCTTTTGACGATCCTGTCTATTTCCTTGGCCACACCCAGAATGAAAGCATCTTCCTGCAATTTGCTTCCGGCGACCACCCGCCCAGCGTCTCCCCTGAAGCTTATAAAGCCCAGTGCCAGCGCTATCTTGACGCCTTCAGCTCCCATGACAAGCAGATGACCATCTATGACGCCTCTCACGCGCTCAACGCCGCCGCCCGCCTCGATCGCGTCCGCTGGCTGCAAAAGCATCTGGGATTTAAGAAAGTCGATGACAAGGAGCTGGAGGCAATTCCGCAGCTAAAATAACTTCGCGCGACACAAATCCGTCGCGCCTCAACCTGTCATCGTGAGCGAGCGGCGAATGCCGCAAGTCGAACGATCTAAACTGGCGTAGCCCTCCAATCTGCAATCCCGAGCGTAGCGAGGGAGCCCTACCCTCTTTTACGATGCTTGCAGTTCTGATCTTTGCCTTTCCGATCACGAGGATCTCGCGCGATCACGGCAATTGCCGATCAATCTTTTCTCTGTTTATCAGTGGTATGTTTTTTGCTCTCCCGATGTCCGCTTTTAATCCGCGATCATCCGCGTTTATCCGCGGTAAGCCTTGCCTTTCCGATTTTTCCGATCAATCCGTGTTATCCGTGTCATCCGTGGTAAGGGTTTCGCTGATGGCTGATGGCTGTTAGCCAATAACTTTACTCAGCTCCACCACTTCCACCGGACAATCCTTCCAATTGTGTTTCCAGCAAACAATCACATGGCACCTGTCCGACCGGTGTCCATGCAGCAAAAAATTTCTACTTTCGTATTCAAACTCAATCCGTATCAGTTGCCATTTGCCCGGCTCCATCTCCCTCAGCGCCTCGCCGTCCGGATACTCCGTCTGCAACCTCAGCATCACAAACCCCAGCTTCCGCGCTACCGCGCCAAACAGAAAAATCACGCCCTGCTCGTTCATCGGAGCCAGCATCAGGTGCGCATCCATCGTCGGCGGCCCATACACCGGTTCATCTTTCATCAACCCCGGCCACAATCCCGGCTTGGGTGCCCACCTCGCCTTCCCGGCCTGCTCTTCT
The DNA here is from genome assembly GCA_035710845.1 of Candidatus Angelobacter sp. Taxonomy (GTDB): domain Bacteria; phylum Acidobacteriota; class Terriglobia; order Terriglobales; family Acidobacteriaceae; genus Angelobacter. Next base: position 27,589 of record DASTCT010000141.1, read on the forward strand.
TCGGCCTGTAAATGCCCAGCCACAACTTCCAGCACGTCTTTCCAGTCGCCTTCCATGCCGTGCTCTCGGGCATACTTCACCATCCCAGCCGGCACCTCGCTCCATCCTCCAAAATGCCGCGTTATCGGCTTCCGGCAATGCTGCCCATGGACTTCAAACTCCGCTCCCGTTGGCACCCTTCCCAGCTGGCGCACCAACCCTGCCCAGTCCCGGAACAGCGATTCCATGCTCACGGCATATCCCGGTCCTTTGCGCTCCAACCCGCACGCCTTCAGCAGTTCTCTGTATGACACAAACTTCCTCCTTATCCCGCCCCGGCTGATCTTTCCCATCGCCACCAGCTCTTCCAGGCTCGGTACCCGTCCCAGTTCTTCCGTTGTCGTCTTAATGGCAGCAATCATTTCTTCGCGATTCATTGTTTCTCCTCTTTATTTCCGATTTTTGCTTCTGAGTTTTCTTGTTCCGGTTTTTTGTGAATTCTTGCTCTGATTTTTTGCAATAAAAAAGCCACCTTTTTCGGGTGGCTTTCAATTCCTAAATGTTTTTGGAGCGCAGGCGCCCTCGCCTAATGTCACTTACTTTGCGCACCTTTGTTTTGAGCCCTTCTGCTGGGATATTCCTGTCGGGTGTACCACACCGCTCGTGGATATTTGCGCGGTTTAGAGCGCTTGGGTAACTTGGCCTGGCTCATGTAGTCCAGAAT
>DASTCT010000142.1:0-4035 GCA_035710845.1 Candidatus Angelobacter sp.
CAAGCCGTTCATCGGCTTTGGCGGCCTCAACTCTCCCAATACAAACAATCGGGCTATTCAGGAAGGTTCGTTCGATTGGACGCAGACCTTCTGGAAGAACCCGCAGTACGGCGCTGTGCAATTGGTCACGCAGACCTCTTATGTCACGCGTGCACCGTGGTTTGTGGCAGCGGGTGCGCCCAAGAACGCTCACTTGATGATGGGCTATGTCAGCTTGAAATACGTGCTGCCGTAACCACATCAAACTGATTCACAAGAAGCGCCGGGAATTCTCCGGCGCTTTCTTTATCTTCGTGCAATTTGTGTTCAGAAGGCTGGCGTACAGTGAGAGGTGAGTGAGCGGGTTCGCCGGATTGGCGGCGTAAAATGAGTTGTGGCGTCAACTGCATTGTTTCGCATTCCGGCTTATTTCTTATGCTGCATGGCTGCCATTGGAATGGCTGCTCAGCAACCAGCTTCTTCTCACGCGCGCGTTGAATTGCTTGCAGAGCAGGCGACGGCTAAACTTGGCTCGCAGGTGCAACTGGGCGTTCATTTTGTTCTGGAGTCGGGCTGGCACATCTACTGGATCAATCCCGGCGACTCCGGCCAGTCTCCAAGCCTGAAATGGCAACTGCCGCCAGGCTTTACCGCCGGAGAAATCCAGTGGCCGCGTCCGGAACGGATGCAGCCAATTCCCCAACTGGCTGACTTCGGCTACCACGACGAAGTCCTGTTGCCCGTCACGCTCCACGTACCAGCTTCTGCCAAAGAGGGTGAATCAGTCCAGATTGCTGCTGATGCCAAGTGGCTGGTGTGCCGCGAGGTCTGCATTCCTGAGCATTCTTCGCTGCATCTGAGCCTGCCGGTAGCGGCGACTGCAAAAGAAGATCCGCAATCGGCGCCCATTTTTGCCCGGACCAGCAAACTCTTGCCCAAGCCAATGCCGCATGGCTGGAAGGTAAGCGCAAGATCGAGGAAAGACGATTTTGTGCTCTCAGTGATGGCCGGCAAGCGAATCACGAAAGCAGAATTTTTTCCTCTCGAGTCAGGGCAGATCGATAATCCCGCTCCGCAGAAAGTTGAGCCGCTGGCGACTGGAATAAAGATCACGCTCAAGAAATCTGATCTACTGCTGAAGCCCATTCCGGTGCTGCGTGGCGTGCTGGCGCTGCCTAATGGCCTGGCCTACACGATTGAAGCGCCTGTACGCCAGTCGATACAATGATTGCGGGAAAAGGATTATAAGGAGTCGTGATGAAAAGCCTGCGTCAATCTATTTTGCGGATGGTTGTTGTGGCTGCGCTGGTTGCGTCGGCGTTTGCCGTCAAAGTGGGAGACCCGGCCCCCGGCTTCACCGCGGTTGACAGCAACGGCAAGCAACAAAGCCTGGCGGAATATAAAGGCAAGTACGTTGTCCTGGAGTGGCACAACCAGGGATGTCCTTTCACCCGCAAGCACTACGAAAGCGGCAACATGCAGCGCCTGCAAAAAGAGTGGACTACCAAAGGCGTTATCTGGCTTACGGTAATTTCCTCTGCTCCCGGCACGCAGGGTTTTGTTACTCCCACGCAAGAGAATGAATATCTGAAGACCATGAAGGCCGATCCCACGGCTGTCATCATGGATCCGGGCGGATCGTTGGGACACCTTTACGCCGCCAAGACCACGCCGCACATGTTCGTCATTGATCCCAGCGGAACTTTGATCTACAACGGCGCGATTGACGATCATCCAACCAGCGATCAGTCGGATATCGCGAATTCAAAGAACTATGTTTCTCTTGCGCTCACAGAGGCGATGAGCGGCAAACCCGTGACTGATCCGGCCACGCGTCCTTATGGCTGCTCGGTAAAATACAAGGACTGAGGCCGCGCGACCCTCATGCGCCTGCCGCCATACCTGGTTGAAGCTGTTCAGACGGAGATCGACCAGATAGACGGACGCCGGCTGGCCCAGGCTGCCGCGCAAATTTCCCAGCGTTACCAGGCCGAAGATTTTTCTTCTCCGGCTATCATTAACAGCGCGCACCGCACCGCGTACTTGGCAGTGCGTTTGCCTGCGATTTATGCGGTCAATCAGCGCGTTTTTTCTGAAGTCGGCTTGCTTTCTCAAAGTGAAATCACCAGTATTCTCGATCTCGGCGCTGGGCCGGGTACTGCGCTCTTTGCCGCCGGTGAAATATTTCCGGAATTTCAGCGCGCCACATTGCTTGAGGCTGACGATGATTGGATTACGTTGGGAAAGAAGCTGGCCGCGCACAGTCCTCTTGCTGCGGTGCGGCAGGCGCAATGGCTCAAGCACGATCTGCGCTCCGGGTTTTCCTGCGAGGCGCATGATCTGGTAGTGATCTCTTACGCGCTGGGCGAACTCAATACCGCTGCGGCGGAAGCCGTGGTCCGCAAAGCATGGTCTTGTGCGCGGCAATTTCTGGTGGTGATTGAACCGGGAACGCCGCGCCATTTTGCCGGCATCAATGCCGCGCGTTCCTTGTTGATTGCAAGCGGCGCGGAAATTCTTGCGCCCTGTCCTCACAAGCATCTTTGTCCTATGGCCGCCAGAGGCGACTGGTGCCATTTTGCTCAGCGGGTTGAGCGCACATCCCAGCATCGCCACCTCAAAGGCGGCGCTTTGGGCTACGAAGATGAGAAATTTTCTTATTTGGTGGCCAGCCGCATGCGCCCGGAGGCGCAGCTTCCGCGCATTCTGCGCCATCCCGGCAAGCACAGCGGCCATATTCAGCTTGAGTTATGCATGCCGGATGGGCAGATGGAGCACCAAACTATCACGCGCTCCAACAAGCGGGCTTACCGGTTTGCCCGCAAAGCTGCGTGGGGTGAGGTGTGGAAGAATGAGCCGGGAAAGAGTGACACCTAAAAGCAAGATCGACAAATTTCCTTTCCCACGGCGCGCTGCTCTGACATCATAATTCCCGGACCGCCAACCTTATGCCAAGCGCTATTGTCTCCATCTTTACCAAGCCGCCGGAGAGGGGCAAAGCAAATGCTGTCCTGATCCCTGAACTGGGCACTGAACGCGCGGCGGAACTGGCGGAAGCATTTCTGGAAGATACGGTGGCCATGGTGCGCACGCTGGATTGGGCGGAATGCATTATTGCCGCGTCGGCGCGATTTGAGCGCCCATATTTCAAGCCGCATGAAGTCTGGCTGCAATCGGAAGGCGATCTGGGCGAGCGGCTGGAGAAGATCTTAAGGCTGGCGTTGAAGCGGCGTGAAATCGTGCTCGCCATCGGTGACGACACGCCAAACCTGCCCGCCGCTTATCTTGAGAGCGCCCGCAAAGCGCTCAACACTGCCGACGCCGTTCTGGGCCCTTCGCTCGACGGAGGCTTTTACCTGATTGGCCTCAATGATTGCCCGGTGGGCCTGCTGGCCGAGATCCAATGGAGCCATTCCACCACGCTGGCCGCCACCACGGCCAAGCTGGACCAGTTCGGCATGAAGACCGTCCTGATCAATCCCTGGTATGACATTGATGGCCACGATGACCTGGAGCGACTGCGCCGCCAATTGGCCGGCGATCCGGCGGGGGCGCCGAAGACGGCAGCGCTTTTAGAGCGCTTTGAGAAAACGAAATGATGCTTTCACAAAAAACCAAAACCTTACCACGGATAACACTGATAACACTGATTTGCACGGATCAAAAAAATTCAATAAGACCATTTTGATTTGCAATCTGTGTCATTCGCTCTTACCTGCTCCACCCCGCGCAGAATACAGTAGAACAGAGGCATTTTCTCCGAAGTTGTTTTGCATTTCACTTATAACAGAAGTCTCGGTAGAACTCTCTGTCGCAGCATGGGCAAACGAGAAATCCTCGGGATGGTTCGACTCCCTACCCCAACAAGCCAAACTCGGGCTTGTCGGGGGCCCGTCGTCCTCGCTCGCCCGCTTCGCGGGATCGTTCGGGCTTCGCTCCCAATGAACAAGCGGCTTATGAAGCAAGCGGTACGAGCTGAAAGCCAAACTCCTTCGCCTGGCGGCGCAGCCGGTTTTCGATATGGGTACGGCGACGCTGTTCGTCGGCAGCAAAAAC
>DASTCT010000143.1:0-23993 GCA_035710845.1 Candidatus Angelobacter sp.
ATCGCATGGCCATCCAGACCGTGGTTGCCGCTTACGATGAAAAACTGGTCAAGTCTGCCCTGGAGCACGAGCTGGAACGCGGCGGGCAGGCATATTTTGTTCACAATCGCGTGGACACCATCTATGAAATCGCTACCAAGCTGCAGGAGATGCTGCCTCTCGCGCGCGTGATTGTGGGCCACGGCCAGATGTCAGAAGGCGAGCTGGAAAAAGTAATGATGGCCTTTGTGCGCCATGAAGCGGACATTCTGGTGGCGACTACCATCATCGAAAATGGTCTCGATATCCCCCTTTGCAACACGATTATCGTCAATCGCGCTGATCGCCACGGCCTTTCAGAGCTGTATCAGTTGCGTGGACGCGTTGGCCGCTCCAATCGCCGCGCTTATGCGTATTTGCTGGTTCCAGCCGAGCAAGAGCTTACTCCCGTCGCGCGGCGCCGGTTGGCAGCCCTGAAAGAATTTTCTGATCTTGGAGCAGGGTTCAAGATCGCCGCGCTTGATCTTGAGTTGCGGGGCGCCGGCAATCTTCTTGGCGGTGAGCAAAGCGGCAACATTGATGCGGTGGGATTTGAGATGTACACCGGCATGTTAGATCGCGCGATTCGCGAACTCAAAGGTGAAGAGCTTTCAGAAAAAGTCAGCACGCAGCTCAATCTGGGTATCGATCTGCGTATCCCGACTCACTACATTGCGGAAGAGAACCAGCGCCTGCGCATGTACAAGCGGGCCGCTGGCGTGGAGAGCGAGGCCGCTCTCGACGATGTCCGCAAGGAGCTGCAAGACCGTTACGGTGAGCCTCCACCCCCGGTTCGTTATCTGCTTTCTGCTGCCTCTCTCAAGCTGATTTCTGAGCGCGTGGGCGTGTTGGCCATCGATCGCAAGCGCGATTCGGTGACGATCAAATTTACTGAGCAGGCTGCGATTGAGCCTGAGCGGCTGGCGCGCTTTGTCGCGCAATCCCGTGGAGCGCAGTTCTCACCCGGCGGCGTGCTTAAGTTCAATTTAAAGTCCACCCAGCCGGAAGCGGTGATCGACCAGATTAACGCCCTTCTGCGCGAGCTAAGCCCGGAGACTGTGGCGCAGGCCTGGCTGCAGACCAAGTGAGCTCAACGTCTGGTGTTAGTTGATGTGAAATACTGAAACCGTTAATTTTCCTTTGACCATTTCAGCTTTGCGCCACGAGCTTTTGTCGTTCAGCCCTATCCACCGCCGCTCTTCTGTCCGATAGTGCCAGTCCTTATCCATCTGATAGAAGATCTGAAGGCCTTTGCGTTCGATGATGCCCACGATGCTATTGTCGTGGGAATTCCCTTCGTCAAAATCCGTCGAGCAGCGCTGCCCCATTTCGGAATAGATCTCGTTCAGTTCGAGAAGCAGGTGGTTGATATCATCTGAGAGAGGCTCTGCTTTGAGTCCGATCCGACGCGCCTCGCGCAAAGTGATTGGATAGCTGTGAGAAGGGTAAGTTGAGTTAAGCGTATCGCTGATCTTCTGTGCTTTCTTTTGGTCATTCAAATGGTATGACAGAATTTCGATGCACAGCTTGGTAGACAGAGCGCTTGCCCGGTCTACAGCGCCGATTACGAGAGGATGCACGTAGGAAAACAACGATTCATAGGGATTTGAGGCATCTTTATCGGCCTGCTTTTGCCACAGGGCCACCACTCTTTGCAGTTCATCCTGGCTAACGCTTACTCGATCATTGTCGCGATCAATGGGTGACAAATCGTGCGTAAGAGACGTATCCACGGCAGAAAGATGAGCGAGAGGCCCCATTAATATCTTGTTCGCGCCCAACGCGAGCATCGTTGCCGCAGATTCGCACTGAAGGGGCACAAGAGCTGTAAGATGTTTGACCCATTGCCGAAGCAAGTGAACCATTCTGAGTGAGGCCTGTCCGGACCCGCCTCCTGACTTTATGAATAGCGAAAGGCGTCCGACTTTTCCGATATCGCGAAGAATTCCGTACAAACCGTTCACATCATTACCGACAATAGATCCACTAGGCGAATTCCAATAAGTAATTAAGCGTTCGCCAAGCTGTGACTCGATTTTGGCAAGGACCTGTTGGGTGCGTTCAAAGAGAATCGGAGGTTGCTTAAGGGGTTCTTTGGCAGTTTGCATTGATTCTTTAGGAGCGTTCATTGAGCGCAAAGTGTACTACAAAAATATTAACCATTAAGCGAGGGAATTACCGAGTTACTCCGCTATCGGCCGCGTGTAAAATGTTCGCCAGCATCACGCCGAGGAGAAAATCTGAAATGAGAAGTCTGTTGGATCGTGGGATAGGTGTCTTTGTTGTCTGCTGTTTCCTTTTTGCCGGTGCAACGGCATACGCGCAGGATCCGCCCAAAGAAGCCCCGAAAGAAGAATACGTAAAATCGCACTACACCAAATACGAATACCGCATTCCTATGCGCGATGGGAAAAAGCTCTTCACTTCAGTCTATGTTCCTAAAGATACCTCGCAGCCCTATCCCATTTTGATTGATCGAACGCCCTACAACGTCGGCCCCTATGGCGAAGACGAGTATAAGAAGCAGATTGGCCCATCCGACGAATTTGAAAAAGCCGGCTACATTATCGTGTATCAGGATGTCCGCGGCAGATACATGTCTGAAGGCGATTTTGTGGAGATGCGTCCGCACATTGACAACAAAAAATCGGCCAAGGACGTGGATGACAGCTCAGACATGTATGACACCATTGAATTCCTGCTCAAGCACGTGCCCAACAACAACGGCAAGGTCGGCATCTGGGGCATTTCCTATCCCGGCTTTTATACCTCGGCCAGCATCATTGATTCTCATCCTGCATTGAAAGCAGCTTCGCCCCAGGCTCCCATGACTGATCTTTTCTTCAGTGATGACGCATATCATGGCGGCGCGTTCATGCTGGCAGCAAATTTTGGTTTTTATACCGCATTCAAGCCTATGGCTCAGCCTGAGCCGCCGCCAAAGACCATTCCTTTCGACTTCGGTACGCCGGATGGTTACAGCTTTTATCTTCAAGCCGGCCCCACCATCAATCTGGATAAGGAATATCTCAAAGGGTCCAATCCGCTCTTTAATGACCAGCTTCTGCACACCACGTATGACGCTTATTGGAATGCGCGCGATCTTTCGCGACACATGAAAAACATCAAGTGCGCGGTAATGACTGTGGGCGGATGGTTTGATGCGGAAGATCTCTCCGGCCCGTTCAAGACCTTTCATGCGATCGATCAATTTAATCCTGGAACGCCAAACTCTCTGGTGGTTGGACCATGGGTTCACGGCGGCTGGGGGCGGGGTGATGGCGATCATCTGGGCGATGTCCAATTTGGAGCAAAGACCTCAGAGTTCTTCCGTGCGAAAATTCAATTTCCTTTTTTTGAATACTATTTAAAAGGCAAAGGCACGCCGATGCCTAAGGCTGTTGTCTTTGAGACAGGAACCAATGTCTGGCGCAAGTATGATTCCTGGCCTCCTACGGAGGCAAAACCAAAAACGCTCTACTTGCATGCAGGCGGAAAGCTGTCGTTTGATCCTCCGGCAGAAGATGAGGGCATGGACGAATATGTGAGCGATCCCGCTCACCCGGTGCCGTTCATTAATTACATTGCAACCGCCGTTCCTCAGCGCTATATGTCAGACGATCAGCGGTTCGCATCACGCCGCTCTGACGTTCTGGTCTATGAGACTGATCCGCTTGAGGAAGACGTAACCATCGCGGGCCCGGTTTCACCCAAGCTGAAGATCGCATCCAGCGGAACGGACTCAGACTTTGTGGTGAAACTGATTGATGTTTATCCCAACAATTATCCTGACAATGAAGTTGCAGATGCCAGCAAACGAGTGCTGAGCACGCCCGCAGTCCGTATGGGCGGATACGAGGAACTCTTGCGCGGCGAGCCAATGCGCGCGAAATTCCGCAAAAGCTGGGAAAAACCTGAGCCTCTTGAACCGGGCAAAGTAGCCGATCTCAACTTCAACATGCCGGATATTAACCACACATTCCGCAAAGGCCATCGCATCATGGTGCAGATCCAAAGCTCGTGGTTCCCGCTGGTGGATCGCAACCCGCAGACCTTTACGGATATACCAAACGCAAAACCGGCGGATTTCAAGAAGGCGACGGAGCAGGTGTTCCACAAAAAGAGCGCAGCCTCCGGAGTTGAAGTCCTGGTCCTGCCGCAGCAGTAACGCATGTGCTTAAGCGGGACGCGTTCCTGGCGAAATGATTGCCATCAAGTAAGGCTCGCCGGGCGCGTCCTGCTATAATCCGCGCTTCTTATGAAACTGCTGAAACTTCTCTTCTGCTTCCTTGTTTGCGCCTTTGCCGTAGCTCAACAACCTGCCTCTTCCGCTCCACAGAAGACTTACATCCATGCCGGTCATCTCCTGGATGTAAAGACCGGCAAGACCATCGACAATGTTTTGGTCACGATCGAAGCGGGCAAAATTGTTTCTGTCGGTTCCGGGGCAGCTCCTGGCGATGGCAACGTGATCAATCTGCCGAACGCTACGCTTCTTCCCGGATTGATTGATGCTCACACGCACCTGACCATGGATCCCAACTTTGGCTATCAGGAGCTTGGCGTCTCCATTCCCAAAGAGGCACTCATCGGCGCCAAGAATGCGCGCATCACGCTTGAGGCTGGCTTCACTACGGTGCGCAATGTCGGCGCCAGCGGTTATACCGATATCGCCCTGCGTGATGCTATCAATGAAGGCATGGTGCCTGGCCCGCACATTATTGCCAGCGGGCCACCGCTTTCCATCACTGGCGGCCATTGCGACCAAAACCTGCTGCCTTATGAATACCATGCCAAAGCTGACGGCACAGCCGATGGCATTGAGCACGTGCAACAGAAAGTGCGCGAGATCATCAAGTACGGCGCTGATGTAATCAAAGTTTGCGCTACCGGTGGTGTGCTTTCCAAAGGCGATGATCCGCAAGCCTCGCAGTACACGCTGGAGGAGATGAAAGCGATTGTAGCGGATGCGCATCGCCTGGGGCGCAAAGTTGCTGCGCATGCACATGGCGCGCAGGGAATTTTGTGGGCCACTGAGGCTGGCGTGGATTCCATTGAACACGGTTCGTATATTGATGAGGCTGGCATCAAGGCAATGAAAGAACGCGGCACTTATCTTGTGCCAACCATGTACCTTACTGACTGGATGCGCGAAAATGCCGCCAGGATTGGCCTGCCTGCCATGTATGTGGAGAAGATGAAGTCGGTTACCGCCGCAAGCCGGCAGAACCTGAAGCGCGCCTTTGACGCCGGAGTAAAAGTTGCTTTCGGTACCGATGCTGCCGTCTATCCTCACGGGCTTAATGCGCATGAGTTTGCGGTCTATGTGCAGCAGGGCATGACGCCCATTCAAGCGATCCAGACGGCCACAGTGAATGCCGCGGATTTGCTGGGATGGTCAGACCGCATTGGCACAATCGAGCCGGGCAAATTTGCCGACATCATTGCCGTAAACGGCGATCCGGCAAAGGACGTCACGCTCTTGCAGAACCCGGTGTTCGTGATGAAGGGCGGCGTGGTCTACAAGCAAAAATGATTTTTTTCTGAAGAAGAGGGAGCCCTATTGGCTCCAAGATATTTACGGGAAGTTTTAGCCGCGAATTTACGCAAATTCACACGAATCAAAACCTTTTTGATTCGCGTTTTCGCGTGGATTCGCGGCCAATTTCCTGCTCCATCTATAATTGTCTTTTTCATTCTGGAGATATATGTGAGATTTCTGCTCTTTTTCCTGTTGCTTGCTCCGCTCCTGCACGCCAAGACCAAACCCGCGCCCGCAAAGAACGCACAGTCTGCCGCTGACTTCACCGCCATGGCAGACCGTTATTTTGACGAATACTATTTCAAATTCAATCCCACGCAGGGAACGGCTGCCGGCTTTCACCAATACGACAATCAGCTGGAAAATTATTCCCGGGCATCGATCAACCAGCAGATTGCCATCCTCAAAAAATTCAAAGCTGAATTCACAAACCGTTTTTCTGCTGGACACCCCGGCCTCAATCCTGGCGATGAGGCGTGGGTCGATCTCAACCTAGTTCTGGGTGACATTAATTCGCACCTGCTCGACTTGGAAAATATCCGCCCGTGGGAAAAGAACCCTGATACCTATTCCAGCAACGTTACCAATTCAATTTTCGTCATCATGGCGCGGACGTTCGCCCCGCCGGAACAGCGGCTGAAGTCGGTCATCGCCCGTGAAAAGCAGATTCCAGCCGTCTTTCAGGCTGCGCAACAGAACCTGAAGAATCCGCCGCCCATCTATGTGGACATCGCGCTCGAGCAAATTCCCGGCATTATCAGCTTTTTTGAAAAAGATGTGCCAGAAGCTTTTAAGGACGTTAAAGACCAGCAGATTCTCAGTGAATTTCAATCCGTCAATCAGAAGGTGATGGATTCACTGAAGCAATATCAGGAGTGGATCCAAAAAGACCTGAAGCCGCAGGCGCATGGCGATTTTCGCATTGGCTCCGACAACTTCAGCAAAAAGCTGCTCTATAACGAAGATGTAGATATTCCGCTTCCACGGCTGCTTGAGATCGGCATGGCGAACCTGCGCCAGAACCAGGCGGAGTTCAAAGCCGTAGCCGCCAAGATTGATCCCAATAAGACCCCACAACAAATACTGGAAGAGCTGGAAAAAGACCATCCTGCACCAGACAAGCTTTTGCAGACCTTCCGCGACACATTGGGCGGATTGCGCGATTTTCTGGAGCAGCATCACATTGTCGGCATGCCGTCACAGGTGCTGCCCATTGTGCAGGAGACGCCGCCATTCGCGCGCGCCTTGTTCTTTGCTTCCATGGATACGCCGGGGCCGTATGAGAAGGTGGCAAAAGAAGCTTTCTTCAATGTGACTCTGCCTGAGCCAAACTGGACACCGCAGCAGGTGGAAGAGCACATGGCTGGATTCAATCGCGGCACCGTCATCTCCACGGCAGTCCATGAGGTTTATCCCGGCCACTACACGCAATTCCTCTGGGTGCCGTCAGCGCCATCCAAGGTTCGCAAGCTGCTGGGTTGCAGCACCAATGCTGAAGGATGGGCGCACTATAGCGAACAAATGATGCTTGATGAAGACTATGGCCGGACGCCCGGAACCGATCTTGATCATGACACGGCTTTCCTCAAGCTACGCCTGGGCCAGTTGCAGGACGCGCTGCTGCGCAATGCCCGCTTCATCGTCGGCATTCAAATGCATACCGGCAAGATGACCATGGAGCAGGGCATCGATTTTTTTGTGAAAGAAGGCTACCAGACCCGGGTGAGTGGAACGCGTGAGACCAAGCGCGGCACCTCTGATCCTACCTATCTTTATTACACGCTGGGCAAACTGGAGATCCTGAAGCTGCGCGAAGACTACAAAAAGAGGATGGGCGATAAGTACTCTCTGGAAGGATTCCACAACGATTTTCTGAAGCAGGGCTTCCCGCCGATTAAGCTGATCCGGCGGGTGATGATGGGGGATGATTCGCCGGTGTTATAGAGCAGTCAACAATCAGCACTCAGCTAAGCTAGATTGAAGTTTGCCAAGAAGCGAAGATTTTCCGCACAAATTAAAGCTGGCTGATTGCTTGTATCTTGCCCATATGGCAAAAAAGAAGCGGGATGGGATTGCAGGGGAAATGCGGCGCTTGAGTTCTCCCCCTGCACAGTCGAGACAGTTTAAAAACGCTTGCATGGGAAGAGAGATCTGAATGCTTTTGCTGATTGCTAATTACGCCGCGAGCTCAGGCGACTTTTCTTGCGCGACAGAGGGAGTTTCTACAGAATCCCCCGAATAGCAACGGCAAGCCTTTGTGCAGAATAAATTCAAGCCACGCGCCTGCGGCTTGCGACGTGAGAACAGCAACAAGAACAAGCGTTGTATAAAACGCGGCGCTGATTATGCCTGCTTCATAGGCCACACTGGCCAGCACAATGCCGGGACCGCCGCGAGCATTGGTGGCTACAGCGAGATTCACGACATCGAGGCCGCGGAAGCCTGCAAGACGCGCTCCCAGCGCCACAGAGATCAGCTTCAGCACGCATGCACCGGCAAGGAAGACGAGCAGCATAGTGATGGAAAATGTTTTGTCAAAGATGAGCCGATAGCCCACCAGGGCAAAGTACACAGGAATAAAGAGCGCAAAGGAGAAGCGCGAGATGGTCTCAAGGGCGTCACCCAGCCGCTTGCGCGAGACCGCAAAGCCGGCAAGGAACGCAGCGAAGACCAAATTCACATCAAGCAATCCGGCTACGGCGACGTAAGAGAAAACGATGAGCAGCGTAAACGTCACCGGTGAGTTGTTGGCCAGCATGTTGAAGCGCGATTTGGAAATGCGCTTCATGGCGCGCGGCGCCAGCGTGAGGCCAAGAATGAAATAAACAATGGTCAGCACAATGTGCATGGCAATCGCCTGCTTTGCCATGCCTACAGAGCTTGCCAGGGCCGTGGCCACGGCCAGTACCGCCCACAGTCCAATATCTTCCAGCATCGCCACGCCCAGCACCAGGCGAGCAAAGCGCGTGTGCAGGATTTTGAGATCGAAAAAGATCCGCGAGATGACCGGAATGGAGGTCACCGCGACCGCAATGCCCATGACAAGGATGAGAGAGGTGCGGTTTTGTTTCTCGCCCATGAACCAGGCCAGGGGAATCACCGATGCCAGGCCAAGCATGACGAAGAAAGGCAGGACCGTTCCTACCGATGCCAGCCAGGCAATCTGCTTGCGCTCGTACTTCTGGAAGAGGGCCTTGGTTTCCGCGCCGGAGAGAAACATCAGCATCAATAGGCCGAGTTGGTACATTAGATCAAGCGCGGCTTTTTTAGGCTCAGCGGAGTTGTTCAGTTGCAGGACATTGGTATACGCAGAGAGCTTGCCGAGCACAAAAGGGCCCAGCAGAATGCCCGCCAGAATTTCACCAATGACTCGCGGCTGGCGCAAGCGCGCAAATAGATTGGCCAACAGGTGGGCCGCAGCAAGCATTAGGGCAAGAAACAGGATGAGGGGTCCAACAGCACTAGCAGGCATCTTTTAGTCCGATTGATTCTCCGCGCGGTTGCTCAAAGTGAGATGAAAGGTGAGCAGCAGGTGTTGCACCAACAGGCCGCGCGGCCTTCAGTTGTGGCTTGAGTTTGTTACCATCAATATATGGCGGCTAACAACAAGGTTCGTGTACGTTTTGCTCCGTCGCCCACGGGGCAGTTGCACATTGGCAACGTGCGCACGGCGCTGTTTAACTGGCTGTTTGCGCAGCAAAAAGGCGGCGCGTTCATTTTGCGGATTGAAGACACTGACGTGGAGCGCAGTGAAGCGCGCTACGAAACTCAGCTCATCGAAGACATGAAGTGGCTGGGCATTGATTGGGATGAAGGCCCGGACTTGGGCGGCCCGTATCCGCCATATCGCCAGTCGGACAAGATGCGCGTTTATCGCGAATACGCAGAGCGTCTGATCAAAGAAGGCAAAGCGTATTACTGCTTCTGTCCAGCAGAGGAACTGGAGCGCGAGCGCGAGCAGGCGCTCAAGGAGCAACGCCAGCCGATTTATTCCGGCAAGTGCAGGAACCTTGATCTTGCCGAGGCTGAGCGGCGGCGCGCCTCGGGCGAAGCTGCGGCGATTCGCCTGAAGATTCCGGAGCATCCAATCCGCTTCCATGACATTGTGCGCGGCGACGTTGAGTTTTCCCACGAAGTGGTGAGCGATCCCATCATTATCCGGTCGAGCGGTATGCCGATCTACAACTACGTGGTGGTGATCGACGATGCCGATATGAAAATCACGCACGTGATTCGGGGCGACGACCACATCTCCAACACGCCGAAGCAGGTTGCCGTGTATGAAGCACTAGGATTGCCGGTACCGGAGTTTGCGCATCTCTCCACCATTCTGGGGCCGGATGGAGGAAGGCTCTCAAAGCGACATGGAGCAACGTCGGTTGCGAACTTCCGCGAGATGGGCATTCTGCCTGAGGCACTCATGAATTACCTGGCGCTGCTGGGCTGGGCGCCAAGCGGCGGCGATCGCGAGATTTTTCCCAAAGACGAGTTGATCAAGGAGTTCTCGCTGGAGCGGGTAACCCCTTCGCCTGCGGTGTTTGATACGGAAAAGCTGTACTGGCTGAACCGGCACTACATCAAGCAAAGCTCGCCGGAACGAATCCATCAACTGGGCGCAGAGATGTTGCAACGTGCAGGGTTGGTTCCCGCATCCGTTAATGGGAACGTGAGCGGTTGGGTGGGGAGCGTGGTGGACCTGCTGGCGCCGTATGTAGACAAGCTGGACCAGCTAACAGAAAAAGCAAAGATCATTTTTGATGGCAACGCAAGTGCTGCCCTGGCTGTGCCGGAAAATGCCGAAGTGTTTGCGAATGAAAAAGCAAGAGCGGTGGCGCAGGCATTTGCCAAACGCGTAGCGGCGGGGCAAGCGTTAACGGCTGAGCGGTTCAAGGCCATCATGGATGAGATCAAGGCCGAGACGGGTGCAAAGGGCAAAGACCTGTTCCATCCGGTGCGCATCATGCTGATTGGGTCACACTCCGGCCCGGATTTCAATAAGCTGATCCCGCTGATTGAAGATGGCAGCAAATTGGAACTGCCCACGCATGTGAAGAGTGTGCGAGAGCGGGCCGAAGAGTTTTTGGCGGCGATGGGTTAGCTTTAAAAACCGCACAAGCCGAGGGCGCTGTCCGCACGCATTATTGGTGGCTTCCGCGATTCAGCAGCGGAGCAGGTCCCTCACGTGCTCCGCCTCGGCAAGCCGAGGTGGAGACGATTCGGGATGGCGCGTTGTTGATTCCCACAGCAAGCTTTCCATAGGGATATTGGTTAGTAAAGAGATCATGAAACAGCATTTCCGTTTTGACTTCACATTTCCACACAATTATGAGGTAAGGATTCTGGAAGGCGCTCCGCCGATTCATCCCATTGAGAAGCTTTATCACTATCCAGTGGAATTAGAAGAAGGCGACCGGAACGGTGCATACCTGCGTGTTGTGCCCAAGGACGGCGTAGCGTGGGTGGGCTTCTTTGCCCAGGGATTCGATTCTGATCAGGTGATCAGCGAGGTATGCTCCACGCCCGATCCGGATTCATTTTGCGCGGTAGTGGGCGGTTATGCCTACTTGATGAAGACGCGCGACCCGCAGCAATGGTCGCGCATTGAGCAGCGGCCGGTGGTCGATCTGCGCGTGCTTTCCCAGCATGGCTTGCTGCTGTTTGCGGGGTTTACATCGATTACGGCGGTGGGCCGCGCAGGAGTTGCGTGGACAACGGAACGGCTCACATGGGAAGGCCTGACGATCACCGACATCAAGGGCGACACACTGTATGGGCGCGGCTGGGATGCGATTGCCGATCAGGAAGTGCCGTTTGAAGTGGATTTGAAGACAGGAAAGCATACGGGTGGAACAAGGCCGTGAGCGGTGCTGGCAGGCCGCTTTAACGGAAGCAAAGATATAATGCTGGCCTCGCAGGAAAGGGGCACATGGCTAAAGTTGATCAGAACTTGCTGGCAGGAGAAACAGTCCTTTTTCGCACGCAACATCACTGGACCATCAATAAAAATGCCTTTGTTCTGGCGACCATCTGCTGCGCAATCGGTGCAACTCTTGTGGGAGCGTGGTTGTACACGCCGGTTGATCAACGGACTTTTTCAGTTGCGCCGGGTGAAATTTTTCTTGTAGCCGGCATCCTGGTTGGCGGATGGGCACAGTGGAGCGTGGGCATGGCAGAGTTTGTGGTCACCAATCAGCGGGTGTTGTTCCGGACACCGTTACGTTCTTTTGACCTGTTCCTGTATCAAGTGCAACAGGTGTCCTTCCATAAGTCTCCTTTGGCTGACTGCGGCACCATCATGGTGACTGCGGCCGGGGTCATGGAAGTTTTTAGCCATATCCAGCATGTGGAACGGTTTGCAACCACCATTGAGCAACAGGTTGCGTTGATGCACCAGCGCGCAGGAGCGACTGCGGCGCCTGGTAGTAATTAGAATCCTGCAAAAGAAATCACCGAGTTTTGCGAAGTTGCTCGAAGCGTATGCGAGGTGCCATGCTTACTGGAGAAAATCAGCCCTAATTTGTCTTAGTATCGGGATCGAGTCTAACACAAATGTACTGTCCCAAATGTGGCGATGTGATGGCGGAAGAAGGGAACATATTCACGTGCGTTAAAGGCCGAATGCCCACATCGATAGATCTAGCCCGACGATTGCGGGAATATGCTGAGACCAGTGAAGGAACAATCTCCTCTCCCACCTCTGCTATTGACGGAAAGTGGTTTTGCCCCTGCTGTGCTTCGGTACTTGAGGAGCGCAAAGAACATTATGCATGTCCTGGCTGCGGTAGGAATTTAAGTAAATTTGTGATCTATATTCTGATTGAGTTCCACCCGCATTGGACAAACAATCGATGGAGATAATAATTTGGCCAGAATCACGAAAGGAATCACCGAGTTTTGCGAAGCTGATCAAAGCGTTTTGCGAGATCCAGAAATGAGATCACGAGAGCGTCACAAATGTCGGTCATGTCGATCAGATCGATCCGGCGGTCACCCGATCCATACTTACTGACAAATCCCTGAGAACGGCCTACCTTACGGCTAAGTTCGTCCTGGATCATGCCGGGCCCCGCCGACGCGTGTAATCCGTCCGCGAGAGTTCTTTAGTTGCGTACAATTCCTCCCCCCTTTAACCTATTCAACTAATGCACTTTACGCGGCTTCGTCGGGCTTTCTGGCAGGCTTTCCAACACGGGCAATTCTCGGTCGCTAAAGGGGCGGCGTACTCGTCCATTCTTACGCTGTTTCCTGCGTTTCTTGTGGTCACATCAGTCCTGGAAGCTTCACATCAGACTGCGGGCTTCCTGCAGCAGATTTCCGAGGCGGTGGGGTGGGTATTGCCGCCTGGATCGCGCTCCGCGGCGCTCTCATTTTTCCAGACCAAGCAGCACCATGCAACGCGGATCATCTACTCGGCTTCTATCGTGACATTGCTGGCGGCCTCGGGGGTGATGATCTCCTGGATGGATGGCTTTCGCAAAGCCTATGGCATGGAGAATACCTGGGGCTTCTGGCGGGAGCGCCTGATCGCGCTTTATCTGGTGCTGCTGGGGCTGGTTCCGCTGGGCTTTGCCACCATTCTGGTTGCTTTTGGCAATACGGTGGAGAACTGGGTGCAATCCGGGACCATGCACCTGTTCCGGCCGCTGGTGCTGCTGGTATGGGATGGAGTGCGATGGAGCATTGCGCTGCTTACGGCGATTGCCCTGATGGCTCTTATGTATCACCACGGCGTGCCCAAGACACAATCATGGAGGCGCGTGCTGCCTGGGGCCGTGATGTCCGGCGTGCTGTGGTTTCCGGCCACCATGCTCTTTGGCTGGTATGTGCGGGATTACGCAACCTACAGCGTGGTTTATGGATCGCTGAGCGCGGCGATTGCGCTGCTGGTGTGGCTTTATATTGTCTCAGTGATTGTGCTGCTGGGCGCAGAGATGAATGCCCAGTGGTATCCGAAGGCGCCTGATCGTGCGAGCAAAGAAAAGAAGGTAAAAGCAATTTGAGCAGTGCTATTAAAAGTCCAGAATCCAACCAATCTAATCCTGAACGTAATCCCGCCGCTGTTGCCCGCAGGGCAAAGATCGTCTGCACCATTGGTCCGGCCAGCAGCTCTGAAGCTGTTTTGCGCGACCTGATGCGCGCCGGTATGGACGTAGCCCGGCTGAATTTCTCTCATGGCACCCATGAAGAGCACGCGCGCACGATTGATCGCCTGCGTAAGGTAGCCGAGAAAGAAGGCAGAAGCATTTGCATCCTGCAAGACTTGCAAGGGCCAAAGATCCGCACAGGCAGGTTGAAGTACCGTACGCCGATTGCGCTCAAGAAAGGCTCAAAGCTAACCATTACGCCGCGGGATATAGCCGGCACGGCTACGCTGATCTCTACCACGTTTAAATCACTGGCGCAGGAAGTGGAAGCAGGAGAGCGTGTGCTGCTGGCTGACGGATTGATTGAGCTGCACGTGCTGGCCGTGAAGGGCGATGACGTGGAATGCGAAGTCATCAACGGCGGCATGCTGGGCGAGCACAAAGGAATTAACCTGCCGGAAACGGTGGTCAATGTGCCTTCGCTTACGGAGAAAGACGAGAAAGACCTTGAATTTGGCTTGAAGCATGGAGTCGATCTGGTTGCGGTGTCGTTTATCCGCACGGCTGATGATGTACGCCTGGTGAAGCGGCTGATACGCGTGCACAACGCTGACGCGCTGGTCATCGCCAAGCTGGAAAAGCCCCAGGCAGTCGATCCGCAGAATTTGGAAGAGATCCTGGACGTAGCGGACGGGGTGATGGTGGCGCGCGGCGACCTTGGAGTTGAAATGCCGCCGGAGAAGGTGCCAATCATTCAAAAGCATGTGATCCGCCGCGCTGCCGATTGGCGCAAGCCGGTGATTACGGCCACGCAGATGCTGGAGTCGATGATTGAAAATCCCCGGCCTACGCGAGCAGAGGCCAGCGACGTGGCCAACGCCATTCTTGATGGAACGGATGCGGTGATGCTTTCAGCAGAGACGGCCAGCGGCAAATATCCGCGCGAGGCCGTGGCCATTATGGCGAAAATTGTAATGGAAGCGGAATCGGCCAAGGAAGATGTGATTTCGCGCCGGCGGCAACACCGGCTGCTTTCGATTTCAGAGACCATCTGTGAATCCGTGGCGCATGCGGCGCAGGACCTGGAGATGAAAGCGATTGCTGTTTACACAGAGACTGGCACCACGGCGCGGTTGATCTCCAAGTACCGGCCCAAACCGCCAATCTATGCCTTTGCCGCAACTTCTGGCGTGTGCGCGCGGCTCAACCTGATGTGGGGCGTCCTGCCGCTGATGTGTGAAATGACGCCGAACTCGGAAGAGATGGTACACAACGCAGAACGTCTGCTGCTGAAACTTCATGCCGTGCAGGCAGGCGACGTAATTGGCATTGTGGCCGGAACGCGCAGCAGTAGCGGCTCAACAAATTTTTTGCGGCTGCATGTGGTTGGCGCAGGAGAGCAGCAGGGGCAAGAAGATCGCCGCAAGACACCGCGGCTGAGGCCGAGCGTGGAAGAGAGAAGGAAGAGGTAGATTTTAGTCAAAGCGAAGAGAGAAGTTCCTGTGTGATGATTGCAACCCACTTGTGCCGTCACTGAGGAATTCCAAATGGTCTGGATTTGCCATTTACTAGAGAGGCGGAGATTAAAGGGCGGATGAAACTACATCCGCCCGGAAATCTTTTTAGAGCGCAATAAGGGAGGTTTTCTTACCCTTGCACATCAAGCACTTACAGCCCCTGCCAATATAGTGAAGAAATGGTTCTCCTTGGCCATCGAGCTGAACCCAAAGTTTGCAGCCCCGGTGTTTTCTGGAATTGTTACTTAAATCACGTTTCCTCATATAGTTACATCCTTTCTGTCTCCTGAAATGACTATTTCAATCCTCCAGAGACATACCCATCTTATCACAGAATATTAGTTGTGTCAATTTATATACAAATACATATAAACACAAATACTATTGCAACAAATCCTTGATCGGTGTACCGTAAGAATATGGAACACCACAGTGAATCCACTGTCGGGGAATTAGTCCAAACGATTTTCACTGGCCTGAGCCCTTCAAAGTTGCCTCCCTCAGGAGAGCCATCATCTCCACTGTTCCGTGTTATTAACAGCCGAGATTTTGAGCACGGAGTCATCGCGGCACCTGAATCATTAGAAGAAATTGAGCTACCTGGGCCTACTCACTCCCAGCGCTATAGGGTCGAAGAGGGTGACATTGTCATTGCCGCCCGTGGAGCATTCAAGGTGGCTCGCGTTGGGCCGGAATATCAGGGCTATTTGGCTGGGCCGAACCTCATTGTGGTGCGCCCAAGTCAGCTTATCAACTCGTGGCTTTTGTATGCCTTCTTCACTCATCCAGTTACACAGTCAGAAATCCGCAAGCAAAGCGTCGGCACGACTGTTGCCGCAATAAGCGGCGCAACAATCTCTCGCCTGAGGATAGCCATTCCTAAGCTAGAAATGCAGCAGAAAATAGGAAGGTTAATTGAAACCGCACATATGCAATTTGTCTTGGGGCGCGAAATAGCGGATGTGCGCTGGAAGCTAGCGCAGGAAATAGTGGGCAAGGAGTTCCTGTCTTGAGAGGGAGACCGCCAGCCGTCTATGAAGCGCTTTTCGCAGCTGTAGATGCTGCCTTCGATAGGCTTCTTGACACGGCTCGAAGCTATGGGCTGAATGATTCTTCGGTCGAACTCTTAAGTCTTTTTGCAATCAAGTGCATTTCCGAGTTGCACGCAACTCCGGGAAAAGCGTCTGATCGACAGCACATGCGATCCTTGAGCGAAGAGTGGCAAATTGTAATGGATACTTCTCGGCGAGATGACTTAAGAGAGCATATAGAACAATTTGTTAGGCTTGTCGAGTCACAGTTTCCGCCTCTTGATGGCGTGTTCTCTCGTGGGTTGATTGCGGATGTGGAGCATTGGTCCTCCGATTATCTTTATCATGTTGTTTCTCAACTCTCAGCGCTTTCCCTAGGGATTACAGATGAAGATCGGCTTCCTATTTTCGGCCATTGGTTTGATACGCGGCTGGCAATGAAATTGAATCCAACCCGAAGCGCAGGAGAATACGGAACGCCGGAACCGCTCGCACTTCTAATGATAGCTCTGGCCAATCTTCATGGTGCTAATGAGGTGCTTGATCCCTGCTGCGGAATAGGAACGTTGCTCTCGCATGCGGCCGCAGAGGCTCGCCAGGTAAGAAATCATGTTGAACTATTTGGCCAGGAAATCAATGTCAAATCTTGGGCCCTTGCTACCCTACGACTATTCCTGCTTGGACATTCCACGAGCCACCTCGCTCTTGGCGACACTTTAAGAAAGCCGGCGTTTTCAGTGAACGATAAATTAAAGAAATTTGATCGGGTACTCTGCGATACACCGTTAGGTCTTCAACTTCATGGAGCGGAGGCAAGCTACGCGCTATGGTGGGATACTTGGGATCGTAACTCTAGCCGGATTTCGGGCGAAAGTGCATTCCTTCGCTTCGTGATATCCAGTCTGAAGGAAGAAGGGCGTGCCATTGTGGCTGTCTCGCAAAGTTTGCTCTTTCGTTCAGGAGACGAAGCCAGACTGCGTGAGAGACTCCTCTCGATGAATTTTTTGAGAGCTGTGGTCGGATTGCCCGGAAAGTTAAGGCATGGGAGCTCAATAGAAACTGCACTCTTGGTGCTTGAGCGTATTCACTCCGGAAAAGTGCTGTTTGTCAACGCGACTAACTTAAGAAACGAGTCACGCACCTATGCGCTCTCTTCCAGTGACATTGAGCATTTGTACAACCTCATTGATCTGGATAAGGAAGAAAAAGGGATAAGTAAACTGATCAGCTATTCAAGTCTACGCGGACATAATGCGTCATTCGTGCCAAAGCACTACGTCAGTCTGCCTGACCCGCACCGGGAGAGCCCAGACGCTCTTCGCTCCAAACTGAAAGAATTGGAGTCTGAGCACGAAGACGTTGTCCGACAGATGAATCAACTCCTTGATATAATGCAAAAAAAAGCAGATTAAACAAATTGCTTCAATTATCAAATCGATTCACCATAAGAGTATCGCGGCTATAGGGATCCCTCGCTTCGCTCGGGACTTCGGAACTAATTCACCCATCCGCCTTTGCTACCGCCGTTCCCCTTGGGTTTGTCATCCGGCGGACGGAAGTTGCCGTACTCATCGAAATAATCTTTCGGATCCTGGCCGTGCTTCTTCATATAGACCTGGAACTTTCTGCCGGCTCTGCGGCGCTGCCAGCGATGATAGCGGTTCCTGAGGCTGTACGAAGTTTCAGAGAAAGCAAATAACATGCCGCGCCGGGGAACAAACTTGACGTATATCCAACCAAACAGAAGGCCGCTAAGCTGAGCAATATTCGCTGAGCCGCTGCTTGCAAGAGCGCTAACCAAGGCGATGAATGCCAGAATCCCCACCAGATATTTCAGCCGAATCGAAATTGGAAGCGGGAACATGTAGACTTCCTGGTCGCCAAAGAGCATGGCTGTGGCCATTAAAATGGCGTAAATTGCGCCCCAAGCTCCAAACGCGGGGCTTTCAGAATTCAGGTGAATAATAGTTTTTAGGCCATAAGCCAGTATCACCGTTCCAACGGCCGCGCCTACGATTCCGAATAAATAAAACTCCCAGAACTTGCGGCTTCCCCAGGCCACCTCAAGCATTGATCCGAACATCCAGAGCATCAACATGCTGAAAAGGAAATCCCAGAAACCGCTAGAAAGAAAGCCATACGTTACCAGCTCATAGATCTTTCCGTGAACAACATCGTAAGGTCTGAGTACAAGGAATCCATAAATCTGGCCGGCGAGAATTCGCTGGCCAACCGCTCCCAGGACGATCAGGAGAACGTAGATTCCGGCATACACGGCGATCAATACCTTGATTGCGCGTGTGAATGGCGGAAGTGAAAGTGTCATCGAGCTGGGCATATTATCTTTTATCTTTCCGGTTCAGGGATCACGATCAGGCTTCTATGGCCCTTGGCATCCACTGAGCGCACGCCGAAGATCACGTTGTCCTTTGAGTCTGGCAGGTCGATTTTGGTTTCTGTGGTGCGGGACATGTTGTCATCAGAAAAATACGGATCAGTAGTTTTGCGCCACAATACTTCATAAGCCGCTGCGCCGGGAGAAGCCTTCCATTCCATTTTGGAATCATTTTCCAATTCCTTGGTCAGCAAATGGACATCTGCAGGCGGCGCCGGAGACGATGCCAGCGCGGCCAGCGTTGCTGCATTGAGCCGGGCAACGTTGGCTACATAATCAAAATCCACAAATTTCAGCAGGTCTCCATATTCGATGCCGTTTTCCGTACGCAGGGTCTGGTGCTGATGGTTGTAGTCTTCACGATATTCAGTGAAGCGCACGGCCGCAAAGCCCTGTTCATTGAAGGCGCTATGATCGCCGCCGCGCAGATAGCGGTCACGGCGAAAGATGAGCTTGGGAGTAAACTGCCCGAAGTCATAAGTCTCGCCGACTGAGTGAATGTAACGAGCCAGTTCGCGAGATGGAGAGTCATTTTCACCGCCTGTGGCCTTGATGCGGCGCATATCGGCGTCAGTGGCGGCTGCGGGAATGCCTTCAGAAAAAACGCGGACCCAGTTTTTGTTTTGCAGAGTATCGCCGGGCGTGGTGTTGCCGCCGACAATGTCATTGTTCAGCACGCCTTCCAACTGCCAGCCTTGCTCTTTGGCCATCTTGGCAAAATGGGTGCTGCCGTTCAGCCCTTGTTCTTCTCCTGCCACCGTGAGGAAGATGATAGTGGCCGGAAACTTGTGCTTGCTGAGCACGCGCGCGCATTCGATTGAGACGGTGGTGCCGCTGCCATCATCATTTGCTCCAGGAGCCGGGGCCGTGGAATTCAATATGTCAGTGTTGCGCGTATCGTAGTGCCCTGTGACCAGGTAAATGCGCTTGGCCTGCTCGGGATCAGTCCCTTTCAGAATGGCATAGACATTCTGGATCTCGGTTGGCTTGGTGATCCGGTCTTTGGGGCCTTTGGGCTGTTCAATAAAAGTATCGGTCTTGACTTCAAGGCAGCCATTGCATTCTGATGAGATACGCTCAAATTCTGATTTGATCCAGTTGCGCGCGGCTACAATGCCCTGAGGAGAATCAGCAGCTCCGGGGTTGTTGACTGAAAGCGTATGGCGGGTGACAAAGCTGACCAGCTTCTCGTCAGTCTGGCGCGCGCTTTGCGGAGAGACATCTTTGATAACTTGAGTGATGACCGGATCGCGCTGCTGTTTTGCAAAAGCAGAGTTCTTCTCTGCGCTCTTGGAGGCAGTTGGCTTATGGTGCTTCTGGGCAACGGCCAATAGAGCAGGCAGCATCAGAAGCGCAATCGAGATAATTAAGGCGAGTTTGGTGCGGGGGTGCGAAGATAGCATTCAATCCCTCATTTGAAAACTTGACGACAACCCTCAGAGATTCTAAATATAATCACATGGCCCTGGCCACCTTTGTGACGATTCCCAAGGAGGAAAGAAGAAATGGCAATTTGCCCTGAGTGCGAAACCGATCTCGACCTGGACGAGGAAGAGCTTGATGAAGGCGAGATTGTTTCCTGTCCAGAATGCGGCTCGGATTTTGAAGTAGTTACCACTCATCCGTTGGAGCTGAATCCCGTCGGCGAACTTGACGAGGATGAAGAGGACGAAGACGAGGACGAAGAAGACGAGGACAGTGACTATTAAACAGCGCTACCCTAGCCACGCAGCCGTCGTGTGGCTGGCGTTGTTAGTGTGTCTTGCATCGCAAAAGCCCTTTGCGCTGGCACAGAAAAAGCCGGCGAAGCCGGATAAGCCGGAAAAAAGTTATGGGCTGATCTTCGGCACGGCGTATGGGCCGGATGACCATCCTCTTTTCGGGGTGAAGATCACGATCAGGCCTGAAGGAAAGAAGCATCCCAGCTGGGATTTGGTCTCCGATCATCGGGGTGAATTTGCTCAGCGCGTTCCCGCCAAACCAGCTGACTACCTGATCCAAGGGGAAGCCGAATACGCCCCCCTGGGAAAAGACGGCAAGCCCCAAATGTCTAAAAAGAAAAAACTTAGGGGTGAAACCAAGGTGCATGTCGCAGGCGAGGAGCGCGAGGACATCGGCCTGCATCTAAGAGAGTAGCTGCTCAGAATACAATTTGGGTCAGGAGGGCGATTGATGAAAAGGCAATTTGGCATTGTTGTGTTTGCGCTGGTGTGCCTTTCCACGCTTCCGCTGGCCAGCGCTTCAGCCGTGCTGCAGCGCGGACAAAACGAATCGCGCACGCTGGTGGGCCATGTCTTTGACCGGCAGGATGCGCCGGCGGCGAAGGCGATTGTCTATCTGAAGAACACAAAGTCGCTGGCGATCAAGACCTACATTACCGATACGGACGGCAGCTATCGCTTTCCCGCGCTGGCGACGAACGTGGACTATGAAGTTTATGCCGAGAAACAAGGCGCACGCAGTGATACCAAAACGCTGAGCGGCTTTGACAGCCGCAAGCAAGCGAACATCACGCTAAGAATTAAATAAGATTTGTGAGGATCACGAAAGAAAAAGGCCATCTTGCAGGATGGCCTTTTGGTTTGAAATTTGAAACAGTGCTATTTCCTGATCGTTCGCCGAAGCTACCAGTGTGGTGATTTCAAAAATAGCTTTGCTCCAACCCTCTCGTGAGGGCAGGAAGCGTTTATTGCTCACATAGTACGGTTATTTCTTATACAAAATATCCCGGTTATTGCGCGGTTGAATGTCGCGCGCGTTCGGCGCGGGATAACGGCGCTCAAACTCCGCAAGCTGCTCCGGGGAAAACATGAGCTTGGCCTTCAACACATAAAAAGTGACGTTTTCCGTGCATGGAGGAGTGGTAAGTGATCCGTCAAAGCGCCAGTAGTTCTTTTCCCCTGCATAATCTCTAGGGATCAGTCCCTCCAGGCTGATCTCGTCAGGTCGAGTACCGGTTGGTGGCGGGAAATTGTTAAACAAAGTTTGCAATAGAGCAGACGTGCTGTCTTGAGGCGTGCCCTGCTCAATCAGGACCGATATGACTACTGCACATCCGGGATCTCCAAGCTGACAGCCGTCTTTGAGATGCACTAGGTGCAGGACCATGGGAAACCTGCGATTATCTACGGCTTCCTCACTCGGCCGGTGAAAATGAAATTCCTGCAGCTTGTATGTGGTGGTCCCTATGGTGATGGCCGCGACCGGATTGTTGCTGCCTTTGTAGTTAATTTTCAGGTTATATGGATTGTCGGGATAAATCACCAGACTGGTTTTGATGTTGTAGTTATTAAACTGGATCTCAGGCTGTTCTGATTCTTGCGTGTCTGGAAGGTTGATGGGAGCTTGCCGCATGGATCCGGCATTGCAGGCGCCGCACCAGGTCTGTTGTCCCGATGAACCGTAATCATAGGAAAACGGAGGCATGGGAATGGGGCATTGGACGGCTGTTTTTTTGCTGCTGGGCGTGCCGGGAGAAGCGGATGATGCGGAAAATCCTGAAAGCACCAGCAACATCACGACACAAATACGAGCGTAAATCATCTGTGCCTCCTCAGGAACAGTGGATCCAAAACGAACAATGGGCCCAAATGAGGGTTAAACCGACAGGATTGTTAGGCCTTTCCTGCTGGAATACAAGTGCATTGTTTGGTACAGCATTCGTATTTGCTATTAGAAGAGTAAGCAAAAATGTTTCTTCCTGACGAGTTCCCCCAAAAACAAGAAAAAGGCCGTCTTGCTCGACGGCCTTTCTGATTTGAATTTGAAAGCGCTTAGTCCTGGTCGTTGCCCGCGCGCTTCCAGTTGATGATATCGCCCAGAGTAGTGGTGGCGCTTGAAGCAGGATGCTTGTAAGCCTCAACGTCGGCGCGGCTGGCTTCTTCGCCGACAGCCCGCAGACTCAACCCAACTTTCTTCTCGTCAGCGTTCATCTTGATGATCTTGAAGTCGTGCTCCTGGCCCGCGTCAAGTTTAATGGGCGTGCCGTTGGAATCAGCGGCTTCAGAGTTGTGGCAGAGGCCTTCAACGCCTTCAGCAATTTCAACAAATGCGCCGAACTGTGCCATGCGCAGCACCTTGCCGTGCACCACATCGCCAATGCGATGCGTCTGGAAGAAAGTCTCCCAGGCATCTGGCTGAAGCTGCTTTACGCCCAGCGAAAGCCTGCGCTGTTCCGGCTCAATGCCCAGAACCACGGCTTTCACCTTCTCACCCTTTTTCAGGACCTCTGAAGGATGTTTCACGCGCTTGGTCCAGCTCAGATTGCTTACGTGAACCAGCCCGTCGATGCCGTCTTCAATCTCAATGAACGCGCCAAAATCGGTGAGGTTGCGCACTCGGCCTTCAACCGTTGAGCCAATGGGATACTTCTCGTGCAGGCGCTCCCACGGGTTCGATTCAAGCTGTTTGAGTCCGAGCGAAATGCGGCGCTCGGTGGAATTTACATTGAGCACCACGCACTCGATCTCATCGCCAACGTTCACCAGCTTTGAAGGATGCTTCATGCGCTTGGACCACGACATCTCGCTCACATGAACCAGGCCTTCAATACCCTGTTCCAGCTCAACAAAAGCGCCGTAGTCGGTAACACTCAAAACGCGGCCTTTTACGCGAGCGCCAATCGGATAGCGCTCAGCGGCATCAAGCCACGGATCAGGCGTGAGCTGCTTGAATCCAAGAGAAACGCGCAGCTTGTCGCCATCAAACTTCAAAACTTTCACCTGAATCTGATCGCCAACGTGGACCAGGTCGCGAGGATGCGTCAGGCGGCCCCACGACATATCCGTAATGTGCAGCAGGCCGTCAATACCGCCCAGATCGACAAAAGCGCCGTAGTCGGTAAGGTTCTTGACCGTGCCGGTCATAATGGCGCCTTCTGCCAGGTTCTCAAGGGTCTTGCCGCGCTTGGCGGTAACTTCTTCGTCCAAGATAGCTTTGCGGGAAACAACAATGTTGCCGCGTTTTTTATTCAGCTTGATTACGCGGACCTCAATCTCATGGCCTTTCAGCGATTCCAGATTGCGCACTGGATGCACGTCAACCTGTGAACCCGGCATAAACGCTTTTACGCCGATATCCACGGAGACCCCGCCCTTTACCCGCTCCACCACTGTGCCTTTTACGGCTTCTTTGGAGTGGTAAGCCTTTTCAATGTTCTCCCACACCCGCACGCGTTGGGCCCGCTCATGTGAAAGCAGAACGGAGCCTTCTTCGTTTTCGCCGCGCTGGACCATGACTTCAATTTCCTGGCCCGGCTCAAACTTAATGTTGCCGGCGGCATCGGTGACTTCCGCAATTGGAACAAGTCCTTCAGATTTAAAACCGATATCGACAACAACGTGGGTTGGGGTGATCTTGATGACGGTGCCTTTAAAGACATTGTCTTCACTTGGCGCCGGCTCAGTC
>DASTCT010000144.1:0-27778 GCA_035710845.1 Candidatus Angelobacter sp.
TGCGCGACCTGGCGCAAGCTGTCGCCGAACTTTCCGCGCGGATAGTTGGCTCCCGCAGCAGGCGCGTACTTTTCCGGATCGGCCGAGTGCAGCATCTTGACCGCTTCAAAAGTCTCATTGCCGGTGCCATGCAAAACCGTATCCATCGACTGCTCATACATGGCTTCAAAGGTATTGCTGGCCACGCTTGGGTTGGGACCGCGCCCGCCGACTGTAAATCCACGAATATCGCTCATGGCAACTGCCGGGACCGATCCGGCCAGAGTGCGTGGCAGCGCGCCGCCCATGGCTACAGCGCGGAAAGGCGAGGCATCAGGCTCCTGCACGCCCGCAATCGCGCGATTCAGCCATCCATCTTCTGTTGACTTGATGCCCGGCGTGCCGGATTCCATGTAGTCCTGCGCATCAAAGTGCGAGCGCGTATTGTCCGGCGAACCGGCGGCGTGCACGATGGCCAGATGGCGCTGGTCCCAAAGCGGCTTGAACGCAGACATGGAAGGATGCAGGCCAAAGAAGCCGTCAAGATCGATTACGCTTTCCTGCCCATTGCGCGGGCGCGGAATGGCAATGCTCGGTCGCATGGCGTAATACGCCTGCTCTCCGTGCGGGACCACGATATTCAAACCATCGGCAGCGCCGCGCTGGAAAAGCACTACCAGGCGTTTTGATCCTGGAGCAGCAGTCTCAGCAGCATAAACCGCTCGCGTCAAAAAACTGGGAACAACACTGGTGCCCACAATGGCTAGCGCGCCGTTCTTCAGGAAAACTCTGCGGGTAATCGACATCTTGTTGCTCCTCAGATTTTTGGCTTAACTCTTGGCCTTTGGCTCTTGGCCTTTGGCTTTTAACCATTCAGCCCTTTTCAAACCAACGGCTTTGTTCTTCTTGCCTTTAGCCAGTCGTACTTGCCCCTGCTTGCCTTTAGCCAATCCTGCATGTATCTAAAAAAACAAAGGCTAATGGCTAATTGCTAACTGCTATCTTCTCTGAAACTCCGGCGAACCCATAATCAATCCCGCAATCGCTCCGTAATTTGGGGGCTGCGTAGGATCGTCGAGCTTGCGCCGGGAAATTTTTGGGTCAGTCAATTGTTTTTCAATCACCGAATGCGTCTGCTGGGAAACGTCGCCCGCCAGGATTCCCTGCTCCAGAGTAGCCAGAGCGTCTTCAGCATTGGCCGGAGCCGGGCCATGGATCAGTGCCTGCGGATCGAGTGATGTGCCCTGCAAATGTCCTGAGCCAAGCGCCAGCGCAAAATTCATGCGGTTGAGCAGCGCGGAAGAGTTCACCCACGCTTCCGCTTTCATGGAATAGCCGGTGGGCGGCTGCATGCCGTAGAGCTGCATGCCCATGCGGTTGAGCGTCTGCACCAGCGGCAACGCGTTCTGAACGTCAGCGCCGGAAGCTCGCACAGCCGAGACCACAAATTCAAGCGGCGTCTTCATTTTGGCGCGATAAGCATCTGCCTCCCAGAACTCAGGCGAGTGGAACATGGTGCGTAGCACTTCGCGGATGTCGCCATCTTTCTTTTCAAAGGTCTCCGCCATGCGGTTCACCAGGCTTTGCGGAGGATTATCGGAAACAAAGCGCATGGCCAGCTTGCGCGAGATGAATTTGGCGGTGGATGGGTGATGCGCCAGCACGTCCAGCATCTCCTCGCCCTCTTTTTCACCATGCTCGCCGATCTTGCGGCCCAGAATGTACTTTGGCCCAGGCTCATGTGCGCGGTCGTTATAACGGAAGCCGCCGCCAAGCTGCGGCTTTTCAATGCTCCAGCCAGTCAGCACCTTGGCCAGTTCAGTCACGTCACGCTGCGTATAGCCGCCATCCACGCCGAGCGTGTGCAGTTCCATAATTTCGCGCGCGTAATTCTCATTCAGGCCGCTGGGCCGGTTCTTGGCTTTTTGCGGCTGGGGAGGCGGGAACATCACAAAGCGTCCGCGGCGCACTGGCCGGCGCTGGTTGCCATAGAGCGCCAGCTCTGAATGCGGCCCCACGCTCTGCCAATTATCGAGATAGAACAGCATGGCCGGGCTCTTGGCTGTGGCCGCCAAAAGATCTTTGAATTTGCCCAGCGCGTGCGGACGAATCACGTCACGCTCATAAGCGTTAAGCATGTAACGGTCTGGCCCTTTGCCGATGAATACGTTGAAGTGATTGAACCAGAAATCTGTCATCACCTCTTCAAGTTGGCGATCACTGTAGATGGCGCGCAGGACCTTGGCTTCAGAAAGCTCGCCACCCACCACCGCTTGCGGCTGCACAATGGCTTCAATCGTCTCGCGCTGCTGCGGGGTCATGCCGTCCAGCAGTTGCATGCCTTTTTCGCCGCGATAGCGGCGGGCAAGATCAAGCCGCTCATAAGGCGACATTTTTAGGATGGCTTTGTAGCGCTGGTCGGGAGGCATCTGCAGCAAGTCGGGGCCTTCGATATCGGCATACATCGCATCTTCACGCCGATCCTGCTGTTGCTGACCCGCTTGCTGTGTAGCTGGCCTCAATGGCATTGGCGCGGAATCAGAGCTTGCCGCAGCGGGGTTGCTGGCAGCCGCAGGCTTTGGGGTGCGTTCAATGTCGGCGTACATCGCATCTTCACGCTGTTTGCGTTGTTGTTGTTCTTCTGGCGTGAGTTGCTGCGGCTGCGTAGGCTGAGGGGCGCTGGGATGAGGATCGTTGGGATCAAGCCGCATCTCTGCCGGAGTATCTTTTTGGCCTGTTGCCGTTGCAGGTTGATCAGCATTGTTCGCCGCTGCGCCCTTTTCCTGCTTGTTTTCCTGGCGCTGCTGGTAGGCCGCAATCCGCGACTGATAAATCGCGCGTTTGGCCGGATCTGACGGCATCGACATCTTTCCGTTTTCAACCGCTTTCAGCACCTGGTTGGGCGGAAAGTTTTCCACCATCTCGCGCGTGCTCATCTTGAGCGTGCGGAACTGCTCCAGGCGGGCGTCCATCGCGCTATCGTTGATTTTTTCCGGATGCAGTTGCTCGTCAAACCACTTATCCAGTCCGATGGCGCGAACGCGCTCCACATCGCCGGGACGAACACCGAAGGTAAAACGGTTCAGCGCATGAACGATCCTCTTATCGCCTTCCATGGGCGCGCTGGCAGCGGCGTCAGAGGTTTTAGATTTGGATTTTTTGTCGCCGGCAGCCAGAATCATGGTGGAAGCCAGCAGAATAAGGCCCAGCAAAATCAGTTGCTTACGAGCAACGGCCATTCAGACGCTCCAGGAATTCTTCTTATCAGAGCATATTAACCCTGTTTTCAATGAAAGGTTGTGAGAACAACAGGTGAATTCTTAATCCTTGCGACCCTCTGCCGACTCTTGCGTGCCTTATGTGATTTCCGTATTTTTCGAACCAATTTCGACGTCAATTCCAGCCAGAAACCATTCATTGGCGTAACGTTGAACTATATTTTCCGCATCCCCCTGCCCCTCTCCCCTGTTTCACCCAATTTCACCCAACCTCACCCAAGGTCACCCAAGCTTCAGCAGTGGGTCGCAACACTCTCATTCCAACAAAACCTTCAACCGGGGTCCCCACTAAGCCCGATTTTGGCTTGGTGGGGTGGAACCTCACCCATCAGCAGTGGGTCGCAGAGCTACCGTCGGATGTCTTGCCACGATTTTCGGCTTCTTCTGCCTGGCTAGGAGCATTGCCACTGTAGCGCAATTGATTGAGCGAATCAATTGCGAAAATTCTCGCAGCTATCGATCCTACGCCAGCGTCACACGTCCGCGCGTCATCCTCCGGTTGAGTTCGGAGACCATGTGATCGATGTCGGTAGGCGATATATTGCAGGGGACGCTGGGATCTAGGAACATCTTGCGCGTCTTGTCTTGCGGCGATGACCACGGACGCGGCGGCGCAACGTGGCTCACGGCATCGCGCCGGAGCTGCACCAGCAGGGAGTGGACAACTTCGCCATCCAGCTTGGCCGGGGCCAGCCAACTTAACTGCGCGGCGGCCTCACCCAGAGAAAGCTTCTTGCGATAAGGACGGTCGCTCAGCATGGCGTCAAACGTGTCCGCCACGGCCACAATCTTTACCGGCGTTGACGTCTCGTCGCCGTGCAGGTGGTCAGGATAACCGGAGCCATCCGCGCGCTCATGGTGTGAGCGCACCACCTCAGGAATCTTTGGCCACGGGAACTGCACGGTGGAAACAATGCGATGCCCCTGCACAGTGTGGTCGGCCATCTCCTGAAATTCACCCGGCTCCAGCGCGCCCGGTTTGCTGAAGAGATATTTATCCACCGTGACCTTGCCGATATCGTGCAGGTATCCGGCGGCGCGCATCTCACTGATCTCTGAAGCGTGCATGCCCAGCGATTCCGCCATGCCTGCGGCGTAACGGCCCACGCGCAAGCTGTGGCCTTGCATCTGGATCGACTTCACGTCTATGGTGGCAGCAAAGGCGGCCAGCGCATCGTCCCAGAAAGAATGCACAGATGCAACCAGCTTGAGATTTTCTGCGGTGCGTTCTTCCAGCGACATCATGAGCTGGTGGTTATAGATGGCCAGCGCGATGAAGGGCGCAATATCGCCGATCTGCTTCAGGATTTCCGGCGTGTACTCCGCGCCTTCTTCCCTTTCGCCGAGCAAGAGCGCTCCAATCAACTTGCCGCGCACGCGGAGCGGGGCCACGCATCGGAACCACACGCTGGAGATGTTGCCGGTGGAGCTCAGGAACGTATCGCAGCGTTCGCGCGAAATGCGTTGCGGCCCAGGAGTGTTGGTCAAAGCGTGAACATGTTTTGGCAGGAGCGGGAAAACCGCGGTCTGGGGAAAAACAACAAAGCCTGATGCGGCAATAGAAGCCAGCATGGCCGGTTTTTCCTGGTAGCGAAAGAGCGCGCCTGAGCCGGCGCGTATGGCCGCCATCACCACTTCCAGCGCGCCTGCGGCGGTCTGGGAAAGGTCTCGCTCACCCGTAAGCACGGGGCCCAGTTCGGCCAGGACCTGGGAGGCGAGCAGCGGTGGCCTGCTAGTAAAAAAAGAGTCGGCCAATTTTTCAAGCGGCGCGAACTTCCAGAGCACCTTAGCGTAACAGCTTAATTCTCATTAAGAAAGGGCTGCGTATCGGTGTGGTTAACATGAAAATCACTGCATGGCCGGGAACCCATTTTGCTGCACATTACGCTCATGCACGCAGATCAATTGAGGGCATTCTACTTGTCTATTCAGGCAGCATCGTCTTCTTCAGTGGTACCTCCTGACTCCGCTACTGCCAGCAGAGTCCGTGCCTGCTGGGCGTCAGCGGCGTTGACCCACAGCGCTCTTTCATTCGGCAATCCTGGCAGCAGCGGATTGCTCAATTCGCAGGCGATCCCATTGGCGCGCAGCATGCCGCAAGCCAGCTCCGCCTGGTCACCCTGAACAAGGTCAAAGTGTGCAATCTCAACCCGATGTTCGGGATCAATCGTCATCAGAGCGGGGTTTTCAACCGGCGGGTCATCTTTAGGAGCGCCAGGTTCAGCGCCGCAGGCGACGCAACGCCTCGCGATTGGGTCAATGGCGCCGCCACATCGCGTACAAGTTCTCTCAGGATCAGCAATTTCAACCATAATGGCAGGAAGATGCGCCGAGAGCGGCATGGGTTGTGAACTCCTAAAGCCATCCACAGGACGCTAATACTCTCGAACTCACAGAAGTCCAGAATGACACACATCGCCGCGATCTTAGCCCCTCTGAGGAATGCCGGCGTACCCTTTCTTAAAAATGCTGTTGTAAATCCATGAACTTCTCCACCTGCAGCAACCTCACTCCATCCGGCACCGCATTCACGTTCTCGTGCTCCAGTATCCATGTCATATCGTGCGGCACAAAAACGGCGTTGATGCCCGCAGCCATTGCCGGGTTGATATCTGACTTGGGGCTGTTGCCGACCATCCATGTACTTTCCGGCTCAAACTCGTACTTGACGACAATCTCCTTATAAGTAAAAGCATTCTTCTCCGCGACAATCTCCACCGCAGAAAAATATTCCTTCAATCCTGAACGTTCCACCTTCCCTGCCTGCTCGGTGATGTTGCCTTTGGTCATCACGATCAGGTGATGTCCGCGGCGGTTGAGATAGTCCAGCGTCTCCGGAACGCCCGAAATAATTTCCAGCGCAGAGTTAGAAACTCGATGAGCGAATCCCCAGATGAACTCATGCAATTCCGGGGTCACAGGCTTTTGCGCCAGCCGCTCAAAACACTTCACTAGTGAATGCGCAAAGCTATGCGAGCCGTATCCGCGCTCCAGAATGGTTTCACGCTCAACTTCATTCAGGAAAAGGCGAACTTCCTGCGGGCTCATGTGCTGATGGTTCAGGCGCTCGATGAAGTCGGCGATCGTGCGCTCAAAATAGATGTTGTTCTCCCAGAGAGTGTCATCGCAATCAATGAGAAGGTTTTGGGGAGCGCAGTGCATTGCTAATCAAAATCTATCATGGCAATGCGGAGACACTGAAAGCACAGTAACCAGCTTCTCTTTTGCTTTTCTTTATCTCAACCGCAGCCATATTCTCTTTATCCCCGCGTCTCCGTGCCTTCGTGGTGGATTTTTCTGGGCGATTCTCCAGGGCTGCTAAAATCAATCCCATGAAAAAGCTCCTCGCCCTCCTTTTACTTGTAACTATTTCCGGCATCATGCAAGCCCAGGCAGGCCGTCGCGCTGCGCCGCCGCCCAAGGCGGCAGATAAATGCCTGCTGAACGAAAACATCAATGAAGATATTGCCGCGCAGGTGGCCAAGTTCAAGCTGGTCTCCATGCCTTTCAGCGTGAACGGGCTGAGCGTCCCGGAACAGAACATGGTTTACAAGCTGGTCGCAGCCGCACAATATCTTGATAGCATTTACTGGCGTCAGAGCGATCCAAAGGGCCTGGAGCTGTACAAGCGCCTGCTGGGCTGCAATCAGGTTATGAACCAGAAGATCCGCCGCTTCCTCGTCATCAACGGAAGCCGCTATGACCTGCTGGAAAACAACAAGCCATTCGTCGGCAGTGGGCCTTTTCTTCCCGGTCACGCGCTGTATCCCGCCGGAATCACGCAGGAGGAGATTGAAGCTTACGTAGCCAAACATCCGGAGAAAAAGGCTCAGATTTACAGCCCATACACGGTGGTTAAGCGAGAGGGCGCGGAGCTGGTTGCTGTTCCTTATCATGTGGAGTACAAGCCGTGGCTTACCGGCGCAGCCAAGGCATTGCGTGAAGCTGCTGCGCTCAGCCCAGACAAAGCTTTTGCCAACTTTCTGCGCCTGCGCGCCGACGCCTTGCTCACTGACGACTATTACAAGAGTGACATTGCCTGGCTCGAACTGAATAACCCGAAGTTCGACATTATCTTTGCTCCGTATGAAACCTATCTTGACGATCTGCTCGGCGTAAAAACTTCTTACGGCGCTGCGGTCATGATCCGCAACGATGCTGAGAGCGCCAGCCTCGACACCTTCAAGAAATATGTCCCAGAGATTCAGGACGCGCTGCCTCTTCCGCCGGAAGACCGTCCATCACTGCAAGGCAAGAGCACGCCCATGGAGGTAATGGATACACCTTTCCGTGCCGGCGATCTCCGCCATGGCTATCAGGCCGTGGCAGACAATCTGCCTAACGATCCGCGCATTCATCAGGAAAAAGGCACCAAAAAGATTTTCTTCAAGAACTTTATGGATGCCCGCGTGAACTACGTGGTGCTCCCGATCGCCAAAATCCTGATGCGTGAAGACCAGGCCGCCATGGCCAGCATGGATGGATATCTCGCCGTGGTCTTGATGCATGAAATCTGCCACGGTCTTGGCCCCGCTTACGCTCATACCAGCGCAGGCCAGGCGGATATTCGTGAATCCATTGGGCCGGCGTATGCAGGCTTGGAAGAAGCCAAGGCCGATATCGTGGGCCTCTACGCGCTCAACTGGCTCATGGATAAAGGCGTAGTTCCCAAAGACAAAGCGCAGGGATTTTACGCTTCTCACGTGGCGGGAATTTTCCGTACTGTGCGCTTTGGCGTAGCGGAAGCGCATGGCGCCGCTGAGATGATGGAGTTCAATTACTTTCTTGAACAGGGCGCCATCATCTACGATCCCAAGACCAGCAGGTATGCAATTGATTTCACAAAAATGCAGACCGCCATCGCCAGCTTGGCCAAAGAATTGCTGGAACAGGAGGCCACAGGGGACAGGAATCGCGCTGAACAATGGTTTAAGAAGTATGATTCCATGCCTTCTGAGTTAAAATCAGCCCTAGCGAACGTAAAAGATGTGCCCGTGGATATCGACCCAGTCAGTGCGTTTGGGGAAAGAATCGAATGACACAAGAAGTGCAGAACCCTCAAAATCCTCAGAACCCTGAGGAACGGCGCAGGTTTGAGCGAGTGGACATCACTCATCAGGCGCAGGTCCTGGTCTTGGACTCCAAAGGCCGCAAGACCGGTGTGCTGCGCCAGCTTGCCCGCGGCGGTTTTATGATGGAGCCGGAAAAGACCTACAGTGAAGACAGCAAGATCTACACCTTCACCATTCATGAGCCGTCAGAGGACATTCGCGTCCGCGTGAATGCGCGCCTGCGCTTTTCAGACCAGCAGTATGCCGGCTTTGAATTTGTCGATCTCGATCCTGAATCAGCCGTGCAGTTGGGGCTGATCATCGGCAAATATTACGAGCATGCTAAGGCGTAGTTTCTTCTGAATCCCGAACCCCGCGCAGAGGAAACTTCCCTTTTGGCCGATGTCGCGCGGGTGAGAGATCCCTACCCCACTGCTTGTTATATATCAGTTAACTTTCCCGGTCTATCCCCACCGCCCCTAACCGTTTTGTTGAAAACAAAAGCTAAACCGCCATTCGATCGAACGGTGACCGAACGGTCGAATTGCCTTTTCGGCATCGTTCAGGCCCCGAATCACGCGCATTTTTTTGCCGTCAAGTTTGACGTTTTTACTTTTTGGTTAATAGCACGACGACAACCTTCAGCCAGCGATTGTTATTCTGTTTTCAAAGAACCTGTCTTGCTTCAGATCATTGCGATCTCGTGCATGCATTATATCGCTTTTTATTCGCTCACGTCAAGGATTGCTCAGCGGTATCGGTACAGCTTGGATTAATCAGCATCGCATCCCGAATCCCCCGTAAGCGAGCGCGGCTTTACCAGAGCGCGAGTAGGGGTCCCCAAGCCGTGCCGCTTTTTGCACGGATTGGGGTGGGAGTAGGGGTGAGGGACCTTGTGTTTTCTTGAAAATTCAAACTGTACCACTACCCTTCAGCGGCAGTGTCGCAGTTTGACGAAAAATATCTCGATCTTGTCATGTTGAGCACCCCACCCGCTGCGTCGGGATGAAGCAGGAATGAACAAGCTTCAGTCTCGCCGCGTATGATGGGTGCGCCGGCGGACCGAGAAGTAAACCGAGCTCGCATTGGTGCTAGCAAGCCCGTTGGTTGAGCATGGCTCCGAGTTGCGTGATCGAAGCATTGGCGACGTCGTCGGCTGCAAAGGCGGCGATCCCGTTTGGGAGGTTATTTCTTTTCACGACTTGGCCGGTTCCCGGTAAGCGAGGAACAGATGAGACACAAGCGCGCAGGCAAAGGCGGAGCAGTTCCCAGTTTGCAATACATTGAGCCAGATGCAGCCGGCATCGATGTAGGAGCCACGGAAATCTACGTGGCTGTTCCGCCAGACCGCGACCCCAACCCGGTTCGCTGTTTTAGCACATTTACCGAAGACCTGCAGGCGCTAGCCGCATGGTTGCTCGCCTGCCGCATTCGCACCGTGGCCATGGAATCGACGGGAGTCTACTGGATTCCCATCTTTCAGGTTTTGGAAACACACGGTTTGAAAGTGTGTCTGGTCAACTCGCAACATGTGAAACATGTGCCCGGTCGCAAGAGCGACGTGTCGGACTGCCAGTGGTTGCAGTATCTGCATACAGTGGGCTTGCTGCGGGGATCGTTCCGGCCGGAAGATGCGATCTGTCAGGTGCGTTCCTTGCTGCGTCACCGTGACGGCCTTGTGGAAATGGCAGCCGAGCACGTCCAGCACATGCAGAAAGCCCTCAGCCAGATGAATCTGCAACTGCATCATGTGCTCAGCGATCTGACGGGGCGGAGTGGAATGGCCATCCTGGATGCGATTCTGGCTGGAGAACGCGATCCTCACGTGTTAGCCGAGTTGCGCGATGGGCGGGTGAAGGCCAGCCCGGAAGCCATTCGCAAAGCTTTGGTGGGCGATTATCGAAGAGAGCACCTGTTCACTCTGCGGCAGTCTCTGCAGGCTTATCGTCACTATCAAACCCTGGTAGCGGCTTGTGATCAGGAGATCGCAGAGTACCTGAAGGAATTCGACAGTAAGATCGATCCCGATCAGCATCCTTTGCCACAAGAGCGGTATCCTCACTCACGTCGCAAAAACGAGTTTCACTTCGATATGCGCACAGAGTTGTACCGCATCCTGGGGGTGGATCTAACAGCCATCCCCGGACTCAACGCCATCACGGCGCATACCTTCTTGGCGGAAGTCGGTCGCGATCTGTCGCGCTTTCCGAACGCTGCATCTTTCGTGTCTTGGCTGGGTTTATGTCCGCAAAATAAAAAGAGCGGAGGTAAGGTTTTGTCCGCCAAGACCCGTCGAACCAAAAATCGGCTCAACCATGCTCTGCGTGTGGCAGCCCAAACACTACATCGCAGCCAGACCCACCTGGGCGCCTATTATCGCAAGATGCGCACCCGGCTGGGGGCTCCCAAGGCTATTACTGCCGCAGCTCACAAACTGGCGCGCATCATCTTCCATCTCCTCACGACGGGACAAGCCTATGATGAAAGCGTTTTTGCTGCCGACGAACAGCGTCGCCGTACCCATATCGAAAACCGGCTGCGCCGCCAGGCGAAGGAGTTTGGCTTTCAGCTCGTACCGCTTGCTTCATAAGCCGCTTGTTCATTGGGAGCTCGCAAGAAAATATCCGGTTTTATCGCCTGGGCAGTCCTGGCCAACCCTTGCGTCAACGCCGCCGTCCTTTGCATCCGTGCGAGCGCACGTTGAGACGGCCGCTGCCGGAACACCCTGTTCCCAGCAAATTGTGCGAATCAGTTCGCTTAGGAAGCCAGCAAAATCAGCGCCACCAGGTCGACGGAACTGTTGGATTAACTTTAGGGGGTCCAACCTCAACATAGAACCATTATGCCCGTTCTGGAAGGCGGGTCAAATGGGACGAGGGGCACCGCCTGCCAAACAATATGGGACA
Organism: Candidatus Angelobacter sp.; assembly: GCA_035710845.1. GTDB lineage: Bacteria > Acidobacteriota > Terriglobia > Terriglobales > Acidobacteriaceae > Angelobacter. Next base: position 11,215 of record DASTCT010000144.1, read on the forward strand.
CTTGCCGACCCGCACCCGATTATTGCCCATCTGAAATCGCGCGCCCTTTTTCATGGTGACTTGGATTCTAGCGCTCCGCACGGGGCCATCTTTTGCGCGCTCCGCTGCCCCTTCGACTGCGCTCAGGGTTTCGGCCTGCGGCCTCAAGCTAGAAGGCGCGCGGACCCCATTCGACTCCTTCGCGTTGCTCAGTCCCTCAGGGCAGGCTCTGCGGCGCGAGGAAGGACTTTTGAAAACGTTCTTTTCGCGGCCATCAATAGTCCGCTCTTCTATCTTTTTTACCGTTTTTACTTGACAAAAAGGCGAACAAATGGTAAAGTTCAATATTGGCTTCTGGGCAGAAGTGTGTCCTAGAGGGTGGTCTTTGAAAACAGAACAGCTCTTGGCCATTGACTCTTAGCCTTTAGCCGGACACGGCAAAAACAGTCCCAAAAGAGGCCCTTGGCATTTGGTTCCTGGTAGTTGGCAAAAACAACCCCAAAAACCTAGAGGAAAAGGGATTCGACCGGTCGGTGACCGTTCGGTCGAAATTGGGTTGGACCTTTGTTTTCAATAAAATGTCCTAGCCGGGGTGGGGTGAAAAAAGCGGCTTTTGGTATTTGGCTCTTGGTAGTTGGCCAAAAGCGACCCCGAAAACCGTGTCCCCGAGCGAGATTTGTTGGATCGCTTACATGGTATAAGTGCACGCCAAAATGGGATGGGGTGGGATACCAGGGTGGGGGCGACAAATTGCCAAGATTGCCAAAATTGGTAATCGCCGGAAACCGAAGACCACTACCACCGAGGACACGAAGGAACACAGAGGAAATCCGGTGATCCGAAAAGGTAACTTATTCTCCCGACCTCGCCAGTTCTACGGCCCTTACCAGCGCCTGGGTCTTGTTGAGGCATTCCTGATATTCGCTTTCGGGGACTGAATCGGCCACAATGCCCGCTCCGGCCTGGACGTAAGCCTTCTTCCCCTTCACCAGCATGGTGCGGATGGCGATGCAGGAATCGAGATTGCCGGCGAAATCGGCGTAGAGAACGGAGCCGCCATAGATGCCGCGGCGCACCGGCTCAACTTCTTCAATGATCTCCATGGCCCGCACTTTGGGAGCGCCGGTGAGAGTACCGGCGGGGAAGCAGGCGGCAAGGGCATCGACGGGGCTTAGGTCCTGGCGTAGCGTTCCTTCCACGGCTGAGACCAGGTGCATGACGTGCGAGTAGCGCTCCACGAACATCAGGTCGCGGACTTTGACTGAGCCGAACTCGCTGACGCGGCCCACGTCATTACGGCCGAGATCGACCAGCATTACGTGTTCGGCGCGCTCTTTTTCGTCGTGGCGAAGCTCTTGTTCAAGCTTTTGGTCTTCGGCTTCATCCTTGCCGCGCTTGCGGGTGCCGGCGATAGGCCGGTATTCCAGCTTGCGCCCGGTCACGCGCACCAGCATCTCCGGGGAAGAGCCAAGGATGGTGAGATCGTCCATGCGGAGAAAATACATGTATGGCGAAGGATTCACGCGGCGCAGAGCGCGGTAAGCATTAAACGGCGGGACTCCCGGCTCAAGTTCAAGGCGCAGTGAAGGCACGGTCTGGAAGACGTCGCCGGCCATGATGTATTCCTTGATCTTCTCCACGGTGCTGAGAAAATGTTTTTTGCTTACGGAAACATTGACCTTCAGCTTGCCCTTCTGCGCCTTGGGCGGCTGCAGATATTTTTTAGGCAGCGGAGCTGCTAACTGCTTTTCGATTCGCGCAATATCGCGGACAGCCTGGTCATAAGCCTGGCGTGGCGAGTGGCGGCGCATATCGGCGGTGGCGATGATGAAGATCTCATGGCGAACGTGGTCAAAGGCCAGCAGACGGTTAAAGAACATCAGGGTGCAATCGGCGAGCTTTAAATCGTCTTTGCCGATCTCCGGGAGCTTTTCCAGCTGGCGGACGGCATCATGAGCGAAGAAACCAACCGCACCGGCGGTAAATGGCGGCAATCCGGGAACATGAGCGGGCGTATGCTCGCGCAGAAGGCGATCGACCACCTGGAAGACGCTGCCTTCCATCTGCTGCTTTTTGCCATCATGCTCCAGAAAGATTTGCCGGCCGCGAGCGCGCAACACCATGTAAGGTCGCGCGCCAAGAAATGTGTACCGGCCGATTTTTTCTCCGCCTTCCACGGATTCCAGCAGGAAGGCGCGCGGCTCCTGCGCGGCAATGCTCAAAAAGGCCGAGACCGGCGTGCGCAGATCTGCCGCAACGGTTTTGGCCACTGGAACCAGCGTTGCCTTTTGCGCCAGACGGGAAAATTCCCTGTAATCGGGAAATTGCATGGGACTTTTATCTTAATTGATTCCTACGGCCATAGATCGTAAAGGAAACGAACGTACACGTACCGGATGTTCACCAAAAGTACACATTCGATTACCCGGAACAGCCGGAAATTGGACTATACTTCTGCTAAACGTAAGAGTAACCAGTACTTCCCGCAAGCTTGTTTTACCCCCTTGGATCTTGCGGTAAGAGAATCACATGGCGTTTTGAACGATTTAGATCGCCACAGGTGAATACGAATGCTTGTCAGATTCTGGGGCGTCCGCGGCTCAACGCCGACACCTCAGTCAGAAAATCTGCGCTATGGCGGCAATACCTCCTGTGTCGAGGTGCGTCTCAACGGGAGCCTCTATGTCTTCGATTGCGGCACAGGATTCCGCAACCTGGGCAAACAACTCTCCCAGGAAAACAACGGCAACCCCATCTGCGCTCACATTTTTCTTTCTCACTTCCATTGGGACCATATCCAGGGCATTCCATTTTTCAGCCCGCTTTATGGCAGCCGGGAGAGTTCTTTCATCTTTCATTCATCCAGCCGGACACGCGGATTGCAACGGGCCATTGAAGCGCAAATGTCGGCCCCTTATTTTCCGGTGAACATGAATGAGATGGCGGCGCATCGCCAGTTTTCCAATATCGACGAAGGCAGGCTGGAGCTGGATGATGCCACAATCCAATCCATGTGGCTCAACCATCCACAGGGATGTCTTGGCTTCCGGCTTGAAGCCAAGGGAAAGGTCCTGGTTTACGCCACAGATAATGAGCCGGGCGATCCCGTGTTCGATAAGAACCTGCGCAAGCTGGCTGAGGGCGCTGACGTGTTGATCTATGACGCTCAGTATCTGCCTGAAGAATACACAGCGCACAAGCAAGGCTGGGGACACAGCCATTGGCGCGAGGCCGTGAACGTAGTAATGGAAAGCGGCGCCAAAGAACTCATTCTGTTCCACCACGATCCTGACCATACTGACGCTTGCATTGACGCTGTGGTAACGCAGGCGCGCGAATACTATCCTAAAGTGCGCGCAGCTTCTGAGGGGATGGAGATTCTGCTGTAGATTCTTTCTAAGATCCCGAACGGAGCGAGGGCCCCCTATACAACAAAAGAAGTGAAGGCTGAAAATAGTAATCATCCCATTGCTTCACGGTGAATATCGTCTGCATCTATGCTGAACCAAATCGGCAACGTAGCAATAGAGTTCCCTCCCCTTCGCAAGCTCTGGATCGGGACTTCGGAAAAAGCCGATAGCTTTTTTGTATACTTGCTTCAGGGAATCCTTCCCTTCCGCAGGTGCTACCATGAGCCAGTCCTTACAGCCAGAGCAGGCCAGCCTGATCTTCCAGACGATTTTTCTGCACGCATTGCAGAACGAACATCCCACGACGAGGAAGATTATTGAAGCCATCCCGTTGGACAAAGGCGATTATCGTCCGGAGCCAATCGCAAAGTCCGCTCTCGAACTTGCATGGCACATTGTGGCCGCTGAAAAGCGCTTCTTTGAAGGGATCCTCAACGGAGAGTTTAATTTTGCCCCGATTAATCGGCCCGATTCCGTGCGCAATTCTGCCGACATCGCCGCCTGGTACGGCGAGATGTTCCAGACGGTCTTCAGCCGTTTGAAGAACATTTCTGGAGAGCAACTGGCCAAGACGATCGATTTTCGCGGAGTGATGCAGCTTCCAGCCGTGGCATTTTTCCGGTTGGCGTTGAGCCACTCTATTCACCATCGCGGCCAGCTCTCAACTTATTTGCGGCCCATGGGCGCAAAAGTGCCTGCGATCTATGGCGAGAGCTACGACTCCGCCGAGGCGCGCAAAGCGGCAGAGGCGAAGACCGCATAATAGTAAATTCGTTACCTGATGCTTACCGGGCGTACCTGTGCTTTTCTCTGCCCACGATCCCAATTCGTGTATCGCGTCCAATTTCACATATCCGGCAGCGCTCGTTTTAAGCCATCTCTCACATTGCGCGGCACGTCTTAATCTCTTTGAATCATTCCATCAGAGGGAGACGTACAGATGGCCAACAATGAAAAAATTTTCGATGTTCTGGACGAGTTAATTGAAGTCTGCAAGGACGGAGAGACCGGATACACGCACGCAGCGGGAATCGTAACCGATCCCAATTTGAAGTCCTATTTCCAAATACAAAGCCTTGATCGCGCCCGTTTTGTGCAGGAGCTCAGAGAGATTGCCAAGGGGTTAGGCCAGAAACCCGACACATCCGGCAGCGTTGCCGCAGCTCTGCACCGCCTGTGGTTTGAGGCCAAGGCCGATCTGGGCATGGGAGACCAAGCCATTCTGAATAGCGTGGAACAGGGTGAGGACCGGGCCAAACACGCGTATGAAAAAGCATTGAAGGAAGACCTGCCGGCTGATGTCCGCGGCTTGTTGCAACAGCAGGCGCAGAGCGTCTTTGCCGCGCATGACTATGTTCGTGACCTTCGTGACAAACAGAAAGCGGCTTAAACCTTAACCTGAAACCTAACTTTGCCCGCAACGCTTCCGCAGGTTGCGGGTTTTGCTTTCTGGCAATGCGGGCTTCGCGGTCAGAGGAGCTCGGATCAATACTTGCATTCACTTAAAGTTTGCCCGGTGCAGCATGCGACAATCATTGGCGGTGGACGATTGAAAATGCAAACAGCTTTCAAATTCGCCTCGCTCCGCGAACTCTTTGCCAAAGCCAATGAAGAAAAATCCGGCGACCAGTTGGCCGGGATCGCAGCGCAATCTGAGCAGGAACGTGTCGCCGCCAAACATGCGCTGGCCGATCTCACTTTGCAGCAAATCGTCGATCAGCCGCTAATTCCTCCCGATGAAGATGACGTCAGCCGGTTGATTTTGGAAACCTACGACCAGCAACAGTTTGCAGCCATTAAGAGCATGACTGTGGGTGAGCTACGCGAGTTCATCCTGCGCGACGAAACCACTGAAGCTGATTTGAAGCGCCTGCACTGGGCGATTACGCCTGAAATTGCCGCTGCGGTAGCGAAATTAATGAGCAATAAAGACCTGGTGCTGGCCGCAGCCAAAGTGCGCGTGGTCACTCACTGCCGCAACACTATGGGCGAGCGCGGCGTGCTGGGCATCAGGTTGCAACCCAACCATCCGGCGGATGACGTTGCCGGAATCCTGCTGGCCGCGTTTGATGGCTTGCTCTATGGCTGCGGCGACGCGGTGATCGGCGTGAACCCGGCCACCGATTCTGTTGAGACAGTCAACGCGATTCTTCATGCTCTACAGCGGCTCATTGATGCCTACAAAATTCCTACGCAGGCCTGCTGCCTGGCTCATATCTCTACACAGCTCGCGGCGATGGAATGCGGCGCACCTGTTGACCTGCTATTTCAATCAGTGGCGGGAACACAGAAAGCGAATGAGAGCTTTGGAATCACTTTGAGTATGCTGCGTGAAGGAAGAGAGCGCGTGCTTCAACACCACCGGGATCGGGACATCCGATCATCGGGACATCGGGCGATCGACAAATCAGAATCTGCCGGCCCATCCATGGATCACTCCGGCCAAAAGCCAGCAGCCAAGGGCCAAGAGCCACAAGCCAATTGCCAATTGCCAGTTGCTAATTGCATGTATTTTGAAACCGGCCAGGGCAGCGCCCTTTCAGCCGATGCGCATCATGGCGTGGACCAGTTAACACTGGAAGCGCGGGCTTACGGCGTGGCTCGCGTGTTTGAGCCATTTTTGGTCAACAGCGTCGTAGGCTTTATTGGGCCAGAATATCTTTACGACGAGCGGCAGATCATTCGCGCCGGGCTGGAAGATCACTTCATGGGCAAGCTGCTCGGCCTGCCGATGGGTTGCGATGTCTGTTATACCAACCACGCCGCAGCCGACCAGAACTCGGCGGACAATCTGCTCATGCTGCTTACCGCCGCCGGCTGCAATTACTTTATGGGCGTGCCCTGCGCGGATGATGTGATGCTCAACTACCAATCCACCAGTTTTCATGATGCGCTGGCCATGCGCCGCCTGTTCAACTTGCGTCCTGCTCCTGAGTTTCTTGAGTGGCTGCAACAGATGGGAATTTTTAAAGCCAACGAGCCTGCACAAATCGATAGCAGCGCGCGTAAACAACTTGCTGCTGGATTGAGAGAGATCGTTACGTCATAAGAATCGCTAGAACCGGTGCTGGCAGCCGATTCAAATCTATACTTCAGCAGTCGCCGCCTTGCGAAAGGCTTCGTTATCTTCAGTAAATTCAGTCACCACCTGCGGACAACGCAAACAGGCTGCTCTACCTTCCTGCCGGTACCAGCGGCAGTCTGCACGGATCAGGCAGGCCGGCAAGATATCTGTCACGGCCGGCAACTGTTGGACAATTCGCGTGACCAGGCGGCAGTTTACGCCGTCAAAGTGCATACAAGCATTTTCTTCACAACGGGCAGCAATTCGAAGCACGCGTGAGGGACTTACCGGCTGCGTCATGGCGAGCAGTTCCCCGGTCAACGGAACAGCTTCGGCTAGGTAGGAAGTCTCTCCGTTCTTGACGATTCCCAGCAGGCGCGCTTCACGCATGTTGGGCTGCGCGCTGGGACAATAGGGGACTTCGGTTCCAGCAGGAGCAATTTGGTACAACACTGCTTTTTCCGCCATGATCAACTCCTTATTGGCGGCGATTGCAGTCCACGGCGGCCGGAGCCGCCGTGCCTGTTTCGCTTACATTAGCCGAGCAGTTTGGGTGAAGCTTTAAAGCCCAGGATGCGTACCGGCTTGATCAGGGCTTCTGCTTGCACTCCACCGGCTGCTGCTCCTGTGGGGCCAACAAAAGGTTGTGCGCCAGGAGCCACCTTTTGCGTGACCTCCCGGGCAATGGTTTGTGCTTGACTCTCGGCCAGGCCTTCAGGGGCAATAAAACCCATGATCAACTCTTCGTGCGGCAGAGTCGTCTTGACAGACTTTATCGCTTCCTGAATGGCGGCGGGGATTTGTGTGAAATGGATTTTTCCTGCCATTTCTCGGGCCTCCTTACTGGTCATATATGGAGTGCAGGAGAAAGCATGTCCGTTACAAAACAAACGTAAAAATGTCCGGCTGTAACTTCGTTTTCACGCTGTGAACGAATCGTTCGGAACCCAACATATATACTGTGATCTCATCTCTAACTCGTCGTGGAAAGAAACTAGGAGCAGAAGATGAACGTGATCAATCATCAGTTCCGCCTTGCCGCCCGGCCAAAGGGCCTGCCCAAACGCAGTGACTGGAATTACACAGAAGAGCCGGTGCGTGATCCCGGTCCGGGGCAATTCGTCGTCAAGAACCTATACATTTCGCTTGATCCGGCGATGCGCGGCTGGATGAACGAAGGCCGCTCTTATATTGAGCCAGTCAAGATCGGCGACGTAATGCGCGCCGGTGCCGTGGGCCGCGTGGTGGCTTCACAGAATCCTAATTTCAAAACCGGCGAGCACGTTTTTGGCATGTTGGGCATGCAGGAGTACGCGACGTCGGATGGAAGCGGAATTATTAAGATCGATCCGAACCTGGCGCCGCTGCCGGTGTATTTGGGCGGTTTGGGAATTACTGGCCTGACGGCGTATTTCGGGCTGCTCGAAATCGGCAAGCCGGTTGCGGGCGATACCGTAGTGGTTTCCGGCGCTGCGGGCGCTACAGGAATGGTGGTGGGACAAATTGCCAAGATCAAAGGCTGCCGCGCCATCGGCATTGCCGGCGGGCCGGACAAGTGCAACTATGCGGTGCGCGAACTTGGATTCGATGCCTGCATCGACTACAAGTCAGAAAACGTGATAGACGCGTTGCGTCGCCACTGCCCCAAAGGCATCAACGTGTATTTTGACAATGTCGGTGGCGAGATTCTTGACGCGGCTCTGGCCCTGCTTGCGCGCGGCGCGCGTGTAGTGCTCTGCGGCGCAATCTCACAGTACAACTCCACTTCCGAAATTAAGGGCCCAGCCAACTATCTTTCTTTGCTGGTTAACAGCGCGCGGATGGAAGGATTTATCGTATTTAACTTTGCTGCGCGCTATGGCGAAGGCATGCGCGAACTGGCCACCTGGCGCGCCCAGGGAAAGCTGAAGACCAGGGAAGACATTGTCGAAGGCCTGCAGAACTTTCCTGAAGCCCTGCTGAAACTGTTCAGCGGAGAAAACACCGGCAAGCTGATGATTAAAGTCGGGGAATAATTGGTAATCGGGTGATTTGGTAATTGAGTAATTGAAAAGCTGCGGAGTAATCGGTTTTCAATTACCCGATTACCAGATTACTCAATTGCAATTTCTACGCCTTTCCGCCATCCAGCACGGCGCGAATTTGCTTCGCGTACTCCGCGCTTTCTTTATCGCCGGTAACCAGCTCAATTTGCTTAGGGCTGGTCACGCCGAGCTTTAACTGCACGGCGCGGGCAATCTGCTCCTGATCAAAGATCGCGCCCTGGCTTACCTCTGGCGTGGTGCCAAAGTGGCGCAGCAACGCGACGCCAACGGCATCAATGGCCACACGATCTGTGCCGGCCAGTATCACATTGGACTGCACCATCTTGCCCTGGTCAGGACCGCCGTTGGTAAACGCCTGCACGCCATCCAGCACAATCAGGTCAGGTTTATACGCAGTATTAATCTCGGCAATCATGCGGCGCTGGTCCGGAGAGGAGTGCAGCTCACGCATAAAGTTATAGGGATTGCCGGGGACATACTTGGCGGCAAAACCCACAGAGTTCTTGAGTGAAAGGGTGAAGTGGCCGCCATAGCGGTGGGTCTTGAGGCAGCATGTAGTCACCACGCCGCCGGCTTTGCGCACCGGTCGCGGCAAAGCAAAACCTTGCTCCCAGTGCATGTCCGGCTGCTTAATGAGTTCCCAATCGTCCGGCTCAAGCTCGTCAAACACAATCACCTTGGCATCCAGCTCTTTGCCCATCTGGAAAGCGCTCTTTTTGGTCATGACTTCGCGCGTGTTGCCCATGCCGCTGCGGTCGCCCACGGTAAGCGGGCCAGCGCCCAGGGCTTTGAGCTGGCGCAGGATCGCCACAAGAGTATCCTCATGGGTCGAACCAGGCGTTGGATCCGAGCTATTGAAATTTGGTTTGATGAACAGGTCTTTGCCGCGAAATTTCTCCGGTCCCAGAAGCTCTATGGCCCGCTTGACTCCGGCTGCGCGATCGGTGGTCTTGACAAAAGCCACATGCGAAACCGAAGGCGCGGAACTCTGGATCGTAGAATCGAAGACGGATGCTTTCAGGATTCCCGGAGCAAGCAACGCTGCTCCTACGGTGGTTGAGGCGTCTTTCAAAAATTCTCTGCGGTTCAAGGCGGCCCCCCTTGCTCAATCTTCTTATTGGACACCTATAGATAGGCACTGGGCAAGGGACGAAGCGCAGTCGCGCTATTTCACGGCAAGATGGTGCATGAGACTATCGATGAGCGCGGGAACATGGCTGTTCCATTGGTTCCAATCGTGCCCGCCGTAGCCTGTGTGGAATTCATATCTGAAGTTGCGCTCATGCAGAAGAGCGGCAAATTTCCGGTTGACCGGGAGCAGGCCTTCCTGGTCGCCGCAGGTAAGAAAAAAGTACGGCATTTTCTGAGGATCAGCAGACCTTGCCAGAACAAACGGATCATTTTCCTGCTGATGCTGGCCCTTCCAGGGCCCAAAAATCGATCGATGGTGCCGCCATTGCCCAATTCGCTTGGCAGAAAATGGACGAGTGGGAACGTCAAGCGCTGAACTGAGGCCTCCGGCAAACATGAACAAATCAGGATGTTTCAGGGCCAGCGTAATTGCGCCAAATCCGCCCATGGAGACGCCTGCAATCGCGCGGCTTGCCTGGTCTTTCGCCACGGGGAATCGGCCCTCTACGTCGGTGATCAAATCATGCACAATGTAGTCTTCATAGCGGTCTTCCGGATGGTCAGCAGAATTCACATAATATGACTCGTTCCCTTCCGGCATCACCAGAATCACACCTTTTTCAGCATAGCCGGCCACGTCAGAGTAGTTTGACCAATCGCGAAAGCCGCCGCCACCACCGCCATGCAGCAGATACAACACAGGAAATTTCTGGCCTGATGGCATGCTTGCCGGAAGAATCACGCGGTATGGCATCTGGCGATTGAGCGCGTTGGAATGAAAACTTACATCCACCATCTTTATACCGGCAGTGAGCCGTGGATGGTCTGGGGGCTCGGCGGATTTTTTACTGCAGGAAACCAGAGCCAGCATGAAGACGGCTACCAGGAACCCGATGCCAGCACCTAAAGAAAAAGCGCGATGCCGAAAGGGCTTTGCTGATGGCTGGTGCCTGTTGCAAACGGCGTGAGTTACAAATGGATCAACCAAGGCTGGAATGGAAGAATCGCTCCTGAGCAGCTTTATTGTAGCGTGCGGCTTGAATTTTTTAGATAAATATCCTGACCAAGCGGCAAGCTGGTAGGCTGAGCAGTACCAGATCAAACGCCGTCAGCGTTCCATGGCAGAAGACATTCTTAAATCCGAAGGCTGGCCTGAGCTGATAGAGAAAATTCGGGCGCGCACGCCAGCGCGGGTGCTGGTGGACCGTGCAGGCGCAGCTTACAAAACCGGAACTCAGCTTGAGTTGCGTGAAGCCCACGCCGCTGCCCGAGACGCCGTACGTACGGAATTTGATCTGGAGCGAGACCTCGGGGCTGAGTTCGTACAGCGGTGGAAGCTGTTCACGGTCTCAACCCAGGCAGCCAACAAGGATGAATACCTTCTTCGTCCGGACCTGGGAAGGCAGCTTAGCCAGGCGGGACGCGATCTGGTATTACAGCACTGCTCGTCGCAGCCGGATCTACAGATTGTGATTGGCGATGGGCTTTCAGTTACGGCGGTTCGAATGCAGGTCGCGCGATTGCTGCCTCTGATCGCAGAACAGGCGCAGGCAAAAGGCTGGCGGCTGGGGCAGGCATTTGCTGTTCGATATTGCCGCGTGGGCGTAATGAATGCCGTAGGCGAGTTGCTGCGCCCTAAAGTTGTTGTGCTCTTGATTGGAGAGCGTCCTGGGCTGGCTACGGCGGAAAGCCTGTCAGCATATATGGCTTTTCAGCCGGGCGCAGGCCACAATGATTCGCAGCGAAACCTGATCTCAAATATCCGTGCGCACGGCGTAACGGCGGAAGCCGCTGCTGGCAGGATTGTAGATTTAGCCAGCCAGATGATGCTGCGCAAAATCAGCGGCGTGCAGTTGAAAGAAGAACTGCCTCCGGCGAAGTGGCTGGAGAAAAAATAATTTTTTGCCGCAGATTGCGCAGATGAGCGCAGATCAAAACGTTAGCCGCGAATCAACGCGAAGCTCGCGAATTGAATCATCGCACGGAGTTTAGGAATGTCTAGTGAAGAGCCAGTACTGTTTGAAGTTCGTGACAATGTTGCCCATATCACGCTGAACCGGCCCCATGTCGGGAACTCCATTGATCTGGGCATGGCGAAGGAATTAATGGCAGTCTCGCTGGAGTGCGAACGCGACAAACGCGTGCGTGCCGTGCTCCTGCGTGGGATCGGAAACGACTTCTGCTTTGGCGGCGACGTAAAGATCTTTGCCGCGCAAGCGGAGCTTGAGAGCTATTTGCGCGAGGTCACGTCATATCTCCACCTGGCAGTCTCGCGATTTGCGCGGCTCAACGCGCCGGTGATTGCCGCCGTACAAGGGGCAGCCGCAGGCGGAGGTTTCAGCCTGGCAATCTCATGCGATCTGGTTTTGGCTGCCGATTCAGCCACCTTCCTGATGGCTTATACCAAGATCGGCATGGCGCCCGATGGAGGTTCAAGCTATTTTCTGCCGCGACTGGTCGGCCTTAAGCGAGCAATGGAGCTTACGCTGACCAATCGCGTACTCTCCGCACGCGAGGCCTGCGAGTGGGGATTGGTGACAGAGGTCGTGGCGGCGGACAAATTAATGGAGCGGGCGGAAGAGCTGGTCCGATCTCTCGCCCAAGGCCCGACCGGCGCGTTCGGCGCAGCCAAGCGCCTGCTGCACAGCGGCTGGAACCAGTCACTGGAGACGCAGATGGAATGGGAAAGCCGCGCCATCGCTGAAGCAGGCGGAACATCGGATGGAAAAGAAGGGATCAGGGCATTTGTGGAGAAACGCAAGGCCAAATTTAGCGGCTCTTTCTAACTGCACATGCAGTAAGAATCCTGGCAAACTTCACTTAAGCGTGAATTCGCGCTTATAACAAATGGAAAAAGCACTCACGCGGCGATTAAACACGCTGCTATTCAGGCCTGCGCAGGTTGACGAATAACAATGCCAGGAATGTCAGGCCTATCCCGCCAAGAAGGCCGCCTAGCATCAACATGCCGACGCTTGTTGCGCGGAAGGCCAGCGACAGCCCGACAATGGAAAGGAAAACTGCTGCAAACAGTTGTAGAACGGCAAAAATGTCTCGCACCCGAGACCTCCATAATTTTCCGCGCTTAAGCTTTCGAGCATTGTAGCGCACTCACTCTCTCCGGTTTTGGAGTGAAGCGCCAATATTAAGGGCGAGCCCGACCACGCGGCGAGCCCGCTGCAGCAGGAGCAGCTAAGAGACAGCATGGGAAAAAATCTTTTGAGCGGTTTGGAGCGAAGCGACAGAAATTAAGGTGTTCATTTGCGTTCATTCGCGGCTAAATCTTCTCTGCTGATCTGCGCCTATCTCTGCGAAATCTGCGGCGAAAGTTTTTTTGATATAACTGAAGCGATGAAAATCGAAACCCGCGCCGTCCACGCCGCGAACATCGCTGAAACCTCCCGCGACGTCACTTCCGCAATCCATCTCTCCACCACGTTCCACAAGGCCCCGGACGGCTCCCTTCCCGGCGGCCATCTCTATGCGCGGGTCAGCAATCCCAATCGCGATGCGCTTGAGCGCACCCTTGCTTCGCTTGAAGGCGGCGCCGCTGCCCTGGCGTTCTCCTCCGGAAGCGCGGCGACCACTGCCATCCTTCAATCGCTCAAGCCGGGCGACCATGTGATTGCCCCTGAAGATGCCTATTTCGGCACGCCCATTCTGTTGAAGACCGTCATGACTCGCTGGGGACTCAAGCACTCATCGCTCAATATGCAGGACCTCGCCGCCGTCGAGCGTGCGGTCACGCCCAACACGAGGCTCATCTGGGCTGAGACGCCTTCGAATCCTCTGCTGAACGTCACCGATTTGCGCGCCATCGTAGCCATCGCGCAAAAAGCCGGCGCCATGGTGGCCTGTGACAACACCTGGGCCACGCCGCTGCTGAGTCGCCCGCTTGAGCTCGGCGCCGATGTCGTGATGCACTCCGTCACCAAATATCTTTCCGGCCATAGTGATGTGCTCGCCGGTGCGCTCGTGTTTCGCGAAAAAGGTGAACTCTACGAAAGCTGCATGCACATCCAGCGCGAAGCTGGAGCTGTGCCATCGCCATTTGAGTGCTGGCTCACCGTGCGCGGACTTCAAACGTTTCCGTATCGCGTGCGCGCCCAGTCGGCTAGCGCGCAGCGTATCGCTGAATTTCTCGCGCAGCAACCCCGTCTTGAATCCGTCCACTATCCCGGCCTGCCTTCGCACCCCGGCCACAAGATCGCCGCGCAGCAAATGTCTGGCTTCAGCGGCATGATGTCGATTCAGGTAAAGGGTGGCCGTGCAGAAGCCTTTAAACTCGTCTCCGGACTCAAACTTTTCAGCCACGCCACCAGCCTGGGCGGCACGCATAGTTTGATAGAACATCGCGCCTCAGCCGAAGGTGCTGACACTCGCAGCCCTGAGAACCTGTTGCGTCTTTCCATCGGGTTGGAACATCCGGATGATTTGATCGAGGATTTGACGCAGGCTTTGAAAAATCTTTAGCCGCAGATAAACGCAGATCAAATTAAGCCGCGAATACACGCGAAAAAACGCGGATCGAACCTTGAAGAGAATGATTCGTGTTCATTGGCGTTCATTCGCGGCTAAATCTTTCTCTGCCGATCCGCGCCCATCTGCGTAAATCTGCGGCGACGGTTCTTAGACTTGTACCTGCGTATTCGCCCTATCCCCCGCGTCAGCCGCAAACAGTGGCGAAGGACTGAAGCCCATCATCCCCGCCAGCAGGTTGCGCGGAAACTCTGCCAGCGCAGTGTTGTACTGGCGCACGCTCTCGTTGTAATGCTGGCGGGCGTAGGCGATGCGGTTTTCCGTGGAGGTCAGCTGTTCCTGCAACAGCAGGAATTGCTGTGAAGCCTTCAGCGTCGGATAGCGCTCCGCCTTCACAAACAGATTGCCCACCGCGCTGCCCAGCGCCATCTCCGTTGCGGCGCGTGTTGCCAGATCGGCTCCGCTGGCCGTCATCGCCTGGCTGCGGGCGCGCGTAACCTCTTCCAGCGTCTCACGCTCATGCGCCATGTAGCCCTTCACCGACTCTACAAGGTTCGGCACCAGATCATGACGGCGTGTGAGCTGCACGTCGATATCCGACCAGCCGTTGCGCACTACATTGCGCATGCGCACCAGGCCGTTGTAGGTCTTCAGCAACAGGAACAACACGATTGCCGCCAGAACGGCTATAGCGATCAGAGTATAGGAAGCTTCCAAGCCATCTCCTTATTAAGTACCTGTGGCCACCGCTTTTCCATCACTTGCCTGCTGGACTGGAGAAGCAATTTGGGCTGCCCATGGTTGTGGCCGCCAACGCAGCACAAATCCCTGTCCGGGCAGAATGGGTCTTTCAATTCGCCACCTGTCGTTTTCCTCGGGCATTGGCGGAACACGTTTGGCTTCCGCGTCGTCAGCAAAAGATAAAGATAGCGATACCTCCAGTTCATCCGCCGGGTATTTCGCGACTACCACAGTTGGCCCAATCACGGGATGAAGCGCATCGAACGAGGTATAGAACGTAGCGCCAAGATATTCGGCGAGCTTGAGCTGCACGTCCGCTTTATGTGGCTTCTGATTGACTATGTGCCCCGGTATCTCCACCACAAGGTCGGGCGCATCGTCCGGATTAAGCTTTGCGAATACGCCAGTGCCACTGTCTTTTAGATAGCAGCCATTCACCGTATTTCCATTTATCTTGACGCTTTTGATCTCAGGTGCGCTCAAATTTTCGAACCATTTCTTCATCACCTCGTAAGCTACCGTATATGTCTTGTCCAGAGGCGAGCGGTTCTCCATGCTATAGCTCGATTCGGTCATCAACTCTACATGTTTTTCAAATGTACCCGCGCTCGTCTGTTGGTATCGCACCTTCAGTTCATAAATCACTGTCCAGTTGCTGCGGACGAAATCGACTGTGAGGTACTGGAACATTCTCTCCCGCAGTCCTGAAGGAAGCAGCCGGCCTATGATGTGTTCAGAAACGTCTTCGGCAAATTCCTTCAGCAGCTTTCGTTTGGCTGCTTCATCCACCAGGTATGCAATCACAGCAGCAATGGCTAATGCCTCGCCGATGCCGGAGCATGCGCGGGCCCATAATTCTTCCGCAACCGAACTCTCCGTCTCTTCCTTGATGCCGGCCTTGATGAGAGTTGAGGCCACGATCAAAGCGGCTCCAATGCCTAGAATGGTGATCCATCGTAGCCGGAACCTGGTTTGTTCCGACCTGAAGAAATTACTGATTGCACTACGCATCTTCCAGCCACCCGGTGAGTCTTGATGGCCCTGCATTCTAACCCATGTTGGCGTCGGCTATGCGATCGAAAACCGCAAGTTTTTTCCTGGAGTTGTTTGTTGCTGGAATGGGAGCAGTTATTTCACGCAATTGGCTACGCACTGCTCGCCGGAAATCGTGATCTCGGCTTTCTTCTTTTTTCTGGTCTCAACTTCCGGCAGCACCACCACCTGCATCGGCCCGCTGTCTTTCTGCAAGGCGCAATCCAGCGTGCTGGATTGCACTCCGTATTGCTTGCATTTGCTGCTGGAAAGGATTTCCTGAGCCTGCTGATTGTTGACCATGAGCTTGTCTGCCATGTTGCTGGGAACCACCGCTACCGTCATGGGCGTTTGCGCTTTGATCCGGATGCGCAGTTCGCTCTCATCCTGCTCCGGCATAAATGGCCCATAAGATCTTAATCCTTGCGTGATCTCGTACGCTTCTTTGCGCAGGTCCACCCAGGCAAACTGCGGCGGATCAGGCAAATCGCAATGAGTGACGCACTCCCACTCATAGGGCGTAACGCGGACTTCGTTGGCTACTGTCGCACTCAGCCCGTTATGCACAAACGGTGCGGCCAGCCCGGTAACAACGGTTTGCTCGGTTGGGCGGGCGTCGCGCACCACCACCACGCGCGAGATATTGCTGGCATAAAAGTTGCAGCTATAGGTGATGCGCGTGA
>DASTCT010000145.1:0-15794 GCA_035710845.1 Candidatus Angelobacter sp.
ATAGTGAAGGATGGCCGCGCCGTTCCCTTCCGCAGCACCGCGATTCTGGAAGCGTATCCTGACCCGCAAGATTATTTTCCCAAAGCAAGCTAGCAGCGCGGATCATCGCCATGTGGGCCTTGCCCGCATGATGTTGCGTGCTTTCTTTCACGGTTATAATGCTGCCTTCGCCTGGAGGCGATTTCAAAATGAAACTGCATGCTCGTCCGGCGCTGGCCGCAGCGCTCATCTTTCCCCTGGCTTGTTCATGCTTTGCCGATTTTCAATACACGGAGAACAGCAAAATTACCGGCGGAGCCGCTGCCGGTGCCATGAAATTTGCCGGGGTCTTCAGCAAAAACGCGCGCCAGGCTACGCAAGGCGCTGTTTCCACCATCAGCCTCAAGGGCAACAAGATGCGGCGTGAAGATTCGCTGGGCATGGTGGAGATCATCGATCTCGACGGAAAACAGATCATCCAAATTGATACCAAAAAGAAAACATATTCCGTGATGACCTTTGCTGAGATGAAGGCGCAGATGGAAGAGGCCCGCCGCAAAGCCGCGGAGCAGCAAGCCAAGCACAACAAGGACCAGCAAGCGCAGGTAACAATTGTGCCCAAGATCCAGGTCTCAGCCGGAAGCGGCAGCAAAAAGCTGCTGGACTACACGGCCAAAGAGATGAAGGTCCGCGTGGACATGGAGATGAAATCGACAGACCCCAAAACCCAGGGCCAGAGCGCCAACATGTGGGTCAACTCAGACTCGTATATCGCTCAGGTCAAAGGCTATGACGAAATGAAACGTTTTTATCAGCGTCTGGCCAAAGAGCTGGACTGGGTGCCCGGCGCGGTCTTCGGCGCAAATCCTCAGGTGGCCCCGGCGATGGTGGAGTATCGCAAGACCGCAGCGAACTTCAGCGGAATGCCTCTGCTCTCGATGGTAAGCGTTGGCATGAGCGGACAGCCGGGTGCGCAGCCGACTTCCAGTGATGATCAGAAGCAAGCGTCAAACAACAGCGGCAACCCCATCACGCACGGAATCGGCGGCATCTTTGGCAAGAAGAAAAAGAAAGACGAGGCGTCGCAGGATGATGCGGCGAACGCTTCCAATTCGCAATCCCCCAGTGGCTCACTGATGGATACCACCATTGAGGTCACCTCGATCTCAACCAACACGGTGGACGCCGCGCTGTTTCAGATTCCGCAAGGCTATAAACAAGTGCAGGCGAAGGGCGCGCAGTAATTAATAGACCGGGCGACCTCCGCCCGGTCAGTACCAATCTGATAGCCCCTCCCCCGGATACCTTAATTAGGATTCTAAAGGGCTTATCTGCAGTCATCCCAACTCGATCCCAAATGCCCCGATGGATAGGCCCACCCCCCCATCACTGCTCTTGTTGAAAACAAAGGACTAAGCGTATTCCACCGAACGGTGACCGACCGGTCGAATCTTCTTTTACCTCAGCTTTTCGGGTTGATTTAGCTGATTGCCGAGTGCTAATTGCTGACAGCTAATTGTCAAAGATCGTCCAAATACTGCTTTTTCTCACTGGGAGGAAAATAACTAACTTTACTATTTGTTCGCCCTATTGTCAACAAAATTCTGGTAGTGGTGCAGTTTTGCTGTTAACGCTGCTTCGTTATAAATACATCGTCATCCCGAAGAGCCGTAAAGCGAGCGCAGTCTTCAGCGCGCGAGTAGGCCCGAGGGACCTTGTGCTTCTAATCTCATGACGGCATCGTTTTTGAACGCAAGGTCCCTCAAGGTTACTCGCCCGCTGGTGAAAACGCGGGCTCGCTTACGCCTTTCGGGATGACGAAGCGATGAGCAGTGAAAAATAGTAAATTGCACCGCTACCAAAATTCTTCCGCAAAAATCATCATTTTGGTGAGGACGTGGTCGGTTGATTCTGAGCTCCGAAGGAGCGAAACAGTCTAGCCCAGGCTAGGTCCCGGAACGCGCCGTTGTTGCGCGTTCTGGGTGGAGGTGCGTAAGCCCTGGGTAGGCTGACCAAAACGGACGAGCCCCGTAGGTGGCGGCATACAGAATAAGTTAACTAATTGAAAATACGCACCAGCAGCCAATACAGCGTTTTGCTAAACCGTTATTTGGGCCGGAGGCTCACTATAATGACCGCCTGAGGAGGAGTTCCTTATGCGTGCTCGTTTGGCAATAGCCATTTTTGCGATCTTGAGCGTATGCGCGTACGCTTCGATGAAACCAGCAGTTGAACCAGCAAAGAAACCAATGTTCGGCGGAGGCGGCCTGCCTGTTCCGTGCCTTCCGCCTGGATCGCAGGCGCAAGGCGGTTTGTGCGCCCGGTAAAAAGATTGTTGGGCCGTCGCTGGTCATGTATCCTTGGCGGCGGCCATTTTCATGCACTTTCAGCCCATTGATTACATCCCTTGGATCGGCAGCATTATCGCGGAATTGATTGTTCTGGCAATCATGCTGAAACGTGGGCTGGTACGCCGCTTCCCAGTTTTCTTCACCTCCATCGTCTTCGATATTCTGCGCGAGATCATCCTGCCCATCATCGCTTTCAGGAACCCCATTCTTACGCTTATTCCTACTCCTATTGGCTCTCCTTTCCTGTGGAATACGTCATCGCTTTCGCCGTGATCCTGGAGGCGATGCGCTATTCCGTAGTGAACGATGCGAGGCTTTCCCGCAAGACGTTTGGTACGTTGGCAATATTCGCTGTCCTATTCATGGCCGGAGCTGCGCTCTTGGTTCTGTATCCAGACATCTCCATCAAGACCTTGCCCGGTTTGGCCATCACTCTGGAACGCAGCATTGAACTGCTTCGCTGCGGCGTATTGTTGTTTATATGGGTGTTTGCTACCCGACTCGGAATCTCCTGGCGGCATCACGTTTGGGGAATCGTCTTCGGATTGGGCATCTACTCCGGTTTCAGTCTGCTGGTTGCCGCCATTCACGCCACTACCGGGACACTGTGCGGCGACTGGTTGCTCGTATCATCCCCTTCAGCTATTTCGCTTCCACGATCATTTGGGCCGTTTATCTCCGGCAACCTGAGCCGGAGCGCGGTCCGCTCACCCTTGAACATCTATCACTGATTCAGTACGCGCTCGACAGTTACCGTAAGGTTCTGACCGAGATATGGAGGCTGCTCGATGGCAATCCCAATTAGCCAGATCGTTTGCGTAGGGATGGCTTTAGCTACCATCGGTTATTCGATTGGACTCGCAATTTATCTGTACCGGGAAAAGAGCAAGACTTTTGACATCGCGTTCGATGACACGGTGGAAAAGGCTGCGTAAGCTATCTGCTCTGGCGGTAAAACTCCAGCAGAGCGACTTACAAGATCGTGAAGCAGCTTGCAGGCAGGCTGTCGGCCTCATCCGGGACGACTGCCGAATGCTGTTTTATCTCATTCATAACTTCGCCCTCGACAGGCCAAAAGACGAAACAATCCACAAACTCTCTATCGCGGCGTCTTCCGAGGTGCGGCAAGTGTATTTAATGACGCATTGGATTTTCTTCCTGCTGCGCTTCCGTCCTTCCCTACTCAAGGATTGCCACAGAGTCAGAAAGGTCATGTGGCGTCACGGCCAAGCCTGGCTTGCTTTTCTCCGGCTGCTACGCGCCCTATATCCGGCGGAATGGGGACACTTGGACGTGCCTGATTAACAGGGTTCAAAGGGATAGCATGTATAGGATACGTATAACCGTATAGGGATACGTATATATACCTATATAAGGATTCAAATACCGTCAGGGAGTAAGGCTTATGGGCATTCCCGAACTTGAAACTACGCTCCGAGAGGCACAGGCACGACAATCAAGAGCAATTGCAGCACTCACTCGGGGAGGCGAAATGGAGGAGGTTCGTGCAGCTAACACTGCTATGCTTCAAGCCGAAAGGAATCTCGCGGCCGCAAAGGGTGAACAGTACGCTGTTCCCATAGAATTTCCGGTTTCCTGGGACACTGGTGCGCCCTTGCCGTATCTAATGCAAAACGATTACAAGACATTCCTGGTGTTCTTCCTGCGCGATGTCGATCCAAAGTGGGACGGAACATACGTAAAGGTGCGGGAGCCGAACAGCGATCTAGCTGAGAAACTTGCGCTCGTTGAATTTGAGTATTGTGATTGCACCAAAATGGGTACTCCGAACGATGAGGTTCTTCGCGGCCATCCGCTATACGGAAAGGGACTTGTGGCATACAAAGCAATGTTGGTCATGAATTCAACCTGGCTGAGGGACCTTGAAAAGATTAATGCCGTTCACGCACGTTACAACCCTGAATCCTGGCGTAGACTTAAGCACTACATCCTGCCCTTTCATGATTCCACATTTGAGTGTGTGGCAAGCGGATTCAAGGTCGAGACATTCCAGATGCCACTGCCGTCGCTGCTATCCGAGATCTGCAAACGGCTGCTGGTATAGTCGTTGAAAAAATCGTCATTACACTCATTACCATTCTTTAGATTGTACACTTCACCAGCACTTCCCTCGCCCTGGCAATTTGGTTCAAAATCCTACCGTCGGGGGCGCCGAGCGCTCGGTGGCTTTGCCACCCAGGCGCTCAAGTGCCGGGTAACTGGAATGAAAATCGCGGAGTCCCGTTAGGGACGGCTGAGATCAATCCAAAGCGCCGCAATTTTCAAGCCGAAACCTTCACGTCAGCAGTTTTTGCAAAAAAAGACGCCGCACTGGCCGGCATGAGAATCGTTCTGGCAAAAATGATTTTGATCTGCGCGCATCTGCGAAAATCTGCGGCAAAAAGGTTCTAACTGCCAAAGAACTTCTCAATCCTCCTCCAATACTTCCTCACCACCCAATCCGTACTCACATGCCCACCTCTCTGCAGCGTATTCAGCTTTACACCGGTACGCGCGGCAAAATCTCTCACCGACTGATAAGGCACGTTGGGATCGTCTTTGGCGTGGAACATCAGGATCTTTGCTGGATTGATCTCATCTGCGTGGTGCGCCGGATTGTAAAACTTGCCGCTGCGCAGCTTGCGCCAGTTGCGGTCTATCAGGCGGTATCCATTGCCGAATGCTTCCCGGATGTACGCCGTATAGCTGGGGTTTGAGGTTTCAGCTTTTTCCGACTGAGGCAGAATCGCCCAATCGACCACCGGGCAGTTCGCAATCACTCTGCTCACGCGCTCGTCTAAAGAAGCCAGAATCGCTGCCGCGCCGCCAAAGCTTCCGCCGATGACAAAAATCGCGTCTGGCTTCACTGTGAATCGCCGGCCAAAGGCCAGCTCACGGAAGCCTTTTGGTATTTCGCCAATCACATCAAGGACATCCTGATGCGGTGACTGCGCCAGAAATTCTCCGCCGCTCTCCCATGCGCCGCGATAACGTGGATAAAAAACCCAATATCCTTTATCGGCCAGGAACTTTGCCAGAGGCTGCTTGCGCGGAGTGGAAGGCATGCCATCGCACAGGATGATTACCCTTTGCTTCTTGCCGGGCCGCGCCGGAGGCAGAAATTCTGTGACGATCTGCTTTTTAAATCTGGTGCGGAACATCGCGCTCATTTGCCGTCAATTGCGTCCCACACTTTTTTCGTGTCAACGTTCTGCGTGTACTTCACAATTTTGCCGTCTTTAAAGTTCCAGATGTGAGCAAAGACCGCGTCCATGTTCCCGCCGGAGGCCTTGTATTTGCCCAGGTATCTGCCGGTGACGATGATAGTGTCGCCAGCGTCATAGAAATTTTCCACGGCGGCGCGGTAGCCTTCCCATTCCGTGGCCAGCCGGGCAAAAACGTTTTTCCCCACCTCTTCCATGGTGTGGTAAGTGCCGGCATAAGGGAACCCGGCGGCTTCAGTCCATTCAAATCGCGGAGCCAGCGCAGCCTGCAGATTGGCGGCAATTTGCTCCGGGCCGCCGTTGTAAATGCCTTTGATTACCTCAAGATTGGTCTTCATAACGGTCCTTTCCCAATACGCACAAAGCGATAGTAAATAGAAGATCGGAGATGGTATCAGCTTTATTTCTAAAGCAAATAGAAAAATATTTGAAATTTTTCATCTTCAAGCAGAAACGAAGCGGGGATACGATGCACAATCAATAAAACAATTCGAAAGCACGTCGCGGCGGTTAGGGAAGGAGCCTCCATGTACGATGCAATTATTGTCGGCGCGCGCTGTGCCGGCGCTCCCACTGCGCTTCTACTTGCGCGCAAAGGTTACAAAGTGCTGTTGCTGGACCGGGGAACATTCCCCAGCGACATGCCGTTTTCCAACCACTATATGCACCAGACAGGCTCAGCCCGGCTTAAGCGCTGGGGCCTGCTGGATGCGCTGGCTGCAACCAACTGTCCGCCGATACGGACCAACCATTTTGATTACGGAGCATTCTCGCTGACAGGCTCGCCTGTTCCGGCCGAAGGCGGAGTTACCGAGGCTTATGCGCCCCGGCGGCTCAAGCTTGATCCGGTGCTGGTGGACGCTGCGGTAAAGGCAGGCGCGGAGTTGCGTGAAGGCTTTTCCGTGCAGGAAGTGCTTTGGGAAAAAGACCGTGTCACCGGAGTTCGCGGACACCAGAAGAACGGTTCCGTTGTCAGCGAGCACGCGCGCATCACGATTGGCGCTGATGGCATGTTCAGCACCGTGGCCAAGGCCGTGCAGGCGGAAGAGTACAAGAGCGGCCCGGCGCTGGAAGGCTCATGGTACGCCTACTTCAGCGGTGTGCCCATGATTGGCTGGCATTTGTGGCTGCGGCCTGATCGCGTGATCTTTGCCTATAACACCAATGACAATCTTTCGCTGATCGGTGTGGCCTTTTGCGCCCGGGACCTGCCCATGGTGCGCACGAATATTGAAAGGCATCACAGCGCCGTGATCCAGCAGCATGCGCCGGAGTTGTGGGAGCGTATGCAGGCGGGCAAGCGCGAATCGCGCTTTGTGGGCGGCGCCATCCCCAGCTTTGTGCGCAAACCTTACGGCCCAGGCTGGGCTCTGGTGGGCGATGCCGGATACCAGAAAGATCCTTGCACAGCCTCTGGCATTACAGATGCGCTTGGCAGCGCTGAGTGGCTGGCGGAAGCGATTGATGCCGGCTTCAGCGGACGCGAGCCTCTGGAGCAGGCGCTGGCTGGCTACGAGCAGACGCGCAATCAAGCAGAGCTTCCGTATTTCGATCTCACAACGCAACTGGCGGCGCTGGCTCCGCCACCGCCGGAGATCCAGCAACTGCTGGAAGCGTTGCGTGAAAACCCGGAGCAGCGCAGCCGCTTTTTTGGCATGTTGGCGCATACGGTGCCGGTACCGGAATTTTTCTCGCCGGAAAATATGCAGGCGATATTCAGCAAAAAGGCTGCGGCAGAAGTTCGCTGATGCGGCAGCTTTACGCAGAAATCACTGCCTTTAGCTTGTGCGTTCGGCGCATTGGGCTAAGCACGGATCAAGAGGTTTTTCGGGTCATTAGTTAGGAGTGCGCGGATGAACATCGCAATTTTTGGCGCAGGCGTTGCCGGCCTTACGGCTGGAATCAAGCTGAGCGCACAGGGGCACAGTTGCCGGATTTACGAACGGATGCGCCCGGACCATGAGAGCGGCATGGGCTTCATTATGATGCCGGAAGGCATTGATTGCCTGCAGGGGCTTGGCGTGAAGCTGAGCGGAGAACATATTGGCGCGCCCTTGCACCGTTACTGTTGCCGTGACTCTGCCGGGCTCATACTTTATGAGCAGCCGTTGCCAGCAGGTGCGCGCAGCATGCGCCGCCAGGACCTGGTTGCGGCGCTCACCCGCGCTTTGCCCGCAGCCCACGCTCCCGTCTTCAATACAGAGCTCGCAGAGCTGAATTTTGACGACGACGGCAATGTTGCTTCCGCCGTTCTGAGCAACGGCACAACTGTAAAAGCAGATCTCTATATAAGCGCGGAAGGAATCCGTTCCCGAGCGCGGCGGGCGCTGTATCCCGGCTGGCCTTCTACACAAGCCCAGGTGATGGAGATTGTTGGGCTGGTGCGCTGTGAAAGCACAGTGTGCTGGGCCAGCCATACGTTCAACAAATTTCATGCTTCCGGCGGCGGCATTGCCCTGGGAACGCTGGCCGTGGATGCCGAACACGTGATCTGGTACCTGCAATTTGACGCCAAGCGTTTTCCGCCGCCTGCTGATGATGCCAGGAACCTCGCCGAGGTCCGCCATCAGTTCGTAAAGCTTCTGGTGGGAGACTGGGCAGAGCCGGTTCCTCATCTCATCAGCATCACGGATTTTTCCAAGACGCATCTCTGGCGTCCGCTGGATGCCGACCTGGTCCCGCAGTTCCATCGCGGCAACCTGGTGCTGATCGGCGATGCCGCGCACCCGCTCTCGCCTTTTACCAGCCAGGGTGTCTCTTCCGCGATTTCTGATGCTGTAACTTTGGCGGAAGCCATGAAAGAAGAAGCCGGAATGGAAGCCGCGCTCACGCGCTTCTCCCGCGAACGACGCGAACAGTGCGTGCCGTACCTTGCCAAAGGACGCGAGATCACGCGGCACTTCATCTCACCGCAGATCGGCAGCACCGTCCTGTTGCCTATCGCGCAGTCTGAGCATCTTTCGCCCAATTTGTTTTCTGATAATAAGGTGCGGCTCGATCTGCTGCGCCAGCGCGCTTTCAACATGCGCTGGGCGCAGCAGCCGACTGATGTGATTCCGCTCACCGCCGCTGATCCTGATTTTCCTGTGTGTCCTGCGGTCCAGGAACAGCTTGTCCGTTACGTGCGCGATGGCGTGCTCAGCTACGGCCCGCCGGAAGGATTGCCGCAATTTCGCGAAGCTGTTGCTCGCTGGATGCGTACTACGCGGCAGATGCATTGCACGCCGGAGCAGGTATTCGCCACAGACAGCGCGGCTTCCGGCATGGCCGTGGTGGCGCGCGCCAGCCTCAATCCGGGCGATGAAGTGTTGATCCCTGATCCAGTGGATTTTCTGCTTCATCACACCGTGCAACGTGCCGGAGCGGTTCCTGTACGCGTGAGCGTTGGTCCCGGCACGACCGCAGAAGAATTCATCGTGGGAATGGAGAGGCGTTTTACCACGCGAACGCGGATGCTGTGGCTGTGTAATCCACACAACCCGCTGGGCGTGGTTTATGAGCGCGAGTGGCTGCAGAAAGTGGCGGAGTGGGCCATCCATCGCGGTCTGCGCATTGTTTCTGATGAAATCTGGTCGGACATCGTCTATGCGCCGCATGAGCATGTGAGTCTGGCTGCGATCTCGCCGGAGATCGACCGCAACACGGTAACGATCTATGGGTTCTCCAAGAATTTTGCTCTGGCCGGGCTGCGCGTGGGCGCGGTGATCTGCACAGATGAGGAGTGGAAGAAAGAAATCGTCGCCGCGTCCGATGCAGAGAGCACGGTGTACGGCGTTTCTGTGCTGTCACAAGTGGCAGTGGTTGCGGCGCTCAATGATGGCCGCGCGTGGCTGGAGAGTTTTGTGGAGCATCTGCAGGCACAGCGCGACTACGTGCTGCAGCGCCTGGCGCAATGGCCCGGCGTAACAGCGCAAAAGCCGCAGGGAACATACGTGGTCTTTCCCGATGTAAGCAGTTTGAGCGAGGACTCAGAGCGGCTCTGCCAGCATCTGCGCGAGCACGCTCGCGTTGCTTTGGTACCGGGAGCGCCACGCTGGTTCGGCCCTGGCGCAAGCGGACACCTGCGTATCTGCTTTGCCACCTCGCGCCGTATCCTGCACGAGGCCTTTGACCGGCTGGAACCGGAGATCATCAGCGTGGCTGCGGAGCACCAGTCCTTGAAAGCTACTTAGAAATTAAGCAGACTTATCGATGATGGGCGTTGCCTCCACCGGCAGACCCGCTTTGATCCAATCCTCTTTGCCTCCGGAATAATCACGCACCTTGGTGTATCCCATGGCCACCAGTTCACGGGCGGCGTTTTCTGAGGCGTGTCAGGTAGGCTTCGCGCAGTAGGTCACAATGTCGGCAGTTTTTTCCGGCAGCACCGTGGAAGCCAGCTCACGGACGCGATCGGGCGGCAGGTTGACTGCGCCAGGCAGATGAGCATGCTTGTAGTATTCCGGCGCCAGTGTTTCAACCAGGAAAAAATAATCTTTGTTGTCGATTTTCTTTTTCAGCTCATCGCGGCTGATGGTGGCCAATTCGGTCGGCATTAATTCACTCCTGTTTATTCGATGCAGAAGCTGCGTATTGATGCGGAGAAAAAATCTCACTGTAAGAGCTAGAAAAGGAAAAGAAAATCACAAACGAAGGGCTACCGGCAAGAGTGCCGGTACCAGAAATCAAATCGAAACATAAACATAAAAACCGAATAAACAAGAAGAGTTATCAACGAAAAACCGCCTGAATCGGCGATCATCGCGTCACGCAGTGGTTTGACGGACTGAATGGCCATTCAATAAACTTTACGGTCGTCGATCCGCCCCGGATTTTGCAACGCAAAAAAGAATTCCAAGCTGAAAAGAGAGCCTTCCCATGAGTGATCTGGTCCTGCTGACAAGAGACAACGATATTGCCGTTATTACTGTGAACAATCCGCCGGTGAATGCCCTGAGCCCGGGCGTGCCGGAGGGAATTGCCGAGGCCGTGGAGCAGATTGCGAAAGACCCATCGGTGAAGGCCGCGGTGCTGATTGGTGCGGGCACAACGTTTATTGCCGGCGCGGACATAAAAGAGTTTGGCAAGATTACTTCTGGAAAAAACCCGCGCGGTGTGGGGCTGGTGCCGATCCTGGAGCGCATTGAGAATTCCACGAAGCCGGTGGTAGTGGCCATCCACGGGCAGGCGTTTGGCGGCGGGCTGGAAACGGCCATGGCGGGACATTATCGCGTGGCGGCGCCCACGGCCGTGGTGGGACAGCCGGAAGTGAACCTGGGGCTGATTCCCGGAGCGGCGGGTACGCAGCGTCTTCCGCGGCTGGCCGGCGTGCAGAAAGCCGTGGAGATGTGCACCGATGGCAAGCCGGTGAAAGCCAAAGACGCGCTGGCTGCGGGGATTGTTGATCGGCTGATTGAAGGCGACTTGCTGAAAGGCGCTGTGGCTTTTGCCCGCGAGATTGCCGATAAGCCCGCGCCGAAAACACGAGATCGTAACGACAAGCTGGGCACGCCGGAACAGAATGACGCTATCTTTGCTGCCGCCCGTGAGGCCGCGAAGAAAAAAGCGCGTGGGCTGATGGCTCCGCAGGCGGCAATTGATGCCGTAGAAGCCGCGACGAAACTTCCCTTCGACAAAGGCGTGGAAGCCGAGCGCGAACTGTTTACCAAGTGCCTGTTCTCTGACCAATCGAAGGCGCTGATTCACGTCTTTTTTGGCGAGCGCGAGGTGGCGAAGATCCCTGACGTGCCGAAAGACACCCCGGTAATCCCCGTAAAGAGTGCGGCGGTGGTGGGCGCGGGTACCATGGGCGGGGGCATTGCCATGAACTTTGCCAATTCCGGTATCCCGGTGCTGCTGAAGGAGACGGAGCAGGCGGCGCTGGATCGCGGGATGAATACGATCCGCAAGAACTACGAAAACACTATGAAGAAAGGCCGCCTCACACAGCAGCAGATGGACGACCGGCTGAAGCTGATCAAGCCCACGCTGACCTATGACGGTTTTGGCGATGCCGACATGGTGGTGGAAGCCGTCTTTGAAGGCATGGCGCTGAAGAAACAGATCTTTGCCGACCTGGACAGGCTGTGCAAGCCGGGCGCGATTTTGGCGTCGAATACGTCGACGCTGGATATTGATGAGATTGCGTCAGCCACGGGGCGGCCGGAGTCGGTGATTGGCACGCATTTCTTCTCGCCCGCAAACGTGATGCGGCTGCTGGAGATTGTGCGCGGCAAGGCCAGCAGCAAAGAAGTAATTGCCACGTGCATGGCGTTATCCAAAAAGATTGGGAAGATTGGCGTGCTGGTGGGTAATTGCCGCGGCTTTGTCGGAAACCGCATGTTTGGGCCGTATCGGCGTGAGGCGCAATTTATGATGGAAGAAGGCGCGTCGGTAGAAGCGATTGATAGAGCAATGTACGAATACGGCATGGCGATGGGCCCGCTCGCGGTGGGCGATCTGGCAGGGCTTGATGTGGGATGGCGCATCCGAAAAGAATTTAAGCACCTGGAAAAACCCGGAGTGCGCCAGCCACTGGCGGAAGACAAGCTCTGTGAGCTTGGCCGCTATGGCCAGAAGACCGGCGCAGGCTGGTACAAGTATGACGAGAATCGCCGCGCCAATCCTGACCCGGAAGTTGCGCGGCTGGTGGCACAGTGGGCCGCCGAAGCCGGCATCAAGCAGCGCCAGATTTCGAAGGAAGAAATCGTTGACCGCTTGATTTACGCGCTCGTGAATGAAGGCGCGCGGATTTTGCAGGAAGGTTACGCGCTGCGCTCTGTGGATATAGACATAATTTATTTGAATGGTTACGGCTTCCCGGCTTATCGCGGCGGCCCGATGTGGTACGCCGACACCGTTGGCCTGAAGAATGTGCTCGCGCGCATCAACGAGTTCCACGCACAGCACGGCGAACTCTGGGAGCCTGCGCCTCTGCTGAAGCAGCTTGCCGAAGAAGGCCGCAGCTTTGCCGATCTCGACAAAGCCGCCAGCAAAGCAGCTTAATCGCTCGATTGTGGCGAGGCCGGGCCCCCGGCACGCGCGATTTTCGCGTGACGGGGTGGGACGCCGATCACGCGCCGAGCCACCTGCGAACAGGGCTGAAGAATTTGTGAATTTGACCACGCCGCAAAAGCGGTTTGGAGCGAAGCGACAAAATGAGAGAAGCCGTAATTATCGACGCAGTCCGCACGCCACTAGGTCGTCGCGATGGCATGCTGAAATCCTGGCATCCCGTTGACCTGCTCGCTTTCACGCTACGCGGCCTCGTTGATCGCAACAAACTCGATCCCGCGCTGATCGACGACGTAATCGCTGGTTGTGTCGGCCAGGTCGGCGAACAATCTCTCAACATCGCCCGCAACGCCGTTCTTGCCGCTGGATTTCCCGAGTCCGTGCCCGCAACCTCCGTCGATCGACAATGTGGCTCCAGTCAGCAAGCCATCCATTTCGCCGCGCAGGGCGTACTCTCTGGCAGTTACGATATTGCAATCGCTTGCGGCGTTGAGAGCATGACGCGCATTCCCATGGGCGCTTCCGCTGCTGCTCCCGGCAAGCCCTTTGGCCCCGCGATGATGCGCCGCTACAACAACGTCCACTTCAACCAGGGCATCAGCGCGGAAATGTTAGCAGAAAAATATCGGCTCTCGCGCGAGTGCGTCGATCAATACAGTCTTGAAAGCCATCGCCGCGCCGCAGCAGCAACAAAAGAAGGACGCTTCTGCCGCGAAATCCTGCCCCTGCAGATCGAATCTGATAATGGCCCCATCACTGTCTCACGCGATGAAGGCATCCGCCCGGACACCACGCTCGAAAAGATGGCCACGCTCAAAACCGTGTTCAAATCTGATGGGGTTGTCACCGCCGCAAATTCTTCGCAAATTACTGACGGCGCGGCGGCAGTGCTCATTATGGAGCGCTCGCACGCAGAAAAACTCGGCCTGCGTCCTATGGCTCGCTTCCACTCGTTCGCCCTCGCCGCGGAAGATCCGGTGCTCATGCTCGGCGCGCCAATCCCCGCAACGCGCAAAATCCTCGCCCGCGCCCAGCTCAAGCTTGAAGACATCGATCTCATCGAAATCAACGAAGCCTTCGCCAGCGTTGTGCTCGCCTGGCAGAAAGAAACACACGCCGATCTCTCGTGCGTCAATGTCAATGGCGGCGCTATTGCTCTCGGCCATCCTCTCGGTGCCAGCGGCGCGCGACTGATGGCCACACTTGTCCATGAACTTGAACGCAGCGGTGGCCGCTACGGATTGCAAACCATGTGCGAAGGTGGCGGCATGGCCAATGCGACGATCATCGAACGTTTAAACTAAAATACCTGGTTCGCGAACCAACGCGAATGCACGCGAATCGAAACAAATTCGCGTTCTTTCGTGTTAATTCGCGGCTAAATAACGGAGAGATTAGATGAAAATTCAAGGTTCAAGCGCGCTGGTCACCGGAGGCGCCTCCGGACTCGGCGCTGCCACCGTTCGCATGCTCGCCGGCAAGGGCGCAAAGGTCACTATCGCTGATGTTAATGAAAGCGGCGGAAAAGCGCTAGCGCAGGAACTTGGTGCCAATGTCACTTTCATCAAAACCGATGTCACTGACGCTGCTCAGGTCGCCGCCGCCGTTGAAGGCGCAGCCAAACATCAGGGTGGCCTTCATTTCCTCATCACGACGGCGGGCATCGGCATCGCCGAGAAACTTCTCGGCAAAAACGGTATGCACGATCTGGGCAAGTTCGTCCGCACCATCCAGATCAACCTGATCGGGACCTTTGACGCCATCCGTCACGCCGCCAACGCCATGAGCGCCAATCAACCCGATGAAGACGGTGGTCGCGGCGTCATTGTCACCAC
The DNA here is from genome assembly GCA_035710845.1 of Candidatus Angelobacter sp. Taxonomy (GTDB): domain Bacteria; phylum Acidobacteriota; class Terriglobia; order Terriglobales; family Acidobacteriaceae; genus Angelobacter. The sequence continues at coordinate 14,383 of DASTCT010000145.1, forward strand.
AGCTTCCGTCGCTGCCTATGAAGGCCAGATCGGCCAGGTCGCGTACTCAGCGTCGAAAGGTGGAATCGTCGGCATGACGTTGCCTCTCGCCCGCGAACTCGCTCGCTCCGGTATTCGCGTCTGCACCATTGCGCCGGGAATCTTTCAGACTCCTCTGCTCGCCGGATTGCCGGAAGCCGCGCAGGCTTCACTCGCCCAGCAAGTGCCATTTCCCAGCCGACTAGGCAAGCCCCCGGAGTTTGCCGCGCTCGTGCAGCACATCATTGAGAACAACATGCTCAACGGCGAAACTATCCGGCTTGACGGCGCAATCCGTATGGCCCCGAAATAGCTTCTCTGCAATCCCGAGCGGAGCGAGGGATCACTATCTGGCCACAATCTGCTCTGTGAAAACGAGGCAGAACACGAGAGACCGATCGCGCCACTCGCGCTTTTAGGTCTCTTTGCTCCCTACTTTTCTGACCAAGGCGGCACCACGCCGGCCATGCGCGCATACGCGATCAGTTGTCCCATGTGTTCGTTGGCATGAATAATGATGCGCAGATACATTCCATCCACGGTCGCGTCGCGATCATAAATATGTACCTTGCGTTGCAGATCGGCTGGCGTCACTGCCGCATGTGCCACTCTTACCGCTTCCAGCGAGCGTTTCAACCAGTTGATCACCTCGGCCTTTGACGTTATCGTTTTCTCTGAATCTAGTTTCAGGTCGGCCGGCATTTTAGGGCCGGTATAGCTCAACAGGTAAAAGTTGGCCAGCGCAATGTGCATGTACACTTCGCTGGTAGAGCGCACGCCCGCCGCCGGACGCCACGCAAATTTTTCCGGAGGCGTAGCTTCCGCCAGTGCAATCAACTGGCTGGTCACGTGTTTCCACTCGCCTTCATAGCCCTGCCAAATTCCTTCCGGCAGTTTCTGATTCTGGGCGGACGCTTGAACAGCAAAAGAAATCAAAATCAACACTGCTCCCGTTTTCAAAAACCTCATCATTGCTCCGTCCCCTTTAATCAACGCGCGATTTTTTTGCTATGTTCGGCACCTTAGTTCGCTAAATGTGCAGTCATCGGCAACGACCGCTTACCAAGCTCCAAATCGCGAATCACTATACCAGCCGATCCGATTGCCGCAAAAAACGCGTTTGCAGATCGAAGAAACGGCGCCGACAGACACAGCGAACCATAGTGTTAAGGTCTTTTCCAGCAGCTCTCGATTCCTCTTCTGATGGGCCAACTCGAATTACACCCAGGCATCTAATCCTTACTGTAAGCCACAAGGGCCCCGATTACGCGAGCTTCGTCAACTTAAACCTTTGGTATATACGCGTATCTGCCGAAGGGGCCGAATCAGCAGAACAGGAAAACGGAGGACATAAGTGAGACAACATATCCATAAGCTTGCAATGATCGTGGTAC
>DASTCT010000146.1:0-64289 GCA_035710845.1 Candidatus Angelobacter sp.
ATGAATCTAACCGGCATGGTACGTCTCTCAATTGTGCTGGCAGTGCTGGCGGGCGCAGTTTTCTATCTTTCCGCTTCCATGGTCAAAACCACGGATTTCACGCCTAAAAGGGCTGTGGTGGTGGAGTTGTTTACCTCTGAAGGCTGTTCCAGTTGTCCTCCGGCGGATGAGTTGTTGGGACACTTGCGCCAGGACCTGGCAACAAAAAACGTTCAGGTGATTCCGCTGGGCTTCCATGTAGATTACTGGAATTCTCTGGGCTGGAAGGACCGCTTCTCATCGGCAGACTTCAGCCGGCGGCAGGAAGAATACACGCGCAGCCTGGGCGTGGATGGTCCTTACACACCGCAGATGATTGTGGACGGCTCCGTAGAGTTTGTCGGCAGCAGCGCCAGCCAGGCGAACCGGGAGATCGCCAGAGCCGCGAGTGAGCCTGCGATCGCTGAGATAAATGTTTCTACCAATGGACCAGACAGCCTTGGCGTTCATGTTAAAGCTCCTGCAGCAGACAGCGGCAGCGTAATGCTTGCCATTACAGAAGACAATTTAACCACTCACGTTGGTTCGGGTGAAAACAATGGCCACACCCTGCATCACGCGGCTGTGGTGCGCGAATTCCGCCAGCTTGGCCAGCTTTATAATGGAAGCTTTGACGCGAGCGTACCAATTAAATTGCAAACAGGCTGGAAGCGCGCAGATTTGCACGCAGTTGTGTTCGTACAGGAAGGCCCGATGGGAAAAATCCAGGGCGCGGCTTCAGTTCCCCTGGCGGGTCAAACGCGCTGAAGTGTGGTCAAGCTTCCCTAGCTCTTCTTGAAACAGAGGATTGTTGGGAAATTGCTGGTGCAGCTCTTCAAGCTTGTGGCGCGCTGCAGTAGGATCGTTCTTGCGAACGTCTTCAAAGGCCACCAGGATCCGCGCAAACGGCGCAAGGTAACGCGCGTGGTCGGCGGCCAGCGCCAGCTCACGAATTCCTTCCTGCTCGTCTCCCTTATATCCGCCCATGCGGAGCACCCAACGCACCGGCGCTGATTTGCGCCCGATAATGTATTTGCCCATTCCAGTGGCAACGTAGGCATCATAAGAATCAGGCGCCTGCGCCAGGGTTCGCTCAGAATATTCCGTGGCCGTCTTGATATAGGAAAGCGCCTTCAGGTCTTTTTTGGTGAACATGCCAATATCATCGCCATGGAGACCGTTGCTGAGCGAGAGCGCCAGAAGAGCGCGAGTGTCATTCGGATTGTGCGCCAAGCGGGCCTGCGCCAGCTTTTCAGCACGATCAAGGCCGCTATCGAATATTTTCTTGTCAGCCGGGTCCCAGGCATAAGAATCGCGGCTGTTGAAGCCATCGTCTGTTGTAAAGACTTCGCTGCGGAGCGCGTGCAACCGGTCAAGCTCGCGGAAAAATGCTACCCAGGCCTGCGCGATGGATGGCAAAGGATCATCCTGACCCAGAGCCACCGCTTCATCTGCGGCTTTGAAGGCCTCTTGGAATTTCAGGTCATACATGTTGTGGTAAGACTCTGCCAATTTGTCTTCCACAGAAGGGCTTTTTGCCGGAGTTGCCTGCGCTTTGGCCGGGCCATGCTGGGCCTGCGCCGGAATGAATGCAAGAAGAGACAGTACGGCTACGATCGACGGGTAAAGCTTAGGGCGTTTGGCAGCGTCCAATGGTCTCTCCAAAATTCGTTCAAGGTATCGGCATGCTAGCAGGTCAAAATGACTTTGCCGATGTACGAAAGGGAATGTCCCTTGCAGTTGCACCTGAAAGTGTGCCTTGCGGCGATCACATTTGGCAGGTTCGTTCCGCGAATCTTTGTAAATTATACCTGAAATACCGTGTTTCTCCGGTGCTCCAAGATTACTGTCCGTGTCCAGCCGGAGGATGGTCAAGCTTGGCAATCTCCTGCAAGAAAAGTGGATTGTTGGGAAATTGCTCGTGCAGCCATTCCAATTTTTTTCGTGCGTCAGCCTTGTTCTTGTGGCGCAGGTCATCAAAGGCCAGCAGAATGCGCGCAAACGGCAGCAGATAATGGCCATGCTCAGCCACGAGCGTCAACTCTTTTACTCCCTCGTTCTGATCGCCTTTGAGCCCGTCCAGGCGCAACATCCAGCGAATGGGCGCAGCCTTGCCGCCGATGATGTATTTGCCAAGCCCGGTTGCAAGATAAGCGTCGTAATAGTTCGGCCAGTGAGACAGCAGCTTTTCGGCATAGCCATTGGCCGCCTTAGTCAATGAGAGAGCGCTGAATTTCTTTTTTTCGATCAGCGCGGCATCGTCCGCGCGCAGGCCATTCACCAATGTCATTGCAAAAAGCGCGCGAGGATCGTCTTTGTCATGCAGCAGGCGTGCCTGGGCCAGTTTTTCAGATCCATTGAGCGCGTCTTCAAACGCCACATGATTTTGCTGGTTCCAAATCAGCGCAGGGCCGTCACTAAAGCGATCATCCGTGCCGAACAGTTCGCTGCGCAGGATGTGCAGGCGATCAAATTCGCGAAACAAAATCGCGCAGGCCTGCGTCATCCAGGGAATGGGATCATCTTTGTCCAGTCGCTTGGCTGCTTCAACCTGGCGCAGAGCTTCATCAAACTGCAGGTTGTACATGTCGTGATAGCTCTGGTCCAGCAACGAGTCAACAGCGTGGTGCGCGGACGTGACGACCTGAGTGCCTTGGGCAACCAGTTTTTGCGCAGGCAATGCCATCAGCAGTGCGGCCAACGCAAAAACCATTCTGCGATATGTGCCTGATTGCAAGCTCTCTCCCCGCGCGGATGGACGCAGCATATTAACAGGTTTGATGCATTTCTATAACCCGCTGCCCGTGCCCAAGTTTTCTTTAAATTAATGATTCTTGCGATTCATGCACATGCATCGATCAAGTTTTCAATTCTTTACATTTTTCCCATCCATACGGGAATAACTGTGGGCCGGGGGAGTTGAATCCACGAGCAGATTCTCTTCATGAGCTATCTGTGAGCCAGTCACGCCTCAAAAGAAGGCGCGATCGCCAAGGAGCAGCGCATGTCTGACAAAAACAACAATGACGTAATCCTGCATGACCACAACCATGACGGCATTGATCGCCGTGGATTTCTGAAATGCATGGCCTGGGCCGGCACCGGAGCCTTTTGCGTGATGCAAGGCGGCGTGCTCAAGTCATACAGCCTCAGCCGTCTCGGCGAGCTGAGCGAAAAGCAGGCCAAAGGCGAGCTGTGCTTTGTCCAGATCAGTGACAGCCATATGGGTTTCAACAAGGCAGCCAATCCTGATGTTGTAGCCACGCTAAAGGCTGCGGTGGACAAGATCAATGCTCTGCCCACCAAGCCGAGCTTCATCCTGCACACGGGCGACATCAGCCATCTTTCCAAGCCCGAGGAATTTGACAGCGTCGAACAGATCCTGAAAGACGCAAGCGCGAAGGACGTTTTCTACGTTCCCGGAGAGCATGACGTTCTTGGCGACGATGGCAAGCAATATCTTGAGCGCTATGGCAAAGGCTCACAGGGCGCAGGCTGGTACAGCTTCAATCACAGCGGCGTGCACTTTATTGGACTGGTCAACGTGTTGAACTTGAAAGCCGGTGGACTGGGTAGTTTGGGCGCCGAACAACTTGAGTGGATGGAAAAAGACGTGAAGCATCTTTCAAAAAACACGCCCGTTGTGGTGTTTGCCCACATACCACTGTGGAGCGTCTATCCAGAATGGGGCTGGGGCACCGACGATAGCGCGCAAGCGCTCGGCTATCTGAAGAAATTTGGTTCGGTGACTGTACTGAACGGACACATTCACCAGACCATGCAAAAAGTAGAAGGCAACATAACTTTCCACACCGCCGCTTCCACGGCATTCCCACAACCCAAGCCTGGTGAAGCACCTTCGCCCGGACCAATGAAGGTCCCGGCAGAGCAACTGCGCAGCCTGCTCGGCGTGCGCGATGTTAGCTATCTGCCCGGCAAGCACGCGCTGGCAGTCATGGATTCAACTCTGGAGTAACTCCAGGAACAGGCAGAAAACAGGAAAAGGAGAAGCAGCAATGAGACGGACAGGATTTACTTTGGGCTTTGCCGCGCTCGCCATCGTTTTAATCATGATGGCGGGCCGGGCAAAGAGCTTTGGCGCAACAGCCATGCAGGACAAACCGGTAACGGAAGTCAAGATCGATAACTTTGTTTTTGCGCCCAACCCAGTGACGGTGCCTGCCGGCACAACCATTCGCTGGACCAACCGCGACGACATTCCGCACAACGTTGTTGCTGAAGATAAGAGTTTTAAATCGAAGGTAATGGATACGGATGAGAGTTTTACTTATACGTTTTCCAAGCCGGGAACCTACACCTACTTCTGCTCGATCCATCCCAAGATGACGGGCAAGGTTATGGTGCAGTAAGGAGCCGACTGTGAACCCGTTTGACTTGAAGTCGGCTCTGCTGGCCCACCACGCTCAGCATGTGGTGCTCATACATTTCCCGATCGCGCTGTTCCTGGTGAGCGTGGCTTTTGATTTCGTCGCGCAGTGGAAGCGCAATGCGGCGTTGGCGACAGCCGCTTACTACAATCTGACCATCGCTGCCATCTCGACCATTCCAGTGTTGGCGACCGGCTTAATGGCGTGGCGATGGCAGTTGGAAGGCCAGCGGCTTAAGGGAACACTTCTGCTGCACCTTGTGCTTGGAATCGCGTCAAGCGTGCTGATCTGTATGGCGTGGTGGTTGCACTTTCGCGGGCGTAAACCGGAGAGAACGCTGCCGCAATACAGGCTCGCTCTTGAGCTGGTAGGCGCCGCAGTTGTGGCGCTTACCGGACACCTGGGTGGCTTCTTAAGCGGCGTAAATTCGCCGGTGTGAGCAAGTTACATAGCTGGCAAGATTAGCTGCCGAATTAGGCAATTCGGCACCATAGGAAAACTTCAGCAAAGGGGAATAAAATCATGGCCGCGGCAGTTTTACCCAGAGGAAACGTGAGCGGCCTGAAGAATCAAGAGTTCGAGAAGCTGGCAGTCCCCCTGTTGGACGGGCTGTACAACTTTGCCTGCTGGCTGAGCGGAAACCCTGACGAGGCGCGCGATCTGGTGCAGGAGACGTTTCTTAAATCGCTGCGCGGCTTCTCGTCATTTCGAGAAGGCACAAACTTTCGCGCATGGATGTACCGCATCCTGCGCAACACCTTCCTCACCAGCCGCACCGGCCTTGAACGGCGCAACACGCAGCAGGAAGATGAAGAAGGCTTTGCTGATCTGGTAGTAAGCACGGAGACGCCGGAGCTCGCTTTGATACGCCGCGCGGACACTGAGCTGGTGCAGGCAGCAATCGCGCATTTGGCCCCGATTTTTCAAGAGGTGATCCTGCTGGCTGATATGGAAGAGATGCGCTACCAGGAAATTGCCGAGACCCTGGATGTACCGATTGGCACGGTGATGTCGCGGCTGGCGCGGGCCAGAAAGCAGGTTCGGGCCTATATTGTAACGGCGCTGGATCAAAAGAAGGTTGCAGGTATCAAACGATGATTTGCAATTGGCGGGAAAAGACCGGATTGTACGTGGATGGCGAGCTGGAGCCCGCGGCGCAGCAGGCTTTTATCACTCATCTTGAGAGCTGCGATGGCTGCGCAGCCGCCGTGCTGGAGCAGCAGGAGCTCAAGAAGGCGGTCAGGATCGCAGGCAAGCGCTTCACCGCGCCGCCTGAACTCTACGCCCAGGTTCGCACGCAGACGCATGCTGCGAAAACAAACGCACCGCGCCCCTGGTGGACATGGGGATTTGCTGCGACAACGCTTGTTCTGCTGGTGGCTTTAAGCTCAGTCCTCATCCGCAATAATAAGCCGAATCCAACGATTGCCGGGCTGGTGGACCAGCACATCACCACGCTCGCCAGCGCTCATCCCGTTGACGTAATCTCTGAAGATCGCCACACGGTCAAGCCGTGGTTTGAGGGCAAACTACCATTCACTTTCAACCTGCCTGAGCTGAAAGGGACACCGTACACTCTTGAAGGCGGCAAAGTTGCTTATATTGAACAGTCGCCCGGCGCTGAGCTGCTTTACGATGTGGGGCTGCACAAAACCACAGTATTCATTTTTAAAGCGAGCGGTGCTGAACCTACTGAACCAAAGCATGGGGGCAACAGCACGTTCACGGTGAAAAGCTGGAGAGAAGGCGAGTTGCAGTTTTACATGATTACTGACGCATCCGATTATGAATCCAGCCGCCTGGTTTCGATGTTGCAGGAAGCAAATCGGTAGCGCGACATTGCTTTGATCGCAGGGAACACGAATCCTTAAAGGCAACTCCGCGCCTTTATGAACAATTTACTTTTTTGTGTAGTGCTATAGCTTGCGGCAGCAGAGTTATTGTTTTCCAGTCGGCTTTGGCGCAGGCTTCATTGCTGGCACAACCGAGCTCACCTTGGCAACATTGCGGCTGGCCAGCTTCCAGGTATCGCCGTCCTTCTTCCATACATCCACCACAAAAAATTCGCCACTGTCCGCCTCGCCCTTGAAGGTGGCCTCCTGAAGACGGTCAAAATTCACCACGACAGCATTGCCCAAATCGATGGCATACATCTGCCGCACCACAAACGATTTCAGCGTATAGTCTTTTGCCAGCACTGAATCCAGCCAGTCATCTCCGGGCAGAGGATCTGCGTCCGGCATCTCAATGTACAGGTCGTCACTCAGCATAGCTTGCGCGGTAGCTTTGTCTTTTTTCTGTACAGCTCTGAGCAGTTGATTTTCCAGCCCATTGAACAGCGATACCTGCTTGGTAGCGGTGATGATGCGGGGCGTAAGCGCAGGCTTTACCGGTTCCTGCGCGATGGAAAAGAGACTTGTGGCAATCAGCACTGGCGATAAACACGCAATAAAACGGACCCGCATTTTGAGCAATCTCCTTATATTGATAACCACAATTTTAATCAAAGACACATCACACGCGGAACAGATGTTCCTATCCTGTTCCCTGGGCCGGAAACAAAATCTTATCGATGGCCCAATTTGGAACTAATTGCGGGCGCTGGCAATGCTCAGGTGAAATAAAAAGCCGTCCGGCAAGCCGGACGGCTTTTTGCAAAAGTACTGTAATTAGCTCGTGAAGAATGGTCCGCCCAGGGTCTGGTCGCAACCGCCGCCGCGGCTATTTTCCCATTCCATCTGGATCATCCAGTTAAAGCCGCCAAAGGTCTGGTTAAACCTGGCGCCGTTCGGGGCCGTCTGCGTGGGACCGAACTTGAAGTTGCACTTGTCCGCGTCTTCGTTGCCGGCGGAGTCAAACCAGGCATTGAGGTCCGGATCGGTGATAGCTTCTTCTGTTTCGTGCGTCATCACGTTGGCCATGCCATCCGCGCCGCCCACACCCGTTGCCGGGCTGTTAGGACCGGTTGACTGGATTTCGCAGCCGCTGGGGCACTGGTCAGTGTTGCCGATGAATGCCCACTTGATATCGGCGCCATTGATCGTCTGATGGGTGTGGAAGCCGCAGAATTGGGTGCAGAATCCGCTCTCTTTGACGTTCGAGGAGGTTGCAAAGATATAGACGCCGTTAGGATCGGTGGGCAGCTTGCCAGAGGTAAGCGCGGAGGAGATAGCGGCAGTGATGTTGCTGTTGCGGAGCCGCGTTCCCTGCGAGCCGGTGTCCGTGGTTGCCTGGACGAAATTCAGATGGCCGCTCACGTTTCCCGTGGTGTCACCGTACAAGGTGTTGATGGCTTCATAGCTGGAACCACCCAGGGCCGAACTCGACAAGAACGTTTGCAGCAGGGTCTGTGTGGCCAGGGTATTGGATCCCGTGGTGTTCGTCCAAGTTCCGTACCAGATGATGTAGATGGGGACTGGATTGCCCTTCAGTACCGGACCACCGTTATAGTTGATGCCATTGCCGGTCGTCACTGACGGGCCAGTGGGGCGAGCGCCATTGTCTGCCACAGCGGACGCGGTGCCGTCGCCATGTGGGACCATTTTCTCGCCAGGACCAGCAGGATTGTTACGAATCGTCTGCGCCATCAGAAAGTTGGCGGCCAAAAGAACAAAGAGGAAAACCAAAGCGTATTTCGTCTTTCCGAGGAACGTTGTCATTTTTTTGTGACCTCGAGGTGCAATTTGCAATTCTGTTAAAAAAGACAAACAGATAAAGCCGGTAAAGCTGATCGGAAGTAATAACAGGCTCATAAAAGATACTCGGGGAACGACGTCTCCGAGTCCGCGACGTTGGGCCGAGTCTACTATGAAATTCTGAGTTAACACAAATAATTAATTTGAATTCTCTTGAATATTTGGCCCAAATTGGCACGGGATAGGCCCAACTGCCTGGTTTTCCCAATTTGGGAAAGGCCGCCGAAAAAGACACGGCGGCCCGCCATGTTTACAGATGCAGGACGCACTTTCCGCCGTTAGCGTTTTCCCACTGCTGCTGGATCATCCAGTCATTGTTGCCGAAGCTAACGTTCCATTTGGAACCAGCGGCTTTACCCGCCGCAGAGCAAAGGCTCGTGGAGGTGCAGGTGGAAGTGGTGCCGAAATTGAAATTGCACTTATCGGAATCTTCCTGTCCGCTTGAATCAAACCAGGCATTCAGGTCGGGATCGGTAATGGCTTCAAACTGCTCATGCGAGAGAACGTTGATTAGGCCATCAGCGCCGCCAACGCCTGAAGCTGGGCTATTCGGGCCCGTGCTCTGGATCTCGCAAGCGGAGGGGCAGCGGTCCGGGTTACCAACAAAGGCATATTTAATATCGACTCCGCCCAGCGTTGCATGCGTATGGAAGCCGCAGTATTGAGTGCAAAATCCCGAGGTCTCATTGATGTTGGAGGAAGTCAGCACCATGTACACGCCACCGCTATTGCGCGGCAGTGCACCGCTGTTAATGACATTGGCGACCGTGCTCTGCAAACTGGAATCACTCAGGTTAGTGGAGCTACTCACGGTAGCCACCCCGCCCAGGCTCACGTTGCCGCTGACGTTGCCAGTAGTGTCACCGTAGGTTGTAGCAATATGCTCAATGGCGCTGTTGCCGAGCGTGCTGACAAAGTGCTCAATCAGGCTGACGCTGGCTGCCGTGTTGGAACCTGTGCCATTCCAATTGCCGTAGAAGATCAGGTAAATCGGAACCGGATTGCCCTTCAGCACCGGGCCACCGTGATAGCTGATTCCGTTGCCGGTCACTACCGCGTCGCCCGTTGGGCCCTGCACCGGCTGGGCAAATTGCCCGGATTTTCCATGCTTGCCGTCCGGCACAGCGTCGCCGTTGGGATTAGTAAGCGGTTTTTGCGCCGCCATGAAGCTAACTGTCAATACCACAAAAAAACAAACGGAGAGAATTCTGAACGTTCTCTGGGGAAGTTTCATATCTAATGACCTCGTTGGGTGAAGTGTGCTGCATCTGTTAAAACGGACAACAGAAAGAAGCCGCGATGCAAATGAACCCGTCTCGCAGTCGAACCTTTCCTTGGTGAATGGCGTTCGTCTTGCCTGAAGCCAGGAAGTTCGGCCAGTGAAGCTGGAGTCTACTACCGCGAAAAAACGGGTACGACGGGACAGGCCAAAAATTTCCGAATGTGAAAATGGGAAAAATGGCGCAAAAAACAAGCCTTGAACCGGCACCCTCGTCCTGCATTTGTGCAACGCGAGTTGTTGACGATTGATCGCCATGATCGTAAGCAAGGATATTTTTAGCGCGCGATCTTCAATGAACATGCCGCACAAATGCGGAGCGCGATCTTGGGGAATTGCGATCTTTAGGGAATTACGATCTTCTGTTCCCACGGGTCGTCGCCGCCGGAAGCTGGAGAAGCGGGCGGTGCTTCCGGTTGTGACCCAGAAGCAGCAACGGTCTGTGGTAAGGGAGGCGCTGCAGGCGCAATCACTACCTGAGGCGCGGCAGCCTGATCGAGCGGCGGCGCAATGGGGCGCGGATCAACTGGCAGCAGGTTGGTGTTTTGTGCTGCCCATTTTGCTGCCAATCCGTTCAGCGGGCTTTTGGTGTTGTATTCCTGGTAAGAGATCATGCGGCCGATGCGGATGATGAGATCGTCAAGCCCTTCTGAAGCGGCCCAGAAATCACCGATGCAGACTGAGCTGTCATCGAAATTAGGATGAAAAACCGGCGTGAGCATGCGGCACTGCGGAGCACGCCTTGGATAGCCCAGGGAAAGATTCACTTCCAGAAGATGGTCATTGCGTTCCAGAATGGCGCCGTTAGCAGCCACGTAAAGACCACGAATCAAATATTGAAACCGATACAGCTCCGGCGGCATACCGGCAGTGCCAACCATGCGGATCAAGGGCCATCCGGCAAACCGTTTCAGCAGCGAATCGTGATCCAATTTCAGCCGGCGAATTCTAGGTGACAACATAAGCTAATACTCAGAAAGTGAAAATGGTGTTCCTGGCTACGGTAAATAAAAGCACCGCAAAGACCGTGGCAACAATAGCTCCGCGTGGAATGACCAGGCGCGGTAAACGATCATAGCGCATCACGTAGTAACAGCAGAGGCCCATCCAGAAAAGCAGCACCGGTGATAGCAGAGTAAACATAGCGTTGTAATGCAATGCTGCTCGTAAATCTCCGTGCAGGATTGAATACAAAGCGCGTGTTGCGCCGCAGCCGGGACAGAGCCAGTGCGTGGTGGCATAAAAAAGACATCGCGGATAAAAACTGCATTGGCTGGGAGAAAAATTATAGACCCCGGCGAGTCCAGCAAAGAACGCTGCTCCCAATGCACCGGTAATGATCTTAAGTTTCATCAGCCCTGGGGTTGCAGAACTCCGTTTTTCTTCCACTGCGCGATCCGCGAGAAATGGTGTTGGAAATAGTAGACATTGAAAAAGAAAGTCATCACACCGCTGAGCCGCAGATTGATGGGTTCAATCGAATTGTAGTACTCCTCCATGTCGCCCTTGATCTGAAATATGCCCACAATATAGAGAACAACCCCAGCCAGCGTGAATAAGCCTCCAACAGGAGCATAATCTCCTGGACTTGCTGCAGCTAGAACCCCGTTAAGAATTTCGCCGCCATATAAACCGGCAATTCCAAGGATTACGAAGAGCATCCCTTTGCTGTCAGGTTTGATTTTTCTGACAAATACTGACTCAACAATGATCCATGCATGACCAAAGAGTCCGCACGTGACTATTGTGATCAACAGCACCAGTGCCCAATGAAAATCTACCGGCACAGGACCGGCCGCAGGCGCCATAACCGCAGCTTGACCACCATACATAGTTCCGGCTCCGCCGTAGACAGTTCCCGATGATCCATACACAGTTCCTCCGCCATAAGCGGGATTTTGTGTAGCAGGCGCAGGAACGGGAACAGGGATATTGCCCAGCACCTGTGAAACAGGCACCCAATCCGTCATGCCTTCACTGCGGGTCAAGTCAGTAAGCTGAATGTTTCCCTGAGCGACGTAGCGCTGCAGGTCTGCCAGTGTATAAGGGCCATACTCATTGAGCTGGCGCTGAATGTAATATTTCATTCTCCACCTGAAATGTTTAGTTGAAATCTAGCCCAGCGCTGTCTTTGGTCACAACACAAATCTCAATGATTGCCCAGATCCAGGAAACGATTGCGAGATAGCCCAGGGTAAGCACGCTGAGGCAAAGTTGGCCCACGGCCTTTCCTGTATAGCCGCCATAAAAGTTGTGGACGCCCAGCGCACCCAAAAAAATCCCCAGCACAATGTACGTACTGCGGCTTTTTTGTGACTGTCCGTACATTGCGCCCGGCGCAGGCTGCTGCGCATAAGAATATGGATAACCGGATTGCGTTCCTGGAGGAGCCACTGGTGAAGCCGTTGGCGAAGCTACTGCCGGAGCAGCAGCGGCTGCCTGCGACAGACCCAAAGGGCCGCTGTAGATTGATGGCGGATACTGCGGCGCGCTGGCCGCTTGAGGAACGTAAGGCTGTGCCGGCGGCGTATACGGCTGTCCCGGCGGCATATATGGCTGGGCCGGCAGCGTTACTGCGCTCAAATCGCTTTGCGAGACCTGCAATTTAGGATCGTCGGCAGGAGCGCGCGAACAGCCGAACACAGTGCAGCCACCATTTTCCTGGTAGCAATCCTCATGGTGCGGAGTGCCGCAGGCAGTGCAGAAAACCCGGGCCGGGCCGGTCTCTTGAAAAGGCATACGGCAGTAGGGACAGACAGGTTCGGCCATCAGCTTCTTTGCCTTTCGCGGAAGTGGAAAGCGTAGCGGCCAATCTGGATGAGATCACCGCTCTGCAGCGCGCGCGTGCGGGCCGGTTGGCCGGAGACAAAGATCTGCCCATCCGCGCGCAGGAAGGTTTGCGCGCCGCGCATCTCAATTGCGCCGTGTTGCGGCAGAATGGAGTTGTCCTTGAACAGGTAGATGTCACACTTCTGGTTGCTGCCGATTGTGGTAATGGGTTTGTATAAGATGAACTGCTTGCCAGCCAGCGGCCCCGCTGCCACATACAGCCAGCGGTCTTTCAAAGCGCTTTCCACAATGCCGATTGCTGCGCCTGTGGCAAGGCCGAGCAGCCCAAATCCCACGCCCCGGCTCACGCTGCCCGTGTTCGTGGCAAAGCTGATGGGATCAAATACCGCTCCGCCCAGGAAAGACCCGATCAGTCCGCCCAGCACTCCATACTTGGTCTTGCGGCCGGAGCGGTCCACCAGACCGTAAACGATTCCCCCGGCAGCACCGAACACCGCCCAAGCCAGCCCGCGAACGATCCAGAAAGCCGCGTTTCTGTTCGTTTGCACTCCCAGCGAAAAAATGATCTCCAGTCCGATGCGGTAAAAGAGCTCAGCGAAAAAGTCGATGATGAAGCCGAAAACTAATCCCAGGACAAGCCCCAGCAAACCTCGGATCGCAGCTTTTTTCGCCGAGCGCTCGACGATGCTCTCCGCGATCCCCATGCCCAGGCAGGTGAACATGACGACAAAGGGAAGAAGCACGACGTTTCCCCACCGGACGCCACTTCCGCGCCCATCGATGAAGAATGGCTCGCAGATCCCCCATCCGATCAGCGCTCCGGCGAGCCCGGCCACTCCCAGGTAGAACCAGCCTTGTAAAAAGATGCTGCCTTTTTCTTCCGTCACCGCAACTGGACCTTCCTCCGAAGCGGTGATGTTGCCGTATTGCTTTGTTCCCGGCGCCGCCGCTGCTCCGCCCATCTGCGGTTCGGTGCGCACCTCCACTTTGGCCAGGTCTTCCAGCGTGATTTTCAGTGCCGGTTTATCGTCAGTGTTTGCCATTGTTTCCTTTTTGCGCGCGAGCTTTCTCCTGCGGCGAGCTTTGCGGTGCTTTTGCCTGCGGAGTGGCTGGCGCACCTTGTACTTGAGGTGCCGGAGCTGCCTGTGGCATCGGCGCTCCAGGGGCCACTGGTGCAAGCAATGAAGGAGCGAGATGCTGCAATATTTCCTGACAGGCTTCAACTGGATGCTGAGCTATCTGTTGTCCTAGGGTTGCCTGTTCCGCTAAAGCCTTCGCCTGCCGATCCAACTGCCACTGAGGCAGAAGGTATCCCAGAACAAAGCCGAGGGCCATGGCTACCATGTATCCCAGAGCCATAAATGCCCATCGCACCCAGGCAGGCTCCCCTGGCTGCCGCTCATTGCCCACTTTGACCATAGAACCAAGACCAGCTTCTTCGTCTTCATAATCACTGGAGTTGGAAGAGCCGGAAGCGCTGACATCGATGCTCTGCGAATATCCAACACGGATTGCCGTGAGCTTTTCAATCTTGTCGCCGACCCAGCCAAAGCATCCTTCCTCGTCGGTGTGCGGATCGTAAACCCACGCCACCTGCTGCGGATTGGAGAAGAAGTTCTGCTGGATAAACAGATCATGTTCAGAGAGGAACACGCCAAAACCAGGATGCGAGTGGTACCAGCCGACAATCTTCTGGTCGGGGTATTCTTTGTCCTTGATCTTGTAAATGTGCTCCCAGGTATCTTGCGTAAAGGTGACGTGAGCGCCGCCCTGCGCGGCGTTGTTGCCCTGAATACAGGCTTCAACCGTCATCCGCTCATGCTCCGTGCTGCCGATGAGCACCCCGCAGACTTCGGCCTTCATGGAGCCGCGAGCGTGCTGGCGAATCTTGCGCGCGACTTCAGCTTCCATCACCACCACGGGCTGGGTGGATACCCTGATCTTTACCTTGGCAGCCTTTGCCATCAGTGTGACGCTCCCATCGCCATCTGGCCTAATACCTGTTTTTTATCGCCCGCGATCAAATAAGCAATCTCACGTTCGGCGGAGCGGGCGGAAAAGACGTCAAAAAGCGGAAGCCCAAGCTGGTCAAGCGTGCGTTCGCCAAACGCCTCTGTGCCGGAATAACTGTGCGCGGTGCTCACAGCGCGCATCTGTCCACAGGTAGCGCACTTGCCGCGAGCATACGGCACCGTGCCAACTGCCGCAAATAACTCTTCTTCCGCGCCACAGCCCGGACATGCCAGCTTATGAATGATGTCGCGGCTGAACTCAATCAGAACTTCTTGTGAGCCAAGCTTCTGCCGTGCGTTGGCCAACAATTGCTGCAAGGTCAGCTCACGCGATGTTTCTTCCAGCGAAATTACCTCTGCAAAAGTATGGTGGCTCATGCAGTCTGCGTTTTCTGTGTATTCAACGCGATAAGAAGTATGGTTGAGCCCTTCAAAGATGAATCCTTTGCCTGCAAGCACCGGAAGGCCGTGCAGCAGCTTCACGGCTTCCTGCACCTGCAGGCCGGCAATAATAGAGGAGATAGTTGGAGTAGTTGCCACCTTGCCTTCGGTATCGCTCTCCAGTGCCAGCAGATTGCACGACATGCGCTTGTTAAGGATGGCCCAATCCGTTTCGCCCAGCGTGCATTCATAGCAGGGCGGATTTCCCGGAATAAAAAGGCGCGCTACGCCATTGATGCCTTCAATTGCGCCATCAATCCAGGGCTTGTTCATGTTCCAACAGGCGCGATTAATCCAGAGTCGCGCCTCGCGATTATCAAGACCGGCCAGCACAACGTCTGCCCAGACAAAAAGTCCCAGTCCCAACCCATGAACCACGTTCGCAGTAATGGCATGAACGCGGGCTTCAGGAAAAATGTTGGTTACAGCTTCAGCCGCAACATCCGCTTTGCGGCGGCCAACATCTGTAGCGCGATAAAGAATGCTGCGCGAGAGGTTGGAGGCTTCGATGGAATCGAGATCAACCACCACGATGTTGGCAAAGCCGAGTAGCGCGAGGTTCTTCAAAATCTCATTGCCCAACGCGCCGGCGCCAATCACCAGCACATGCGCGGAGCGCAACTTTTCCTGGTCCCACCAGCCGATGAGACGGAAGCGGCTGAAGCGGTCATCATTCTGCACAGAATGTGCCGCGCCGCTGGCCGGCGATACCACGGACTTGCTCATCGCGCTCCTGCGGTAATTTCCGGCTGCAAACGCAGGATATCGCCATCTTTCACGGCGGCATCGGCCAGGGTTTGCGAATCCTGTACCTGGCGGCCTGAGTTTTTATGGTGAAATTTGTAGCTCAACGGAGCGCCATCCGGGCCGTTCTGCGGAAGCTGCAGCTTATCCACCAGAACGGCGATAATGCGGTTGGCCGGAGCATCGTCCGGCAGTTCCACCGGGACGCGCTTGTTTTCCGTTGAATCGTAAACGGTTACAGTAATGTTTGCCATGTGATTGAAATTTTCCTATCGCGCAGCTATTGACTCCGCCGGCCCCGTGCGCACCTTGGCGCGGTGCACAAAGTCAGAAAGCAGATTTTTGGGCGCACTGCCGCCGCTCACCATCTCCCAGTCTTGCTCATGCAGCAACGCATCAGTACTGACGGCGAAATTCAGGTTCTCTGCATCCGGGTCTGCAGCACTCGCCACTTTAGAAGTGACGATCCCGAGCAAATTGCCATATTCATCGTAGACCGGCCCGCCGCTGTTGCCCGGGCTAATGGGCGCGGAAACCTGCAGGATGTCATTGCCCGGAGTGCGCGAAACAATGCCATTGCTTACTGAAAAATTCAGACCTTCAGGGTGGCCAATAACAAAAATCTTTTCACCCATTTGCACGCTGCTATAGGTAGCCACAGGCTGAGTAAAGTCAGCGCCTCCGGAGTTGCGCTCCAGCCAGAGCAAGGCCATATCGAATCGCTTATGTCGGCCCACCACCTGCGCCGATGCCCAGCCGTTCATGCCCACGGAAACCATTACTTTTTGCATGCCCTGCTTCGTTCTCCAGCCTTCACCATCCGCCACGTGGCGAGCAGTCGCCAGCAGGTAGCCGTGAGAATCGGCATGGAGAATGAGCGCCGCACCCAGCAAGCCGGAAGTCCCATAGGACTGTTGAAACCAACGTTTTGCGGCAGGTGAGGCCATCAGAACCAGCGGTTTCAAAGTGGAACTCAGCTCCACGCTGGACATTACCTTGCTTGTTGGGAGTGTTGGGAAATTGCTTCGCTCGTCCAGATCCGTCAGGGCCGAGCTGATGGCATCTGGCGTAGGACCAGGAATGGAATATAAAGTGACTGCAAGAACCGTAGATAAGAACCCACTGATGATGAGCAAGGTTAAAAGATAAGCGGCCCAAGTCTGCCGCACGCGCGGCGCTTGCCCGCGCACTGAGACGCGTAAGATCAGCGCGACCAGGCACAACAAGGGCAAGATAAGGACCAACGGCGCCAGCAGCAGCCGCGCCCAAAGCGGCACGGGATTAGGCACTTTAGGGCGCACTTCCGGCGCACTCTGCACGGGTATCTGCGCCTGGGCAACTTCCTGAGTAGTAATAACAATAGGATCCATGAAACTCGTTAGTTCACACCTGGGGGAGTTAATGCGGTGGTGAATGATTCAAAATAAACTGGAAGGCTCATTTTTATAATGGTTCCAAAGGCAAATCAAGAAAAACCTTCAAACTTTGGAGACAGCCAGTGTACTGTGGGCCCTGAACAAAAGCAGCCGGGAGAACGCCTTAGCTCTTCAGCTTTAACCTGGACTTTTCCTTACGTTTGCTTACCCGGTAAGCTGAAAGTAGGCCGCTAAATTCCGTCCCACCCTTGACAACTATTCATCCACAGGTGCTTTAGGACGGCATACTTTGCCCAGGAATCAAGTTTGTGAATTTGCTTTTTTCTGGTAAGAAGAGCGCTTCTGGTGTTAAATGAATGCCTTTATCATGCCATAATTAGAATTTGTTAATTATTGTCAGGAGTCGCAGTTATTGTGCAAGGATGCAACTCCCCGGCCATGAAAGTGCATAATCTGTCTTATAATGTCAGGCAAAAAATGGAAACAAATTTAAGAACCGACAAATTGCTCGATCAGATTGGCTGGAAGCTGCTGAACGAGCTGCAAATTAACGGGCGTCTTTCTTATGCAGAACTAGGACGTCGGGTAGGCCTTACTACTCCGGCAGTGGTGGAGCGCGTAAAACGGATGGAAGAGGCTGGCATCATCATTGGCTATCACGCCGATATCGATCCGATGAAAGTCGGAATGCCGATCACGGCCTTCATTCGTATGTCAGTGGTAGGCGATGTCTTTACCCGCATCACCGCAGTCGTCAAGAACTCTCCTGAAGTAGTGGAATGCCACCGCGGCACGGGAGCGGATTCATTCATCATGAAGGTGCATGTGCGCTCCGTTGAGCATCTGGAAGCCCTCATTGACCGGCTTACGCCTTTTGGCACCACATCCACATCCATTGTTCTCTCGTCGCCAGTGGAAAAACGCGCCATCAGCCGCATGGATGAAGCCCCGCTCACGGCACAAACAGCGCAGGTAGCGCAGAGGAAATAGGGACCGCGCCAAGTCGTCATCGCACGGAATTGCTGGAATCGAAGGACAACAAAGCCGCAGCGCAAAATAGCGCAGTCGTGCAACCCCCGCTGAAGCACGAGTATGAGTGAGGCGTAGCTTAGCGTGCAGAGATAAATGGCACGCATCCTCTAATCAATTTGAAATTCTTTTTTAGACCTTCACTGAGTCTGGGTCGGCACTTATATACGCCTGAATGCTCTTCTCAAGCTGCGCATTGATACTGTTGGATATCGCGACTATATCGGCAATCAGACGGCTGATTTTGATTTCCAGCAGGTATTCTTGCAGAACTTCAAAAATCACCGCTGCCAGGATGCGGGCCTCTCGCACGATTAATGGTATGGAATACCCAAGCCTTAAGCGGTGTTCCCCATGTAATACCGCTGCGTCCATTGCTGCTATTCCAACAGCCGGTTGATACTGTTCGACCTGTGCGGTCAATGCATCCAGGAATTTCGGCAGGTGTCCCTTGCGCTCGCCTTTGCTGATTGTCACCGCCTGAAGTTCGCTGTCAGCTTGCACCGTTGTCATCCATCTCTTGATGATGTGATCTCGATTGTCTTCGACTATTTGCACCGCCCGTTTTTGTTGCCCGGGGCGATATTGACGCCTCTCCTCCAGCTTGACCTCAATCCTATTCACCAAATCGTCTACATCGGCAGGCTTGAGCACATAATCATCAACTTGCTGACGGATACTTTCCAAGGCATCTTCAAAGGCGGGATAACCAGTAATCATCACGGTTGCGACTTTCGGATGGAGTCGCCGCATGGCGCTGGCAATGGTAAAGCCATCGTATGGAGCGCCCACGTTGAGATCGGACACCAGAACGTCGAACCCTTCTTCCTGCATTGCCGAAAGGGCTTCCGCAACGGTCCCTGCGACAGTTACTTGATAACCGCGTCTCTCTAAAATTGTTCCAAGGGTTAATCGAATGCTGGGTTCGTCATCAACAAGAAGAAGGCGTCTTTGCTCCATAAATCGTAAGATGCACGAAAGCAACCATCAAAGTTATTTATTTCAAAAGCAACCAATTCCGCTGGATAAAGCACAGTCTCTTCCAGAGACATATTCTTCTTAATTAGATTCCTAGCTTATCAATGCCCGTCCCCAATCAGTTTTGTTTCCGATCACGGCGATTACTTCTGCTTTGCACGCTCATATTGCAGTGGCCACTTGATGTCATGACCCAGGGCGCGTGCTGCCAGCAGAGGCCAGTATGGTTCGCGCAAAAATTGACGGGCTAAAATCGCAACATCGGCCTGGCCGGAACGGATAATCTGATCGGCTTGTGCTGGATCAGTAATCATGCCCACCGCGCCGGTCAGCACTCCCGCTTCACTGCGGACTTTTTCCGCGAACTCAACCTGATATCCAGGACCAACAGGAATTTTTGCGCCAGCCACAGTGCCGCCGGATGAACAATCAAACAGGTCCAGGCCCAAAGGCTTCAGCGTTCGCGCCAGGTCCACTGATTCCTCCACCGTCCAGCCGCCCTGGGCCCAATCCGTGGCAGAGATCCGCATCCAGAGAGGGTATTTTTCCGGCCAGACTTTTCTCACCGCATTCACTATTTCACACGCTAAGCGTGTGCGGTTGGTGAACGAGCCGCCGTACTGGTCTGTGCGCTGATTGCTCAGCGGCGAGAGAAATGAATGCAGCAGATAGCCATGCGCACCGTGCAACTCAATCAGTTTTGCGCCAGCGGCATCAGCTCGACGCGCTGCGTCGGCAAAAGCCTGAACGATGCCTGCAATCTCAGCCACGCTCAACGCCTGCGGAGTTTGATAGCCTTCCGCGAATGGCAAAGCGCTGGGAGCAAAGATCGGCGTCCATCCGCCCTCAGCAGGAGTAATCGGCTTGCCACCATTCCAGGGCTGATTGGTGCTGGCTTTTCTTCCGGCGTGGGCCAGTTGAATCCCCGGCACCGAACCTTGCCCAGAAATAAAAGTAAATGCCCGCTGCAGCGGCTCTATGTGAGCATCACTCCAAATACCGAGATCCTGAGAACTGATGCGGCCGTCAGCGGTTACGGCCGTGGCCTCTGCAATTACAGCAGCGGCCCGCCCCACGGCTCGGCTTCCCAGATGCACGAAATGCCAATCATTAGCCAGGCCATCTTTGCAGGAGTACTGGCACATGGGTGAAACCACAATGCGGTTGGCCAGTTCAACATCACGGATTTTGAGCGGTTCGAACAGGTGAGCCATAGTTTGAGTTTGTATTGTAAAGGGTGAGCCGCAGCAGAACAGAGACGCCAGCCACAGGAATGTGCAAAGCATTTCATTTTCCTGCGGGACATGAACCTTGGAAGTATCACCCTAGGAAGTTTTGCCTGTTGTAATTTCAGGAAAAATAAGTCAAATTTGGCTCATGGCGCCCAAGGATTACAAAGACGATTGGGGAACGGGCGCGCGCGAAGGTTATGAAGATCGTGGCGCGTTCCGCCCGCAACGTGCACGGACAAAGCAACCTGGCAGTCCGCTGCTGCGAACTGTAGGTGGCATTGCCATTGTGGCTGGAATTTGCTGGGGAGTTTTTCTGGTTACTTCCAACGGGAACTCCGTGAACGCATTGCAGCAGAACCACGGCCCCATTGCGGTTATTGCCCTGGGAGTGGTTGCCTCAGTGCTGGGAAAGTATCTGCGCTGATAGAACGCGACAGATCGATTTTCCAACCGAACTAGCGTCTGAAGCTCTGCTTACGCGACTAACCCCAAACAATGATGCGCTGTAAAACTTGCGCTCACTGGTTCGCGTAATATCCTTCGCGCGCCTCACAACTAAATCCTTCTCCTTGGTTTTGAGGCTGATCTTGTGGTAGCTCCCTTCGGTATCGGCAGGGTCAGGCGTGTAGCCGAGCTGTATTGATTGCGCAAGGTCTTCCTCGATCGCTTCGTAAATCTTCTCAATGGGCTGCTTTTTTGGATACTTCAAACAAACATCCATGGTTTGTTTGGAAATCAAGATCATGTAAAACCCCTGTAAAGAAAAGGTTAGGGCGAACGCCGGAGCCAAAACTCCAATCAGTGAACGCGTTCAAAATTCTTCTTGACACCGAACCCAAAGCAGGCATATCTTGTATTTGAACACGTTCAAATTATCAAAAAGGAGCAATTTAACCATGTACAGCAAAGAAACGACCATCGTTGTTACGTATCTTGTCTACCTCCTGATCAGCGTCACCCTCACGATTTGGGTGGCCCGGACCCTGCACAAACGCGGCGCCATCTTCCTGGTGGATGCGTTCCAGGGCAATGCAGAGCTGGCGGCTTCAGTGAACCATCTGCTGGTGGTGGGCTTTTACCTGATCAACATCGGCTTTGTCTCGCTGGCCTTGAAAAGCAGTGCGGTCATCGGCGATTCGCGGGCGGCAATCGAGATGTTGAGTGACAAGCTGGGCTTTGTCCTGCTCACGCTGGGCGGCATGCACTTCTTCAACCTGCTGGTCTTCTCGCGAATTCGCGCACACGGAAAGAACACCGGCCCACGGCGTCCTCCGGTAGCGCCCGATGCAATCCTGAAAGTGGCGGTGCCACGGTAATTTCAAAACAGCGCGACGGAAGTTGTGCCTGTGATTTGCCCCATGAACTGAAGAAGCCTCTTGGTTGACTTAAGAACGTTTTGAGCGATCAAGGCTGCGTTCTTAGTAGTAGAAGACGATCGCTGAAGAAGTAAAAGGTGAACTATGGAAAAGCTGTATGTGCTATATGATCCAAAATGCGAGCTGTGTGAGCGCCTGAAAGATTGGCTGCTCATACAGCGGAGTTGGCTGGGGCTGTGCATGGTCCCGGCCGGGTCAGAGCGGGCGCAAAAAATGTTTCCGGAGTTGGACAAGGTAGCCACCTGCAACGATCTCGTCGTGGTGAGCGACGAGGGCGAGGTCTATCTGAACAACGCTGCCTGGATCATGGCGCTCTATGCTCTGGAAGACTATCGCGACTGGGCCTGCCGGCTGGCGCATCCGATGATTGCGCCGTTTGTGCGGCAGGCCTGGGAGATGATTTCCAAAAACCGCCATACCATTTCAGGCTGGCTGAGCCATGGCCGGCCAGAGGAAATAGCGAGTGAGTTGCGCAAAGTTCCTCTGCCTGCGTGTGCCGTAGCGGAAGGAACCGTGCGAGACTATCTGCGATGAACATACCTGCAATGAAAGTGCGTCCCACGCCGCGCGCTGAAGATACGCGCCGGCGGATTTATGAAGCTGCGCTGGAGCTTTTCCGCGAGAAGGGCTTTGAGCAGACAACCATGCGCGATATCGCAGCCAAGGCCGGCGTGGCGCTGGGCGGAGCCTATTACTATTTCTCTTCGAAGGAAGCCATTGTCTTGGCTTTTTACCATGAGATACAGGAGAGCAGCCATGATGCCATTCTTGAGGCCATGGCAGGCCACAAAAAGCTGAAAGACCGGATCCGTTGCGTGCTGGAGAAGCGTTTTGCCCTGCTCGCGCCGAACCGCAAGTTCTGTGCCGCGCTTTTCCGCCACGCTCCTGACCGCGATGATCCGCTCTCGCCTTTTAGTGAGGAGACGCGGCCCATCCGCGAACGATCTATTGAACACCTGCGCGCGGCGCTTGAAGGCGGCGATGTGAAAGTTCCGCCTGACCTGAAACCGCAGCTTCCTTATCTATTGTGGCTGTACCAGATGGGGCTGATCCTGTTCTGGCTGTACGATCGCTCACCGGACCAGCAACGTACAGAAAAGCTGATGGAGAAAAGCCTTGGCCTGCTGGTGAGCTTGTTGCGCATCTCCGGCCTGCCGCTGATGAAACCGCTACGCAAGACGGCGTTGGAATTGGTGGAAACAATGGCGCCGTAATCGGTGTCTATAAAAGCGCTGACGTACTCTGGAGTTAGTTCATGAGAACGTTTATGAACGCAAAGACCCTGCTAACTGCAACTTTGCTTATCCTGGCAATTTCAGCCTTCGCCCTGCAGGACCAGCGCCTTGCCGCCCGAGAAGAGCTGAACCAGGGCGTAAAGGCTTACAGAGCCGCCAACTATGACGAAGCTATCCGGCGCTTCGAAAATGCCATACGCATGGATCCCGAACTGATGGTTGGCCGCCTTTATTTAGCCACCGCTTACGCTCAGCAATACGTCCCTGGAGTTGAGACGCCGGAAAATCTTGCAACAGCTGCGAAAGCAATTAATCAATATAACCAGGTCCTGGGTATGGACCCAGTGAATATTACTGCGGTCAAAGCAATTGCTTATCTCAAAATGCAGTTGAAGCACTTTGATGAAGCCAAAGCAGAATACAAAAGAGCTATTGAAATTGACCCCAGCGATCCTGAGGCGTACTACGCTGCCGGCGTGGTTGACTGGACAATGGCGTACAGCGAAATCACGCCGGAAAAAACAAAGCTTAACCCGAAAAAGGAAGATGTCATGATTCGATCGCCGAAGTGCCAGGATTTGCGTGCCACACAGATGGCGAACATTGAAGATGGCATCGCGATGCTTGCCCGAGCAGTGGAGTTGCGGAAGGACTATGACGACGCCATGGCTTATACCAACCTGCTATTTAGGCTGCGGGCCGATCTCGAATGTGGCGATGCCGCAGCGCACAAGGCTGATATCGCAAAGGCCAATCAGTGGGCCGACGAGGCAATGGAGGCGAGAAAAAGACGTGCTGAGAAAAATCAGGGCGTCTCGGATAGCCCTCGCTGATAGCTGCGCCAGTTAAACCACGCCACAGTTCCAATCATCCCTGCCCACGCAATCAGTCGTGTGATGTTGCCTATATGAATGGCATGGGGAAGTACGCCCAAGCTTGAGAAGATTCGTACCCAATCATGCTGTGCCTCATCGGCCGGTGCGCCGACTGTAACCAGCGGAAGCTCCTGCCGCAGCGCATCAGCCATATAGGTCGCCACGCCGGTGAGGCTGTGGAAGAAAGCAAAGGAGCAGAAGGCTGTGCCGGGCAGCTCTTGCCGCGCGGCAAAGCTCACGGCCAGCAACGCAGGAACAATCAACTGCAGCAGCGTTCCGCCCCATAGACCAAGCGTCTGGCCGAACCAGCCGAAAAGAAGATGACCGCCTTCATGGATGGGAAGATGTACGTTATCGAGCAGTGTCAGCTCGCCCCAATGGAACGCCAGATACACGAGCAGCAGCGTGTAAAAGATGATCCACGCAAGAAGCTGCGTTCGGGAGACCGGTTTCCACTCAATTTCCGGAAGGCGCATCAGAGCATGGATACCACATGCCGGGCGCGATTCAGCAGGCAAACGCGGTTGCATGCGTTACTTTGGAGTGGCTTAAGAAAATTGCCAAAATGCCAACAGTGCCAAAGATCGCCGGAAGTGATCGTCCGGACTCGCGATAAATTTAGAGTGCTCAGTTTTTCAATTTGGATTTTTTGGCAATCTGGGGTCCCCGGTGAGCCCGCTTTTGGCTCGCTGGGGTGGAAGTTCGGCGATTTTGGCAATGCCTAATCCGTATTCATCCGTGGTGAGGTTTTCGCAAACTGAAGTATTGCTAATGAAGAAATCTGCAAGGCATGGGAAACACCCAGCGAGAAAACACAATCCCACGTTACTGTGAGGGTCCGTCATGGTACGTGAAAACAAGTTCAGGTTGGGAGTGTTGCTTGCGGGCATTGTGTTTTTTATCTGGGTGAATGCATCCGCACAGCAGCTTCAGAAGCGTCCACAAAGACCAGCAGGCAATCCAGAGGGATCATTGGCCGTTACAGCCACGGTGGTTTCTTCAACAGGCCTGGTCGTTGGATCTGATGGACAACAGCACCTTATTGTTGCGAATGCTCCTGCTGGATCGGGAGACAAGGGATCAGGATCGCACTTGCAGACTGCGAATGCTGGACAGCGTGCGCTGGTGACTGATGTAAAATCAGTTTACGAGCCGCCGAAAAAATTGCCAGAAATGCCAAAAGTGCCAAAGATCGCCGGAAGTGATCGCCCGAACCCGCGATAAATGTAGAGTGCTCAGTTTTTCAATCTAGATTTTTGGGCAATTTCGGCGATTTTTGGCAATGCCTGATAACTACGGCTTCACTGAACTTCTTTGGCACCAACATTCAAATCGAGATCGCGAATGTTGATGGGTGCGGGCGTGAGAATTACAGTCCGCGTGATCTCTTTGCCGCCGTATTCGGCTGAAACCGTGTAAGTCCCGGCCGGAAGATTGCGGAAGATGTAACCGCCGGTGGGGCCGGTCTTCACCTCAAGCGAACGCTCCTTCAAGCGCACAATGGCTGCTTCAAGCGGAACGGTTTGCAGTGTGTTCTTGTCATAAACCAGCACACGCCCTGCAATAGAGCGCAACGCCCGCACGGTGAACTGCGTGCTGGCCGGCTCGCCCGGATCAACAGTGACGTTCTGGGCGGAAAGATCCTGCAATGAATATCCCGGCGGATAGGAGTCCGGCAGCGTGGCCACGGAATAATCAGCGGGCGGAAGACCGGTGAAAGAAAATTTGCCGGTGCTTCCGGTGGTGATGCGCCGCGTGACCTTGTCGTTCTTCAACTCCACGGTGATACCGCCGATGCCTGCGCCGGAATCGTCATACACAAAGCCGAAGACCTGGCCTTTGGCAAAGTTGACGCCAAAGTCGACACTGGCGTTCATGTCAGTTGTGGCTGGTGAGTCTGTTGTATAGAAGAAAGGCTCGTCGCTCTGGAGATGCGCCTCAACGCGGTGCACGCCAAAAGGCACGTGATGGAAGGAGTAATAACCATTGGCATCGGTGCGCGTGGTGCGCTCATCGTCAAGCCGCACTTCTACGCCCGCGAGCGGCGACGCCTGCGGATTATAGAGGCCAGTGGAATTGTCGTCGCGAAAGACGTGGCCTTCAATGAGGCCGTGGCGTCCGGGCAAAAGCAGAGACGGTACGGAATAAAATTTGCGCTGCAAAGAGACGCTGAAGATCGGGTGCGTGTCCGTGACGCCGAGGTTTGTAGTGCGCACCAGCGCGGCAGAACCTACGATGTTGGTGTTGGCCCCGAGCCGCTGGCCGTAGCTTACGGTGGCCGTGGTGAGAATAAAGTTGTTGCCCTGAAGCAGCTGAGTATTGCTGTGAAAAAAGTTTACATCCACCTTGCGGCGGCCATGGTTACGCGAGATCCAACTCATGGTGGCGCTGGAGTCATTGCGCGCTGGCGCAAGGTTCACGACGAAAGCATTGGTGAAGCCAAGAAGCTGAAGCAGCGCAGTGTTGCGCAGCAGGTCAGCTAGTTGTTCCGGACTGCTGGCAACAATTCCGGCGCGATCAAGCGCATCCTGCAGGCCGGGTATCTGGGAAAAGATAGCGGCCAACGTGGGCACCTGAACATCATGCCGGAAGAAGCCGCTCAACTGGAAGCTGCGCATGGAACCGCGAGCATTGATGGCGAAATCATTGCCGCCGCCACCGCCTACAATGTTGACGGTGCGCTGGTACTGGAAGCCGGCGCCAAAATGGCGTGTGGAGTAATCGATTCCCAGAGGCAAATTGATGGTGGAGATGCGCGCGCCCAGAGGAATTTGCGATTGGAAGGTGGCGAAAGCGCCGCCGCCGCTCACGGTGAAATTCCGGTTGAGGCGGTAATTGAGCAGCCCGCTGGTGGTGAATGTGCTCTGGCTCAGCGTAGGCAGCTTAAAGTCTGACTGGTTCAGGTCAAGGCTGGCATAGAGCTTGTCATTGAGCTTGCGGCTGGCGCTGAGATCGGCGAAGGTGCCGTGCTGGTTGTTGACGGCGAGAGAAGCAAAATCGCGCGACTGGATACGGAAGTCGCCGATGATGTGGTTGCGCTGATCGTCATAATTGCCGCGCGCAGCAAAGCCCACTCCGTGGCTTGCGCCTATTTCCGCCAGAAAATTTCCTTTGTCGGTCAGCTTGAGCCGGTAAACCAGCGAGCCTACAGCGCCATTGGTGGCAAGAGCGCGCTGGCTGGCCGGGTTCTTAAAGTAATAAGCATTGGCTTCAAGAGAGTTGGCGCTATCAAGGCGAAACAGCCGGGAAATGCCAGCGGTGTATTCGCGATCTGTGGAAAGAAACAATCCCTGGAAGGTGGCAACCGAGGTAAAGCCGCCGTGAAATTCCCACGGGCCCTGGCGCAAATGGAAACCGCGAACCAAATAATTATCGAGCGTGAGCGGCGAATTGCTGACGCTCTTATCGAGAAAAGTTATATCGGTATTTGGGCGGCCAATCTCATAGGCAAAAAATGGAAAGCCCACTCTGGAAGTGGCAGAATTGGAAGAAAACAGATTCGCATTCACCACCTGCATGCGGGTGAATGACTCGCCCTGCGTGCGCTTGAGCTCAAGCGAATTGGTGACCTGATTGGGATCAGAGTTGTAACGAAACTCATAATTGCCGACTTCTGCCGCGTTGCGGTTCTCAGGCGGCTCAAATCCTGGAGGCAGCACGGGCGGCGGCACAGGGACAGTGACAGCAAGAGTCTGAACACCTGCAGCGGTGACCACCACAATGCTGGCGGAGCCGGGGCCTTTGCCCACGATCTCTACCAAGCCGTTGGTGGCAGAAGCTTCAACGATGGTGGAGTCAAGCGAATAGGCAGCGGTCGCGCCCGCGACAGGCAGTTCTATGGTTTTCTGGTATCCAACGGAGATTGGAGCATTTGCTCCAGCGCTAGCAGAAGTGGCGCGCCCTGGAGATACCGGAGCTTGTCCCTGTACCGCAAATGCAGCAGCGGCCCACAGGAAAAAAAGACTCCAGCAAAGTTTCATTTTTGGGGCACTTCAAAGGCGCCTTCACTGGTGAGCGTCTTGCCTTCAAATTGGTATGAGCACAGGACGCGATATTTGCCCGGAGCAAGGTCAGATGGATACTCGGCGGAAAATTCCAGCCGCTCGCCGGGGAGAAGACGCTGAGCAGCAAACGTGGCTTTGCCCACCAGAGATCCGTTGGCATTGAGCACGGCCGCTGTGCCTTCAGGAAGCGCAGGTTCTGCGCCGGTGTTGGCAATCCACTGGGCAATGGTCATGTTGGCTGTGTCACTGGCAGGATTCACGCGCACAGCTTCCGGTTGCAGCTTGAGGTTATCAGTAAGGTTGAAGGTGAGCAGCGTACCCAGAGAAGCCGTCATGCCGACAGAGCTGGTAGAGGTGGCCAGCTTGTCTGTGCCGCGGAACATAGCCACCACGGCGCGAATATCAGTTTGCGCCGGCAACGTCAGCCGGACATCTACCGAGCCGGAAGAGAATGATTTGACTATTACTGTCTTTTGAGAAAAAACAGCGGTCGCGGCGATGCTGTTTGGCGTTTCACCAGCAGGAACGAAGATGCGCTTTCCGTCTTTGATGATCACGTCTTCAGCAATCAGATCAAAAGCGAAATCGCGGCCGGTCTGGTTGGTGAGAGTGAGTGTCTGCGTGAGTCCCTGGCCAAAATTGCCTTTGGCCATGATGACAGCAGGACTTAAAGAAATAGAGGGCTTGGTAGCTTCAGGAGCAGTGGCGACAGTCGCCGGCGCAGGATTCTGCGCGGCAGCGGAGGGCGCGACCTGAGCCTGCATCAATCCCGAAAAACAAAGCGCGCTCAAGCCAAGAAAAAGTTGCACACGCAAAAATGTCTGCGCAGCCTTAGTTGGGGATAACTTGAAAAATAATCGCATTGTTCAACTGAGAATTCTTCTCCGTCAATGAAGCTGGAACATCAATCTCCAGACGGTGTATGAATGTTGACCCAATCCGCACCTGGTTTTGTACCAGTTGCGGCAGGGTTTCCATGGTGATTCCATCTAACCGGAAGGTGTAAGCGGAATCGGGTGCGGCCAGGCAAGCAAGAACAGTGGCGGTGGTGGCGTGCTGCGAACCATCCTGAATGCTCAGGCCGAATTTGGTTGAAACAACAAAACGCCCAGCAAACTTCTGCACCTGGACGTTGGCGGTTTGTGCTCCTGCGGCCTGGGAAACCGTTCCCAGATTCATGCCGCGCTGGCCGGAAGGCCCGCCCGCTAAGGCGATTCCATCCGGCGCGCTTACAAAACTCACTGAGATTGATCCTTCAGTGTCAGATCGCATGGAAACAGCGGTGGAGGCGTGCTTGCTCGTGCCTTTGCCTTGTGCCCATCCGTTAACGGAGAGGGAGAAAGCAAGAAACAATAACGGCAGGACATAACGCATCAGCCCGATGTAACACCTCCACCTGGATCTCGTACTTACAACTATTCCCGTGTATCCAAGCTCAGCCAATTCAGTAAAACCCTTAGTTGGCGGTAGCAGTGTAGTTGATGGTATTGCTGATCAAGGTTCCGCTTGCCGTGGTGAAAGGAACCGTAATCGCTACCGGGAAGTTGCTGTTTGAACCATAAGCGCCGGTGGCGGTGATCTGAGCAGCAGCAGCGCTGGTAACGGCAACGCCGCCCACAGACCAGCTATTCACCGCGTCCGCAGTGCCGAGCTGGGCTTTTAATGTGTAATTGGCGCTGGCGGAGTTGGTCTCGCTGACCAGAACGTCAACCGCAGAGCTAACGGTGAAGCTGTTGGCAGCCGTGGTGCGAACAACGCCGGCGGCAACTGCGCCGAAAGCAGAAACGTTACCGAACGCCAGAGTGGCAGCGTTGGTGCCTGCGCCGGATGAAAGGGCCACGCCAGCAGCGTCAGAGTTGAAAACAAGCTGGATGGAGCCATTTACTGTGGCGGTCACGGTAAGTGTGCCGGATGCGGTTTGTGCAACGGCGCCAGACGAAATCATCATCAGTGCCGCGAAGATAATAAAGATCATTACTTTTTTCATTGTGGTGTTCCTCTCCTCTAGTTCTTGCAGAATTTATTACTGCAAAAATTTGTGCTTCTAAACTCAGTTGGCTGTCGCCGTAAAATTAATCGTGGTTGTTATCGGCGTATTTACTACCGGGCCGCCTGCTCCCTGCGCCGCCGTGGATACAACCAGATCAAGATTGTGGGCTACATCAATGTTGTAAGCGCCGTTGGCCTGGATCGTCTGCGCTGTCGTGGTCAAAGTCACGGTATCAACCTTGTAGCTCAATCCGACAGGCGCTGCGGCGGCCAGATTCGCGCTCAATGTGTACGTGGGGCTGGCTAATCCGCCCTGAAAAACCTGCACATCAAAAATCGTGCGGATGGTATAGTTCGCCGCCGTAATGCTTGGCCGGGTCACCCCAGCAGAGAGCGGCCCAAATCCTGAGATCGTGCCAAAGCCTGCGGTAGCGGCTGAAGTTCCGGCAGCGCCCAGGGTCACGCCTGCTGGATCGCTATCAAACTGCAGCGCGATTCCGTTTTTGTTGACCAGGGTGGCGTTGATGACGCCGGTGGCAGTGGTCTGCGCCACGCTCATGGCCGAGCCGGCTGCCAGTACCAGCGCCAGCATTGCCAGGTTCCGCATCGATTTGTTTTTGCTCAACATCATTGCACCTAATTTGCCGTGGCCAGGAAAGTGATAGTTTCCTGTAACACCTGTGCGGCCACGGTGTTCTTTACCTGTACTTGCAGGGTCTTGGTAATGCGTAAGGAATAACTGTCAGCTGCATCCAGCGCAGTGAAAGCGGTATTGCTCAGGGTCACGTTATTAATCAGCCAAACCACGTTGGCAGGAGGCGCAGTGGATATCTGCGCTGCCAGCCGGTAATTCGGGCTGTTTAAATTTGCTTTGCTCACCACCACGTCAAAGGCACTGCTCACTTGATAAGAGGCTGCGCCGATGTGCTGATAATTCACGCAAGCCGAGCTATGAACGCTTCCGGGAAAAGCCGCGGTGCCAAGATTCAGGCCGACGTTGTTTGTGCCGGCGTTGGTCAGCGGGCAGAACCCAATGCTCCCGACTGCGGGATTGTTGTTGAATACCAGCCCAATGGAACCCTGAACGCGGCCTGTAACAATGAGCTTGCCGGTTGCAGGCCCCTGCGCCTTGGCTTTGGACGAAATGAGGAACAGGACAGCAATCGCCAGCGCTGCTGACTTTGCCCATCCGTCAATGTAGTTTCTCTTCATCATTCCGTAAGTCCGGTCCATCAAAAATTGTTGCGCCGCGGCTAGTTGGCCGTGGCCAAAAAAGTTATCGTCTCCAATAAGGTCTGGCTGGGCACCGTGTTTTTCACCTGTACTTGCAGGGTCTTGGTAACAATCGCGCCGTAATTGTCGGCTGCATCCAGCGCAGTAAAAGCGGTGTTGCTCAAAGTCACGTTATTGATCAGCCAGGTTACGTTGGCCGGCGGCGGCGTTGAAATCTCCGCCTGCAGGCGATAATTCGGGCTGCTGGAGTTGGTCTTGGTCACCACAACGTCAAAGGCGCTGCTCACCTGGTACGCAGCCGCGCCCACATGCGAATAGTTCACGCAAGTGGAGCTATGAAAACTTCCGGGGAACGATGCCGTTCCCAGATCGAGGCCAACATTATTTGTGCCTGCGTTGGTCAGCGGGCAAAAGCCCGGATTGCCAACGCTGGCGTTGTTCTGGAAAACAAGGCTGATGGATGACTGAACACTCATGGTGATGGTGAGCTGGCCGGAGCTGGTCTGCGCCTCTGCCGTGCAGCAGAGGCAAGCCATGGCGCTCAGCAGGAGCAGCCTCTTCAGTCCACCGATATTGAATGTTCCACGCATCACTAAAATTGCTTCACCTTGGGCAGCGCTTACTTGCGCTGTTTACTGATGGCCCTTCGTACATTGGCCTTTCGTGATGACAAAAGTCTAAGTGGGGCCGGAAAAACAGAAAACGGTACTTCAGTCACCATGGGGGGATCTTGCAAGTGACTTTGGTTTGAGGGCTTTACACGAGTGAAACCATGATTGTCCGGGCCCGGCTTTATGTCTATAAGGTGTTTCGTGGAAATGAACCGGAATAGTAATCCGGGATTACGGGAGCGCTTATCGCCACTAAAGAAATGGTCCCAAAGGCAGAGGTTTTGCGATGTGTTTTGGCCCACTTACAAGCAGAAGCCGATGAAAGAATCCAATCCTAAGGTGATTCCCTCATCGGCCCTAGGAATACAAGGTTCTATTGATGCTGAACTACGATCTTCTTGCCAAGGACACGTTCCCACTCGCTGATCGGAACTGAATAGTAATCTATATTGTTTATTCTTGCGATCTTGACCATGTTTTCGCCAAAAATCGCCGCCATCAAGGGTTTCTTCAGCTGCTCTTCTGGCTGCAGATCTTCTGGTCCTTTACAGTTTTGAATCAAAAAATAAAGCTGGCCGCTCTTAATCCCGGCTTCACCAGAGCCCGTATCAAGAAATTTGACATTGGTACCTTTCAACGCTTCTATAAGTGCGTCTCGGAAGCGATTCAAATTCTCTGCCAAAGATTGTTTGATTTGGCTAGCGCGCGTGTTTGGCACATTGGGAGTATTAGGATCAAGACGGACTTCCGTGCCATATAAAGATTCGAAATTCCGCACCCTAACTGGGAGCACAAAAGGTTGGTGCGGCGCGCTCCACATATAGCAGTTTCCACGAATTGGTTCTGCAATCAGATGAGCTAATACATCATCGGAATAATGCGAGTTGTACTTTCCAAGCGTTCCTGCATCCCCCTCGGATAACAAATGGAAGCAGAACCAATTATCTGATTGACTTAATAACTCAGGTGCCATGGATCCCGGTTGTTGAGTAATCATAATCGCTCCTAGGTCATACTTCCTGCCTTCCTTGACCCATTCAACGAACGGGCTCCCCTCTTCTAAGTTCCTGCCTAGGACACTTTGCGCCTCCTCAATAATGGAGACGACCGGAATTATTGGGTGCGCGGTGCCAGCTGTAAAATTCTCTTGGTTATGCGAGAAAATGCGCCGAAGCAGAAGTCCAGCAAGCATGTTTCCAGCAGCAGAGCTAAGTAAGCTGATGTCAATAATAACGACCGAGCCGCGCCGAAGTGCTTCTAATGTGCCGGCAAGCAAGGTACTGTTCGGATCGTGCAAAGCTCTTATCACACCGAACATGTTGCTCCTAGCGGCGCCAATTTCGGCAGCGCTTTGTTGAATCTGAGCGCCCTGATATCCCATCAGTTGCCCAACTGCTTGGTCTGTTGCTTGCAGTCCTTGATTGTTGATTAAATCAACCAGAGAACTCCAATTAGCTGCAGACAGACCTTTTAGCTTTAGCACGTTTTGTTGAGATTGCCGATCCGGACTGATGGCGATGCTAATAACATCTCTGGCAGGTAATTGCCGGATGTCAAGCTTGACCTCTCCAACCTTCCAACTTCCGTAGTAGGGGCCTGGAACCGTCCGGTTGGTGAAGACGACGATTCTGTCTCTCAGGTGTGGGACATCGCACAAACCAGGCCGTTTCTTTACAGTGTCCGGCCAAAAGTACTCACCATCTGCGTCGAAGACTAAAGTTCCAACGGGCAAACCATGCTCAGTACGGGGTTCGCTTCTGTAGAGTTCTGAAAGCAAATACTTTATGAGATTAGATTTTCCATATCCTGCTCTCGCGAACACAACGGACCGGCGTGAGACCAGATTCTGTACATCAAAGGTGACGGGAAGCCGTGGGTCTAACGAGCGAAAAATTTTATCGGAATGTTGGACGCCCTTCCCCGAAAAAACGAATTCTCCAAGGACATACTCACCAAGTTCCGTTTGGCCTTGGCTCAGCCGACAGAGTTCCCCAAGGACAGATGCACTCGGAAGGGCAACCTTAGCGCCTAAGTGGGGCAGACGTCGCTGAGACGGGACATAAACAATCTGCGAGCCGTCCATGCGGACAGCGCCCAGCAATTTTATTTGTACGCGATACTTCAATCGCTGTTTTTTGAGGTCTTCAGGAACTGCCTTTTGACGACGTTGCATAGTGTTGACGTAATCCTCGCCCTCTGCCGTAGCCAAAAGGCCTGAAGGTACGAAACGAGTGATACGTCCCAACGCTGCTTCATCAGTGGAGGCAAGTTCTACAAGCAAGAATTGTCCAAGTTGAGGACGATCAAGCATGCTGCTGTCATATGGCGCAACAATTTCAGCAGCAAATTCCAATCCCCTTTCATTGAACCCTTTAAATGTCCCAACAATTTGTGTGTTTGCAAAAAGCACTTAGGCCTCCTTGTAACGTAGCGCGGCAAGAGATTGGCCAAGATACTTCAGCCGAAGTAATCGGTCCACCTCGTCAGGAGTGAGCTTTTCCGACATCCCCGTAACAAGCAGGTCCTGCAGCACGTCGATCTCGATGCCAGTTAGCTTTGCGTAA
Source organism: Candidatus Angelobacter sp. (assembly GCA_035710845.1). Lineage (GTDB taxonomy): Bacteria > Acidobacteriota > Terriglobia > Terriglobales > Acidobacteriaceae > Angelobacter. Next base: position 33,870 of record DASTCT010000146.1, read on the forward strand.
TCATGAGCTCGCTGAATACACATTGGATAATCAGGGATTGGAAATCCTTGTTGTGCATCAACCGTCAGTTGCCCCAGTATCTTTTCTGCATCAGGTATCTGCCATTCCGCGATATCGACCGGCCACACAGGGTCAAGCGCCTGATCTCCGAACTTCACCAAAAACATACGCCCCATTGCCTGATACAACTTCTGGCCATTTTCATCTTCTTCGGCAGTTTCGTAAGTAAGCAACCAAGTCCGATCGAAGTTGTAGCATTCTTCCTCTATATCTTGATCCACCTGGACGTAGCAGGGATAATCGCGATGAAATGCTGCCTCAAGTTCCAGTGCTACAGCAAGCCTACTCAGAACAGCGCTTTGCTTTGCTACGCCGACAATCGATAGATTTACGTTTCGTGTTGCGTGAGCAGCGATGCCTTGTCTGAGAAGTTGATCCAGTTTAGGGAAAATGTTCCGTTTAAATGATTTGGTTCGCAAAAGGCCGTCGCGGACGAGTATGGTGTCGCCACCCCACTGGAGATTCGGATTAGTAACAAGATCATAAAGCACAGCCCACTCAATAATGTCTCTGTATGTACGCATCGCGCCAGTGCTTTTTCCGGGCTGTCCGAGACCCCCTAAAAGGTATGAGAGAGCAGTTACGTTGACGCCCAGGTCGGCACAAAGACGTTTTAGTTGGGGTACTATTGTTGAGCTGCCATCCTTCACACGGGATTCCAACTCGGCTGGCGTTGCGCTACTTGGCAAGGCATCAAGAACACATTGATTGCCACGAGAATCAACAACGCGAACCAACTCAATCAAAGCTGGATTAAATGCAAGTCTGTTGTCTCCCCCATCGGCTGAGACGAACGAGACTGCATTTACAGAGTAGGTACGGAGCGGTTTGATGCCATCACGAAGGCGCCGAGCATAACCACGAAATTTCGCTAGCAGTTGATCGTCTGTCCTATACGCTTGCGCAACTTTCGCCCTAAGCTCTTCAAGATCAAAATTAGCGAGTGCCATACCGACGCAATCCTTTAAAAGTCCGCGTCGCCGCCCGTCTCGGATTTAATGAGCGCCGGAAGGTTGATCGTCTCCAGGCTTTGTAATCCTCGCAACGGTCAGCTCGCGGGATAATCCATCTGTTGCGAGCTAGGATTCCAACCTCTTTCACACTTTTGAGATGTGCCACTGACGGGCGTTTCTGTTTTCCGCATAAGATTTCACGCCAATTTTGTGCCAAGCGGCATATGAAGACCTCCCTCTCAATCCCGTGCTTGAGCAAGTTTTCGTCCAATCCAAGAAGTTTCAGGGTGTGTCTTAGTGCACGTATTTTCCAATTTGGACCATCGCCAAATCGATTGCCATTTGCATATTTGTGATCGCGGCCAGACAGGAAACGCCGGACTAACTGAAATAGCTCATCTGGAATGTGAAAATGGCCCCAGCCAGATGTATAGCCTATCGATTGAAGGTATTTGTCCCCATCGAGTGTGACACGGTTAAACACGGAGGATCGTCCCAACGCTGAGGTCGTGGTTACGAGCACCAGCGAAGGCTTTTTTTTTGCTTTTGAAATGACACCTTTTGAACGGCGATATTTTTGAGCAAATATACGCCTAATTTCCTTCGTGCGGAGCAGGGCGGCGATAAGCTTGCCTCCCAGAAGCATGTTGTAGGGCGGGAGAGCGCCCAGCACATAGGCATCCATAACATTAACAAGGCGTGACTCCCGGTCTGACGAACTCCAGCCTATAAGCTGGTCGCGGACGCGCATGTTAAATACGGGATCACCAAGGCCGATCAGACCTATCAATTTGCCATTGCTTTCATCCCATACGAGAAATCGTATGCGACGACCATAGCCAGATGAGACGGGTACCCGCCATCCCAAGCTTGCCAAACGAAACAGGTTTGATTGCCAAGTGTCAGCTTTGACAAGTTCAAGCCGTGGAGAAATCGCTTGCGGATTTACATCGCACCCATCCGCGAAATAATTTCTTAGCTTTGGCCACTCCTGCTTTACAAAGGTGACTTCACGTCTGAGTTTCTCTTGCCGATGATGGTCGTGCATCTTTCTGAGCCTGCTCTTCGCTTTACTGATAGGAGAGAGGCTTCCATCGTCTCGGGGTTTGAACCGTAACAACTCAAGATGTGTAAGGAGTTGTTTTTTAATGAGTTTGTCAAAAGTAAGAACAGCGGAACGCTTCTTCATCGGCAATGTTTTCTGAAAGACGAAGTACTATCACACAATATCTGCCGATTTATCAATACAATTTGCGGAGTGCAAGATTTTGTAACAGCGAGGACGTCGAAGTTCACTAGCGCGTACTTCACAGCATGCGTCGTAAATACATTAGAATTTATTCATGAGCCACGCTTGAATTCGCCAATCTCTCTTAGAGGGTGGGAACTCACACAGGCATTGGTGATTGAAATAGCCAGGAGCTAGCGGCCAGCAGCTAGAGGCCAGCGCCCACCACCCTGCTCATCTCCAGCACCATAATTTCCTCCGGACAGTCCGGCCAGTTGTGTTTCCAGCAGATGATCAGATCGCACTTTTTGGCCTCGTGCCCGTGCTCTTTGAAATTGGCGCTGTACATTTCAAATTCAATGCCCACGTCCTGCCAGCGGCCCGGCTCCACCTCCATCTTGGCCTTGCAATCAGGAAACTTGGCCTGGGCAAACTCTATGACAAAGCCCAGCCGGTCCGCCCACATGGAGAAGAGCATGATCACGCCCATCTCATTCACCGGCTCATAGGCCATGCATGTCCGCGGCATGGGCGGCCCCAGCAGAGGACGGTCCGGCAGCACACGACGGTTGAAGATGACTCCGGTGCTCCAGAACTGGATGCCGGTCACCTTGGCGACGAACACGCCCAGCATTGTGGCCGTAACGCATCTCTTGCCTGCCACTGCCGCAGGCAAGGGCTGCCGCATGGGAAGGAACCTATTGAGAGCGCTTTGGTAACGAGGCCAGTTATCCTTATCATCTGGAAATGCATTCCTGAGGACCATTTCAGTTACATCAGCCCATTCCCCCTTGAGCCCACCAGACCCGGCCAGGTGGAGATACGCCTCCGGAATCAGCGACCAGCGACGAAAACGCTTCTGAACGGCGGTGGTGCAATACCGCCCTTCCTGGTTATATTCCCTAAAGGTGGGAATGTGTCCCAGCTTCCTCACAACTTCAGCCCAGTCCTGCAATAGGTCTGCGGAATCCACTTTCTGCCCGCTGGCCGCTTTAAGCCCGGCCGCATGCGCTGCCTTGAAGAACTGCCCAAAATGATGCCTGACCGAAGCAACATCAATCCTGCTCATGCGCACGAACTCCGCCTGGATGGGGACGCGCCCCAGCTTCCGCGCTGCGGCTTGAATGGCACGAATGATCTGCTGTTTGGAGATCTGCTTTTTAGAAGTCTGCTTTTTACGGGCCGGCATCGCGCCCCTTTCGCTAACGATAGATGATGGAAATCTTGTTCATTTTAATGCGAAGATTTAGCGAAAGCAATCAATCTTCTCTGGGACGAAACACCTCATCATCCGTCTAATTAGAATCGGCGCGAATGCAGCGATAATCCAATTTCAGTTAACATAGTAAAAGCGATCATGACAAAGAGTTTGAGTGTACAAGTACTTATCTTTTTTGGGCTTACGCTCCTTTTGGCCGGCTGTGCCGGAGGCGCCAAGGCTGGAGCGCCCACAGGGCCGCAAGCCTTTCCGGTAAAGGTGGTAACGGCGCAGTCGCAGGTGGTGCCGTTCTCCACCGATTACCTGGCAACCTTAAAGTCCAGAAACGCCGCAACGCTGCAGCCAATTGTGGAAGGCGACGTGATGAAGATTTTTGTGACGTCTGGCCAGCGGGTTGAAGCCGGCGCGCCGGTACTGGAGATCGACCAGCGAAAGCAGGAAGCCACGGTCAATAACCAGGAAGCGTCGCTCAAATCCAAAGAGGCGGTGTTGCAGCAGGCAACGGTGGACCTGAACCGCAAGAAACAGCTCTTTGCAGATGGAGTGCTTGCCCGGGCCGATTTGGATACAGCGCAACATACCTATGACGCCGCCAAGGCCGATGCGGCTGCGGCAGAGGCGTCCATACGCGAGCAGCAGGTGCAGTTGCATTACTACACCGTAAGAGCGCCCGCAGCGGGCATTATTGGCGATATTCCGGTGCACGTGGGCGATCACGTGACCCCGCAAACCATGTTGACGACAGTGGATGAAGGCGGAACGCTGGAAGCCTATATTAATGTTCCGGCAGAAAAATCGGCACAGCTGCGCATGGGCATGCCGGTGGATATTGTGGATGACAGCGGCAAGACTCTGGAGCGGACGCGGGTTTCATTTATCTCGCCGCACGTGGATACCGATTCACAAACCCTGCTGGTAAAGACGCAGGTGCCCAATCCAAACCGGATTTTCCGCAATGCCCAGCAGGTCCACGCGCGCGTGGTTTGGTCAGAAAAGCAAGCCCCGGTAATTCCGCTGACCGCAGTAACGCGGCTGAGCGGCAAGATGTTTGCCTTTGTGGCGGAAGGCCAGGGCCAGCAAGCCGTGGCGAGGCAGCGCGTGATCCAGGTGGGCGATTTGATTGGCAACGATTACGTGGTGCTTGATGGCATTAAGGCCGGCGACAAGGTCATTGTGAGCAACGTGCAGATGCTGGCCGACGGAATGCCGGTAGCGCCGCAAAGCTAGCTCCTAGCAATTAGCCATTAGCAATTGGCCTTGTAATTAAGAATTCGGCAGAGTTGGCTAAAGACTAAGAGCTAAAGACCAATTGCTAACTGCTGGCCCGTGCTCGCCGAGCCGCCTGCAACAGGCGCAGCACAAACTATTTATCGGAATTACGCTCCAGCGGTTTGGAGCGAAGCGACAAAGTAAAACGTCATGGTTAATTTCTTCATTCGCAGGCCTGTATTTGCAACCGTATGCTCGCTGCTGATTGTTCTGGCGGGCGCAACGGCGATTCCTACACTGCCGGTGGCGCAATATCCTAACCTGACGCCGCCAACGGTGAGCGTGAGCGCGTTTTACACTGGCGCGAACTCCCAGGCGGTGGAGACCAGCGTGACCACGCTGCTGGAACAGGCCATTAACGGCGCTGAAGGCATGCGCTATATGAGCTCCACCAGCGGCAACGATGGCACCAGCTCTATCAGCGTGACGTTTGATCTTGATCGCAATCTTGATGTGGCGGCGGTGGACGTGCAGAATCGCGCCTCAACCGCGCTGGGACGCCTGCCTGCTGAAGTGCAGACCACGGGCGTCAGCATTACCAAAAATACCGGCTCGTTTGTGGTGGCCTACGGCTTCTACGCTGACAATCATCAATACGACAATCTTTTTATCAGCAACTATCTGGATTTGTACGTGCGCGACGCGATCAAACGCGTGAAGGGCGTTGGCAACGTAGTTATTTTTGGCGAACGCAAATATGCCATGCGCCTATGGCTTGATCCGGTGCGTCTGGCAGCGCGCAACCTTACCGCCGTTGACGTAACCAATGCACTGCGTGAACAAAACATACAGGTAGCTGCCGGCGAAGTAGGGCAACCGCCTGCTCCGGCTAACCAGGGATATCAGATTAGCGTTCGCGCTGTAGGGCGGCTGACGACGCCGGAAGAGTTTGATCACATCGTCATCAAGCGGGCCACAGACGGCTCACTGGTGGAGCTGCGCGACGTTGGTCACGCTGAGCTTGGCGCGGAAAGTTATGGCGGGCAGTTACGTTATAACGGCGTAGACGCCATGGGACTTGGCGTTATGCAGCTCTCGAACGCGAACGCCTTGCAAGTACGCCGCGACGTGCAAACGCAGATGGAAGAGCTGGCCAAGCACTTCCCCGCCGGATTGAAATACCAGGTGGCGTTTGACACCACGCGCGCGGTAGGAGAATCGATTCGTGAAGTGCTGAAGACCCTGGCAGAAGCAATCCTGATCGTGATCTTGGTGATCTTCCTCTTTCTGCAGGGCTGGCGAAGCACGATTATTCCCGCCGTCACCATTCCCGTTTCGCTGGTCGGGACTTTCATTTTTGCCAAGCTCTTCGGCTTCTCCATTAACACTCTCACTTTGTTCGGCATCACGCTGGCAACCGGATTGGTTGTGGACGATGCCATTGTTGTGATTGAGAACGTGGAGCGCCATATTGAAGAAGGTGTGCGCGATCCGCGCGAAGCTACCCGCATCGGCATGAAGGAAGTCACCGGCGCTGTGGTGGCAACTTCACTGGTATTGATCGCGGTATTCGTTCCGGTCTCAATGTTTCCTGGCAGCACGGGCCGCTTGTATCAGCAATTTGCGCTGACCATTGCTTTCTCCATCGCGATCTCCGCATTCAACGCGCTCACGCTCTCACCTGCACTGGCGGGATTGCTGCTGCGCCATCGTGACCGGCCGCAGAACCGCTTCTTTGCCGGCATTAACTCGATCATTCGCAGAGGAACTGCAGGCTATCAATCATTTCTGCATCGCCTCACCAATTGGAAGACCGCGGTTGTAGTGGTCTTCCTGCTCGGACTCGCCGCAACGTATTTTGTCTATCAACGCGTTCCCAGCTCGTTTGTGCCGCAGGAAGATCAGGGATATTTCTTCGTGATTGTGCAAGCGCCTCCGGGAGCGTCACTGGAATACACCACCAAGGTGATGGATCGCGCGGCCGCCATTGTAAGTGCGAATAAAGACGTGGAAGGCGTCTTCTCCGTGCCCGGCTTCAGCTTTACCGGAAGCTCGTCAAATCAGGGCATTATTTTTGCCAGCTTAAAAGACATTAGCGAGCGTAAAGGATCGGCGCACAGCGCGGAAGGCGTGCTGAATGCCATTCGCGGTCCCCTGATGACCATTAATGACGCAATGGTAATTCCCTTTGATCCGCCGGCCATTCAGGGACTGGGGCAGTTCGGCGGTTTTGCTTATGAGTTGCAGCAGACCGGCAGCGGCACTCTGGATGATCTGGAAGACGTGGTGCACAAGATCATTGCCAAGGCCAATACGCGGCCAGAGTTGGTGCATCCGCTCTTCACCAGCTTCACCGCGCGCGATCCTCAGTTTGTGGTGCAGATTGACCGCGAAAGGGCCAAGAGCCTGAACGTTCCTTTTTCGCAGATCACCTCAGCGCTGCAAATCTACATGGGCTCGCTGTACGTAAACGATTTTGATTTCAACAACCGCTCTTATCGCGTCATCGTGCAGGCAGACCAGCAGTACCGCTCGCAGCCTCGCGATCTGAGGCAGTTTTACGTGCGCTCAGACGATGGCCATATGATCTCGCTGGACAATCTGGTCACAGTAAAAGAAAACACGACTGCCAGCGTGATCAACCATTACAACCTCTTCCGCAGCGTGGAGATTGATGGCAGCGCAGCGCCGGGCTATAGTTCCGGCCAGGCCATTAAGGCGATGGAAGAGATCTCCAAAGAAGTATTGCCGCAGGGTTACTCATTTGAATGGACGGGAATCTCCCTGGAAGAAATCCAGTCCGGCGCTCAAACCGTGATGCTCTTTGGGCTCGGCCTGCTGGTGGTTTATCTGACGCTCTCCGCACAATATGAGAGTTTTGTATTGCCGTTCATCATTCTGCTGGCAGTGCCAATGGCCGTACTCGGCGCTTTGCTGGCACAATCAGCACGCGGGTTGCAAAATGACGTTTACTGCCAGATTGGTTTGGTGATGCTGATCGGCCTGGCGAGCAAGAACGCAATTCTGATTGTGGAATTCGCAGAACAGTTGCAGCATCGCGGGCTGAGCCTGGTGGAGTCAGCGATTGAAGCAGCGCGGTTACGCCTGCGCCCAATCCTGATGACCTCAATCGCATTCATCCTGGGCGTGCTGCCGCTGGTCTTTGCCAGCGGCGCTGGCGCGGCAGGCAGACACTCTGTGGGCACTACTGTTTTTGGCGGAATGATTGTTTCCACCTTCCTTAACCTGTTCATCATTCCTGTGCTTTACATCCTGGTGCGCGGTGTACTGCCCATGAAATTTAAGCCGCAAACAACAGTGGAAGAGCCGGAGTTGGTGGAACGGAGCGCATAGTTAACAAAAATTCCGTGATTATCCTTTGATACAGAAATTCACTCCGATTCTACTTTCATTCATGTTGCTGTCCATTATGAAATCAGATGTGTGCTTCTAAAAGTTTGCAAAACGCCGGTGCTGCCTGCCTGAGGTTTGCTACCACTACTCTTCTGGTCTGCGATATGGCCGCTGCCTGATCGTCCAATTTGTCCAGGACCAGCGGCCATGCCAGATGATATTGGTCTACTAGAAATTCATCCGCTGATTGGCAGATGACCCCAAATTTATCGAGGCATTCTTTGGGAAAATGTTTAGTGTTTTGAGTGACGATTGCATTTGCGCGGCTCATGATTGCAGCAGCTAATACATGCCTATCGTTTTTATCAGGCAGGCATACGGCAGCGTTCAGGAGTTCCCGCGGAAAAACCACCAGGGCCTCAGGGAAGGCAAGTTTCATCCTCTCCAATCTCCACGCAATTTCTTCAGGCGTTCTCTTGAAATCCTCTTTTAACGTTTTTGCCAACTCCTGCAAGATGTCCTCGCTCCACAAAGGACGGTATAGCGCAGGACTCTCTGCCAGGCGCAGCAGACAATCGCAAAGCGCCATCGGGACCAGCACGCAGGCATCTAATACAGCAGCGTATTCATTTTCCTGTGTGAAAATCATCCGGGACCTTACCGTAGCTCCCTGTTTCGTATTCTCGTTTGGCTAAATCATCAAGCACATTTCTGCGCTCAAAATCGCGTTTGGCTTTATAGCTCAGAACGTCTCGCACTAAAAGACGCCGATGCGTTCCAACTTTCGTGAATGGAATTTCGCCTTTCTCAAGAAGTTGAATCAGATATTGCCGGGACATTCCCAGCACTTTTGCCGCCTCAACAGTTGTGAGACGGTGCATACTTTGCATGATCGTGACTGAATGACCTGCTTTTAGATCAGCCAACAAGCGCAACAGGAATGAGTAGACGTTATTCGGCAGGATCTCGGTTTTTCCATCAGGGCCAACGAGTTTAGCCTCCGCTTCACGGAGCTTTTCGTAAATGGTTTTTATCTCCAGTTGTTCTTTGGGAGAAATGTCAACTGGCGAAGCCTCTCCTGGTCTGGCCATACAAAATCGGCGCTCCTTTCCGGAAGTTTTTGTTCCCTCCCTCACTTAGACGCACAGCCTTACCAAGATAGTAATCAATAAACGCTATATAAGCAACTAATGAGTTGCGTATGATATACATATAATGTAAATATAATATAATCAATAAGAAACCCGCCTTCGGCAGGTGCTTTGGTTAGGGCTGAGTCCATAGTTCGCGCTCTGGGACGGTCCGTTTATTGTGAACAGGGTGCGCGGGGTGCCATGAAATTTAAACCGCAAACAACAACGGAAGAGCCGGGGTTGTGACATCCAAGCCTGATTCTCACTGTGACAAAACGAGGCCGCGGCTCCGCGCGGCAGGATGGGGTTTGCTGGCACTCAGCTTGTTGCTGGGAATCGCAGGCCCGCACCTCACTGCCAGCAATCTGCCCCCTGACATTGGCAACCGCATGGGCGATATGAATTTGGCCAGCCTGGGTTGGATCATTGTCGCCATGATTGTGGGGGCACTGGCGCTCATGTGCTTTATCGCGCAGTGGGTTCTGCGCCCGCGAGAAGACGATTCTCAGCAGCCGGAGAACTCACAATCCAAGTGAGACTAAGAGACGTTAGCAGGCTTCATTCTTCAGAAAAAACGCGCAGCCGGAGCTTTGGCCACGCGTTCTAAGATTTACATTCAAATTATTTCGAGCAGCGCAGACGCCCGTTGCTATTGACGATGTCAGCCCGGCAGTCCTGGTACTCATCCAGTTTCGTACTGCGCCAGTCACCATTCTTCTTCTGGCAGCTGGCAAACAGGTCATCGCCGCTGATGCGAACATTCTGGCAGGTCTGCGTGTAAGAGCCGCTGGGGATACCCCCGTGATAGCCACCCGGCCAGCTGCTGACGTTGTCATAATCATTGTTGGCGCAGCGAAGGTTGCCGCCGTCATTCACAATCTGTCCACGGCAATCCTGGTAGTCATTGAGGGTTGTGTGGTGCCAATCTCCATCCCGTGACTGGCAGACAGCTTCCAGCGTGTCTCCATGCCTGCGGACATCGCGACAGGTCTGTGTGTATGAATTGTTGCCTTGATAGCCGCGATCGTAATCATCGTCGTCTTGCCGGCCACCATAGCCATAGTCTGATCCCGTGCAGCGCAAGTAGCCGTTATCATTGGCGATATCGCCGCCGCATCTGTCAAAGCTGCTCAGCCGCGTGGTACGCCAACCGCCATCTACGCTCTGGCATCGAGCTTCCAGGTCATTCCCTCGAATACGAACGTCCCGGCAAGTCTGCGCATAGGATCCGCCCGGAATGCCGCCCTGGTCATAGCCTCCGTAATATCCGCCGTTGCTTCCCTGATATGTGCCGTTACTCCCGTTGCAACGCAGAGAGCCGTTTTCATTGCTAATGTCGCCATTGCAGTAGCTCATGTCGCGCATCTGCGTGTCTCGCCAGTTGCCGCCCGTGTCCTGGCACCTGGCGCTCAGGACATCACCGCGAACGCCTATGTCCCGGCACGTTTGCTGATACGATCCCGGCGGCGCAGATTGCGCCAATCCCGCGCTTGCCCCCACTAACACAAACATCAAAGTTCCCATTGCGAACTGAATCACTCTTCGCATAATTCTTCTCCTTCAGGCCCTTCCCGCAATATTTGTATAAACACTATGGACCAATGAAATACGCGGGAATGAAGACGAAAAATGTAAATAACCGTTAAGCAAAAAAGGGAGGCCGCTGAGGCATCCCTTTTATCGGTTCGATTTTTTGCGCGTTTTTGGGTTACCAGCTACCGTTCGCAATGCAGCTTGCCATTGTCATTCACAATGTCACTCTTGTGTTTCTGGAAGTCATCCAGTTTTGGCGCCTCGCGCGCCGCACATCTCTGGTGGGTCCTACCTTTATAACCGCGAGGGAACATGCCCACATAATCAGGCTGTAAAACCAGCATCCAAGACAATTCTTTTCGCACCATTCCACTTCCATACGCTGCATACTAGGTCGCCTAATGCCAACATAGCGACACACAAAAACGCGACTCCGGAAATCCTGTCACGACAATAAAGGTGCGCTCAACTCGATCGAGTAGAAACCGAAAGCAGCGATTGCACCTTGCCGGCAAGCTGCCTGAGCGAATATGGTTTTTGCAGGAAGACCATGCCTTGCGTGGAAATGCCGGTTTGCAAAACCACATCATCAGCATAGCCGGAAACATAGAGTAGCTTTGTGTTGGGGCGAATTTGTATGAGCCGGTCCGCAAATTCGCGCCCGCTCATCTTGGGCATGACCACGTCGCTGATCACCAGATCAATCTGGCCGTTTTGGGCGGCTAATTGCAGCGCTTCGGGGCCGCTGCCGGCGCAGGTAACTTTATATCCGAGCCCGCTTAGAAATTCTGCGTTCACGTTGCGCAACTCAACTTCGTCTTCCACCAGAAGAATGTTGCCCTGGCCTTTCTTAATGGCGCTGTAAGAGCCGTCCTCAAGAGCAGACTCAGGAGCCGCGGTGACCGGCAACAGAATATTCACTTGCGTGCCCTTGCGCGGGGTAGATTGAATACTGATTTCGCCCTGGCACTGCTGAACGATGCCATACACGGTGGCAAGTCCGAGGCCGGTGCCGCGTCCAACTTCTTTGGTGGTGTAGAACGGCTCGAATGCGTGCAGTTGGGTCTCTTCATCCATGCCTGCGCCGGTATCACGAATGCGAATGGCAACGTACTGGCCAATGGTGACGCTGCCGCTGGGAGTCAGGGCCGGACGAAGAAGGTCTTCTGTTTCAATGAACAACTGTCCGCCGCCCGGCATGGCGTCGCGCGCGTTGATTACGACATTAAAGATGATCTGCTCAAAGTGGGTCTTATCGATCACTACGGTCCCCGTCGCCCGAAGATCGACCACCAGCTCAATGTCCTCACCAATGAGTCGCGGCAAAATTCCAGTCAGGTCGGTCAGAGCCTGCGTGGTTTCGAGCGGTATGGGGCGGACGATCTCTTTGCGACTGAAGGTGAGCAACTGGCGCGTAAGCCCGCTGGCGCGCTGCGTGGTATCAATGATCTTGGCGCAGTAGCGGGCCAGGTTCTCATTATTCTCTACTTTTGATTCCAGCAGTTCGGCATAACCGCCAATCACGCCCAGAAGATTGTTGAAATCATGGGCCACGCCACCGGCCAGCCGTCCCAGGGCTTCCATTTTTTGCGATTGCAGAAATTTGGCTTCCAGTTCGCGCTCTTCCGTCTGGTCAAGCTGCATGCCAAAGATGCATTCCTGATCGCCGATCCGTAATATCGTGGCGAAATACAGCCCAATGTGCTGGCCGCCCGCCGCATCTTTGAACTTGATTTCAAGGTTCTGCACTGAGCCTTCAGCGCGGAGATGCTCGTAGAACTCATCGCGCTCGTGTTGCGACTCCCAGAAGCCGAGTTCCAATGAGCTTTTACCAATCACTTTTTCCGCCGGTAATGCCAGCATGCGCAAAAGATTGTCGTTTGCATCAAGAAAAATGCCGTCAAGAGAAACGATGCCGCAGCCGACCGGGCTTTGGCGGAAAATGGTGGCAAAGCACTCTTCTGACTGCTTGAGCGCCATCTCATGTTGCTTGCGCTCCGTAATATCAATGGCCGTGCCTTCAATCACGCGCTCACCGTTGGCGCAGGGAATAATGATTGCGCGTTCCAGGATCCAGAAGAGCGTCCCGTCTTTGCGCCGCTGCGTGCACTCATAGTTCACAATCTGTCCCTGGCGGCCCAGATCATTTAGGAACTGATCTCTTTCTGAAGGATGGGAATAGAGGGAGTCCACCGGTTGCGACATGGCCTCTTCTTTGCTATCGAAGCCGTACATCCTGAGAAAAGCGCCGTTGCAGTTCAGCAGCTTGCCTTCAAAAGTGGAAACATAGACCCCGGCCAGATTGTCTTCAAAGAGAACCTGATATTGGCGCGCAACGGTGTTAGCCACCTCAGTCTGGTTCTCAAACAGGGTGAAGATCATTCCGAAAGCCACAAAGAATTTCGGTAAGTCCCAAAAAAAGCTTGTCGCCCCGGGCCCAATGTGGCGGACAGCAAGTAAGGACCCTATCGGGAAAACTGAACCCCAAGCAATGAACGAAACCGAAGTGAATATCACCCCAGGAGTGAACCTGCGGAAATGACGGAAGTAAACCAGACCCGTAATATAAAAGAAGCCGAACAGATAAAAGTTAAGCCCGTGTGCAGGGTGCCCTAGCAGGGCTTCACGCGCGGCCCAAAGTCCGTAAGGCAGCAATAAAAGTACGGAATATAAATGCAGGCTGCGCCAGCCATAAAAATGCACTGCCTCAATCGCCCCATACATGCAACTCAATACCAAGAGGCTGGCAAAAAACCAGGCCGCGCCGACGTGAAGAAATAATGCAGTTGTATACACGGCGGCTGCTCCGCTTATCAACAGAGCAAAAGCAATACGCCGGTACCGGTTCACAAAAACTTCTGAAACAGAGAGCAAAAAGCAGGTACCGGCAACAATCAAAGTAACTACTTTGATCCAGCCGGTATAGCGCACGAGCCAGGGGATTAAATCGTTAACGGCAGGAGCAGCAAAGTGGATGAGGATGGCGACCCAGCCAAGCATCCACAACGCAACTAGTTTTTGGCGGTCGCGTGTGTAAATCCAGGCAAAGAGCGCAACCACAATGCTGGTAACACCGAAAACAACAACTTCCTCAAATCGCGGAGACATTCAATGCCTGCCTATCAATCCTGCTTCAGACAAAAGGACGGCGGACACTCGCAGAAAACCCAAAGAAGAATGTTCGCTGACCCGGAGTGAAAGTGTATGAATCCGTCTACTCACAGGCTTGCCCTGGTCTGAAGCGTCTTAAATATGCAACCAAAATACCACTTTTCGCTTTGATTGACGTCTATTTATTTCGCCAAAATCGTATATACGATTTTCATTCCAGGAAACTCACGTGCGAGTCACTTCTTTTTATCGGGTCTTTCGGCAGGATTTTCCTGAACTCTTTCCCGGAAAGTACCTCCCATGGCTTTGGCCAGGAAGATAGCGGAATCACCATATTTGTCGCGCATACGGTCTGTGGCGGAAAGGGCGCGCGCCCATTTTTGCCGGCGATCGCCTTCCAGCAGGTCCATCTGTGCGGGCTGCCCCGATGTACCGTCAAAGTTTGAGGTATGAACTCCCAGAAGGCGAATCGGCCGGCCGCGCTGCCAATTCGCATGAAAAAGTTCCATAATGGCGGCAAAGACTTCCGTATCCGCATGGGTAGGATTGGCCAGAGATTGAGCACGTGTGATGGTGCTGAAATCTGAATAGCGAAGCTTGAGTTGGATGGTGCGGGCGAAAAAATTTTGCTCGCGCAGCCGCCGGCAGGCTTTGGCGCTCAGGTGGGCCAGAGTGGACTCCAGCTTGGCGATCTCGGCAGTGTCCTGGTTGAAAGTATGTTCGTGGCTGATGGATTTGGCCTGCCAGTCTTCTCCTACTTCGCCTTCAAACCAACCGCCTGCATCTTCGCCGCGTGCTTTGCCGGCCAGGTCAGTTCCCCACTTGCCGAAATTTTCTTCCAGCACTTTTTCATCAACTTTTAGCAAATCCCCAATCTGCGTAATGCCGATCTGGTTCAGCCGCGCCTTGGTAACTTTGCCGACGCCGGGAATTTTTCCCACATCCAGCGGCGCAAGAAAGCTTTGCTCTTGTCCAGGGAGGACGAAGAGAATACCGTTAGGTTTGGCTTTATCTGAGCTGATTTTTGACATGAGGCGCGTGCGTCCGATTCCAATGGAGCAGTTCAGGCCTGTGCGTTCTTTCATCTGCTGGTGCAGCTTGTGGGCGGAAAGAAGTGGCGGGCCGTGAAGCCTTTCCGTTCCCGTCATATCAAGATAAGCCTCATCAATGGAGGCCATTTCTACGGCGGGAGAAAAATTGTAGAGCACCTCGCGCGCTTTCTGTGAATACTCGGCATAAAGCTCCGGATGGCCATCCACAAAAATGGCATGAGGACAGTGCTTGGCTGCAGTACGCAGTGGCATGGCAGAATGCACGCCAAATTTGCGCGCTTCATACGATGCCGCGGAGACCACGCCGCGTTCATCGCGCTGCCCGCCCACGACAACGGCTTTGCCCTTGAGCGCGGGATTGAACAGCTCTTCCACGGACACAAAGAATGCATCCATATCGACGTGAAAGATAAGCCGCCCGGTAGACATGGCAATTCTGAAGATACCACCGTAACCCGTTCAATTTTGGCGAAACTTTGGCGTTCCGGGACGCATCACATAGGGACGCTATTTTTGCCGCGCCTTGGGTGCATTTTATAGGCCAAACATTTACTATGTCTGCCCTGGCGCTCTAACGTTGCTTCGTCTTGAGGACATCTGAATGGCGCATTTGAAGTCCGTATTGACCTTTCCGCCTGCCTCAGCCGAAGAGCGGGGAGCGGCCATGCTGGCCAGCCAGTACACAGCCGTGCGGCAGCAAACAGACTTTCTGACTGCCCCGCTGAGCGCAGAAGACCAGATGGTGCAATCCTGCGCGGACGCCAGCCCCGCCAAGTGGCACCAGGCGCACACCACATGGTTCTTTGAGACGTTTATTCTTTTCCAGCATCTGCCCGGTTATCGTGGATTTGATACTCGATTCCGCGACCTCTTTAACTCTTATTACAACGCCGTTGGCCAGCAGCCGGATAAAGCCCTGCGCAACACGTTTTCGCGGCCCAGCCTGGAAGATGTCCGCAAATATCGCGCACACGTGGATGAGCACATGCTCAAACTCATTCAACCTGCTGCTCCCGAATCATTGCGAAAGCTGATCGTGCTGGGACTAAACCACGAGCAACAACACCAGGAGCTTTTAGTAACCGATATCAAACACGCGTTCTGGAGCAATCCGCTACGCCCTGCGTATCAGGCTGCGTCAGTTGCGACTTCTGCGACGACAGCTCCGCCGCAAAAAGCGCAGAGCTTTCCAGAAGGATTGTTCGAGATTGGCGTGGAAGGCGACTCGTTTTATTTCGATAATGAAGCTCCGCGGCACAAAGTTTTCATCAAGCCGTTCCGCCTGGCTTCACGATTGGCAACCTGCGGCGAGTATCTCTCGTTCATGGAAGATCGCGGTTACTCGCGCCCTGAGTTGTGGCTCTCCGATGGCTGGAAGGCAGTGCAATCTCACGGCTGGCACGCTCCGCTTTACTGGGAAAAGATTGATGGCCAATGGTTCCAGTTCACCTGCTCAGGTCCGCGCAAAGTGGAAGAAGCGGAGCCGGTGTGCCATGTCAGCCTCTATGAAGCTGACGCATTTGCGCGCTGGGCCGGCGCACGCCTGCCAACCGAGTTTGAATGGGAAGTCGCCGCGCAACGTTTGCCGGTGCAGGGCAATTTAATGGAGAGCGGAAAGCTGCATCCTGAAGCTGCGTCGGCTCCCGCTGAAGATGGGCAGCCAACGCAGATGTTTGGCGATGTGTGGGAGTGGACTGCCAGCGCTTACTTGCCTTATCCCGGATACAAGCCGGTGGCCGGCGCGCTAGGTGAGTACAACGGCAAATTCATGAGCGGACAGATGGTCCTGCGCGGCGGCTCATGCGCAACACCGCGCTCGCACATTCGCGCTACGTATCGCAACTTCTTCCCGCCGGAGACGCGCTGGCAATTTTCCGGCATAAGGCTGGCTGATGACGGCAATTAATAAAGCAGCGGTCCTGGTTAGTCCGATTGCGGAAGAGGTGATGCACGGCCTGAGTGCGCGGCCGCGGCGGCTTCCGCCCAAACTCTTTTACGATGCCGCAGGCTCACAACTGTTTGACCAGATTACGGAGACGCCGGAGTACTATCCCACGCGCACGGAGCGTGCCATCTTGCGGGAGTCTGCTGGCGAGATGGTAAAGCAGGCGGGAAATAATCTCACATTGGTTGAATTGGGCGCTGGCAGCGCCAGCAAGACCCAGGTGCTGATTCAGGCCCTCTTGCGCCGGCAGTTGCGCGCAGATTTTTATCCTGTAGATGTTTCATCTTCCGCGCTGCAAGGCGCGCTGGCCAGCTTAAATGGCCACTTTCCGCGGCTGCGCGTCAGCCCGATCGTCGCTGACTACACCCATCACCTGCCCGATCTCAAGCAGTTGCCCGGACGCAAGCTGGTGCTCTTTCTGGGTTCCACCATCGGCAACTTTGAGCCGGAAGAAGCAGAAAAATTTCTCCGCAACGTGCGCGGCTCGCTGCAAAAGGGCGACGCGCTACTCATCGGTTTTGATCTTATTAAAGATGCTGACGTTCTTGACGCTGCTTACAATGATGCTCAGGGCGTGACCGCGCGCTTCAACAAGAACATGCTGGTGCGGATCAATCGCGAGCTTGGCGGCAGCTTTGACGTTGACTCGTTTGAGCACGTGGCCTTCTGGAACAAGCGCAAATCGCGGATTGAGATGCATCTGGAAAGCCAGTACGAGCAGACAGTCTGGATCGAAGACCTGGGCCGCGGTTTTCACTTTGAGCAGGGCGAACGCATCCACACGGAAAACAGCTACAAGTTCAGCCTTCGCTTGATTCGGCAGTTGCTGAAGAACGGCGGATTCAAGCTGGAAAAGAGCTGGACTGATCCACAAGGCTGGTTCTGCGAGTCACTGGCAAGGGTGTAAATTTTCGTCTGGCAGAGAGTTCTTACTCCACACTTACCGTGACCCGAAACAACTTATGGTCATCCCGAGCGGCGTAACGCAGCGTGTTCTCATCGACAAATGCCAGACTATCTGGAACGATTGCCTCATATGGTTTTCCGGCTTTCCCATCGACAACAACATGCATTTTCGGACCACCCTTGGATTTTTCTAACACGTAATAGTAAAAATGACGGCCATTCGGGCTGAAATGCAACTGAGACAATTCCTCGTATTCCTTCTTCCCCTCATCTTGCTCATCCACCAGAATCTTGAAAGGCGGGCGCATCTCCGGGCCTTTATCTGTAAAGAAGTTTCCTCGCCGGCTAAGGGCGACGGCAAAGTGAGAAAGATCATTGCTTTTCGCCACACGGCCCAGATGCTCGAACCCTTCCAGGCTGATCTCACGCAGGACCTTGTGATCATAGACCTGGGCCAGCTTTTTGCCGTCTTCGGTGAGCGCCAGATAGGCAAAATGATTTCCATCGGCAGTGAAAAACGGACCATATATGATGGAAAAAAATATGGGGCCCTGCACATCGTCTACAACGACCGCCGTCTGTCTTGGAGCAATGCTGATGGAATAACCCATATGTTTGCCATCAGGGCTGAAAGCGGGATTACCTACTCCGCCGACCTTGGCCCAGGCGAGTTCCTGGGAGAGGTCCCAACTCTGCGACATCCCATAGTCTTTAGGGTAATCATGGGGAGGATTCTCTGTTTTCTGCATTCCATCCACGATGAGATAAGCAGCCGAAGTGAAATGCACAAACCCCACATGACTTTTGATGCCAACGTATGCAAATCTTCCATCGCCGGAAAAAACAACGGGATAAAGATCGGTGAACTCCGGGCCCCGGACCCCATTGACGATCCAGAACTGTCCGTTGCCTTGCGCCTTAAAAGCCACTACTTGTCCGGAAGGGGTCCAGGCGAAGGAGAGCACCTGGTCGCATTCGGCTGACCAGCGCTTTTCCCCGTTCACCATCAGGTCCCAATTTTTTCCATTGCGTTGTGCATAGACGAGTTCTCCGGCCGGGCTGAAAGCGACATCACTGAAGTCCGCCGCTTTTCCGCTTGCCAGGGTCTTGCCGTCAAGCGTGATGGAAACGTTCTTCTTCTGGAAAGCTTCAATGAACAGATGTTTACCATCCTGGGAAAAATCGCTTTTAGCATTGACGTATCCTGTATAGGAGTCGTATTTGGCGGCTTCCTGCCCATCCACGAACAGAATGTCTTTATTCCCCTGTTTTTCCCACCACTGGATTCTGGCTGCGCCCGGCGCGGCTCTAGCAATTCCTTGCAGGCCTCTATAGGCTTTCAAATCTACCCAGGTGCTAATGGTGCCAACTGTTTCTTCCGTTTCATGCAGAAGGTTTGACTGTGCGGATGCACGGCCAATGACGCTGACGAAGAACCAGCAGATTGCCAGAGCCGGCCACCATGTAATGCCCAGCGCTTTCTTGCCCATTTTCTGCAGACCTCCAGTGGCGCAAGAGTATAGCTCAACAAGGCGCCTGGAAAGTGAGTCTCTTGCTTAATGGGCGAAAACCATACAGCCCCCTTTACACTTCTTTACCCCTTCTTTTAGGTCCATCTTGAGAGTCGCTCGTCCAACTGATAAAGTAAGTACTCACTTACTTCAGCGGTTTCCCCACATGCCTGTCAGACTTTCAGCCCTGGATCGCCGCCGACAGATCATTCGCACTGCCTCAGCCCTGTTTGCGCGCCGGGGCTTTCGCGGGACCACCACGCGGGAGATCGCCGAGCGCGCCGGCATTAATGAGGCGCTGCTGTTTCGTCACTTTCCCAGCAAAGAAAAGCTCTATTGGACCATTATTGAAGAGCAGTGCGTCGCTCGCGGACGGCGGCATAAGATCAAGGAGATCCTGGAAGCGGGCGGAAGCGACTACGAAATCTTTGCCGCCATTGCGCGCGAATTCCTGACCCGCACGGCCCGCGATACCGAACTCACCCGGCTGCTCTGGTTTACGGCGCTCGAGAGCCACACGCTTTCGCGCCGCTTCTTTCGCACCTATGTAGCGGTTTATTACGAGGCCCTAGCGGAGTACATTCGCGGTCGCGCCGGTGAAGGCGCGTTTCGCAATGTTGATCCGCTGCTCTCCGCGCGCGGGTTCCTGGGAATGGTGGTTTACCACTTTCTAGTGCAGGAACTTTTTGGCGGAGCCAAATATCAGAAATTCGATCCTGCAACCGTAGCGGAAACTCTGGCCGGAATCTGGCTGAATGGCATGCAGAATGGCCCAGCCCACGTAGGCTCAAACGGAGCAGTTCACACGAATTTGAACGGACACAATGGCAATCCCATCTTTTCTGCAAAGAACAGAGAAAGAATAGGGCGTTCACTTTTAAACCGTTCACCTTTAAACCGTTCATCTTTAAACAATGGCAAAAGATCAAAACCATGAAAACTAGAAACGCAATCATTCATACTTCGTCAATAGCGCTGTTGCTGCTTATGCTTGGCTGCAGCAATAAAGATGCGGTGCAGGCGGCCAAGCCGCAAATGCCCAGCGCTCCAGTGAAAGTGGCGACTGTGTCTTCACGCACCATGCCGGTTGCGTTGCAAGCCATTGGCAATGTTGAGGCCATCTCCACGGTCACCATTAAGGCGCAGATTTCCGGCCAGCTTGTGGGCGTGCACTTTAAGGAAGGCGACTTTGTGAAGAAGAGGCAGCTCTTGTTCACAATTGAGCGTCCGCCGTTTGAAGCTGCGTTGCGCCAGGCTGAGGGCACGTTGGCCAAGGATGAAGCGCAGGCGCTGAACGCCAAACTCGATGCCGAGCGTTATGACGGTCTGGGCAAGCAGGGCGTGGTTTCGAAGCAGCAGGTGGATGCCGCTGCCGCTGCCGCGAACGCGATGTCTGCCACCGTCGCCGCCGACAAAGCCGCTGTGGAGACCGCGAAAATCAATTTGGAATACACATCAATTTATTCACCCATCGATGGGCGAACCGGCACAATAGGAGTGAAGATAGGAAACCTGGTGAAAGCCAATGATGTGCCGATCCTGGTCACGATCAACCAGATTGAGCCGATCTACGTTGCATTCTCCATTCCTGAGCAGCAACTGGCAGAGCTTAAGCAGTACTCAGCTTCGCAATCGCTGAAAGTGGATGCAGCGCCGCAAGGCAGCAGCCAGCACTTTCAAGGCCGGCTGACGTTTATCGACAACGCAGTCGATCTCACCACCGGAACCATCAAGCTGATGGCCACGTTTGACAACGGATCGCACATGCTCTGGCCGGGCCAGTTTGTTGACGTGAACCTGACGCTGAAATCGCAACCGAACGCCATTGTGATTCCGACAGCCGCGCTGCAGACCAGCCAGAGCGGCACGTTTGTTTACGTAATCAACCAGGACCTGACCGCGCAGCCGCAGCCGGTAAAAATCGGCTGGAACGTTGGCGATGAAACCGTGATTGCCTCCGGCGTGCAGCCGGGCCAGCGTGTGGTAACCGACGGACAGTTGCGGCTCACGCCGGGAACTAAAGTTGAGATTAAGGGCGGGTCCTAACCATGACACAGCTTTTTATACGGCGCCCCATTACTACCACGCTGATCATGGCGGCGATCCTGATCTTCGGCATCTTTGCCTACCGGCTGCTGCCGGTCAGCGATCTGCCCAACGTTGATTTCCCTACGATCCAGGTCAACGCAACACTGCCCGGCGCAAGCCCGGACACAATGGCTTCCGCCGTCGCGCTGCCGCTGGAAAAACAGTTCTCCACCATCGCCGGCGTTGACTCCATGACCTCATCGAGCGCTCTGGGATCCACCAGCATCACGCTGCAGTTCACGCTGGAACGCAATATCGACGCCGCAGCGCAAGACGTGCAGGCGATGATCGCCAAGACGCTCTCACAGCTTCCGCCGGAATTGCCTTCACCGCCATCCTATCAAAAAGTGAATCCAGCCGATTCGCCGGTGCTCTACCTTGCGCTCAGTTCCACCACCATGCGGCTCTCTGACGTGGATGAATACGCTGAAACCAACGTGGCCCAGCGCATCTCCATGGTTAGCGGCGTAGCGCAGGTGCAGGTTTTTGGCACGCAGAAATATGCCGTGCGCGCACAGGTTGACCCACGCAAGCTCGCGATCCATCAGATCGGCATAGACGATGTTTACAACGCCATCAACAATGCCAATGTCAATCTGCCCACCGGCACGCTCTTTGGCCACTCCACGGCTTACACCGTGCAAGCCACGGGACAGCTGCTTAAAGCCGACGCGTACCGGCCGTTGATTGTGGCGTATCGCAATGGATCGCCGGTGCGTCTGGACGAGGTGGGCACCGTTTTTGACAGCGTGGAAAATGACAAGACGGCAAGCTGGTACAGCGGCGATCGCGCGATCGTGCTGGCCATCCAGCGCCAGCCCGGCACCAACACGGTGGAGGTTGTCGATAACATCAAGAAGCTGCTGCCGCAGATGCAGGAGCAGATGCCTGCGGGAATCAAGCTGGGCACGTTGTATGACCGCTCGCTCTCCATCCGCGATTCAGTGAATGATGTGAAGTTCACGCTCATGCTGACCATTGGCCTGGTGGTGCTGGTGATCTTTCTTTTCCTGCGAAATGTTTCGGCCACCATTATTCCCAGTCTTGCGTTGCCGATGTCGATTGTGGGCACTTTCTCCGCAATGTATCTGCTGGGCTACAGCCTGGACAATTTGTCTCTGATGGCGCTCACTCTCACCGTCGGGTTCGTTGTTGATGACGCCATTGTGATGCTGGAAAACATTGTGCGCCACATGGAGATGGGCAAGCCGCCATATCAAGCCGCCGTGGAAGGCGCGAAGGAAATCGGCTTCACCATTGTCTCCATGACCATCTCGCTGGCCGCGGTGTTTATTCCTGTGTTGTTCATGGGCGGGATCGTAGGACGATTGCTGCATGAGTTTGCCGTAACCATTGGCGTATCCATTCTTGTTTCCGGGTTCGTCTCGCTCACGCTCACGCCGATGCTTTGCAGCCGCTTCCTGAAAGCCGGCACACACAAAGAGCACGGCTATCTTTATAAAAAGAGCGAAGCAGTTTTTGACGGCATGTTGCACGGTTATCAATGGAGCCTGAAAAAAGTAATGGCCCATCCTTTTGCCACGCTCATGCTCTCGTTTGTGGTTGTAGGATTGACGGCTTCTCTCTTCATGGCGATTCCCAAGGGCTTCCTGCCCAGTGAAGATCAGGGCAACTTGTTTGCCTTTACCGAGGGCATCCAGGGAATCTCCTATGAGGACATGGTCCGCCATCAGCAGGAAGCCGCGGCGGTGATCGGCGCAAGCCCGTACGTGGTGAACTATATGTCCACCGTGGGCGGAGGCGGCGTGAACGCGGCGCTCAACTCCGGGCGCATCTTTGCCCGCCTTGGCGACCGCAAAACGCGTCCGCATGTTGACCGGATCATCGAGGAGCTGCGGCCCAAGCTGGCGCAGATTCCCGGCATCAATGTCTTTCTGCAAAATCTGCCGCCCATACGCATTGGCGGCCAGCTCACCAAAAGCCAATATCAATTCACGCTGCAAAGCCCAAACACTAACGAGCTTTACCAATACGCGCCGCAATTGGAGCAGCGCCTGCGCGGTCTGCCGCAACTGCAAGACGTAACCAGCGATCTGCAGATCAAGAATCCGCAGGTCACCGTGAATATTGACCGTGATAAGGCCGCTGCGCTCAATGTTGATCCGCGCGCGCTGGAAGATGCGCTCTATAGCGCCTATGGATCGCGCCAGATCTCCACCATCTACGCGCCCAACAACCAGTACAAGGTCATCATGGAGTTGGAGCCGCAGTACCAGCTTGATCCTTCAGCGCTGGGCATGTTGTACGTGCATTCCAAGACTGGACAACTTGTTCCCCTGAGCGCGCTGGCCAGCTTTAAAAAAGAAGTTGGACCGCTCACCGTGAACCATCTGGGCCAATCGCCCTCCGTTACTATCAGCTTCAACCTGAAGCCCGGCGTCTCTCTGGGCGATGCCATCACCGCCGTCAACCGTGAAGCCAAACAAATCCTGCCGGGTACTATTACTTCCACGTTGCAGGGAACTGCGCAGGCATTTGAATCTTCTTTCAAAGGCCTGGGCCTGCTGCTGATTATGGCGATTCTGGTCATCTATATTGTGCTGGGCATTCTGTATGAGAGCTTTATTCATCCCATCACCATTCTTTCCGGATTGCCCTCTGCCGGAGTAGGCGCGCTGGCTACGCTCATGATCTTCCACTCTGACTTGAGCCTCTATGCGTTTGTGGGCGTGATCATGCTGGTGGGATTGGTAAAGAAAAACGCCATCATGATGATCGATTTTGCGCTCGACGCGCAACGTGAAGAAGGCAAGAGCGCTGAAGAAGCCATCTACCAGGGCGCGCTTGTCCGCTTCCGTCCCATCATGATGACCACCATGGCCGCGCTGATGGGCACGTTGCCTATTGCGCTCGGTTTTGGCGCAGGCGCTGAATCGCGCCGTCCGCTGGGACTGGCCGTAGTCGGCGGACTGATCTTCTCGCAGACGCTCACGCTCTACATCACGCCGATCTATTACGTCTATCTCGACAAGCTTGGACCGGGATTGCGGAAGCTGTTCGGCAGAAGAAAAGCCCAGATTAAAGCGAAAGAAATGGAAGCGGCTTCGATCTAGGCGGCAGCGAACAAGATCCGATCTCGAAGGAACGTGCGCCCTCTGCTCCTACGGCTCTGTCCATTTCAGTTCGTAGACTTCAGAACCAGTATAAAGGTGGCCTAAAATAGGAGCATTATCCGGCGTCAATCCAAACCAGGGGCTGAATAATCCGGCTTTCTGCAAAGAATCGAGCTGAAGTACGGTTTGTCTGTGTCCATCTCGGGTACGCACACGCTCGATACGTGGTTGAACAGCCTCGGGGCTGTCAACATAAACGTACTGGGAATCGCTGGACCAATTGACATTGTCTCCGCTGACTGATTTTGCCAAAACCTTCCACTGTTGTGTTCCGAAATTAAATAGCATAAGGTCATGCGTTTGAAATCGAAGGGCGGCAATGTATTTTCCATTCGGCGACCAGCGCGCGGTACGCATTCCGTTTGATTCGGGAAGCATCACTGTTTTTTCAGTGGCAAGCTCCAACTTTCTGATCCAGCAGTTTTGTGTTTTCTCGCAATCCACGTTGCCATAAACAATGAACCTGCCGTCCGGCGACCAGCTTGGTCCACCCTGGCCGTCTGTTCCTTCTGAAATTTCCCTGATCTGCCCGCCATTGCGGTCGATCAGATAAATCCTCCACGGCTTGCCGGGAGTGCATGCCATGAAGGCAATATGCCGGCCATCGGGAGACCAGGATGATACCTCCACTTGCATGGGCGGTCTCGTCAATTGAAGTGCATCAGTGCCGTCCGCACGACTACGCCAGAGAGTATTATCCATCGTGTTTGCATAGGTAATCCATTGGCCGTCGGGAGAAAATGCTATGAATACTGCGGAGAGACCTGGCAGGTAACTCTGCAACGCTTGTTGTTTGCTATCAAACTTCAGTAGTTCGCCGCGATACGAATTCCCAATCAACAGAAAAAGAGAATTGGCATCGACTCCTGGGGTAGCCATCCACAAAAATCCGATGTTAATTGGGAGTTCATATATCTGGGATGGCGAGCCGCCGGTTTGTATTTTCACATACTGCTTTCCCTTTTCGTCCGTTTCGCTGTACACAAAGTTTTTGGCATCATGAGTCCAGGTCCAACTCCAACAACAGTTCGTTCCCAGATTCAGGGCATGAGCATCGGCTGCAGTTCCTTCGTCAATGCTCGTTTCCCACTGTGAAGCCTTGTGTTCCGTGGCCTGCTCCAGAACAAATCTTAGGCGACGCCCATCAGGCGTCCAATCCAACAGGCGCACCGGTCCCGAATACGCGCCTATGGTCCGTACATTACTTCCGTCGGCATTCATCACGGTAATGGTGGTCCCATGGGCGCAAGCGATCTTCTTATTGTCCGGAGACCAGCGGGCAAAGTTGCAGACGACTTCGCTCACTGGCTGTGGAATTCCGCCTCCCGTTGGCATAATCCAAAGCGGGCCCTCAATGGAAATTCCTTCAAAGGGAAATACAAGCAGAGCTTTCCCGTCTTGAGATAGGTCTTGCAGGGAAACGTTGGTGAAAGGCACATCCATTAGGCGGATTGGGCTTCCACTGATAGGCGCTGACGCCAATTTGACCCGTGCGCCTTCAACCACGTTGAAATAGAGGGTCGCGCCGTCTGTTTTTAGGGAAGCCTTTTGCCATCCGTCGTCCGTTAGCTGCCTGAAGCTCACAACATGAAGGCCTTTGGTCTTGCCAGGCCACAGGAACCATCCAGCCAACCCTATGATCAAAAGACAGACACTCGAGATAAATAGCTTCCATCGGCGCAAAAAAATGGGATTTGTACTGCCTTCTGTAATGTCAGAGGCTGTTGGGTTTTCTTCTTCCAGCGAAGCAGGTTCAACTTCTGCGCTGCCCGTCTTACCCAGCCAGGCATTAATCTCGTCTGGATAGGCAAACACAGCCTGCCGCTTGCCGCCAGGAACGCGATGGACCGGCAACCCTCTATCTTTTTCCCACCGGATTGCCGTCCGCACATCTCGCTTCAGGTACTCAGCGATTTCCTTCCAGGAATCCAGCCTGCAGTTGGCGATTTGGTTCTCAGGCATAAACTTGCAACCTCTTGCACATTTTGAAATTTGAACCAGCCCAGATAGGAATCGCAGCGATCGGCGCAAAGGCCTAAATAAGGGGGTGTCAGTTAAAGTCAGCTTCCGCCAGCTTCTGCCACTCGACAGAGCATATCCCCATGCGGCCCAATGTGCAACGACTACCACAATGCGGGGACTTAACTATTGAAGGCGGACCTATTACATGTATTGTAGATCGTGTGGTGCTCAGCTTCCCACCGGCGTAAAGTTCTGTCGCCAATGCGGACAAAAGATTGATCTGGCTCAAGCGGCTGGTGCTGCCACTTCGGCTGCACCTGTCATCTCTGGGCAAGGCACAATTAGCGCCTCTGCTGAAGAGAGGTGTCCGAACTGTGACGCTCCACGACCGTTGGGCACCAGATTCTGTCGGCATTGTGGCACCTCACGTTCTGGCGAAGCGCAAAAAGCTGCACAGCCCCAGCCTGTCAGGACGTTAACACCTTCCCCGCAGCCGCCAGCACCTCTCCCTCGAACATCTTCCATTATTAAGCCAGCACGTTCTTCGAAATCGAGATCCAAAACTTTGGTTGCTGGATCCATCCTTGTACTCCTAGCATTGGGGACGATTGGACTCTGGTACTGGAGGAGCAATCGTGCAAAGACGTTACAACAGGCCGCTAACCAGCCCTCGCCATCCCCTACTCCGACTCTTCTGAGCGAAACTCTGTCGCCCACACCTGTGCCGACATCGACGCCGCAACCGGCTGAAGGCAACACAACAGCACCAGCAGAGGCGCCGCAATCCGCATCCCAGAGCAATGCTCCACGGTCCTTATCTAATGAAGAAAGCCCGGGCAGCACTTCTAGTCCGGCTGCGGGCGGAATTTTGCCATCGAAAAAGACCTCAACAGCCGCGAATACGCCCAGCGCAACTGCTTTGGCATTCCAACAGGCACACATGAATGCGGAAAGGGCCTTTGCTGCAGCGCAATACATTGATCCACCAAACGACAGCGCATTGTATTGGACAAGAGTTGCAGGCTCGCAGGGCGATCCTGCAGCAAATCAGATTGAGGCTGAGATCCTAGACAAGATGCTGGCGACGGTGCAAACCGCGCGCTCCGGCCGGGATTATGATTCGGCCATTACTCTAACCTCGCGCCTAATGCAACTTTTTCCTGATCGCGCCGACCTTCGCCAATTGGGTCGCTCCCTGAGCGACGAACAGCAGGCCTACGCGAGGCAACAGGAAGAACAGAGAAAAATCGCAGAGGCAAAAGCCGCAACCAAGGAGTTCATGCTGCAGCATCGCCACGTTATGGGTTTGCAGGGTTTCCAGCCAGTGTACGGATTCTGCCAAGGGATTTTACGCATCACGCCTGACGGGGTAGCCCGGTTTGACTGCACCCGAGGTGATGCTCGGGGACGTTGCCATCATCTTGTCTTCACCCCAGCCGATATACGGGATATTCAGCTCAAGAATGACGGCACCCTTCATGTGGCTGCGCGCTCTGGGAATTTCGATTTTCTGGGTAACAACACGGCGATTCAGGATGCAGCCAGTGCGCTACACGCCTTGAGTGGCAGGTAAAAAACGGAGGAGACATGTTTTGTGAAAACTGTGGGAAGTCCATTGCCAATAACTTGTTCGAATGCCCCTATTGTCGGCAAGCCACCGGCGTGGTTGCCGCTTCCGGGTCAACCGGCGCCGCGGCTGTTGCAGTAAAAGCGCCGATCGCAGTGCAGAACAACTCCGGCTCGAAGCTGAGCCGCGTTGAGCAGGGGATCTATTTCCGTTTCGCTCGCGGATTCTCATGGTTCCTCCTGATCGTCATTACACTTGGAATCATCCGGATCGTGATTTCGCTGGGGCCCGTAGTTGCTCAAACGTTCGGGTCTTCCACTGCCGTGAGCCCGCAGGAGTTGGGAAACGTTAACCCCGCGCAGATGCGCAGCCCTGGCGAAGAGCAAGAGGAGATAGACCCAAGTCTGATGGCCCGGCTGGATCAAACGGCATACGAGATCATTCAGCTTATTCCCGCGAATGAGCGCCAATACAACAGCATTGATAACCTCAGGACAGAAATCAGAAATTCCGCCGCCAATTTAACGAAAGAACAGAAAGAGCAATTGGGCATTCTGGAAGAATTGCGAGATGATCTGAAAGCGCTCCCCGAGGGCCGGCGAGGACTCACTGCCGTGAATGCCTACTTCGCAGTTAAAGACCAGAAGATTCGCCAGGACCGAGCTAAGAAGGAGGAGGCGAAGCAGAACCTCACAATTCTTGGCGCATCATTGTTTTCTGCGATCGCGTTGCTCACCTTTGTGACCATGATCCTTGTATTGCTTTCGATTGAGAGAACCACTCGCCTATCCATGGCGTAGCTTTCCTCAGGGACACTACGCCGGCCCCCCTAACATATAGGGGCTTGTAATAGGCCGCGCGTTTTCTTTTTCTCAGCGCCTCCGCATCTCCGCGATGAAAACAAAATGCGCTTAATAGTATTAACTCAGCCCCGTATCCACGGACAAAAAAAGGCCGATCAGGAGTTATCCAGACCGGCCCTTTTGCTTTGCGTCAGCGGCTGGTTTTCC
The DNA here is from genome assembly GCA_035710845.1 of Candidatus Angelobacter sp. GTDB lineage: Bacteria > Acidobacteriota > Terriglobia > Terriglobales > Acidobacteriaceae > Angelobacter. The sequence continues at coordinate 62,845 of DASTCT010000146.1, forward strand.
GCTGATGCAATTTGATCAAGGTTTATTGCACGCCCAGGCTGTTCATGTACTCATGCGTATAGGCCAGAGCAGGATTCGTGGTGCCACTACTACTGCTGCCTCCGGCGCCGGGCGTGTCGCGATCGAACGCCCAGAAGCGCGAGGTGGGCAGGTGGTTGGAGATCACGAAGGCGTTCACCGTGTCTATGTTCTGCAGGCTCGTGATCTCGTCCTGGGTATCGGCCTTCCCAATCATCATCGTGATTCCAATGTGATTAAAGGGTATGCCGGATTGCGCGTTGAGCGCCTGCGCTGCGGCAATCGCAGACTGGCCCATATCGCATGCGCCGCTTACCACCACGCAGTTGCTGGTAGTAGTTGACCCATAGTCAAAGGTCATGAGGTTGACGACGTAATTGCCGCTGAGCCCCAGACGCTTGATCTCATTCACCACGGTCGTGCCGGCGCTTCCTCCGGTGATGGGATTGGCCGACATGGAGCCAAGCGACTGGATGGTAAAGCTGAATTGCAGGTTGGGGAATGTGACCATCGCCGTCTTGGTGGCGTTGATGAGATCATCAATGAGCGCTTGCGATTGGCCCAGTTCGATGTCGTAATCAATGCCGACTAGGTTGGCCGAGTTATAACGATTGATAAAGTTGATCAGCCCCTGTCCGCTGGAGCAATCAAACGAGCCATTGGCGCCGCCGGTGCTGATGATGTATTTCTTGCCGGCGTTGACAAAGGCCTGAACGTTGGTGGCTTCTTGTGCGGGAGTGATTCCGGCCCACGATTCGGCATCGCAGGTGCCGGTAGCGAAAGACCAGATCAGAGTTGAGTTCGGCATGGCGCTGGTCACAGGCTGAACGGTGCCTGTTACTGCCGATTGCTGCAATCCGGTATTGAAGTTGGCGTTGAGCGTCACGTCTTTATACGCAGCAAAGATCACGCTTCCTGGCGGAGGCGGAGTTGGCGTAGGTGTGGGCTTGGGTGTTGGAGTAGGAGTGGGAGTCGGAGTCGGGGTGCCTGTGGAGCAGGGAACGCCGGTAAACCATGGATCGCCGGAGCCGGATGGGCCAGCGTTGCCAGCAACGGTCGGATCCGCACCTTGGTTCCAGAATTGCGCAGTAAAGTTCAAACCGTTCTTGCTGGCCATGTTTCCGCCATTACAAGTGGTGGTGGAGGTATTGCAATAAGCAAGGGTGGAATTCCAGGCCGGAGCGCATGAGCCTCCACCGCCAGTCGGTATGGGCGTAGGAGTAGGCTGCGGTGTTGGAGTAGGTGTGGCTGCGGGAGTGGGAGTTGGAGTTGGCGAGCCGCTGACCGGCTGCCACAGGGCCGGGACATTGGGCGGCTCCCAGCCCACTTGCGAGGTGTGTGCCTGAATACATTTGTATTCCACATTGTTGTACATGACCAATGCACCCACCGCGTAGGCCGTATTCGGCGCCCAGTTGGGGATAGTT
>DASTCT010000147.1:0-3581 GCA_035710845.1 Candidatus Angelobacter sp.
CATGGTGCAGGTGCATGGTTTGCTCGTCAATGTGCGGTTCCAGCGCGTTGTACGCGTATGGCAACGCCGGGACTTCATGTGCCGTTATGGTTCCTTGTGCCATCTCCAACCACCTTTCATTTATTCATACTGGACTTAAAACTTTGGATGATCACTGCCACCCTTGCGATGCTGCTTATCTTTTCTTGCTGCATTGATCTTGCTATCTTGCTCCGTTCTTAAACGCCGTAAAGGCCAGTTCCAAGAGCGTCTTCTGCTCCATCTCATGCGCCGTGTGCGAACCAGTGGACGGGCTTGAGGAAGGCGAGCGCTTCACTGTCCGGAAAGGCGCGCCCCGTGCCAGGCGTTCCAACTGCGGAGCCAGGAAATTAAGCGCTCCCATATTGGCCGGCTCTTCCTGCACCCACAAAAATTCGCGCACGTCAGGATGCCGCGCAAACGCAGCTTCCAATTCGGCTTCCGGCAAAGGATAGAGCTGCTCCAGAAAGATGATGGCGGTCTTTGTATCGCCACGGCGTTTTCGGTCGCGGCGCAATTCATGACCGATTTTGCCCGTGCACACAATGAGGCGCTCGGCATTCGTGATCTCATTTTCCTGAATCACGGTTTGAAATTTTCCGCCGGTAAGTTCGTTCAATGGGCTAGCAGCATCAGGATGGCGCAACATGCCTTTGGGCGTAAACACCATCAACGGCTTGCGCCAGGGACGCAATGCCTGCCGACGCAGAAGATGGAAGTACTGCGCTGCAGTCGATGGCTGTGCCACCTGAATGTTGTCCTTTGCGGCCAACTGCAAGTAGCGCTCAATGCGTCCGCTGGAGTGCTCCGGGCCCTGGCCTTCATAGCCATGCGGCAGCAGCATCACCAGTCCGGAGAGCAGACCCCACTTATCTTCACCGGCCACGATGAACTGATCAATAATGACCTGCGCGCCGTTGGCAAAGTCGCCAAACTGCGCTTCCCACAACGTGAGGCCATCAGGATAGTCGCGGCTGAAACCATATTCAAAGCCCAGCACCGCCGCTTCAGACAAGATTGAGTTGTACGCCTCAAACCAGCCCTGGTTCGGGGCCAGGTTGCTCAGCGGCACGTATTCGTTCTCATTCTCGGTGTCGATCAAAACAGAGTGACGGTGATTGAAAGTTCCGCGGCGCGCATCCTGACCAGAAAGCCGTACCGGAATGCCCTCAACCAGCAATGAGCCAAAGGCCAGCGCTTCTGCCATGCCATAATCCAGGGGCAGCTTACCCGTTCCCATCTTTTCGCGCTGCTCCAACAGCTTTTTTACCTTGGGGTGAATGGCAAACCCTTCTGGATAAGTCGTGAGCTTTTCTGTGAGGCTCCGCAGCTTGTCTTCAGCCACGGCAGTCTGCACTTCATACTCAGCCTTGTAGCGGCCGCCAACATATTTGTCCCAATACGCGGGTAGCTTGCGCAGCACGGGCGACTTTTGCATTTGCGCCGCGTGGTCATACGCGGCATCAATCCTGGTGCGGAAGTCGCGCTCCATCTCCGTGGTGTCAATGTTGTGCTCTTCGGCGTAAATCTGATACAGCGGGCGATGCGAATTGATCTGCTTGTAAAGCAGCGGCTGCGTAATGGTGGGATCATCCACTTCACTGTGGCCATGGCGGCGATATCCGATCAGGTCAATCACCACATCACTTTGGAATTTATAGCGATATTCAACCGCCATGCGCGCCACGCGCAGCACAGCCTCAGGATCTTCCGCATTCACATGAAAGATCGGAATGGACTGGCGCTTGGCCAGATCTGATGAGAAGCGTGCCGTGTGCAGTTCGCTCGGATTGGTGGTAAAGCCAATCAGGTTGTTCACGATCACTTGAATCGCTCCACCCACGGAATAGCCATTTAAGCCAGCAAAATTCAAGGTCTCAGCCAATATGCCCTGGCCGGCGAAAGCTGCATCACCGTGCATGATGACAGGAAGAATCTGCTTCACGCCGTTTTCTCCTGCATGCTTCTGCTTGGCCAGCGTACGACCAAGAGCAACCGGATCGACGGCTTCAAGGTGGCTGGGATTGGAAACCAGATGCGTGCGCAGCACCTTGCCGCTACGGGCATGGAACTCTCCGGTGGCGCCCTGATGGTATTTCACGTCGCCGCCGCCCAGCACAGAGCGCGGATCAACGTCTTCAAAGCCGGCAAAAACGGAGTCCGGCGGAATGCCGACGACCAGGCTCATTATCGTAAGCCGGCCACGATGGCTCATGGCCATTACCGTGGTGGTTGCGCCCAGTCCGGCGCCGGTCTCAAGCACCACATCCAGCAGCGGGATCAGCGCGGTTGCGCCTTCGCCGGAATAGCGCTTGGTTCCCAGATAGCGGGTCTGTAGAATCTGCTCAAAAAGGTCTGCCTGGAGCAGGCGCTCAGCCAGCCACTGGCGGTCCACCTGCTGCGCGCGCGGGTTTTCCATCTGCTCCTGAATCCAAGCCCGGCGTTCGCGTTGCGGCATGTGCATGAACTCAGCGCCAATAGTTCCGCAATAGATTCTCCGCGCCTCCTCAGCGCCTTCGCCCTGAATGCGGACTTCGGGGTAGCCCCCGGCAAGCGGGCCGCCAAAAGGATTAAGGTTGGCGTCCAGGTATCCCCAGCGGCGAAAGGTATCAAAAATTTGTTCGCGCTCAAGGGACGGGTCACGCGTTAATTGTGCGGTCTTGGTGCTCATTCTCGTATGGTCCGGAGTTTTGACAGGGACTGCTCCAGCGGTAGCGTCCTGCGGGTTCCTAACTCTTGAGGATACCATTTTGGGCCGGACTCTGCCGCCCTGAGAATGCGATATCACCGGGGCCCCCAAGCGCGCCGGTTTTGCGCGGATGGGGTGGGATAAAAACTGCGCAACTTTTCCTCTTTGGGAGTGTTTACCATTTAATAACTAATCTTTACGTTGCGGCCCACAGGGGTGGCATCTTAACCAAATAACCAAACCTTCATCGAGAAATTTACAACTAAGAGTCAGAAGGTCTTTCAAGGAGGGGTCCGCCATGCGCGGAGTGCAACCAATTCTTATTTCAAGTCTCATTCTTGGATCATTGGCGTTTACCGGGTGCGCCGAGCACCGGTACAGCTCTGGTCCTTATTACGGCGGCGGCCCCTATTACGGCAGCGCCTATAACGACTACGCTTACCGCCAGTGGCTGGCCGAGCGGCGTTACGACTATATCGAATACAACCGCCTGAGCCGTGAGCGCCAGAGGGAATATTGGGAATGGCGGCGTTTGAACGACGCCCGTTTGCGCAATGATCCGCGCTTCCGTGACAACGATAATGACCGCTTCCGCGATAGAGACCACGACAGAGACAGGGATCGTGATCGCGATAACGCACGCTATCGCAACGATCACGACCGCGACGACCGCTGGAATGGCGGCCGGCAGGTAGCTCGCGATCGCGACGGAGACCACGACCGGCATAAGGCTGACCGGGACCGCCATGATGCAAGAAACCGCAAAAACAAGGACCGTGATCACGATCGCGACCATGATCGGGACCACGACCGGCACTAAATGTAATTGGCCGCGAATAGACGCGAATGAACACGAATATCAAAAAAATAGCCA
>DASTCT010000148.1:0-1941 GCA_035710845.1 Candidatus Angelobacter sp.
AGGTCGATTTTTGCCGGGTCCCAGACGCCCAGCTGTTTGGCCATGTTATAGAGTTGCCGGGGAGATTTTGTGCTGTGGGCGGCGGTAGTCAACTGACACCTCCAGAGCGTCTACCTTATCAAAAAGCGGCTCCGCAATACGAGGGTTCGACCTTGGCCGCGTTGTCAGCTGTGCCTTATACAACCCCGCTCGGGCGGTGATGAATGGTCAAGCGGACCGGTAAATTTCTCAACAAGAATTATTTTGCGTCCGCGAAGGCATAAAATCATCTTGATAAAAGATTTCAATCCCTAAAAAGCGATATTCAACGGAGGTACCATGGCTGCACAACCGCAAAGCTATCAAAGTGAAAGCAGGAACATCGCTCAATCACTCCTGCCGGAGTTCGATCATGAAATGGCCAACACGCGCAAATCTCTGGAGCGCGTTCCCGATAACAAGCTGAATTTCAAGCCCCATGCCAAATCCATGACCCTCGGCAGCCTCACCACCCACCTGGCAACCATCAACGGCTGGGCCGAGGCGATTGTCGGTATGGATTCGTTTGACGTAAGCAACGCTCCGCCAAATCCGGAATTCAAGACCACTGCGGAAGCCCTGGCTGCTTTTGATGCCAGTACTGCTTCGGCGCGCAAGGCGATTGCCGGTGTTACCGACTCGCAAATGATGAAGCCCTGGGCGCTCCTTTCCAAGGGGCAAACCATCTTTACCCTGCCGCGTGCCGCCGTGCTCCGCAGCTTCATCCTGAACCACACCATCCATCACCGTGCTCAGTTGGGCGTTTACCTCCGCCTGAACGACATTCCTGTGCCTTCCATTTATGGACCGTCAGCGGATGAAGGGAACATGTAGGCGCGGAATTAAGACACGAAATTCAATCCTGCGAAAGACTAAAGGCCTCGGCGTTAGCCGAGGCCTTCATTTAGAGCCCTGTCTGACCGGGTGCTTTCCCCCGAAACCACCGATCAGATTTTTAATGCACAGCCATCATCGCAGGCCCCCCTGAAACCGACAAGAGTACCGAGGTAACAAGCAGAAAACTTATTTCCGCCCGCACTCGCCGATGACTCTCTCCGCTTAAATAGAGCCGATTCGGTTGGTATCACTCGGTAATTACCCCTAGAAATGTCGGGCCCAGGGAAATGCGTCTCATCCGACTCGCTCCCACACCGCGGAAAAATTGGCGCCATCACTGGGGAAACGCTGCTCCATTTGGCGGCTTCTCTCCTGCCAGCGGCGAGGCGCCAGGAGCGGATTGAAACTGCCAAAATAGGCATAGGTTTTAACTGACACTCTTCGCCATAAAGGACGAAGTGCGCTCTCCAAGGCTTCGAAATCAAGGCCCCGGCCTTCGGCTGCCTCTTCCGGCGAATGCGCTACATGAAAATCAACCAGTCGATCCAATACGAATGAGCTGGGAGGCTTTTTGAATAGTCCGCGCTTTAGGGCCTCTTTGGCTGTTTTCCGCAATGGATGTGAGCCGAACTGCCGGCTTAATTTTCCCAGATACGCCGACGGCTCAAACCAGCGGGCGCGCTGCCGGTAGCGTGCATACTCATTCATGAAATCAACACAGTCTGTGTTGCTGTAGAAACGGCTGGAAGGCTCATGGCCGGCAAGCCAGAATGCGTCAGTTGTAATGACTGGCATTAGATGACTGAGAGTTTCTTCGATGCTTGGAAGGTGGTGCAAGAGTGAATTGGTTAGCAGTAAATCAAACGGCCCTTGGGCCTGAAATTCGTCCCACCGCGTGCAAAAAGTAACTCTTGGAGAAGCTTTCAGCCGATTTTTGCAGAGCGTCAACATCTCCGGCGACGGATCATAAGCGGTCAGGCTCTCCACACGGTCTCCGAGCGTTTGCAACGCTTGGCCGGCTTCAAACCCTGTGCCACAGCCAAAATCCAGCACGCGCCACGCTGGGCGATCTGGCAGGTGCTGGAA
>DASTCT010000149.1:0-15946 GCA_035710845.1 Candidatus Angelobacter sp.
AAACCGAATTCGGCGGTACACTTAAGAATATGCATTCTGCGCATACGCACACGCATGCGCCACTGAGCGCGAAAGCTTTGCGGTACTCATTGGCGGCTACTCTCGCGTATGTGCTCATTACGCTCATAGCAGGCCTAAAGGCGCACAGCTTGGCTCTGCTCTCTGAGGCAGGACATAACTTTACTGACCTGATTGCCCTGCTGCTTTCCTGGGTCGCGGTATTCATCCAGACCCGGCCTCCTAGCGCCACTAAGACCTTTGGCTATCATCGCGCAGGAGTTCTGGCCGCCTTCGTTAACGCGCTTACCCTGGTGGCAATCGCGTTTTATATTTTCTATGAAGCGGCCATGCGGATGCGCACCCCGGTTATGGTCCTACCCAAGATCATGATCTGGGTAGCTGTGGTTGGCGTGGTTATGAACGGAACTATTTCCTGGGTGCTGTTCAAAGCCGCTCGTGACGTGAACATTCGCAGTGCCTTCATCCATCAAATGGGCGACACGCTTTCTACTGCGGCAGTGATCGTGGGCGGCTGGGCGATTCTTTTGACCGGGCGCACATGGATCGATCCCGCGCTTTCCATCGGCATTGGCTGCCTGATTTTGTGGTCGTCGTTTGGCATTATCCGCGAGACGCTGAACATCCTTCTGGAAGGTGCGCCACAGGGCCTTTCTGTTGAGCATGTAAGCACCATGTTGAGCCAGATTGATGGCGTGCGCGACGTTCACGATGTCCACGTCTGGAGCCTGGGTTCGGATACCCACGCGCTCTCTTGCCATATACGGATCGATGATATTACCGTCTCTGAGAGCCAAACCATCCTACGTCGGGTAAAGCAAGTGCTGGCCAACACTTACCACATTGACCACACCACAATTCAGTTGGAAAACGTGGATTGTGAGATCGCTCACGGCTGCGTGATTCCTTTTGGCCATGTCGGGGAACGGCAAGCGGTAAAAACCAGACGTTAGATTTTTTTAAGCTTTGTGCCGTTTCGGGCTTACTTGCTGCCGGGCAAAAATCTCTCTCACCGTCTTCAGCGTATCAATCTCATCTACTGACTTGTCAGTACGTATCCGCAGGATGCGTGGAAAACGCAGAGCGTAGCCGCTTTCATGACGGTTGGAGCGCATCATGTTGTTGAAAGCCACCTCCAGCACGATCTTTGGCTCAACGGTGCGACGAAAGCCCTGGTCTTGAATGGTGTGCTCCAGAAACCACTGCGTCATCTCTGCGATCTCAGCGTCTGTGAGGCCCGAGTAAGCCTTACCTACATTCAAAAGCTCCTCTCCATCGCGAACGGCAAAAGTGTAGTCGCTTAAAACTTTGTTACGCTTGCCATGGCCCCACTCCACGGCGGTAACTACTACGTCCAGCGTGGCCAGCTCTTTCTTAAGTTTCAGCCATGACTTGCCCCTGCGTCCCGGCGCGTAAGGCGAGGTGAGATCTTTCACCATCAGGCCTTCATTGCCGCGTTGGCGCGCCGCCACAAAGATTTCTTCCAGATGCTCAGCGGAATTCGCGGTCAGCGCCGGAGCAAGGATTACACGCGGACTTCCGTGGCCGGCGGCAATCGCTGGCTCAAAAACCAGTTGACCCTGGGGATTCTGTGTAGCAAGTGCGTGCTCAATGGTAAAGTCGTCTTGAGGAACAGAGGCAAACGCCTGTTCAAGGATTTTTCTGCGCTGTTCAAGCGGCCGCTCAATAGTCAATTCGCCTTGCGCATAAAGAATGTCAAATGCCATGTAGATGACGGGCACGTTGCGAATCATCTCTTCAGAAACTGTCTTGCGCCCCAGCCGCTTTTGCAGCTCAGAAAATGGTAACGCCTGGGCCGTGTCAGGGCTCCAGGCCAGGATTTCACCATCCAGAATTACCGGCTCAGGAAAAGCCTGCAGTGCAGGCGGCAATTCTGGAAATGACTGGCCGATCTCATCCAGCGTGCGCGAAAAAAGACGTACCCGCGGATCTCCTTTGCCGCCGATGTGGGCCTGGGCGCGAATGCCGTCATATTTGTCTTCCACGGCGGCATGGGTGAAGTAGGAGAATGCCTCAGCCGCATCCTGCGCTGGGCTGGCCAGCATGAAGCCGATAGGATGAAAAAGCCTCATGCGGGCGTGATCTAGCTGATCGCGCGCTGCTAACCGCAGTGTCTCCCTGATGTCGCCCAACAGCATGTTGGCCCGCTGCACAGCAGCGGGTTTTTCATCAAAGGCCTTGGCGATAGCTTCTTCCACCAGACTTTCCCGCAAGCCAATTCGCAGGTCGCCACTGATGATCTTGATAACGTATTTTGCCTCTACGGCGGTTGCGCGGCGCAGCAGCTCTTGTAATAGATGTGATTTTTGTGCCGCAGATGAAGTGCGAGCAAGCTCATCAAAGCATGCAGCCACATCTGCCACAGAAAGAGAAGCCTCGCGCGGCGCAGCATGTTCCAGAAGATCTTGAGCGGCCGATCCTAAATCGCCATGACGACGATAAGCCGCGGTCAGGGCCACTTCTCCCTTACCGGAAATTTCTCCTAGCGCGCGCCACAACAGCGCACCACCTACTTGCAACGTGCGATCTTCCCAGGCAGGAAAAGCGCGTCCAGAAAAGAAGATTGCTGCCTGCGCGGCTTCATCCACGGGACGCGATGAAAAATACTCTGCCACCAGACGGACCTTTTCGGTCTTCTTGGTGGTCGCTGCAACGGCATCAGCGGTGGTGGAGAAGAACTGCATATTTTTCTGAAATCCCGAATCCCGCGGCCACAAGGATGAGCAACTTTCGAAACTGTATCAAAGCGGGAGAGGGATCACTATGACTGCGAAAATCTGAAAGTCGAGATTTCAGCAAAATAAGGCGAATGTCAGCCCATGGAACTTGGCGATTATAGCGATCCCTCACCCGCGTTGTTGCAACTTGGGAGAAAGTCGTTCCTTCGTTGCGCGGGATTCGGGATTTCACAACCTATGCAATCCGCTTCTCCGGCTCCTCATACGCGCTGGCCTTGTTCAGCAGCTCGATGGATGCACGGTCAAGCTCCAGTTGCGTGGCGCGGGCCAGATCATTGAGCTGTTGCACGCTGGTAGCGCTGGCAATCGGCGCGGTAATGCTGGGACGAGCCATCAGCCATGCCAATGCAACCTGGGCAGGCGTGGCCTGATGCTTTTCTGCAACCTGATCGAGCGCCTGCAAGATGCGGAAGCCGCGATCATTGAGATATTTTTTTACCGCCTGGCCGCGCGGGCTCTTGGAAAGATCTGCCTCTGAACGATATTTGCCGGTAAGAAAGCCGCTGGCCAGCGAGTAATAAGGAATCACGCCCATCTTTTCCTGCAGTACCACCGGTTCCAAAGTGCTCTCATAAGGCGCGCGTTCGTACAAGTTGTAGTTCGGTTGCAGGCTCTCATAACGCGGCCACGAATGTTTGCGGCTGGCAGCCAGAGATTCCTGAATGCGCTCCGCGGTAAAGTTGGAGCAGCCAATCACCCGCACCTTTCCTTGCTGAACCAATTGCGCATACGCCTCCAGCGTTTCGTCAACGGGAGTGTTGGGATCATCGCGATGCGATTGGTAGAGATCAATGTAGTCGGTTTGCAGCCGCTTCAAAGAAGCTTCGGCTTGGCGCATGATCCACGCGCGGGAAAGCCCTTTGCCCTGCCCAGGAATCTCTGAACCCACTTTTGTGGCAATGATGATCTGATCGCGTTTGCCACTATGCTTGAACCAGTTGCCGATAATGGTCTCAGACTCGCCGCCAGTGTGGCCGGAAACCCAGGTGGAGTAGCTATCTGCCGTATCGATAAAATTCAGGCCGGCAGCAACAAAGGCATCAAGGATTTTGAAAGAGGTCGTCTCATCGGCGGTCCAGCCAAAAACATTGCCGCCCAGCATTAGAGGCGCAACCTGAATTCCTGAATTTCCCAGTTGCCGCTTTTTCATACGTAATATCTCCAATTCCAAATTCTTGTGATCCAAATTAGAGTCAGCCGGAAGTCCTCAGGATGCAGCGAGTGCGGAACTCCATGCGTGACTCAGGTTCCTGCGTTCCTCTGGGCGTGCCGCTTTGCCACCTCCGCCGGATTTACAAATGCCCTCGTAACCGTACCTCGCCCGATCTCTGTAACGCCGTTGTGCGCTGTAACCCGGAAAACATAAAAGCGCCCGTTCGCCGATTCCAGCACAGCTTCAGCCTTTACCACTGCGCCAATTGTAGTGGGCGCGCGATGTTCAATGTTAATGGCCGTGCCCACGCTGATCTCGCCTGGGACGCAGTAAGGCAGCAGGGCATTGGAGGCAGCCCATTCCATAAGCCCGATCATGTTGGGAGTGGAGTAAATGGAAGGCAGCGCTGCATTGTGATAATTGAGCGTATGGCGGTGCGCTACGGTTTCTTCCGCCTGCCCCCGAACGCCGAGAGGAACGTCTTTTGCCATGGAGAGAATGTATCAAAATCGGCGCAAGCAGGAATAGAAAAGGCCAGGCTGCAAAAGCCCACCCCAAATCCTCAGATCAAAGTTTCTTTGCGATTACTGGTGGTCGCGGTCATGATCGCCGTGATGACAGCGTTCACGCGCCTCTTCCAGTTCGTGGCGGCGCTGCTCCGCCTGGCGGCTGTGCTCACCGTGTTTGCGGATCGCATTTTGTAATTTGTTTTCCGCCTTGTGGATGCGCTGTTCACACTTCCGGTAATCATCGCGATCGCGGGCCAGAGCATGCACAGGGACTGTACTGGCAAGGAACATGATCAGAACAATCGCAGACACCACTATTTTGCCTTTTTGAAACATTGCAACCTCCTGGGGGTAAATCGGAGACATCTTACCCGCTATTACAGGTTACGGCCACAGCTGGATGAAAGCGAAAGAACTGAAACCCTGCCCCGAGTACATGGCTACCTTCGTAAGTGAAAAATTGGATATGTAAGGTCAGCCCGAGTTCCAGGCAGGCTTTCTAAAAACGCAAGTAAACCTGAAGGGTGATTGGCCTATCCGCAGTCAAGGATTTGGCGCTGTATAATTAAGAATTGTCCTCATGTCATCTAAACGAGTGTTAACTTCCGCTAAAAAACAGAACAAAATCCGTTCTACCACTGTGGTCTGTGTTCGCCGTGGAGGTAGCGTAGTCATGGCTGCTGACGGCCAGGTTACGCTGGGTGAAAACGTAATCAAGCACACGGCGCGCAAAATCCGCAGGCTCTATAACGAGAAGATCCTGGCCGGCTTTGCCGGATCGACTGCAGACGCGTTCTCGCTTTTTGCCCGCTTTGAAGCCAAGCTGGAGCAGTACCACGGCAACCTGGGCCGCGCGGCGGTAGAACTTGCCAAGGAGTGGCGCACGGACAAAATGCTTCGTCATCTGGAAGCCCTGCTTTTGGTGGCGGATACGAGCATGATCTTCCTGATCAGCGGCGCCGGAGACGTGATTGAGCCGGATGGCGGTGTGGCTGCCATTGGCAGCGGAGGATCGTATGCCCTGGCGGCAGCCAGAGCTTTGCTGGATAACACCGAACTTCCGGCGCGAAAGGTTGCCGAGGAAGCCATGAAGGTTGCCGGCAAAATTTGCATTTTTACCAACGAGAACTTTGTAGTGGAAGAGCTTTCAGGAGCGCAGTAATGGCGATTTATTTACCCAGCGTGACGGAAGAAGCAGACGTGATGCTGGATGAGCTTACCCCGAAAGAAATTGTTACAGAACTGGATAAGTATGTAGTCGGCCAGCATGACGCAAAGCGCGCTGTGGCCATTGCCCTGCGCAACCGCATGCGACGGCAAAAACTTCCGCCGGACATCGCGGAAGACATCATGCCCAAAAATATCATCATGATTGGGCCAACGGGCGTGGGCAAAACCGAGATCGCTCGGCGACTGGCGCGGCTGGCCAACTCGCCGTTTCTGAAAGTTGAGGCTTCAAAATTCACTGAGGTCGGTTACGTTGGCCGCGACGTTGAGTCGATGATCCGCGACCTGGTAGAGATCGCCATTGACATGGTGCGCGAAGAAAAGCTGGAAGAGGTCACCGACAAAGCCGAGCTTCAGGCAGAAGAGAGGCTGCTGGACTTGCTGCTTCCTGGCGCTCCTGCGCCGGCAGCGTCCACCGCAGGATTTGCGCTGGCAGCAGAGGGAGAAGACTCATCTACCCGCACGCGGGAAAAGCTGCGCCAACAACTGCGTGAAGGCAAGCTGGACGAACGCACCGTTGAACTGGAAGTGCGCGAGCGCTCAACTCCTGCATTTGAAATCATCTCCAATCAGGGCGTGGAGGAGATGGACATCAACATCAAGGACATGCTGCCCAACATTTTTGGCCAGCGCACCAAGAAACGAAAGATGAAGGTAAGCGAAGCCTTTGAATACCTGGCCCAGGAAGAAGAATCGCGGCTGATTGATATGGACCAGGTAACGCGCACAGCGGTGGAGCGCGTAGAGCAGGCAGGAATCATCTTTCTGGACGAGATCGACAAGATTGCCGGACGCGAAAGCGGCCACGGCCCGGATGTCTCACGCGAAGGCGTACAGCGCGATATCCTTCCGATCGTGGAAGGCACCACGGTAAATACGCGTTACGGCATGGTGCGGACCGATCATATTCTCTTCATCGCCGCTGGGGCGTTCCACGTCTCTAAGCCCAGCGACCTGATCCCTGAACTGCAAGGTCGTTTTCCGATTCGCGTGGAATTGAAATCGCTGACCATGGACGATTTCATTGCCATTCTCACCGAGCCTAAATCATCACTGGTAAAGCAGTACACGGCGCTGCTTGAGACTGAAGGTCTGAAACTGGAGTTCACGCGCGAGGCGCTAAATGAAGTGGCCCACTTTGCCTTCCAGGTGAATGAAGCCACAGAAAATATTGGCGCACGCCGCCTGCACACCATCATGGAGCGCGTGCTGGATGAGATCAGCTTCAACGCTCCTGACATGGACGATAAATCAGTTAAAGTGGATGCTGATTATGTGAAGAAAATGCTGGTGGATATTGTGAAAGACCAGGATTTGTCGCGGTATATCTTATAGGTTTCTTCTCTACAATCCCGAGCAAAGCGAGGGACCCCCCTATAGCGACAAAACTCTAGGTGACAGGCCATGCTTTTCCGCCAAAATCCAGCTCTGCTAAGATTTCTTCCGCCTCAAATTTCTTATGACGATAGGGTTCCCTCACCCGCTCCGTTACAGTCGACATGCACTGCGCCTAATCATGGTCGCGGGGTTCGGGATTTTATGTCTCACCGGCTGCGGCGTCCCTGGCGCTCCGCTGCCGCCATCCACTGGCATTCCCAAGTTCGTTGGCGATCTCCAGGCTGTGCGCAAAGGTGACACGGTCACGTTAACCTGGACCACGCCGACGGAAACCAGCGATGGAGAGTTGATCCGCAAACCGGGCAAGATGCTGGTACAGCGTGCGCTGATCTCACCGCATGATCCCGTGCTGCATTTTCAGACCGTCTCTGAACAGCCGCTGGAACCAACACTGAAAGATGAGCGCGCCGCTCAAGCTACGGCCAAAGACTCTTTGACAGATTTGCTGAGTTCAGGCGGCGCTCAGTTTGCGGTTTATAGCGTGCTGGCCCAGAACCGCAATGGCAAATCGTTCGGGCTGCCTAATCGCGCCACGGTGCCGCTGGTGCCAACTCTGCCCACGCCGCAAAAAGTGCAGGCAGAGCCTGTACCCACAGGTATCCGCATTTCCTGGGACCAAGCTTGGCCGCCGAAAAATAAAACACAGATCAATGCGCAATACGTTTACCGGATCATGCGCAAGCTGGAAGACGCGAACGATTCTGCAATGGTCAAGCAGGTGAGCGCGGGCAATGAAACCATTGTTTTTGTGGATGACGGCATTGAGTGGGAAAAGAACTATCAATATTGGATTGTTCCGGTAACGCTCTGGCAGGCAGGCGCTCGCAAGGGAGAAGTGGAGAGCGACGATTCGCCAGTCACCGCGATTTTCGCGCATGACACGTTCCCGCCTGCTACTCCGTCTGGAGTGCAGGCTGTATATTCGGCAGCGGCGAGCGGTTCATTTATTGATCTGACATGGACACCCAATAGCGAACCTGATCTGGCTGGATATAACGTGTATCGCCATGTGGAAAGCGAGCCGCCGGTAAAGATAAATTCTGAGCTGGTCAAAACGCCGCGTTTTGCCGATCCGGGAATCCAAGCGGGGATGAAGTATTTCTATTCGATCTCAGCGGTGGATTTGCGTGGGAATGAGAGCGCGAAGTCGGAAGAGACGTCGGAGAGTGTCCCGAAGGAATAGTTTTTTCCGAAGCCTCGAGCGAAGCGAGAGAACCCTATAGCATGAGGCTGTTTAGGGTTATACTTTGCTACGTTTTGGCCTTAAAATTTTTGTGGATATAGTGATCCCTCACCCGCTCCCACACAATCATGCCAATATATGCTCTCGGTCGCGGGTTCGGGATTGCAGAAAAAACTGCTACGCGAGATTCGAGGTTTCAGGAGAGATTTCTTTATCTGCCGTCACCTTTAGCGTGATCAGCACCTTGTCATCGTCATTCATGCTGGCGGTGGAGTAGGCAGAGAGCTCGGCGAGGACGGCATCCACCATGCCTTGTGCGGTACGCTCGCGATTGCGGCGGACAAAATCCGTCAGTCGACGCGCGCCATACTCGTGTTTTTGTTCGTCAGAGATGTGGATGATTCCATCGGTGGTGCAGACCAGCATGTCGTCTTTTTCAAGCTTGATGGTGCCGCGGGTATAGTCGGCCTGCGGGAAAAGGCCGATCACGGTGCCGCCTTCTTCCAGCAGTTTCACTTCGCCGGTGTTGCCTTTCACCAGGATCGGCGGAACGTGACCGGCGTTCACGTATTGCAGGATGTTGCGGCGCGTATCGACCAGGCCCAGAAAAACACTGAGATGCTTGCCCGCCCGCGTATAGGTGTAGAGCATTTCGTTGAGCGAGAAAGCCAGCACTTCAAGCGAGTGCAGATGCATGACCAGGGCGCGCAAAGTGGCTTGCAGGTTCGCCATGATGAGCGCGGAAGAAACGCCCTTGCCTTCAACCTCGGCACTTACCAGCAGCAGTGACTGCGGACCGAGATTGATGAAGTCATAGTAATCAGCGGCAACGTCAAAGCAGAAATCGCTTAGCACGGCGATGTCATAACCGGGAACTACCGGCGGCGCATCGGGCAACAGGCGCTGCTGAATGCTGCGCGCCAGCGATAGCTCGCGCTCCATGCGCTGTTTTTCCAGCGTGTCGCGATGAAGCTGTGCATTTTCCAGCGCCATGGCCATGTGCCCGGAGAGCTTGGTGAGGAAGCCAATATCTTCAGGAGAAAACTTTCCGCTTTGAGCATTCAGCAACTGCAACACGCCGACAATTTCTCCTGAATGGTGGCGAATCGGAAGAATGAGCAGCGACTTGGTGCGGAAGTTCAAGCGCTGATCGAGCGTGCGATCAAATGAAGGCAGCGCATAAGCATCCTCAGTATTGACCAGCTCGCCGGAAACTGCCACCTGCCCGGCAATGCCTTTGCCAAACGGAATGCGGATTTCCTGATGGTCAAGGCCCGAAGCCGCTATCGACCACAGCTCTTCGCGGTATTTATCTACCAGGAAAACCGTGCCGCGCTCGGCTTTTACCTCAGTCCGCGCGATCTTGAGGATCAGCTCCAGCAACTCAGCCAGATCAAGCGTGGAATTCAGCAGACGCGTAGCTTCAAACAGCAGCGAAAGCTGGTTGATGCGCTTGTCTTTTTCCTGCGTGGCCAAAACGTTGTTGAGCTTGGCAGCACTCATCTCAGAGTAAAGTCGCCACCATAGCAACAAATCCTCAGGGACCTCGCCGGTGGTGTAAATGGCGAGCACACCAGCGAGCTGTCCGGCGGCCAGCAGAGGATAGCCTGAGATATGGCTGAGGCCAGTAGCGCGGGCAAACTCCTGATCGTCACCGCCGAAAGTTGAGAGAACAATATTTTCAATCGTGGTCTTATTGTGCGCGATCTTGCCCACAGCGCCCGACCCTGCCGCAGCATAGTCAAGGCGGTGCGCGGCCTTCAGGCCTTCAGCATGGGTGAGATAGCAGGAGCCGGAAGAGCCATCCCAAAGCCAGAGTTCGGCGCGGGCAGCGTCAAAGTCGCTGACCAGCATTTCCAGGACGCGCGCGGTAATATCCTCACCCGCGCGGCTGAGCGCGGCCACGGCGCTGGCGAATGCGTTTACGTAGTTCTTGCTCTGCGTCTTTGACTTTGCCACAACTGTGCCGCCCATCAAAAGCCCCGCCCTGGAGTGCCAACAGGAATGGGAAAGAAAATACCCGTCAAGTTTACCGGGATTTTCTGGGAGTTCCTGGGGAGAGTACCCCTAGTTTATGGAGATGTACCTGGATTGTAAAAGTAACTTCGGTAGGAGCACCTTTATTCATCGGGATATTGGGTGATCGCGCGTGATCGGGTGATCGGACGCCTGCCATCTTCTCCCGACCTGTGGATCGGAAGATCCCAGCCCGAACTCCTGCCTAGCTGGCATCAGCGCTTGCCCGGTCAAAAGATTGATCCCCAAAATATGGCGCGCCGGCGTTTGACCATATCATTCAGCGCATTCTGCATTGCTGTGCGCACCTCCAGGCTGATGGCTTTCACCACTGAACGGTCGCGCGCGGCCTCTGGAGGATAGTTTTGCTGGATGTTGATGGCAGGCAGGAACTGAACATGCCACTTTGAAGGTAAGGGGACAGGCACCAGGGGGAAAGTTGTGATGGGCAGATAGGGCCAATCGAGATGGCGGGTCCACCAGCGCGACTTTATGCGGGCAAACATGGGCAGAATTTCAGCGTTGCCCACAATCACAAATGGAATGATTGGAGCGCGGTGGCAGAGCGCTATCTTTACAAAGTCGTCACGGCGGAAGCTGCCGACCTTGTAGGCGTCTCGATATAGTGAAAATGCGCCTTCCACGCCTTCCGGCAAAATGCCCAAAAGTTCGTCAGCAGCCAGGATGCGGTCTGCATTTTCGCGGCAGGCCAGCACGCCGCCAAGCTTCCTGATGAACTTGGCCATGAGGCCAAATTTCAGCAATCCCGGATGGGCCAGAAAGCGTGGGATCCTGCCAGTGCTGCGCTCAAGAAGGTGCAGAACCATCACCGCGTCCCAGGGCATAAAGCCGCGATGCGTCCCTGCCAGCACCGCCCGGCCCGTTTGAGGGATGTGCTCCAGGCCTCTGACCTCAATGCGCCAATAATATTTGTGGAGGAAATGAAAGAGGGTCTTGCCGCAGGACTCAATGCCAAAGGCGTCCAACTGCGACTCTGGCGAATCGAGCACTGGGCGGCTCATACAGATTTTTGTGATCGCAGTATAGAACGCAGAACTAGAGACCCTTGTGCTTTAGCGGTCAAATATCGCCGGCGATGACCCGCTGGAAAGCGCGCGGTTCAGCGCCCAGCGCAGGTCTTCAGACTGGTCATACAAGAAGGCCGCAGCAGGAGAGACGCCAATCTGCCGGAAAAGCTCATTGCGATCATAGTCATTCCATACTTCGGCGATCTTGCCGTTTACCATGCGAAAACGGCTGTTGCCACGCAGTTGAAAGCGCTTTCCCGTAGGCTTGTTCAGGCCGTTGCCCCGGCCGGTATGCGTGCCTCTGGCTGTCCAGGAGACCGTAACCATATCGCCCTGGACCGACATGTTTTCAGGAACCATCTGGAGATCAGGAGCAGCAGAGCGCCATCCTTTGCCTTCTGAGACAGCTTCATCCAGCCTGGTGGTCTTCCCGTCGTGGTGGACAATGCAATCCTGCGTATAAATCTCGCCGATAGCGGAGTAATTTCCCCGACTGAACAGCTCATCAAACACGCGGCGCACAACGGCTTTGTGCTGTTCCGGAGAAACCCGCTCTTGTATGCGGGGTTCCGGCGCAGTAGGTCTCCTCTGTTCTCCCCAGGCAAAGGCCAATAGGCAACAAACAGCAGCCGCGGACAAAACAAGCATTGTGTTCCTGCGCATAGGCTCCCTCCAGAAATGGAGCTAATGCGGCAAATTATACGCCGGAACATGGCTATGAATGTCCAGTCTTTTAAGGGTAAAAGGCCGGATCGCCGAACCTGTATTCAGGTCGTTACGGCCCTGGCTCTACGTAAAGGGCCTTACCGGTAAATAACTTGCTTGCCTTTGTCTCTGCAGGATGATAAAAAGCGCACCATCCGCCCTTCTGGCAAATAGCTGCTTTTGTGCCGCATGGGCAAGGAGCGAGCAGGCAATGAAGATTATTCAGCGACTGGTGTTTGCGTTGTTCGTGATTTCCCTCACCGTTTCAGCCACAGCCCAGACGGCGGCCACAGCCGATCTGCACGGCACAGTCAAAGACCCAAATGGCGCAGTGATTCAGGACGCCACGGTGACTGTCCACGACGAAGCGAGAAATTTTGAGCGCTCGGCCCAGACCAATGAGTTTGGGTTCTTTACCCTGCTTTCACTCCCGCCGGGCCATTACACGCTTACTGTCACCGCCAAAGGTTTTGCCAAACTGGTGGCAAAAAACGTGGGTCTCACCGTGGGGCAGATAGCCGATTACCCAATAACCATGCAGTTGCCGACGGCAGAGACGGAAGTCCTGGTCACGGGCGAGCCGCTGCTGGTGGAGACATCTAAAACTTCGACCAGCACCACGATAGGGCAGCAGCGGATTGAGAACCTCCCGATCAATGGCCGCAATTATGTCAATTTCTCGCTGACCAATTCACAAGTCCAGCGCGATGTGGCGCCAAGCATTGGCGCAGCGCCGACTTCAGGCCTGAACTTCGGCGGACAGCGAGCGCGCTCCAATGTTGTAAACGTTGACGGTATGGACGCCGTGGACAACGCGGTGAATGGTATCCGCTCCACCCTTTCTCAGGAAGGCGTGCAGGAATTTCAGATCATCACCAACGGGTATGAAGCGGAATATGGCCGCGCTTCTGGCGGCGTAGTCAACATCATTACCAAGTCCGGAACCAACGATTTCCACGGCAGCGTTTTTGGCTATTTGCGGAACCGCAATTTCCAGGCGCAGAACCCGTTTACCAATACTCCTGATCCTGCTTATACGCGCGTGCAGGCAGGCGCAGCGTTTGGCGGAGCACTCAAGAAGGACCGCACCTTCTATTTCTTCTCTTTTGAAACCACGCGGCGGCAGGAGACAGGATTCTCCACCATTGGCGCCAATAATTTTGGGCTGGTTCCACTTTCGAATGCCGCCACCTTCGGGCTGCCTGCGGGCTCGCTGGTTACACCGGCACAGGCACAGTTCCTGAGCACCGCGCCGATCAGTCCTTTCACAGTTGCTTATGCCCAGCTTGCAGCAGGCGGCGCTGGGGTTGCGCTGCAGGGAACGCCGGGCGCGCTCACTCCGCTTGGGTTCTTCCCCACAACGGGTGCACCGCTGCCCGCGTCATTCCATAACCTGATAAGCCAGACGGGCAACTATCCAATTTCAGAGGCCACGGAACTTTATTCGCTTCGTTTAGATCACAAATTTACCAATAACAATTCCATCATGGTGCGCGGAGCGCTCAGTCCCAGCAACCAGACCGGCATCCAGGTAAACGCACAGAACCAGGACTTTGGCCAGAATGCTTTTTCCCGCACCTCAACGCAGAACTATCATGATGGCAGCATCGGCGTGCAGGATACGTGGATCCTGGGCAGCAACAAGATCAATGAGGCGCGTTACGAGTTTTCTCGTCGCGGGCTGTTGTACAACTTTTCTCCCGCACCCGGCGGCGGCGATGTAGCCGTCAACATTCCTGGATTCGCGTTCTTTGGGCGTGAGCCTTTCTCCTTCGTTCAGCGGGTGCAGAAACGCAGCCAGGGGGGTGATAACTTCTCTGTCATCAAAGGCCGCCACAGCTTCAAATTCGGCGGCGATCTGAACTATCTTCCTGTGGTAGCGGACTTTACGGTGAACTTTGGTGGAATTTACAACTTTTCGGAGCTGACCGGCTCCCAGATCAGTCCTGCCTTTGCCGGTTTTCCGAACTTCTCTGCTGTACAGGCCTATGGACTGGGCATTCCGCAGGTGTTCATTCAGGGCATCGGCAATCCGCATGATGAGTTCAGCACAACGTACACCGGCGTTTTCGCGCAGGATTCATGGCGCCTCCGCAATAACCTGACCTTCAACTACGGCGTGCGCTATGACTATGAGCTTTCACCTGAGTTCAAGGCCGTAAACTCCATTTCGCAGCTAGCCCAGAGCTCACTGGGGATCACGCAAGGCATACCACGAGACAGCAACAACATCGCTCCACGCGTTGGCGTGGCCTGGGACCCCAAAGGCGATGGCAAGACGGTGATCCGCAGTTCTTACGGTATGTTCTATGACCATCCGCTGCTGGCGCTGGCCTTTGATTCTGACGTGGCAGATGGCAGCCAGGCGCCGCAATTCATTTTGTTTGGCGGCTCGCCGTGCAATCCGGCAGCACCGCCCTCGCCAGCAAATGCGCTCAACCTAAATGCCACCAATGCGTTCCAGGGCCTGCTTGGCGTTGGCAACTGCCTCTCACCGGGGCTTGCAGCAGCGGCAAACTTCCTGGATTCCCAGCAGCGCTTCAATCCTGCGCCTAACGCTCCTTCGGTCTTTGTTAACCAGCAATATTTGACTGCAGGCGTGCCGCTCATCTCGCAGCCTTTCGGCTTTCCCACAGCCAGCAACTTTGTCTATGGCTATGCAGAGCAGGCCAACTTTTCAATTGAGCATGATCTGGGGCATGAATTTGCTGTAAGCGCGACCTACAACTATACGGGCGGTCACCATCTCAATCGTCCAATCAACGTGAACCCAGCAAACTCCAAGGCCATTGTGGAGAACTGGGAACGCGCGAACGCCTGGGCAGTCGCAAACGCGCAACCGCTCTTTACCAATCCTTTAACGATCGCCACTTGTAACGTGGGACCGGCAGGAGCTTTTGTGCCACCGGCGCTGCTGAGCTTCTTCCGTCCATCAGGAGTCAACCCATCACTTACTCCAGTATTTGCGCCGTGCATGGGCTTGGCGAACCTTGTTGCCGCACAATACCACCTGAGCACGGGGCCCACAGTGCCCTTCAGTGATATGGTGGCCAATTTTTCCAACGGCAGCTCCGTTTACAACGGGATGACGCTGAACCTGCGCAAGCGGATGCGGAACCACTATGAGTTCCTGGCTTCTTATACGTGGTCGCACGCGATTGACGATTCCACTGATCTGCAATCTCTTCTTACACCCCAGGACGACCTGAATCCGGCCGCAGAGCGCGCCAACTCCACCTTTGACCAGCGCCATCGGTTCGTATTCAGCGGCATCTACCAGAGTGGTAAAGCAGGCGCTAATTTCTGGGGCAAGTTCTTCAGCGACTGGACAGTTGCCCCCATCATTGAGCTTAGCTCGGGCCGTCCGTTCAACATTGTGACCGCCACTGATCAGAACTTTAACTTCAGCACATCCACTGACCGCCCGAACGCCGTAGCGCCGAGCACGCCAACCAACGCTTGCGGCTTCCCAACAGTCCCATCCAAGTCTTCGCCCACCGGGGCTTTCCAGATTCCTTGCTTCATTGATTCCAATCCGCTGGATGGATCATTTACCGGCTCGCTCGATGGAAACTTGGGCCGCAATGCCGGCATACGGCCAATGACGATCTTTACCGATATGCGCATTGCCCGCAGCTTCAGCATCAATGAGCGCATGAAGCTTGAAGGCATGGTGGATATGTTCAACTTTATTAACCGCTTCAACGTGGCCGACGTGAATACGCTTTACACCGAAGCCGGCCAGCCGACTGCGGCGTTTGATCCACGGCAATTCCAGTTTGGCTTGCGCGTTAGCTGGTAAGTGACCAAAAGTAACCACAGGCCCCAGCGCTTTCTGGGGCCTGTTTGTTTCTATTCGTGTGAAAATAAAAGGACCTGCTTCCGGGTTTACCCTGGAGGAGCCTGCTGCCTTCGGCCAGGAAAGCTCGTCCAAATTAAAGATATGATGA
>DASTCT010000150.1:0-33532 GCA_035710845.1 Candidatus Angelobacter sp.
TGCTGAAACTTTTCCAACTCTACTACTCCGTTGGCAAGTACGGGCAGGCCGGTGAAACGCTGGACCGCGCGGCGGAATTGGATCCTTACGAGCCCGGCCACAGCAAGCGCCTTGAAATGCTGCGCGGCCGCATTGATGAACAGCAGTTCAACCGGATTGCCAATCGCTTTCACCGCGTAGACAACAAGGCGCAAAAGCCTGCTGCCCCTGAGCCGGAAGCGCCTGCGCCTTCGCGCGCGGAATCTGAGCCCACGGTGCTTGAGGATTTTATTCTTCAGGCAGAAATTTATCTGCAGTACGGAATGCGCTCAAAAGCGCTGGAACGCCTGGAGCGCGTGAGCAAGCTTTTCCCGAAGGAAGAGCAGAAGAACGAGAAGCTGCGCCATCTTTATATCTCTGCCGGATTCACTCCAGCTTATGAAGTTGCTGCAGCCGCAAGCAAAGCTGCGATTCCAGCTGCTGCCACTCCACAGGCCAAAGCTCAAGCCGCTGCGCCCCCGGCTCCGGCTGCAAGTTCACCTTATGAAGAAAATGCGGTTGATAATTTTGCCCGCGTAACCGAGATTACGCGTAACATCTATCGCCAGGCGAACGTGAAGAGCGTGCTCTTTACCGCTGTGAATGATATTGGCCGCCACTTCAATGCCAGCCGTTGCGTGGCCGGGCTTTGCACTATCGGCAAGCCACCTTCTGCCGCGCTGGAATACTGCGCACCGGGAATCAAGCAATCTGATGTGATGGCGATTGTGAAGCTGATTGGGCTGACGCAGCAGTTGGCCACGAATGGCCCGGTCACCATCGCCAATGCCAAGTCATCACGCGAACTCGCGCCCGCTGCGGAGCATGTCCACGCGCTCAACATTGAGTCTTTGATAGCAGTCCCACTCGTAGATTCCGGCGAGCAGTCCGGCATCCTGATCCTGCAGCAAACCTCGCCCCGGCAATGGCGGCAAACCGATATCGTTGTGCTCAAGACCATTGCTGAACAGATGGTGCTGGCAGTCAGCAATGTGCGCCTGCGCACGCTGATGAAAACGCTGGCCGTCACCGACGAAAAATCCGGCCTGCTCAAACGCTCTTCTTACCTTGACGTCCTGCTCTCTGAGGTGAGGCGGTCTTTGCAGCAAAAATCTCCTATGACGCTCATGTTGCTCCATTTCGGCAAGGCCTCAGCGCTGGCAAAAGATATTGGCGAAGCGCAGGTGGAGCACATGATGCAGCAGATTGGGCAGGCCCTGGCTTCGCACATCCGCCAGAACGATGTAGCAATCCGCTATGACCTCACGACCATCGCGCTGGTGCTCTCTGACACCACAGAGAAGAACGCGTTTCTGGTGGTGGATAAGATGAGAAAAGTGCTTGCGCCAATCAAGGTCCCCGGCAGTGACCGCACGCCGCCTATCAGCGTGGGCATTGCAGAAGCGGTATTGCAGGAGCGCTTTGACGCAGTTGACATGGTCACTGAGGTCATTAATCGCGTGGAAAACGCCCTGGAAGCCGCGCGCTCTGAGGGCGGCAACAAAGCCCATTCGCTCGCACCCACGCTCCAGCCCAACGCTGTAGCCTGAAAATTAAGGAACTTTCCCACTTAACTCCATCCGGCTAACTCCATCAGGCTACTGATGAAATCTGCTTGAGCGAGAGTAGTACACCGTGCATAGTCGTTGTAAACCCACTTGGAGTTATTTGTTTTGCAAAAACTTATCGCACTTATAACAGTGTGCTGCGCGATGGTGTGCGTTCTCGCAGGTTGCGGCGGAAGATCGCAAAATGTGCCACCCGCAGCGGCGCCAACACCGGCAGCAAATTCTAATTCCGGCCCTTCAGCACCGGCGAATGCAATTGTGTTCCTCAAGATTGAACAGATGCCGGCCTGGCAGTGGTGCACAAGGCTCCTTGACAACAAGGCATGCGCCAGCGGTGCAGGCAACGCTACATCAGACAAGACCGACGACCAGGCCAGCCCCGCGCTGGATGGATCATCCTCAAAATTTTCTTTGGGTGGGAAAACCGGCTATTCCAACGCTCTTTGGTGGAAATCTGTAAGCGGCGGGCTTGACGTTTCGCATTTCAGCTACGATGTTTTCTTCTATATCGACCAACCCAAGGTTTCAGAGGCCCTGGAGTTTGATGTAAACCAGTCATTTAACAACACCCGCTTTGTCTGGGGCACTGAATGCAATTTCAAAGATACTCACCACTGGGACATCTGGGACCCAAAGAATTTCAAATGGGTGGCGACCAGCTTGCCCTGTCCGGTGTTTTCCGCCAATACGTGGCACCACATTACCTGGGAATTGGAGCGCGCCAATAACCAGGTCCATTACATCAGCCTGACTGTGGATGGGACCACCATGCCGGTGAATATCTATAAAGACCCGCAACCGAACTTCAACGGAACAGACATCAATGTTGCGTTCCAACTGGACGGCGACATTGCGCAACATCCGTATAACGTTTGGCTTGATGAGGTCACTCTTAAAGCGTGGTAGCTAGCAAGAAACCGTGGACCGCCACAAACGGACGATCCACTTTCACTAGCGGCTGAGGCCACAGCCGCTAATTTTGGTTCGTTCATTACTCTGTCATCCAGCCCATCCAAACCATTTCTGATACGCTCTCGTGCCGCAGACGATTGTCCCCCAATACAATCTGCGGCTAATCTCACTTGTCTAGATAAGAACAAAGCGAGAAAAACATTTCATGGCAAAAACAAAATTTTTGCGTGAAAATCTGATGACAGAATTTGTCAGGAAGAGCTGTGAATAGCTTGGGCTAGCGCAGAATGACGCCGAAAGGATAGTCGCCAATTGGCTCTGTTGCACCATTGCGGCGAATGCCCGTTAGCTCAGCAAGATAGTGCTGCTGCTGCAACAGCTTTGCAGGCACGCTGACTGCTACTGCCATGTGTCCGGCCGCAGAAGACGAGCTCAGATCAGGGCTGTGCCAAACTTCCCGCTGGGTGGCAGGGTCTTTGAGGGCTACGCGATATTGAGGAAAATCGTCAGACTCCAGGGTCAGCAGCACCGCCACTAAATCAGTCCTCGGATGAACCGCAACGCTTTGCACAGGCCCCACGCCTCTGGTTGGCGGAGGCAATAAGAGAGAAACAGTCTTGAGTTGGGACAAGTCCTGGCCAGCGCTGCGGGCGTGATCAAGCTCGCCCTGAATCTCCGCATTGGCCGCGCGCTGCCGGTCAAGCTCTTGCTGCAATTGCTGCTCATGCTGGCTGCTGTTTGAGCTGGCTTGGTCAACCTGCCGGCGCAGCCGGAGATTATCAGTAAACAAGAAGGCGGCAATCAGCAAAAGCGCCACAGCAGCAGCGGCAAAACCCCATTGCTGAAAGGAAATTGCTCCAAGCCATCCCCAACGGTCAGTGCTCACTTTTGTGGGCTTTGGGCTGGCCGCCTGCAATGCCGTTCGTTTCTCAAGCTCAAACAATCCTGCGGCAAATTCCACTTTCTGCCGTCGCCTGGGTGAAGCAAGATAAACCGATTGAAATTTTTGCAGGGTTTCGCCTTCCAGTTCGCCGCGAACAAAACCATCCACCAGCTCGTTTTCCACCCCGTTTAAACGCCAGGCAAACTCATCATCCACCACGCTTAGCTCATCCAGTTGCTCTGCCTGCTCCGCAGGAAGATCGCCCAGAAGATACCGGGTCAAGAGTTCGTCGTTATAAGCGTATTCAGAGGATGGCATTAATCCCTCATTTCATATAAGACGCATTCACAAAAAATGCTTCATGACTTCTCACAGCAGGAGCGCACACAGGCCTCCAGTTTGTTGCGAATTCGGCATGCGCGAATGGTGAGCGCATTGGCGGAAAGGCCAAGCTTTTCCGCAATTAGCCTTCGATGTTGAATCTTTTCCCGCTGCTCGCCTTGATAATATTCAAGAATCAGTTCGCACTCGCCCGATGCTAATTTTTTCAAGCAGCGTTCCAGGCAATCGAGCGTGCGTTCTTTGGCTGCGCTCTCTGAATCAGCCGGCTCTGCAACCGCCAGCGTCCCATCTGAGGTGCGGGAAGCGGGAAACTCATCGAGACTTGTCTGGCCCTGCTCCGGGCGGCGGGTGTACTCCAAGAAAACATATTTGGCGGTAACGTAACAATAGTGCGCGGGAGACAGGTTGGTAATCTCACCTTTCTCCTGGAATTTTTGGGCTACGCGGCTGAGCGTTTCGTCTGCGAGTTCATCGGCGGTCAGGCAATTCCGGCGATCAAAATAGAGAACCAGCCTGCGGCGCAACTCGAGATATTTTTCGCCGCCTGAGCCTCGGCCTTCGTCCAGCCAATCGAGAAACTGTCGAAACGCGTCCTGGGTAGGTGTCCTATTCTTGGTCAATTAAGCCCTTTTGCAAGACCCACATTTTAACCCGGGAGTTCAGAAACATCTCTCAAGATTTATAGGTCGCAAAAAAGCACGAAAGTACATTGCCGAGCGAACTGAACACACCCGATGCAAAGCAAAAGCTGTTCTGCTCACGCAACTCGAACGTCCCCGCAATCCGTGGACTGAGGCTTACGCTCAGAAAGAGAACATTACCTGCAAGTCAATGCGCCGGTTGGCTGACTGCGTGTTAAACAGGTTCCCTGAAGCCAACGATGTGGATTGCCCAAACAGCGCAGAACTCAAGTTCCCGATTGGCGGCGCCGGGTTCACATCATTGAAGATATTGCGTGCATTGATGCTGAACGTCAGGTTGTAACGCTGATTTGTAGCAGGGCCCATAGGACCGCCATGTGGGCCGCCAAAGCCGCCTGCCGGACCGCCGCGTCCTCTGCCACCCCTTGGCTCTTCTCCCCCTCTTTCGCCCCGCTGTTGCGGTTGATTACTGGAGTCAAGTTTTGGGCCGATGCCGAAGGTCTTGCTCAAGCGCAGATTGAAAGTGAATTGTCCCGGGCCGTCGCCGGAATCGAAAGGAACAATGGTCTGGCCAGGAAGGGGAGAAGTATCAAAAGCGCCAAAGTTGGTCTGGACCACGCTGGGGCGGGAGAGATCGGTAGCGAACGCCGGCCGGTCATTGAAGATGGAGTCGCCGTTAATGTCGCGTCCAATGGTGATGTTAAACGGCGCACCGGAATTCGCCACCATAAATGGGCTTATGCGGAAGCCATGCGGCAACGCGACCGTTCCGCCGAAGAAGAGACGATGACGCACGTCAAATGTGGCGCGCCCATAATCAAAGCCGATCCCTTCCGCCGGGTTTGAAGCAAAGCTGCTGGCTCCAGCGGTATCACTGTTGGCGTGGCTGAACATGTAAAAGCTGAAGATGGTCAGCTTGGTTCCGGCACGCTCGTTGAAGTTTACGATCAACTGGTTCTGGTTGAAGATGCCGCCGGACTCAAACTGATACTGCGGTGAAGGAGTGCTGCTTACAACAGTAGAAAAGAGTTGATGGACGCCGCGAGAATGAACGTATGTGCCGGTGAGCGTAGTGGTCTTGGTGAGCTGACGTTCCACTGATCCAGCAAACTGGATGGTATAAGGCGTTCTCAGATTTGGATCAATGGCGTAAGTGGTGGTCGCCACTGTAGCTCCGGTGATGGAAGGCAAAGTCGGATAGCTGGCAAATGCTGATGCCAGCAGCGTCTGGTTCGCCGGGGTGGTGGCGGAAAGAATGAACTGCTGCTGGTTCACGCCATTCAAGCGTTCAGCTTGCATGATCAGGTCCTGGCTAAAACGATCATAGAAAATGCCAAAGCCGGTGCGGATAACGGTCTTTGGCGCTGTATTTTTCTTGCCGCCCAGCCCCCAGGCAAAGCCTAAGCGCGGCGCCCAATCGCCGTGATCATTAATGCCGTTCTGCGTTTCAAAGCGCAGCCCGTAGCTGAACGTCATATTCGGGCGCAGCTTCCAATCGTCTTCTGCGTAAAGGCCGGCATCGACAAAGGTATCTTTAATTAAAGGATTGCCGGTGGTAACACTTAATTGCCGGGGCGTGCCGGCGTGAAAAGCCGCCAGGGAATCAAACGTAAATGTCCCGTTGAAACCCTGCGTGGAATTGCTTGAATCCGCCGTAGCGCGCAGCCTTCCGCCAAGGCGCACAAAATGATTTCCCTTGTTGATGGAGGTATAGTTCTGCAGCTCGTAATGAGTGGTAAGAACATTACTCAATCCCAACGGATTGCCGCCGGAGTTGAATTGGCCCAGCACATCGATGGCCGGAGTAAGGGATAGCGAATTCTGGTCAGTGGTGCCGCGCTGCCATTCAAAGCGCGTTTCATTGATCACCTGAGGGCTGAGCACCTGCGTATCGCTGATTTGAATCGTGTTTTCCGTAAGGGTCTGGTTAAACGCCTGCGAGGGCAATGTCAGTTGCCCAATGCCATCATTCGACTCGCGATTATGAGTGAACTGGTAGCGCACCATGAGCGTGTTGGAGCTGGCAAGCTGGTAATCAAGCCTTGAGGTAAAGCTGGTGCGCACACGCGGGTTCAGTAGCGGTTCCACCGGCACATTGGCCGCGGAAAACGCCGCCGGCAGGATGACCGCTGCATCGTTAATATCGCGCCGCTCGGCATTTATCTGATATGAAGCTTTCTTGCTCAGCGGGCCGCCAATGTTTCCGCTCGTCATATCCGTGCTGAAATCCGGCTCAGTGGCGGCAAAAGGATTCAAGGCATCGAGAAAAGAATGGTTATCGTTGAAAAAGAATTGTCCATGGAGCTTATCGCTGCCGGGCTTGGTAAGGATTTCTATCCTGCCAAATCCCATGCGGTCATATTCCGCGGAAAATGGATTCTGGTTAATGCGAATCTCGCGAATGGAAGACTTGGGCGGCAGTTGCCCACCGGTGAAACCGTCAATATAGATCTGTCCGCCGTTAGGGCCGGCAGAGGGGCCAGCCAGCGCTTGCAACTCTGATTGCAACTCATCTGGATCGTCTGACAGAGCGTCCAGGTCTTTGCCGCTGATGACCAAACTGCTGGCGTTGTTATCAGGGCTGGTGCTCACGGTGGCAGCATCGCTCTGAACTTGAATATCTTCTTCCTTGGCCATTACCTCCAGCGCGAGATCAGCTTTCTTCTCCTGCCCGGCAACAATTTCCACCTGCTGCGTTACCGGCGCAAAACCTTTGGCGGTTACCGTAATCGTGTAATTGCCCGGCGGCAAATTGCGGAAGTCGTATTCACCCGCGCCGCCTGATTTGCCTGTGACCACCAGGCCGCTGGAATTTTTTACCGTGATGGTTGCCTGGGGAATCACTGCGCCGGTTGGATCAGTGATTTGGCCGTGCAACCGGCCCACAGGGGCCTGAGCAAGCGCTGGGGTGGCGAAAATCGCCACACTGAAAACCGTAACGCTAAAAATAGTAAGGGCCCAGTTGCAAAGGCCCAACAGCCTGGATCTCATCAAACTCTCCTCACCATGGTCATAATTTCTTTTACGGTCCAGCATCGCCGGCGGGCGCGCCCAGGTTCCATCCGGAAAAGAGCGCAGCCGCGCTCATGCCGTTGGGAGAAGCGGTAAGAATCGGCTCAACGCCGCCGAGCAGCGTAATCGCTGTAACCTCACCGCTGTTTGTCCCCGGCATGGCAACGATCATGACTGCATCTTCTTTCTGAAGATCTTCAAGTTTTATGCTCGGAATGCGACTCAACACTTGCTGGAAATCAGGACCGCCTCCCGGCCTCGCGCCGCCACCGCTTGCCGCTGGTTGGCCTGCGCTTGGCGCTGCTCCCTGGCCGGATTGCGCGCTAGCTTTAAGAAAGAAAGCCAGACGCTGCGCCATGGGTTGCGCTAGCTTGCGCAACTGTGAATCTGCATTGAATTTCACCACTACAGACTTCTTGGCCAGAATGTCTTTGACCGTAATTGTGTTATTGGCCGCATCGATGGAGGTGATGGTCCCGGCGATGTTGCGGAACGATCCGGAAATCACTTCTTCCGCCGCAATCTCCTTGCCGTCAGCGCTGCGATTGCCCCGCGCCCGCAACTGGTCGCCAGTCTTGATCTCGTCCAGCGTGCTCTTTTTAGCATCGGCAAACTTGATTGAATCGGGTGCGTAGCGCAGGAAGCTGGTATCTTTTGACGTCTTCACCGCAATGCTGACCGTTGGCGTGACCGATACCGTAATGGTCCCGGTGGCCGGATCAATGGCGCTCACAATGCCGCCAGCGCCACGCTTTTGCCAGTCCTCACGATCGTGCTGCTGTTTCTGAGCAACGTCGGCTTGCTTCATTACGATGATCGCGGTGGCCGCGATGGAATCGTTCTCGCCCGCGCGGCCGCGAACAAGCATGCGATCTCCAACCTGCAAATCTGATATCGCCAGCGGAGTGGCGCTCTTTAAGTCCGTTTGCCCTGGCGCCAGACGCAGAATGCGCGTGCCATCTGACAAAGAGACGTTTACGTCAGGCCCTGAGTCTGGTTTTAGAACAAGCGTCTGGCCGTTGATTGACTTGACTGTGCCAACGCTCCTGGCTGCCGCGCCGGTATTCCCTTGCTGGGCCTGCGGAGTGGCTTGAATCCACGGCGCGACCAGCATAAACGCTGCTGCAACAACCAAGATTGCCAGCCGCCGTGGGTAATTTATTGCAAACGCTTTGTAACTAGCTAACAATCAGAACTCTCCCATTTAATGGTTTTGCAAAGCCTTATTGTTAACATCTTTGAAAGCCGCCGAGACCAGAACCTGCCCTTGCCAGAACCCTCTCTTACTAGCATCCGCTTTCTAGCTGTTGATCTCGGACTTACACCTAATTATGAGGGATGGGTAGCAGTATCATCTCAAAAAGACCGCCGGTTTGTGTAAAAAGAAAGCAAAAAGATTTGTTAAGTTGAGGCGATTTGGAACGTGAGCGAAGCAAACTGAGCAGGAGATTCCCGCCGAAATCCTGAGCCCAGTAAGGATCTGCAATTTTCCCCGGAACGAGAATCTATTTGCTCAGTTTTATGGATATAAGCGAGACTGAGCGGGGTTCCAGCCGAAATTCTGAGCACCAGTGTGTGATTCGTATCCTTACTGATGGAATTTGTTCTTGCAGCGATAAGAAGGGCTGGAAATTCTCCCCTTCCGCTGATCGCTCTTCACATCGCCCACCCTTGTTGCTTGCAGCCATGATGAATTTTGCTGCGACTGCCGAACAGTCCGAAATCGCGTGGTCTGCGCAAGCGGCAAAATATGAATTGCCACAGAAGAGAATTGTCCTCCCGGACACTGCTCAGCATGGATCAGTGCCGCAAGCGAGACATGTACTGCTGAGTTGTTCTGCGCTGGCGCAGAGCGTGTCTTACCCATGTAAGCGATAACTTCGGGACTCCAACGCAGCAGCGGAGATCCTCGAAATAGCTGTACCCAGATAGCACAACTCAATCAGGGTAGTTCGGCTGAATCGATTCCTGGCCAGATGATGTTCCGCCCTCCCTTATAAAACTTTGGAGATACGCATCAATGAAAATCCATCCAGCTGTTATTCGTGTGTCTGTAGTGATCCTATTGCTCGCCGCAGTCACGTCGGCGGTCGCGGCTGTGCCAGCACCTGCCTTGCTCTCACCGGCATCCGGCGCAAGTTTGCCCACGCCTCTTACCATCTCATGGTCCGCTGTAAGCGACCCCAGCGGGATCATTGGCTACAACTGGCAGGTCAGCACATCATCGAATTTCACGAATGTAATACTGCAAAATTCAACCAATGGTCAGACGCAGGACACAGTGAGCGGCCTGCCGAACGGCACCTATTTCTGGCGTGTGCAGGCAGTGAATGGCGCGTTCGTACAGGGCGCATGGTCAGCAGGGCGCAGCTTTAACGTCACCGGCGCAGGCGCAGGACAGCCGGGCGCGCCAACCATGTCACCCACCAAGGGGTATTCAACGTTCCATCCGCTCGAAGTGATGACGTTCAATTGGTCTCCGGTGACAGGTGCTGCCACTTATGTGCTACAGTTCTCCGCAGATCCAAGCTTTCCTGTCTCCGCCACCAGCCAATTCAATAACATTCCCAATAATACGTTCTCATTCTCAACCCCGAATGAAGGGTCCTATTACGCACGCGTAGTTGCGGTGAACGCAAATGGCATTGCCGGCGTTCCTTCCAACGCGATTACCTATTCAGTCTTCTATAACAATCCGCTCCCTGCGCCGCCTTCGCTTTTAACACCAACAAATGGCACAGACTTGACGCTGCCAATCACCATTACCTGGACTGACGTTCCCAACCCGCAGCCCAGCGGCTATGAATTGCAGATCGCCAAAGATTCCGGTTTCAAGACGATTGAAGAAGAAGCGCCGCAGTTGAACCAAGCCAGCCGCACCGAACTTTCACTCACCCCGGGACAGAAATTCTGGCGCATACGTTCAGCGCAGGGAGACGCCTCACCCACCACAGCCGCGGTGACCAACTGGTCCGCCAGCGGAACATTCACGGTGAGCCAGGCTCCGCCGGCCCCAGTCTCAATGGTAGCGGTCAGCAATCCAATCTTCAGCGGCAACACTACCTTCGTACAGTTGCAGTTCTCCACCGCTGCGCCGACGAACGGAGCGGTGATCAATTTGACCAGCTCTGATCCAAACGCGTTCCCGGTGCCGGCAACGGTTACCATGCCCGGCAATACCGGATGGATGCAGTTCCAGACCCAGGCAGGGCAGGTGACGACTCCAACGCCAGTGACTGTGACAGCCACGCTCAACTCCGGCACGGCTACGTTGAAGATGACTGTGCTGCCACCCTCGATTAAATCAATCCAGGTGAACCCGGGCACAATCAGCGGCGGAGCAACAGCTGCCGCTTTCATAACCCTTAATGGATTGGCGCCAGCAGGCGGAGCACAAGTAGACCTGACCAGTGATTCTCCGGCAGCGCTTGCACCGGCTGTAGCGACCGTTCAGGCAGGCAACTCAACAGTTGTGGCGCAGATTCCGACCAATTCAGTTTCGGCGAACACGCTGGCCCACATCACGGCAAGCTGGAATGGCGCAAGCGCAACGTCACAACTCACGATCACGCCGCAAGGCCAACCGGCTTCCATCACGCTGAACCCGGCCACGGTCTCTGGCACCACTGGCTCATTCGCGGTTGTTACAGTGGCTACGCCTTCCACTACTGATCAGATCTTCCAGATCACCAACAGCAATCCGAATGTTGTTAACATTGCGAACTCTGTTCTGATTCCTGCCGGCGCGACGGCGGGCGGAGTCACTATTACCAACTCGCTTGTAACCACGCTGACGCAGGTGACAATTTCGGTGAGCGGCGGTGGAGTTACTCGCTCGGCGACTCTGACCATCAATCCTACGGTTGCGCCAACCACGTTTTCACTGGGAGTAGTTGCCGGTGGGCGGAGCGGTGAGCGCGTGATCTCCAGCCCTGCCGGAATCAGCGTTCCCACAAGCAGCAATGCAGTGGCGCAATTTGCTCCCGGTACGGTGATCACGCTCAGCGTAACCGACGGGCGCGACGCTATCTGGGGTGGCGATTGCTCAAGCAATAACAACAAAACCCAAACCTGTACGTTCACAATTAAGGCAAATTCAACTGTGACCGCGAACGTGCAATAAAGAAGTACGAGAAACGAAAGAGGGCCTCTGGTAATGCCAGAGGCCTGTTTTGTTTGCCCGCGTTTTATCTTTCCTAAAAGGTGCTCAGGCGTAATGGCCTGATCTTGACCATCAGCCAATCTGGTTGGGTCGAGTAGACTTATTACTTACTCGCCTTCTTCAATTGACGGCGAAT
Source organism: Candidatus Angelobacter sp. (assembly GCA_035710845.1). GTDB lineage: Bacteria > Acidobacteriota > Terriglobia > Terriglobales > Acidobacteriaceae > Angelobacter. Next base: position 11,675 of record DASTCT010000150.1, read on the forward strand.
CAGGGCATCAAGGCCCGCCTTCGACTTTTCATACTCTTCTGTCGAAACTTTGCCGTCGAGGCGGTCTTGCTCCAACTGAAACAGCTCGTCTTTCAGAGTATCCAGCATGGTCTCCTGCGAATTGGTTGTCGGCTCAGGAGAAGCAGCACGACGCGCCTTGGCTGCCTTGCGCTCTGCCGCGGATGTGGAACGTCCATGGTTGCGCGATGCGCTGGATGACCACCACCACAGCCAATATCCGCCACCTACTACGATTACGATTATGCCTATCAACAAATACCAAAAAGCGTTGCTGCGTGAGCTGCCAGTGGTGGAAGGCGATGCGCTCGGCTGCTCGCCAGGAGTGGATTCTCCGCCACCCTGCGCGTCGCGCGGAGCCAGTCCTTCACCTGCCACTGAGAACCTTACTTGCTCATGTGCTGGAGCATCCTTGATATAGAACACCGCAAGCCCGGCTTCATCGGAATCCTGAGAAAAATTGCGGCTAATTCCATTGAACTGCATGGTTTTGGGCAGCAGCACCCCTACTTCTGAAAGTTGCGAGTCAGGCGTGAAATTGAACTCATACGCGCCGCTGTACGGCAGCTTGTATGTCACCTGAAAACGCGTTTCGCCGGGACGCAAAGGAAAGCTCATTGCATAGTTGTTCTTTTTGCCCGTTGGGATAGGCGAGATGGTCGTCGGCATTCCACCCGCGCTGGTTGCCGTGGTCTCAATCAATTGCGCTCCCTCAGGCAGATCCACGGAGAAAGTCTGGGTGTCCATCATGGTCCGTGGAGGCTGTGACTCATTGCGCAGCGTATAGCCTACGGAAACTTCGAGCTGTCCTTGCGCCGCCTGCATACGAAAGACGCGCGCCACCTCAGCAACACCTTCCACTTGTTTTGCGGCGTTGAAGATTGTTATGTCCGTAGCGCCGGCGCCGGGTGGCACGCTGGCAAAGTAATTCACTCCCTGGTGGTTCACGCGCAGCAGATGCGGTGAGTTTGAATCCGGCACGTCAATGCTGAAGTGTCCGCGACTGTCGGTTGTTGTATGCGAAACTTCATTCATCCCGCCATCCAACGAAAGCAGCACAACCTCATTGCCCGGCGCAGGTTTGTTCGTGGTCCCATTGGTAACGGTGCCGCTGATTTGCGCAGCAAGCGAACTGGCTGCAATCAGCCAGCAAAACGCGACTAAAGCAATTCGGTTCCAGAGCGCCAAAGATCAACCTTTCAAATCCGCGGCTTTTTTGCAGATGATCGGCAGCCGCTTGAGCGGATTCCCAAAAATAACTTTATCTTGAGAATAAAGAGTATCTCAAGCTGATGGCATTAGCGCTGGCCATTCAGGTTGGCCCACTCGCCAGACTCAATAAAGCTGGCCCAGTAAAAAGGATGCTCGCGGCCTTTGCGTTTCAGCATGGAAAGCTCTGCCTGATGGAGAGCATCGCCGCGGCCTCGGCCGTTCTTTAGCCCGGTGTAATAGGTGGTGATCATTTGCCGGGTCACGTAATCGTTCACGGGCCAAAGACTCATGACCAGGCTCTCTGCCCCGGAGAGCACAAAGGCGCGGCGCAACCCATAAACACCTTCACCCACACGGACTTCTCCAATGCCGGTATCGCATGCGGAGAGCGTAACAAGTTTGGTCCCCCAAAGATTGAGGTTGGCCGCTTCTAGGGCGGTCAGAATACCGCTATCCCCGCCACGCCGGTTTAAATTGGCGCCAGTAAGGGCCAGCCCTGAACGCAACAAAGGATTCTCTGGGTCTTCCTCTGGCGAATCTCCACGCGCATCATTCGTTGAGCTTCCGCCATTTGCTGAATCTTTTTTGTCTACATGGGGGTCCTCGAGAAAAAATCCGTGCGTAGCGATATGCAGAATACTTGGAGCCTCGAGCTTCAACAGCGCAGCTTTTGTTGCCCGCGCTCCGGTGAACACATGCGCTTTGGGAAAAAGAGATTGAATAGCTCGCGCTTCAAGTTTGGTCCCCTCCAGCGGGGCAAAGTAGACATCAGGATCCTTACCGCGGCTGATGCTCCGCGTTGCCGGTTGTTTTTGTGCTCCTGGCAGGCTTTTCACTTCACGGGCCTTCGGCTCGCCAAAATCGGGATCGGCCACTACAGCGATTTCGGTTTTGCTGGCACGCGGTGTTTGCATATGAAGCAGATCACGCCCGGTGCTTAGATAGGTGAACAGATACTGTTCCACAAGGTAATGGTCATTTTCATCGACCAGGGCTTCAAAAGGAATGAGATCGAGCTGTCCGTCCGGCGCAATGAGCAGGTGCCGCGGGGTACCGGCAAGTGCACGCACAGGACGCATAATTTTCTCGTCGACGGTACGCGCTAACTTTTTTACGTTGCGCGATTCAGGATCTCGCAATGACTTGCGCAGAGCACTGATGGCAGCATCGATGGTTTTTGCGTCGCCTAAATCTATTGAACGCACGTCATTGCTGGTAATAACATAAGCCGCATACCTGGGTGGACCGAGATCTGTATCGCTCTCAAGCGGCTGCTTTGGATCGTAAGGCTGGTACACCGCATACTCAACCAGGGCAGCGTCAGCAGGTATAGCGGCCTGCACGGCATTCAGCGTCACTCCAGCAGAAGACTGATAATAGCCTGCACTGCGCTTTCCAATCTCGCTTTCCAGAGCGTCTCTCTGCTCGGTGATAGTTTTAATCTGTTGCAGGTGCTCAGAAAGCGAAGTTTTACCCGGCCCGTTCAAGACAAGATTGGCAAGCTTTGAAGTTACCTCTTTTAACTTATCCAACTGCGCTCGATCTTCGGCATTGGAGCGGCTGCGCAGGCCTTCCAGATTGTCCGCCAAAGCATCAAGTATCCGGCCTTTGCGTTGCAGTAACATGGCCGCCGCCAGTTCGCGCGATTCATTGCTTTTGGGATCCCGTTGCAGTTGGAAAGAAATAACTATTTTCAGGGTCCTCATGTATGGATCAAAAAATTCCAACTTCTGCCGCTCGGAGCCGATCGCCAGGTTCAACAACAGATCCTTTTCTTCGATGGCACTGGACTCCTGCCAGCATTCACGCGCTCGGGCCGGATTGCCGGCGGCCGAATATAGTTTGGAAAGGTTGCGCAAAATCCGGCCTACTTCCGGGTGTTCTGGCCCGCGGGACTCTTTGGTAATCTGCAGGGCACGGAGAAGTAAGGGCTCCGCCTTGGCATAATCACCCCAGTCGTTATACAGAATGCCCAGGCTTTCCACCGTTACTTGAAGCTGTAAGCTATTGGGCTCGAACAATTTCTCCTGTATGGCAAGAGCGCGCTTGTAATCTTCTTCTGCGCCCTTGTAATCGCCGGTATGCTTGGCCATGATTCCCAGGTTGCTCAATGTCTGCGCAACAGGAGAGCTCTCCGGCCCGTCAAATTTCTCAAAAATGACTTCAGCCCTCCGGAAGTATTCAGCAGCCTTGGCGTAGTTATCGTCCTCGCGCCAATATAGAAGACCCAGATTGTTGAGCGTAATCCCCAGCCAGGGATGGACCGGCCCCAAGGCTTTTTCTTTGATAGCCAGCGAGCGCTGGTAAAACTTTTCTGCAGCACCGTAATCACGACGGCGGTAGGCGATAAGGCCGCGGTTGTGCAGTAACACCGCGACCTTCAGATGATTGGGGCCAAGCAGCTTTTCCTCCAGCATCTGGGCCTGCTCGGCAAGCTGTTCCGCACGCAGGTTGTCACGCTTGACAAGGTATAAGGAGCTCAGATCAGCCAGGGATTCAGCGTAGATCAGATTGTTTTCTCCGGCGGCAGCCAGCTTGATTTTGGAAGCGTGCGTCAGCAACTCTTCCGCCCGCGCAAGGTTTGACTGCCCAATAGCAGCCTTGCCCAACCATTTCTCGGCATCGGCGGTGCGCAGATCATCAGGGCCGTAGAGCTGAGTGGTAATTGCAAGCGCCCGGCTGGCTACGCTTTCTGCTTTAGCGAATTCGCTTCTCTCGCCGTAAAGGTTCGCCAGAGTCTCCAGAGATTCCGCGACCAGAAAATCATTCGGCCCCAATTTTGTTTCGCGAATCTGCAGAGCACGTTTGCCGGCTTCTTCTGCTTCAGGAAATTCCGCAGTTGCGGTGAAGTTTCTGGCCTGGCCGTCCAGCACATCGGCGACTGCCAGGTCATCTTTGCCTAATGCCTTTTCGTCAATCGCGAGGGCCCTTTGATATAAAACAGCGGCACGAGAGAAATCGTTTTTACCGTCGGCGATCCGGCCTAACAGCGTCAGGGCTGCTGCGACATCCGGTTGGTCGGGGCCAAGCGCTTGCTCACGAAGTTGCAGGGCGCGTTCACCCGACGCTTGAGCTTTCTCATAAGCACCCTGACGGTAAAGTTCCTGTGATTCAGAATAGAGGCGCGCGTCTTCGGCCAGAGGAACTGCAGCAGATTTTGTCTGGATCGCGCTAGTGGAAGCCTGCCGATCAAGGGTCCAGGCTTGTTCACAAGTGATCGCAAAAACGGCAATCCACACCAATAAGAACCGCAAGCTGCGAACTTTAGGGGCCCTGGGCATATAAGGCGCTAAGAATTCTACTCCCAATTGAGAAATTGAACCTTGGCATGTAAGGCCTTCAAAGCGAACAATTTCATCCTCATATTGTGCGGGATTGGATGGTTTCATTATGAAATAGCTATTCCCAGCGTAAAATTTCAATGTCTTGCAGAGGTTCAGTAAACAGCGAATGAATTTTTGCGCCGGGTAAGCGCGGACCATGGCCCGGGCAATTCAGAGAGGAAACACATGCGATACGACTTTCTGGTTGAAACCTACGCGACCGAGCGGATCAAAGTGGTGAGCGTGTGGAGCGAGTTCCACGATGAAGACCTACCGTTCCGGCCCAATGCGAAAGACCCGCGCGGGCGCAGCGTACATGAGCAGATGGTCCACCAGTGCGTGAGCGAAAACTTGTGGTTTAAGAATATGCTGAGCATTGAGGTAAGCGCGACGCCATTGCCATCGCCGGAGACGCGGCTGGGATTTATCCAGCGCTACGCGGAAAACAGCGGCAAGCGCCTGGCTGCGCTGGAAAGCAAAGATGATGCTTGGTTTGAGGGTGAGACCACGTTCTTTAACGTGAAGCGGTCGCGCGCCTGGGTCTTGGTGCGGCGTATCGCGCATACCTCACACCATCGCGGGCAACAGATGGCCATGCTGCGTATGCTGGGTCGCGATCTGCACAGCAATTACGGTCCTACAGCCGATACCGGAGGCCTGATGCAGAACCAGGCGCCGACCATCTATGCATATTCAGACATCAATGCGCTTTTGCAGGCAGAGTCTTCAGGCGGCAAGAAAGCGCCTTTGCCGGGAGGCGGCGGAAAGCCGGTGACGGAGCGGCCCTGACTTTGGCTGCTGTTACATTTCGCTGAAAGATCAAAAAGGCGCGAGAGCTGAACGGCTCGGCTCAACCCCCTCGCGCCTTATGGCGGACACTGCTTTTAGCGCTCACCGTTGCGGGTAACGGCGAGATCGCCCCCTTGGGCTTTGTTGCGCCAACTCCAGGGCATTTCCGGTAGCGATTCAAGGAAGTCAATCAGCTCCCCGTTATCGAGCGACCGGAAAACCCCAGCATCATGAGCGCGGACAAAGCTCCCGCCATCCGGAACCAGGCAGTTCATTGCTTCGCGAACACTGCGGTGCTCGTGCCCGCAGGAATAAACACCATCCTCTGCGGTAAAACAAGCCACGTAGGTCACTTCTGATATATTCAGAGCCATAAAGCAGAAAACATTATACATCCAATCAGGCCTAGGTACTGATTGGATGTTGTATTTGGAGAAGTGCCGAAAGACCCTATACGGCGTGTCCAACGCATTGGTTTTGTTCGGCAAACAACTAAGAAAGCTGCGGGAGAGCCGCGAACTCTCACAAGAGAAGCTGGCGGAGCTATGCGGGTTTCAGACCAATCAAATAGGCAGGATCGAAAGGGCGGAGCGCACCGTTTCTTTTGAAGGCATCATGCGCATCTCCTATGGGCTTTCTATATCGCCCGCAGAACTCTTTAAGCTGATCCCTGCCGCAAAACGTCTGCCCCGAAAAGGCGAATTCCAAAGAAGAGAATCGAGGAAAGAGCAGGTTTGAAGGCTTACCGCATCAAAAGCTGGTCGACGGGGTAGCCGCGCGTAATTAGTCAGTTATCGCCAAGGCTGGCGAGCCTCTTGCGCGGGAGCTTTTGTGCAAGAGGAATTGTTGGTGCCGGGAGGGGGAGTTGAACCCCCACGAGGGGTGACCCTCGGCAGATTTTGAGTCTGCTGCGTCTGCCAGTTCCGCCATCCCGGCTCAAAGGAAGGCAATCAACAGGTTAGCACACAGCAACGCTCCCCACGAAAGCCACCGGATAATTGAATGAAGGCCGCCGAGCCAGGCAATAGAGTCAAAATCGGGCAGTATGGTCTAATATCTAATAAGGTCAGGCGAAATCGAGCGCGAGCAGCGAGTCCCGGAAGAACGCGCCAAGAACGCAGAATTACACATACCGATCAACAACCATGGGATGGCTAGCTACAATATTGCGCGCGCTGGGGCCGATTGCGGCGGAACATGGCGGCCAGGTATTACGCGATTCGCTGAAAGCGCGGGCGCAGAAGCAAAGTCAGGCGCAGCCGCCGAACGGGCCAGATCCGGTGGAGCAACTGGCCGCCGATGTTGACCAGCTCAAGCTGTATGCGGCGCAATTGAAATCTGACTTTGAAGCGCTGAACCAGGCCACTGCAGCAAGAGAAGAACGCCTGCGCAAATGGCTGCTGGCGCTTTTGATTTGGAACGCCGTGATGACGCTGGGACTGGTGCTGCTGGCGATCTTCGCATTGCGCCATTAAAGCCCGGCAAGTTCGTTTCCCTCCATCTTCAAGAACCTGCTGGCAATTTCTCTGTCATCCTGACTGCAATTCCATCTGCGCCACGTCTCCAGCCGTCATGGTAATAGGATCGCCGTGCAGAAACTGCCGCTGCGCCGGCGTTCGCAACAATCACCTGCGGATTATGCTGCTGAGGCCGCTATGCGCCTCTTCCAACTCTCACATTAGAAGCTGTTTGCGGTTGAAACCTCTTCAACAGGGCTGCTTCCTCAACAGGGTGTGATTGCCGAAAATCCGAAAGTACGCTTTCCAGAGATTGCTGCTCTCTCGTGTTACCTTCAACATTCGAAATAGGGTTCAGAGGTTTCAAAGGCGTCTGCTGCCTTACGTACGCATGACTGATTCTGTTCACGGCACTCCGCATGTTTTTCAGCCCAATCTCGCGGTCGTTAAAATAGGAATCTTCCACCACCACAAATGTGGGCGTGAAGTAAAGCGACACGGAGTCAGCAAGTTTTGTCATGACAACATCCGCATTTTCGACATCTACAATGGTCGTACCAATGACTGTCTCATACACGTTTATAGAAACTATAAATCCGTCTTTGAACTGCTCCGGAGCAACATCTGTAACCGAGACATTCGCGTAGCCTACAAAAGTGCTCTCCGGATTTGCAGTATCGAGTTCAAAACCAATCCCGACCGATGCCCGCACCTGTCCTATATGAGGATTCAGAAAAAGCCGATGCTTTGATTTGTCCAACTGGCCAGTGTTTTGAAATGTTTCCTCCTCATCGACAGTAAAAGTTGAAGACTGATAAACGTCATAGACCGTCGCTGCGTCACTTGACAATTGATAACTGATTGGGCTGCTTGGAAACGGATCACCGCCGCCCGTGCTAAACGGCGTCAGCTCTATAATCTGTTCGCCCGCACTATCACCTACAGAAATACCTATCTTGTAGCCCAGTTGCGTGCCCGAAACATCCATCCGACGGGCCATGGGAATGCTAAATAGCAGCTCTGTATTGTACTGGACGTACCGCGTGCCTTGATAAGACTGCCCAGGATGTCCGGCGTAGGCTCCGACGATTCCAAGGTCGACAGTTTCCTGGTCGAGAACAGAGTCATTCGCGGACCGGAATGACACGGGTGATATGTTTACAAATTCGGAACCAAGCGGCCCCAGGATCAAATCTCCGACAGTATTTTGGAGAGCGTACAGCGTCCCGATTCCGCACCGCTGGAAAACCGTCGAATACAGTTCGCTTTGGTGCTGTGATGCCGTCTTAACCGCATCGTCATAGTTGAGAAGAATCCAATACCCGGAAGGATCGGTGGGATAATAAGCTGAGTTCACATACCCCAGTTGAAACCCAGTGTTATAGTCGGGCTCAAAAGCAGTCACTCCAGATACAGGATCTACAATACCCATGGGGATTTTGTTTTGCGTTCCATACGGATGATGCACCGGGTGGCCTGGCCCGCTCGATGGCAATCCCGGCCCTGGACTTCCGCCGGGTACTAACTCAGGATCAATCGGCCCGACAATTCGCGTTTGTAACATCGATGCCTGCCACTTGCTTATGAATTCATTAAGACCTAACCAAATATGGCGAAGGTCGTTGCGCTCAAACCCTGTCGATCGAAATGCGGGTTCCGTCACGCTTATCGCCGATATGCGCGCCTGAATTGCCCGGACCAAAACATCCAAGTAATATCCCGGATCCCATATTTGAGCTTGCAGCTCCTGTGAAGGGATGGCGTAAGCCACAGGAGCCCCATTCATCTGGCTCATATAAATCCCATATGCATAGTCAATCCAATGGCTGGGCTCGGCGGGCGGCGTATAGGTGTAGCCATAAGTGGAGCGTAGAAAAGGGATCGCACCAAATTCTGTGAGCATTTGCAGGACGGCGGTTTGAAGCGGAGCGGTGCGAGACCGAACATCGTTCAAATTGCTAGGCGAACGGGACAATGCAAGATCCTCGATTGCTGTACCTAGGTTTTCAATGTCAATTCTCCAGTTCGCAGCTTGCTCGTACTCCGTGTTCACTGCTGTGGCCTTCAGATAACCGTAAATCTGCTCCAGTCTCTGGCCAATTGCCTGCAGAGCAACTTGGGTCGGGTCCTTTGCGGCATCCAGGCCTCCTAGCAACGTTAGCACAGCCTTGATAGTGGTGATCGCAGCCACTACAAAGTTTGCTGTCTCCGCCAGGCTTACGATTGCGTCCTTCAGCTTGTCTATTTGTTTGATATCATCATCCGACAATTTTAGAAATTGCAATGCGCTGTCGAAAGCGCCGCCAGTCTTGTCGGCAGTATTGAATGGCGTGATCGCAGTTGAACTGGAGCTATTTGCCCGAATGGTGGTTTCTAAGCTCGTTGGAGAGATCCGCGGGTTCTTCATATGATTCCATTCTTCCTTTCATCACATGTAAAACTCAAACTGGATTACTAGCAGGCTGCTGAAAAATCTGTCTGATTACGCGGACTTCTGTTCCTTTTTGCTGGTTATGAAGTGAGAGAGTCCGATTCTTGTCTTTCTCCGCGGGAGCATTGTTTCTATTTTTCTCCCAGAGAGACACTACGCCACGGAACTTACATCATCTGCGGTAAGAGATTTCGCATCCGTACCAGGTTGTAAGCGGCGCAGGCGAAAGCAAAGATCCAATCCACGTTGGCCAGACCCCGATGCCGCAGCTTGCGTAGTAGAGCGATAGTTTTCAACCAGCCAAAGCACTCTTCAATACGCTTTCGTTTCCGCTGGCTGATGCGATAGCCCTCATGCCGCGTCGTTCGCTGGTCAATCGCACTGCCGCCCGGACGTCCATCGTTTTGCGCCACATGCGGTGTGACCTGCATGTGACGGCACTCTCTGACAAATTCCCGAGTATCAAACCCTTTATCCCCGCCTACCGTGACCGGATGATCCCCAGAAAGCTGCTCCAGCATCAGCAAGGCTGTGTCCCGCTCCGCTCTGCCATTGGCCTCCCAGGCCCGCGCATCCACAATCAACCCGTTGCGATTCTCGATCAGCAGATTCCCGCTGTAGCTGAGCTTGGCCTCTTTGCCATCACCTTTGCGCGCCAACCTAGCCTCCCGATCGGTCTTCGATTCGTGTGTCTGGTTGCTCCGCTTCTCACCGTGAAAGTTCACCGTCGGATTGCCCGGATCTTCCGGAGGACTTTGCTTACCTTCTTTTCTTTGATAGCTCTTCAGACTGGCCCAGGCTTCCAGCAGCGTGCCATCCACGCTAAAGTGTTCGTCGGAAACCAAACTCCTGGCCCGCGCCATCTCCACCACTTCGGCTAAAACCGCTGGGCTACATCGGCCTCCAGCAGCCGGTCCCGGTTCTTAGTGAATGTGGTCGCGTCCCATACCTCTTCATCCAGGTTCAGACCGATAAACCAGCGAAACAGTATGCTGTAATCGATTTCTTCCATCAGCAAACGCTCGCTGCGCACCGAATACAGCATCTGCAGCAACTGCGCACGCAAAAGCTTCTCCGGCGCAATCGACGGTCGCCCTTGCTTGGCATACATGCAGTCGAACTCAGGTGATAACTTCCCCAGTACTTCGTCCACCATCCTCCGCATTGCCCGCAGCGGATGATCCTTCCGCACTCGGCTCTCCGGCGACAAATAGCTGAATACTTCGCCCTGCTGCTGATCGCTTCCTCTCATACCTTCTGTTAACACATCTCCATCGCAATTGGGAGTACTTTTTCAGCAGCCTGCTAGAGGCTTCGACGGCGATTTCCTAGAGGTTCTGAACAGCACGCAATAATAGCAGATAGTCAACAGTCGGGAATACTATAAGATATCTATGAAGGTTGGGTGAAATCCTTCTCTTCTCCGTCTTCTAGGACACCCACGGATACTCCCGCGTCCTGCGCGTGCTGCGCCAGCTCTTGGCGCGTAAGTAGACAGTGATTAATGGCCTCCATGTGGACGGCAATGACTTGCGCGTGTGGCGCAGACCGGCAAACACGCACCACGTCTCCGGCGGTCATGGTAATGGGATCGCCATGCAGGAACTGCGCTGCGCCGGCGTTCACCACGATCACCTGCGGATTGTGCTGCTTGATGGTCTCTGCTACCTGGTCATACCAGATGGTGTCACCGGCGATATAAAGTGTGGGCTCGCCCGCGCTTGAGAGCACATAGCCGCTGGAAGGCGCCATGGCCCGCGCAATTTCTCCGGTACCATGCTGCGCCGGCGTGCGTGTGATGCAGATGTGGCTCCAATACTTCATATCGTGCACGGCGGCGGCGTTCACAAAGTGCACGGCTTCCATTTTCTTCAGGTCTTCCGGCTGGCACAGCAGCGGCAGGTCCTTCGGTACCAATTGGATTGCGGCATCATCCCAGTGATCGCGGTGCGTGTGCGTTACCAGCACAAGCTGCACGCTGTCGAGCGCCTGCTCCACAGGAAACGGCAGCGGCACGAGCGGATTGGAACGCGGCTGCGGCGAATTCTGAATCGGCGACATGGCCCCGGCTTCGCTCAGCATGGGATCCACCAGGATGCGCATGCCGGCATACTCCAGCAGCAGCGTGGCGTGACGAACAAGTTGAAGCTTCAAGAAAAAATCTCCTTGGCAGCAAGGATTGTATTGCAGTGGATGGTCACTGTATCTTCCACGCGGCGCGCATAGCCGCCGGCATAGGTAATCATGACCGGGATGTTTCGCGCCTTTGCCACCTTGAGCACGAGTTCGTCGCGCTTCTTCAGCCCTTCAATGGTCAGAGATAGTCCGCCTAACTGGTCTTCTTTATAGGGATCGGCGCCGGCGATGTAGCAAAGCAATTCCGGCTCAAAATGGCGGAAAGCCGAGCTTAAGGACTGGTCAAGCCAGCCAAGATATTCATCGTCATTCGTGCCATCAGGCAGGTTCACGTCAATGGATGAAGGCGGCTTGTACGCAGGATAGTTGTGCGCCTGATGCAGAGAGATAGTAAAGACTTCCAACTCTTTGCTATCACTCTTGGGCGGCGCTTCTGCGGTGACATGGATATCACGCTGGCTGGCGCTGGCACTGGGCAGCGGCTGGCCAATGCGGGTCTTACCCTGTGGCGGAAAAATCGCCGCTGTGCCGTTGCCATCGTGAACGTCGCAATCCACCGTCATGACGCGCGTGAGTTTACCGTCCTGGTGCATACGCTTGATGGCCACGGCCACATCGTGAATCACACAAAAACCTTCGCCATGATCGGGAAAGGCATGATGAAATCCGCCGCCGATATTCCCTGCAATTCCGTCTTTCAGCGCGCACTTCGCTGCCAAGATCGATCCGCCAGCCGCCAGCCAAAACGCTTTCACCAGCTCCGGCGAGTACGGCACCTCCATTTGCATTTCTTCCTGCACGGAGAGCGTTCCCGTTTTTAGCTTTTGCACGTACTCGCGCGTGTGCACCAGCAGGATGTCTTCATCCTGCGCCGGCTTTGGTGTAATGAAGTCAGGCGGCTCGGCAATACCGCTCTCCAGCAGCCGTTTGTGGATGAGCCGGTATTTCTGCGCGGGAAAAACGTGCGCGCCGATTGGCAGGTAATAATCGTCGGTGTAAACCAATTTAAATGGCAGTGCCATGAGTCCTTTGTTACAGCATTGCGATTAGAGTATCCTGCCGCAGACTTTTGCGCCAAGGCCGTGCTCTCTCATGTAAGACCATGAATACAATTCGTGCCTGGCATCATCAAATACAAACGGGCTGTTGCAGATCCTATAGAGTTTCTGCTGCATGCACCGAGGCACGGAGAACTCGATGGCCAAAACTCCCAAGACTTCCAGACTTTCACAAACTGCTCTTTCTGTCCTTGATCTCGCGCACGTGCGCCAAGGTGGCGCCGCAGCCGAGGCATTTCATCGCTCGCTTGACCTTGCCCAGCACGTTGAGCTCTGGGGTTATAAGCGGTTTTGGCTGGCTGAACATCACAACATCGTGGGCGTGGCCTGCTCAGCTACGTCAGTCCTCATCAGCCATATAGCGGCTGGAACATCGCGGATTCGCGTCGGCTCCGGCGGCATCATGCTGCCCAACCATGCGCCTCTGGTGATTGCTGAGCAGTTCGGCACCCTGGAAGCGCTCTACCCTGGACGCATCGATCTTGGACTGGGCCGAGCTCCCGGCGGTGATTTTGCGGTGGCAAGGGCGCTGCGCCGTGGCCTGAACTCAACTGGCGACGACTATCCTGATCTGCTGGCCGAGCTTCGCAGTTATCTGGCAAAGCCAGTGCCGGGCCAGACTGTGCGCGCTTTTCCCGGCACTGACACAAACATTCCTATCTGGCTTCTGGGATCGAGCGACTTCAGCGCACAGCTTGCAGGAGAGCTGGGCTTGCCCTTTGCCTTTGCCGCTCACTTTCAGCCGGAAGGAATGCTGGAAGCCTTTGCGCTTTATCGCAACAGCTTCCGCCCCTCCGCGCAGCTTGCGCGGCCTTATACGATGGCCGGGTTGCCCGTGCTGGTGGCTGAAACTGACGCGCAGGCAAAATATCTGGCTACCACCGCGCAGCAGATGTTCCTGAACATGATCCGTAACCGGTCTGTCGGACTGGTGCCGCCTGTGGAGCACATGGACTGGAATGCCTTTGAAGAGGCTGCTGTGGCCTCGCGCTTCCGCGCCGCCATTATTGGCAGCCCGCAAACGGTCCAGAAAAAGCTGGAAGAGTTCTTAGAAGAAACGCGGGTTGACGAGCTGATGGTGGTGGCCAACACGTATGAGCACGCCGACCGTCTGCGATCTTATGAGCTGCTGGCTGAATTGGCCGGTCTCAGCAAAGCGTCCGAGGCTGAATCGAGACTTTCTATGGTTGGCGAATCCAAAGCTTAGTCGATGCATTGACGCATTAGGTATTGCGACACAACAGAGCTAACAAATTGCCGCAACTTTTCTGCGCGCCCTGTGTTACAGTGTCTGTTGTGAACTTCTATCCCTCATCCCGATCGAGCAGCATCCGCTAGCCATAGCGGAGGGTTGGGTGAGTCCGGTTAAACCAGCACATTGCTAACGTGCCATAAGTCCCGCAAGGGGCTTCCACAGGTTCAAATCCTGTACCCTCCGCCATTCATATGCGGAAGACGCCGCTGAATGGTCGGCAAGTGCTCTTGAAAAGCATGGACAGTCAATGCACTTGGCTGTGGGGTTCGATTCCTCCGTCTTCCGCCATCCTTACTCTCGCTACCCTATTTAGGTAATAGGACAAATGGTCATCACCAGGATAGCTATATGTATCAAAATTGATTATGGCAGTCGCCTACGTGTCCTGCCCTGGTCACGACTTGGTCGAGATTGTTCACTCCTGCAAGCCCAAATTCGCCTCCAGGTGTTTTTGGATCATCCAATGTGACAAATCTGCCTTTGTCGAGTGCGAAGCCATGAACACCGGTAGCGTCATCATATTGTCCCACTATGTCACCCTCATTATTGATTTTGTTCAATTCCGTGTTTGTTGCTCCTGGAAAATCAATGAACGTAAAGACGCCGTTCTGGACTAGAAATCCATGATCCTGGCCTTCCTTGTGATAGGTCCCGACAATCTGGCCATGGATATTGATGCTGCCTGCCTGTGTGGACAGGGCGCCCGGAATACTGAAGCTGGTGAAATGGCCATTGTGCAGCAAAAACGCCTGCAAGCCGCGGCCCGGCATGCTAAAAGCTCCAACAATATCTCCTTTATCGCTAATACCGTTAGCATTGGTGCCACTGGAGTTCGGCACCTTAATGGTTTGAAACCCGCCGTCATGCACAAAAAAACCATTCCTACCCCGGCTGATTGAATCATAGGAGCCCACAATCTGGGCATGATTGTTGATGTCGTTGGGAAATGTCTGTGTCGAGTCTCCTGGAAATGTGAACAGAGTCACCTTGCCATTGAACGATAACATTCCACTGGTGACGCCTCCGCTTGTCTTGGCAACAGCTCCTATAACGGCTCCAATATCGTTGATTGCCGTTGCAAAGCGAAGAGATTGGTCCGTAGGAAGAGCAATTGGTCGAAATGTACACGTACCTTGTGCAACACTATCCTGGCCAAATCCTATCGCGCTGAAAATGAGAACACTGAGAAGTAAATGGATACCCATGGTGCTTGCTGGCTTTGTCATATAACCTCCACATCAATGAACAACGTGTGTATTGTTTCGCAAGGCTGGTACAAGCAAAACGAAGCCAGTATAGTTGACTTTCCGGAAGCTATTCCGGTATTAAGGTAAGAAATCCATAGCGTCTGTTTCAAATCAGAACTTCAAGCTAAGATATAGCTTCCAGTAACCTAATAGTTAGAAACTTATAATCTATTGATCGGCTGCTCGATGGCCCGAGTAAAGAGAAAAGTAGCCGCGCCATTGAATGGAAGGCAATTCATCAGAGCGGCTCCCTGGCTGGTACTGAGACTTCAATTTCGCATTTTTGGGCAATCTTGGCAATTCATTTGATGGCTCGATGGGCCATGGCCCGATCCCGTCTTCTCTGTTAAAATTTCTTAGTATTAGACTTTCCCGTTCCGGATTTCCCAGAGCCTACTTTTTAACTGTGAAAAAACCTGCGGGCGAGGAGTGTGCATTTCCAGTGAAGCGTGGTAAGACAGCTGTAATCGTTGGCGCCCAGTGGGGCGATGAGGGCAAGGGCAAGATCGTTGACGTGCTCTCACACAATTTTTCCATTGTGGCCCGCTATGCCGGAGGGCATAACGCCGGGCACACGGTCATTATTAAAGGCAAAAAATTTGTGCTGCAGTTGGTGCCTTGCGGCGTGCTGCGCCAGGGCTGCCGATCCGTGATCGGCAATGGCGTGGTGCTGGACCCGCTGGCCTTTCTTAAGGAAGTAAAGATGCTGCGCGATGCAGGCGTCGCTGTGGACGGAAACCTCTTTGTCTCCAACCGGGCACACGTCATCCTGCCGTATCACCGCATGATTGAAATGGGCGCAGAGAATGCACCCGGACGCGTGAAGATTGGCACCACCTCGCGCGGGATTGGCCCGGCTTATGAAGACAAGATGGGTCGTCGCGGACTGCGCGTGGCCGATCTCTTGGACTCCGCTCTGCTCAAGACGACTATTGAGAACGCCTGCCGCGAGAAAAACATGATTGCGCACGCGCTCTTCAACTCTGAGCCGCTCGATGCCGACAGCATGTATCGCGAGTACGCCGAGGCGGCCGAAAAGATTGCGCCCTTTGTGGCTGACACCGCAACGCTCTTGAACCAAGCGTTGGCTGAAGGCGAATCGGTAATGTTTGAGGGCGCGCAGGCCACGATGCTCGATATCGATCATGGCACTTATCCGTTTGTGACCTCATCCAGTTGCACGGCGGGCGGCGCGGTTACCGGCACCGGCGTTCCTCCCAACGCGATCCAGAACGTGATCGGCGTGACCAAGGCGTATTGCACGCGCGTGGGCGGCGGCCCGTTTCCCAGCGAAGTTGAGGGAGCTATTGCTGACCAGCTTCGCGCTCGTGGCAATGAATACGGAGCAGTTACGGGGCGCCCGCGGCGCTGTGGCTGGATTGACCTGTCGCTGTTGCGTTACGCGCAGATGATCAACGGCGTGAACTGGTGGGTGGTAACCAAGCTGGACGTGCTTGACGTGCTGGACGAAGTTCCGGTCTGCGTAGGTTACAAAATCAAGGGCAAGAAAGTTGAGTCCATCCCTGCGCTGGCTACCGGTTTTGATCAGGTGGAGTGCGTTTATACAAAGATGCCGGGCTGGAAGAAGTCAACGGAAGGCGTGACGAGCTTTGACGATCTGCCAAAGAAAGCGCAGGAGTATCTGCGATTCATTGAGCGGGAGAGCGGCGCAGCCATCGGCATGGTTTCAACCGGCCCTGATCGCGACCAAACTATGATGCTGCCGGAGTTTGAAGCAGAAGTTTTAAGCGCGGCAGGAAAAGCTGCTCCGCTGAAAGGCGTAAGAGCAAGATGATCGTTCTTAAGGTTGACATGATGGTGAAGCCCGGCACGGAAGCACAATGCCGTGAGTACATCCGCATTTTGCAGGAGCATTCGCGCAAAGAGCCGGGCTGCCTTATGTACGTTGGCCATCAGTCAACGGAAGATCCGCGCAAATTCCTCTTCTACGAGCAATACAAAGACGAGGCTGCGCTGCAGGCCCATCGCGATGCGCCCTACTTCAAGCAATACGTGATCAGTGGGCTGGATACAATCATGGAGCAGCGCAACCGCGACTTGTACACAACGATCGAATAACATCTCGTCTCGTTGGAGTTTGCGGACAAAAACTTTCCTAACCAACGCTTCCCTGCCCCCGTCTCAATAAAACGTAGTTGTGTGCAATCCGCATCTGAAGCGAGGCTTTTATGAACGCAACTCTCCTCGACGTTCGCCAGGCTATCCGCAACATGAGAAAGAATCCGGGTACAACGTTGCTGGCCGTGCTGATGCTGGCTGTGGGCATTGGGGCTACGTCAGCCATCTTCAGCGTTTTCTATGCGGTGTTGCTGCAGCCGCTGCCATTCCCGGAGCCCTCGCGTCTAGTGCAGCTCTGGGAAACTCGTGTTGGGAATCAATGGAACCAAGCTACGTTCACTGAGGCAAATTTCTGGGACGTTCAGGCGCGCAACCGCACCTTTGACGGCATTGCCTGCTACCATGACCTCACCGCGAACCTCACCGGTTCGGGTGAGCCGGAGAAAATCGATGGCGGCGCCATCTCAGCCGGGTTCTTCCACGTGCTCGGCGTCAATCCCGTTGCCGGACGCGATTTTCTTCCGGAAGAGGACCAACCCGGCCATGACAATAACGTCTTGCTGCTGCGCAACAAGTTCTGGAAGACGCATTTCAACGGCGATCCACAAGTGGTGGGCAAGACTGTTCAGTTGAATGGGAAATCTTTTCAGGTGGTCGGAGTGCTCCCGCCGGGCGAACCATGGCTTGACGTCGCCGATGTCTTTATTCCTTTCGTCCACAAAGCAAACGCTGACCGTGGCAGCTTTGAGTTCCAGGTCATCGGGCGGTTGAAAAAAGGAGTCAGCCTGCAAACTGCACAGGCCGATCTCACAGCCGTCGCCAATTCTCTGGCCAAGGACTATCCCAAAGACGATAAGGGCATGGGCATCACGCTCAGCACGTCCTCAGAATGGCTGGCCGATAGCAATCTGCGCACCAAGCTCTGGGTGCTGCTGGGCGCTGTGGGATTTCTGCTGCTGATTGCCTGCGTCAACCTGGCCAATCTGCTGCTGGCCAAAGCCACCGGTCGCACGCGTGAGATTGCAGTGCGGGCCGCACTGGGCGCAAGCCGCGCGCGGATATTCCGCATGGTGCTTACCGAGTCTCTTGTCCTTGGTCTCACAGGCGCGATTTTCGGTGTCTTTCTGGCCATGGCTGCGCTTGCGGCAATCAAGAGTGCGAATCCCGGCGGCATTCCTCGCATTGAAGAAATCGGCATCAATCCCTGGGTACTTGGGTTCACACTGATGGCTGCAGTGCTCACGGGAATCCTCGCCGGCCTGGTTCCGGCGTTTCAGTCGCCGTACAAAAGTATCGTCAGCGGACTGCGCGAAGGCGAGCGCAGCCAGGCAGGATCGCGTACGCAAAAGCGCTTGCGCTCGGTGCTGGTTGCCACTGAAGTTGCACTCTCACTCATGTTGCTGGTGGGAGCAGGGTTGCTGATCCGCAGCTTTGATCGCCTGCTGCACGTAGACCGTGGCTTTCAATCAGAGAACCGGCTGCTGGTGGCCGTGAATATTCCGGGATCCTACAAAGAACGCGCCAGTGAATTGCGCAACGCCTTTCTTGATCGCGTAAGCGCGCTCCCGGGAGTGCAGTCTGCAGCTGCAATGCTGTCCCGACCAATCACCGGCTGGGACCCTGGTATGGGTATTGTTGCGGCCGAACGGCCTGACGGCGATGGCGGGCGTTTCCCCTGGGCCGGCTGGCGCGTGGTGAGCGGAGAATATTTCCGCACCATGGGCATTCCCATTCTCAAAGGCCGCACCTTCAGCCAGCATGATCAGATTGGCAAACCGTGGCGCGTGATTGTAAGCAAACGCCTCGCCGATACTCTGTGGCCCGGTGAAGACCCGGTGGGACGGCAGGCGCTGTTGTGGAAGGGACAAAGTAATGATTCCGCGGAGGTGATTGGCGTGGCCGCCGACCAGCGCGAGCGCGGGCTTGATTCCAGTCCCACGCTTACCGTCTATCTTCCTTCTTATGGCGCCGGACCAGGGCCTATGCAGTTTGCCGTGCATACTGCCGGAAGCCCCACTGCGCTGACACCGGCTTTGCGATCGATTTTGAAAAATCTTGATCCGAACCTGCCACTCTCTGACGTACAGACCATGGATGAAGTGGTCTCAAAGTCCATGGCGCCGCGCCGCTTCAATATGTTTCTGATCACTATTTTCGCGGCGGTTGCGCTGTTGCTTGCGCTGGTTGGAGTGTATGGCGTGCTGGCTTATTCTGTGGGCCGCAGAACAGCGGAGATCGGCTTGCGCGTTGCTCTGGGCGCAACACCTGCGAAAGTGTTGATGCTGATCGTAGGTCAGGGCATGCGTCCGATCCTGATCGGCATGGGTGCCGGACTGCTCGGCGCGATGGGTCTTTCACGCTTTGTGAGCAGCCTGCTGTTCAACATCAAGCCTATTGATCCTTTGACCTATGCCGCAGTGGCGCTGCTGGTTGCGATTGCAGCGGTGCTCTCATGCTATGTGCCGGCTCTGCGCGCGTTACGTGTCGATCCCGTAGCAGCATTACGTCAGGAATAAAACGGAGTCACACAGTGCCTGCTTAAGCAGCACGCGGTGTCGCGCGTATCATTTCTTGTCCGCCAGCAAAACTCCTGCGCTGGCATAATCCTCACTTGTAACTTCCACAAAGGTCACCACCACGGCTTCTTTGGCGGCCTTGGCGTCTTCAACCATTACCTGCGTGATGCGCTCCGCGACCTTGCGCTTCTGCTCCACGGTGCGGCCTTTCAACAAGGTGATTTGAACAAGTGGCATGGAATAGCTCCTTGCTGCTAGCTTCTGGCCGCTAGCTAAGCCATCATATTGACTTCCGCGCTCTGCGTGGCCTTACCGCGTCAACTCATAGCCGGCAAAAAAATAGCTCAGTTCAAAGCGCGCTGTGTCATCGGCGTCAGAGCCGTGGATGGCATTCTGCTCGATGCTGGAAGCCCATTTCTTGCGCACGGTTCCGGGTTCGGCGTTTGCGGGATTGGTAGCACCCATGAGCTTGCGCAGATCGGCGATGGCGTTATCTTTTTCCAGCGCCAACACTACGATTGGGCCGCTGGACATGAAGGAAGTCAATGAGTCAAAAAATGGACGGCTGGCATGGACCGCGTAAAATCCTTCGGCTTGTTGTTTGGTGATCTCCAGCATTTTCATGCCGATGATACGAAAACCCTTTTCCTGAATCATGTGGAGAATATCGCCGGTGGCGCCTTTGGCTACCGCGTCTGGCTTCACAATGGAAAATGTGCGTTGCAGTGTTTGCATTACTGGTTAGTCTCTCCTGATTTCAATGTTTGTTGTTTGAGCCACACAAAGCGAGGGCTCTATACCTTGGCTGTTCCAATCCTATCGAGCAGCGTCTGCGCCATCATGGCAGGCGATTTTGCCACCGCAATCCCCGCAGCTTCAAGCGCTTTGATCTTCTCTGTCGCCGTTCCATGTCCGCCGGAGATGATTGCTCCCGCGTGTCCCATGCGACGTCCCGGCGGCGCTGTCTGCCCAGCGATGAACGAGACCACCGGCTTCTTGACGTGTTTTTTCACGTACTCTGCCGCGGTCTCTTCCGCATTGCCGCCGATTTCGCCAATCATGATGATCGCATGCGTTTCCGGATCTTCATTGAAAAGTTTGAGGGCATCAACAAAACTTGTGCCGATAATGGGATCGCCGCCGATGCCTATCGCCGTGGATTGGCCGATGCCGCGCCGCGTAAGCTGGTACACGGCCTCATAGGTCAGCGTGCCCGAGCGAGAAACAATGCCGATATTCCCTTCCTTATGTATGTGGCCTGGCATGATGCCGACCTTGGCTTTGCCCGGAGAAATAATTCCAGGACAGTTAGGCCCAATCAGCCGCGACTTGCCTTTAATCTTTAGAAAGTCGTAGGCGCGTACCATATCCAGCACAGGAATGCCTTCGGTGATGCTGATAACCAATGGAACTTCAGCGTCAATCGCCTCCAAAAGGGCGTCCGCCGCAAACTGTGGTGGAACAAAAATAATGGTGGTGTTGGCGCCGGTCTTCTCGCGACATTCGGCAACAGTATTGAAGATGGGCCAGCCTTCATGCGTGGTACCGCCTTTGCCTGGCGTAACACCGCCGACAATGTTGGTGCCGTAAGCCGCACAGGTCTTGGCGTGGAACGTGCCTTCACGCCCGGTTATGCCCTGGATCATCAGCCGCGTGGATTTATCAACTAGAATCGCCATCTTTATATTTTGTCGCTCCGCTCCAAACCGCTAAACGATTTTGTTATCCATCGAATTCTTCCGCACTTGCTGCACCCGGCTCGGCGCACAAGCCGGCCTCGCCGGCTGTTAACTTGCAATAACTATTTTCCTGCGGCTGCAACCACTTTTTCCGCTGCATCTTTCATCGTCTCTGCCACCTGAAAGTTAAGGCCCGATTTCTGCAGGATCTCGCGCCCCTGCTCCACGTTCGTTCCTTCCAGTCTCAGGACCAATGGCAGCTTCAGGTTTGTAGCTTTCGCGGCTTGCACTACACCATCGGCCAGTGTGTCGACCCGCAAAATGCCACCAAAAATGTTGATCAAAATCGCCTTCACATTCTTGTCACTCAGCAGGATCTCAAACGCATGGCCAATCTGCTGCGCGTTGGCGCCGCCGCCCACGTCGAGAAAATTCGCCGGCGAACCACCCGCGTACTTAATAATGTCCATGGTCGCCATAGCCAGGCCCGCACCATTCACCAAGCATGCAATGTTGCCATCCAGCTTGATGTAGTTCAGGTTGTACTTTGAAGCTTCTACCTCCAGCGGATCTTCTTCGCTGATGTCGCGCAGCTCTTTCAAATCTTTGTGCCGATAGAGCGCGTTATCGTCAAAGCCAAACTTGGCGTCGAGCGCAA
>DASTCT010000151.1:0-2085 GCA_035710845.1 Candidatus Angelobacter sp.
CCTGGATGCGGTTATGGGATGGGATTTCATGTACCCCAGCCAGTTTCTACGGTCCTCTGGGTATGTTGGGAATATACGGGAAGTCAATGGCGTAAAGTCAGCGGCAGGCATAGTAGATGCCGCACGGCGTGGCATGCTCAATGCCATCCAAAGCGGCGACGCCACCGAAATTGACAAACCCCTAAAAGCATTCTGGTTAAAGAATCCTGGCTATCTTCCACACCACTTAGGCCGTTGTTACCCACACGGCCATGCAGAGGTAACAAATTTGACGACGTCTGTGGCTTGCCAACTCGATACGCTTGAGCGAGTCGCCACAATGTTGATTAAAGTATCCAGTTCCAAGGAACCCCTTGCCAAAAAACAAGACTTGAAGCTAAACCACGAATGAGTCTGAAACACGGCTGCGGCACGAGCGTTAAGGGAGTATGAGGTGGTTCCGCGGGGCAGAAGTAGCTGCGGGGAACTGGCTAGATTCTGGCCCTCAATTACCAATTTCGGCGATTTTGGCAATTGACAGCGGCCCTCTGCTTGCTCATTGCGTGTCCTTGTGAATTTCACCCAATTCCGTGCCTATTTCCGCGTCAATTTTTACTGCTCATTCGAACGTCGCAATCATAAGTCCTTGCTTTTCTGATTCCGTGCGATGACGGCGATCTCGGCGATTCCGGCGATTCGCCACCCCGCCCCCTTCCCCCCTGGTTTCACCCAATTTCACCCAAGGTCACCCAATCTCACCCAAGCATCGGCAGAGGGTCGCAAATCCAATCTGCCTCAGCTTTGCTAGCGGCTAGAAGCTAGTAGCTAGTGTAGTGTCCCATAAATAACTTTACATTACTCTTCTGCTATGGTTACCTGTCGCATGGCAAACCATACAGCAACTGCATTGGCCTGTAACACGAGTCAAAAAAGCCAACTGCAACGCTTGGAATCCAGCGGCAAGACTCCCCAGAAAATTGCGCTGCACGCTCGCATCATTCTCAAAGCAATCGCAGGAGAGAGCAACAGCACCATTGCCAAGGCTCTACACATCAGCCGGCCCACCGTCTTGCTGTGGCGTAATCGTTTTACCCAAGCTGGTGTGTCGGGCCTTCTCGCCGATGCGCCCCGGCCGGGACGAAAGAAAACCCTGTCGTCAGAAAAAATTGAGGCTGTGATTCAGGCTACCTTGCATAGCCAGCCGCCGGGCAAAACCCATTGGAGCACTCGCGACATGGCCCAAGCCCAGGACCTGTCCCGCATGGCCGTGCAGCGTATCTGGAAGCAGCATAATCTCCAACCGCATCGTATCAAGACCTTCAAACTTTCCCGCGACAAGAACTTTGTCGCCAAACTGCGGGACGTGGTGGGGCTCTACATGAATCCTCCGGAAAAGGCCCTGGTGCTGTCGGTGGACGAAAAGAGCCAAATTCAGGCCTTAGATCGCTCCCAACCCGGCCTGCCTATGAAAAAGGGCCGCGCTGCCACTATGACCCATGACTACAAGCGCCACGGTACCACCACCTTGTTTGCTGCTCTGGAGATGTTGGAGGGCGAGGTTATCGGCGAGTGCTTGCCACGGCATCGTTCCCAAGAGTTTGTGAAGTTCCTCAATATCATCGATAAGAAAACATCCCCAGAACTGGATCTGCACTTGATCGTGGACAACTACTCCACCCACAAAACCCCGATGGTCAAACGTTGGTTAAAGCGGCACACACGTTTTCACCTGCATTTTATCCCTACTGGTTCCTCGTGGCTCAACCTGATCGAGCGCTGGTTCCGCGACCTGACAGACAAGACCATCCGCCGGGGCATCTTCACCAGCGTGGCTTCCCTGATCGCAGCCATCAAAACGTATCTTGAAATCCACAACCGCAACCCAAAAATCTTCGTATGGACCAAGGATGCCGAAACTATCTTGGCAAAGGTCGCCAAATGCAAAGAAGCGTTAGGGACACTACACTAGTTTGTCTGAGGATTTACTATAGATAAACCGTGCTCTTAACCATCACCACTCATCAACCACCTGCTACCGATCTGGGCTATCTCCTGCACAAGAACCCTGCGCGTTTGCAGAGCTTTGAACTATCTTTTGGACATGCG
>DASTCT010000152.1:0-42004 GCA_035710845.1 Candidatus Angelobacter sp.
AGGAGACACATGGCAGAACCTACCTATGAAGAGATGAAAGCCCGCCTTGCTGAACTGGAGAAGCAGGTTGCAACCAAGCGTACCGGATCGCTGGAGTTCCGCGTGAGTGAAAAAGGCGGCGTCAGCGTCTATGGCCTGGGACGGTTTCCGGTCACGCTGTACTTTGAGCAGTGGACCCGCCTGCTCGATCAGGCAGACCAGCTTCGCGCCTTTCTCGACGAAAACAAATCCAGGCTCAAGCTGAAAGAACCGAAGTAAATCGCTGTCATCGCCGTGATCGCACGACATCGCCGTAATTGGGAATCCAACCTTAAGTGTTGATCCGCGTTATCCGTGTCATCCGTGGTAAGGTTTTGACTTTCTGGGGTGGGATCACGGCGATTCATTCCACTTCCAATCCGCATACCTCTTTCTCAACTCCGCTTTCAGCAACTTTCCCGTCGAGGTATGCGGCAAGTCGTTTACAAACACAAAATCATCCGGCATCTGCCATTTGGCAAATTTCGCGCTCAAAAATTTGCACAGCTCTTCTGCTGTGGCATTCGCTCCTTCTTTCAGCGCCACCACAGCCAGCGGACGCTCCTGCCATTTCGGATGCTGCACCGCAATCACGCCGGCTTCGCGCACCGCAGGATGGCTCATCAGCGTGTTCTCAAGATCAACTGAGCTGATCCACTCGCCGCCGGATTTCACCAGGTCCTTGCTGCGGTCCACCAGCTTGATGCAGCCGTCAGGATCGATCGTCGCTACGTCGCCGGTGCGAAACCAGCCGTCTTTCGTCCAGCGATCATGCGTTTCCGGCGCGTTAAAGTAACTGCCCGCAACCCACGGCCCGCGGACCTCCAACTCGCCCATGGTTTGGCCATCGCAGGGAGCATCGCCCTGGTCATTGCGGATACGCACATCCACAAAAGGCAGCGGCCAACCTTGCTTTGTCCGGATCGCATACTGCTGCTCTTCAGGCCAGTTCAGCGCCTCCGGGTGCAGTCGCGATACCGTAGCTTGCGGCGAGGTCTCCGTCATTCCCCAGGAATGAATAATGTGAAAGCCGTGGCGATCAAGATTGCGAATCAGGCTCTCTGGCGGCGCAGTGCCGCCGCACAGGATGCGCACATCGCGCGCAGGCCGCCAGTCTTTGCCGCGCTTCTCCAACTCCGGCAACATGCCCAGCCAGACCGTAGGCACGGCGCAGGTCATGGTGATGTCTTCACGTACAATCAGTTCCAGCAGGCTCAACGCATCCAGATGCGGGCCGGGCAGAACAAATTTTGCGCCCACCAGCGCCGCTGTATAAGCAAATCCCCAGCCGTTGGCGTGGAACATGGGTGAAGCCAGCAAGACCGCATCATGCTGTGAGAACGCGCATGAATCTGCCATGGCCTGCGCCATGCTGTGCAACACCTCAGAGCGATGCGAATACAAAACGCCCTTGGGACTGCCCGTGGTGCCGGATGTGTAGCACATGCTGGCCCCATCTTGCTCGCCGATCGTCGGCAGCTTTCTGCTGCCATTGGCCTGCTTCAGCCAGTCTTCGTAGTCGGCATATCCGTGCTGCACAGATTGCCCCGGATGCCGCACCACAAAGATGCGTTCAAACTTCACTTTCGCGCAAAACTTTTCCAGCACCGGCAACAGCACATCGTCCACAATCAGGTAGCGGTCTTGCGCGTGGTTGGCAATCCAGGCAATTTCGTCAGGATGCAAGCGCAAATTCAGCGGATGCAGAACGCCTCCAGCCGCTGGCACGCCGAAATAACATTCCAGGTGCGCGTAGTGGTTCCACATCAGCGTGGCCACGCGGTCACCCTTCTTCAGCCCCAGCGATAGCAGACATTCCGCCAACCGCAACGCGCGTTCGCGCAGTTGGCCCCAGTTATATCGATGCAAAGAGCGGTCTGGCAGCCGCGAGACAATCTCTATCCCGGCAAAATATTTTCCCGCCCGCTCCAGGATCGCTGTGAGCGTGAGCGGGTAGTCCATCATGGTGTGGATGGAGTCCGATGTGGACATGCAGAGAAATTCTAAATGGTGAACAAAGGATCGCGGAGAAAAAGGAACCGCAAAGAAAAGGAACCACGGAGATAAAGTGATCTGACATTTTACGCAGAATGCGGCACAATATCCTTTCCATGGATTCCGCCACAAAGCCCAGCTCCCATCTTTCTTCCAAACCCAGCTCGCTTCTTTCCGTCAAACCCGGCTCACGTCTTTCTTCCATCGATGCGCTACGCGGCCTGGTAATGATCGTCATGGCCCTCGATCACGTCCGCGACTTTTTTCACGTTGGGGCCATGTCGTTCTCACCTACTGATCTCAGCCGCACCACGCCGGTGCTCTTCTTCACCCGCTGGATCACGCATTTCTGTCTCCCGGTCTTCATGTTTGCCGCCGGGATGGGCGCATTTCTCTATGGACAGCGCAGGCAAAAAAGCCAACTCGCGCGCTTTCTCTTGACGCGAGGCCTCTGGTTCATTGTGCTGGAACTCACGGTGATGCAGTTTGCTTACAACTTCAATTTTTCTTTCCGCTTTCTTGTTTTTCTTTTAATCCTCTGGATTTTTGGCATCTGCATGGTTGCCATGGCCGCTCTGGTTTATCTGCCCATGCGAGTGCTCGCAGTACTGAGCGTTGCCATCATCATTTTGCACAACTTCCTTGATGGCATCGGCGCCGCGCAGTTCGGCTCCTGGTCGTGGGCCTGGAACCTGCTGCACCAGCCGGGCGTTATTCCGGTCGCGGGCAAGCCGGTGCTGGTCACCTATACTCTGCTGCCCTGGATCGGCGTAATGGCCGCAGGCTACTGTTTTGCCCAGGTATTTCTGCTTGAGCCCCAGAGGCGGCCGCGGATCATGCTCAGGCTCGGCCTTGCGTTGACAGTTGCTTTTCTCGTGCTCAGGGCAATCAACCGTTATGGCGATCCCGCGCCGTGGTCGCACCAGAAATCCGCTGTGTTCACCGTGCTCTCTTTCCTCAACTGCACAAAATATCCCGGATCGCTCGATTTCCTCTTGATGACCCTGGGACCATCGCTGCTCGTTCTGGCTTATTTTGATCGGTGGACGTTCAAATTCGCCAATCCATTAATTATCTTTGGTCGAGTGCCAATGTTTTACTTCGTCCTGCACTTCTATCTCATACACATTCTGGTGGTTCTTGCGGCGTTCATCCGTTATGGCAGCGGCGCCACCAAATTCATCTTCAATCTGGTTCCTTCCATGGGCAGCCCCAAAGAGATGTTTCCACCAGACTTTGGATACAGCTTGTGGGTCGCGTATGGGATTTGGATACTGGTTGTCGCGTTGCTGTATCCGCTCTGCCTCTGGTTTGCGAAAGTAAAGGCCCGCCGTAAGGATTGGTGGCTGAGTTATCTATGACGATGAATCGGCTGCACTTTTTGGCGGCGATGAAATAGATGTTTGGTCTTTCTCGTCCTTAAAGATCACCTTGCCCTTGATAAGCCAAGCAACGGCAAAATTTAAATTAGGATCGCTATCGATTCCAGCCAGAACCTTGGGTTGAGCGATTCCACCGCCGATTTCTGAAAACATTCCTTACTTTATGATCTCAGAACTCGGATGTTTTTCCTTCTTGGTTCTTTTGTCAATTCCCACCTGCGGGAATGAACTCTCGTCGAGTGTTTCGGACTGAGAGGCAACGCAAGGATGTGGGCCAGGCTTACCGCTCCTGTCATGGACCTCAACCTGCAAGCCGGGACCTGGTGGCCGGATTGCGGTGTGCCATTTACGGGTATCGCGCTCCTCCGACTGCTGGATCAGATCGAAATAATGTTGTCCCCACTCCGTTGGAGCAAGCCCTACCCGCTTTGTCACCTCAGCTATTGCATCCTGCTCGGATGCAAAGCGCGTCTTTTTCGCAGCAAGATCGTTGACCACGTTCGCATAGCACCCCAGCGAAATGTCAAATGCCCGCTTGTAGTCCTGGCAATGCTCCAACTCCGCCTCCTGGATCTTTTTTGCCGCATCGTCAGTAATCACATAGGTGGCGGTGTATGTCTTGCCGCATTGCGCGATGTTGTCTTTCTGCTTGGGATCATTCTCGTCGAAGAAACCTACTCGGGCGACTGGCTGCTTGCCCGCCTGTAGGAAGAAGCTGTCACAGGGAAATGGTTTGGCCTCTGTCTTCAGGATCACTACATCCGTGCCCTTGTCGGCTTGTCGCGTCTTGACCTCGGGTAAAGGGGGGCCCTGCTTGGCTAAGTGTGTGAAGCCAAGGGCATCTCCGGGTGCTCCAGCTTTTACAAAATCAGCTTCGGAAACAGCTTGGGGTTTACATGGCAGCGGGATATTGGTTGGCGGTTTACATTCTTTGGCAGGCACAGGAGACGCCGCTGGAGCGGAAGTTTGTCCGCTGCCGCTTCCCTGGCTTCCTTCTTCCTTTTTGGGGGATTTATCAGGATCAGGCGCTCGCTGTAGCGCCGGAGTCTCAGATCGCTGAGCAGTGGCTTTAACCTGGCTTGACCAGAACGCGCTCCCACCCGAGAACATCGCGTTCGATATTCCTTCAGCTTCATGTTCAAGTGGATCATTGGAGGGAGCCACGCGCAGCCCGACAGTCGCCTCCTCTTTTGAGGATTGCTGTAGAGTATGCGCGAGTTCATGAGCAAGCAGGCGTTGGCCATTCGCAGTATTCGGGGCATACTGGCTTTGGGCGAAGGCAATATCCTGGCCTACTGTATAGGCTTTGGCTCCAAGTTCCCGGGCAGAATCCGCAGCTTGGGAATCAACGTGCACGCGTATGCGGCTGAAATCGTGGCCGAAACGCGACTCCATCAAGGTGCGTGTTTCTCTGTCCAGAGGATGGCCAGTCGAGCGCACCACTTGGTGAACACTTGCGGGTGCCGTTCTGCCGCGGATATTGTCGGTTACTGGGCGCTGCAGCTTATTGGCTACCTGTGCTGACTGCTGAGGAACTCTTGCCTTTGCTACGAAAGCCCGCATCTGGATTCCTCTCTTTTCTACTCAGACAACCACTCTGGATCCGCTTGGCACACACAGTAGAGTGTTGCGAGCATTTTAACGCTAACGATGCACCCTGGCGTGCGTCTCTTAATAAACTAGGAGATCGCATGAACAACCTTGGCCAGGACATTCGCTTCGCTCTTCGCGGGCTACGCAAGTCACCTGCGTTCACCCTGATCGCCATTCTCACCCTGGCTTTAGGAATCGGGGCCAACACGGCCATCTTTACTGTTGTAAATGCGGTCTTCTTCCACTCCATCCCGGTGCAGGACCCTAAGAACCTGTTGCAGATTTTCACCGTTGACCAGCGTAAGCTCCTTGGCCTTGTCGGCAACAATAATTTTCCCAACTCTTATCCAAACGCCGTGGATATACAGGACCGGGCCAAGTCATTTTCAGGCATTACCATCTCCACTTTTGCGCCCGTAAGCATGACCGTTCATGGCCAGCCTGACCAGTATTTTTCCAATCTGGTGTCCGGCAATTTTTTTGATGTTCTTGGTGTTCATGCAGCGCTGGGACGCACTTTCCGCCCGGAAGAAGACCGCGAAGCCGGCGCTGGGCCGGTCGTGGTGCTCAATTATGGTTTCTGGCAGCGCAAATTTGCCGGTGATCGCAGCGTGATTGGCCGGAGCGTTCTCATCAATGGACAGGGATTCACCATCATCGGCGTGGCCCCCAGTGGTTTTCAGGGAACTAACCTGATCGGCGGGCCAGACATGTGGATCCCCATGTCAATGCACGATCAGATTCTCACCGGCTTTACCAAAGTTCTGTTCAATGAGCGCCGCTTTCTCGGATTCAATGCCTTTGGTCGCCTCAAAGAAGGCGTTCGCACAGAACAAGCTCAGGCGGAGCTTCAAGCCATTGCGTCCGATCTGGAACGCGCTTTTCCCCTGGCCAACAAAGGCAGAAGCTTCACTACGCAGCCGATTCTGGAATCGAGCATCAGCCCCAACCAGCGTGGAGCGTTTCAACGTGCCGGCGCCATGATGATGACCGTGGTCGGCATTGTGTTGCTGGTGGCCTGCTTCAACATTGCCAATCTTCTGCTGGCGCGCGCAGCGGGCAGAAAGAGAGAGATGTCGATTCGCGCCGCGCTTGGCGCTTCGCGCGGCAGGATCATTACCCAACTGCTGACGGAAGCCGTCATGCTGGCCCTTGCAGGCGGCGCTCTGGGACTGGGCCTGGCGCTGATTGGCCGCGATGTGATGTGGCGCTTTCGTCCACCGCTCTTGCCGGAAGGCAGCATGGATTTGTCGCTCGACTGGCACGTTCTGGCTTTCACCATGCTTGTCGCTCTCGGCACCGGAATAGTTTTTGGCCTTGCGCCGGCCTTGCAATCTTCGCGGCCTGACCTGGTTTCAGAACTCAAAGAGCGCACGGGCAGCGACCTGCGCAAAGGCAGCCGCTTTAGCTTCCGCAATTTTCTGATCGCTGCACAGGTGGCCGTCTGCCTGATTGCGCTGGTGGGAGCGGGACTTTTTCTGCTGAGCCTGCGCAACGCCCAGACCATGGACCCGGGCTTTGATACTCATAATCTGGCGATGATGAGCTTTGATCTCGGCGCTTTAAACTATGACGCTGCTCGCGCCCGCGAATTTGAACGCCGCGCACTTGAGGCCGCACAAAACACTCCCGGCGTGAAGGCAGCGACCCTGGCCAATACCATTCCGCTATTCAACGGCGGCTTTGGCAGAACGCTGTTTCGTGAAGGCGAGGACACCAACAACGGCCAGAGTGGAAAAGTGACCCAGGTTTCGGTGATTTCTCCCGAATATCTGCAAACCATGGGTATTCCCATGGTGCGCGGGCAGATTTTTGACAGCAGCGTGCGTGAAGACAGTCCGCGCGTGGCCATTGTGAATGAAGCTGCAGCCAAGCTCATTTGGCCCAATGAAGATCCCATCGGCAAGCGCTTCAAGTTTTTTAAAGACAATGATTACACCCAGGTGATTGGAATCGTGCATAACTCCAAGTACAACACTCTGGGTGAAGATCCTCTTCCTTATATCTATAGCCCGCTGGTGCAGAACCCTCAGCCGTCGGTCACGCTCTTCTTCCGCAGCCAGGGTGATCCTCGCAGCGTGCTGAATTCTGTGCGCTCACAGATTCAATCCATGGACCACAATTTGCCTATCACCAACGCCTGGCCGATTGGTGAAGTTATTTCGCAGTCGCTCTGGGCCGCCAGCTTCGGCGCCAGCCTGCTTGCCGTCTTTGCGATGATCGCCATGGCCCTCTGCGCCGTGGGCATCTACGGTGTGGTTGGTTACACCGTCGGCCAGCGCATACGCGAGTTCGGTATCCGCCTGGCCCTTGGCGCGCAGCCGAGCGACGTTTTGTTGATGGTGCTGCGAAGCAGCTCTCTTATTTTGGCCGCAGGGCTTGGCGTTGGACTGGTTCTGGCCTTTGTCCTGGCCCGCCTGGTCACTTCATTTCTCTATGGCGTAAATACTAATTCACCGCTGGCATTTTTAGCGATGGCGCTCGTACTCGCCGCAGTAGGCGTGCTTGCCAGTTATATTCCCGCGCGCCGCGCAGCCAAAGTGGACCCGATGATCGCGCTGCATTACGAATAGACTTTTTCTGAAATCCCGAAACCTGCGCTTTTTGCAGGTGAGGGATCGCTATTGCCTGCAATGCTTTTTAAGTAAACCCGACAAACTATCGCGGCAATATGGATCTCTCGCTCCGCTCGAGATTTCAGATAAAACCTTTTGATTTAAGTAATAGCTCTCACTGGTACGTGATCTTCATGTTGTCAACATAAACGCTATAGGGCGCGGCCACGCTGTTGCTATCCAGTTGCACTGCATTCGTGAACTGATTGCGGGAGCCGGCGGAGAGAAAAGCATTGTGTGTGATATTCACCGGCATGCGCACGCCATCCACCGTCAGAGCATCGTGGATCACAACATGGTTCGTGGTGTCATTGTGATATTCCGCCACAATATGGTGCCAGGTATTGGGTGTGAAGCGAGTCAGCGTCAGGCCGGTTGCGTTCCATTGTTTCGATGTGTAGTCGAAGATGCGCCACTGGTTGCCCGGATACAGCGCCTGCCAGCTGAAGTTATAGATCCACCCATCCAGGATCTGCTGGCACTCAAATTCAATTGCCTGCGGCAAGGTCTCTGAACCGGCGGGAATGTAAAGATCAAACTCATACTTGAGCGCCGTCATCGGGTTTGTGACCGGCGTGTGCTGCTGGTAAAAGTAGCCGTTGGTGAAGGGAACAGTTGCCGCGATGGAAAACTGCGTAGATGAGCCGTCTTCGCTCGGCGTACCGATGCCCAGCGTGTCAGAGTAGGCGGCGACCGGTCCTGTGCCTCCGTTGTTGCCGCAAGCACCGCAGGTAAGCCACGGCGCTTCCTCTACATGGTCGAGCACTGTGACAACCGGAGTGGCTCCTGGCACAGGCGTTGGTGTTGGCGCCGGTGGCGCTGGTGTAGGCGTGGGCGCAGGTGCAGCAGCAGTGGCCGAAGTCGAAGCTGTTTTGCCGCCGCAAGACGCAAGTACCAACATCAAGGCAAGAATCAGAAGAGCAGAAAGAGCATTTCGCCAGGCTCGCAAGGGGGCCTCCTAAAACTTTTTGGTTCGGGGAGAAGTGGCGCGAGCAATGTACTAAGCAGTGGGTTAGTTTGGATTAAGACGAACTACTGAGATTAGGGGATTAAGGGCAATTATTACTAAGGGCGACGGAAGAGAACTGTGCTTTCGTCGTAGCACGTCAGGAATCGGCGACACCCTGATTTCAGGTCCGGAACAGGAATTTTGTGAACCAAGGTAACTTGTTTATTGTCAAGTACTTTGCCAGAATTTGCCGGTAATTGTTGTGTGCCGAGTATGGTTAATTTCTGTAGATAATGGTTCCGGACCGGAACTGGCCTTGGGCACGCCGCAAAGTAGTTCAAGTGGCCCGACCACAGGTGAACGTTCGATTCCAGTGAGCTTAGCTATCCTGCATAATGAACGCAGCAATTCGTTAGAAAAACTTCAGAAAGAACGGGGCGACCAGCGATTGACTTCCGGCAACCTGGCCAAAACGGAACCGTTGTTTCGCATTTCCGGCCTCAGCGTCGAATATGACGCCGCAGGCGGAGACTTGGTACGCGCTTTGCGCGGCATTAATCTGGAAATCGCCGCTGGACAGGCGGTTGGCGTGCTGGGTGAGTCAGGATCGGGTAAGAGTTCTCTGGCTCTGGCGCTGATGCGGCTTCTGCCCCGGAACGCGCGCATTGCGGCCGGACAAATCCATCATCGCGGCCGCAATCTGGCCGAATTTTCTGCCAAACAACTCAGGGAGATGCGCGGCGCTGAAGTAGCGCTCATCTCGCAGGAGCCTGCTCTGGCGCTTAATCCGGTGCTGCCTCTGGGGACGCAGATCATTGACGTGCTGAAGGCCCACACCCCACTCAAGCGCACACAGCTTGCGGAGCGGACCCGGGAGATGTTGCGCGATGTGGGCTTTGACGATCCTGAGCGCATCATGCGCGCTTATCCTCACCAGCTTAGCGGAGGACAAAGGCAGCGCGTAGCCATCGCGCAGGCCCTGATTTGCCGTCCGCAATTGCTGATTGCCGATGAACCTTTGAGCGCGCTCGATGTCGCGACCCAAGCCGAGATCGTGGAGCTGCTGCAGCGTCTCAAGAGCGAGCTTAACCTGGCCATCCTGTTCGTTACCCACAACGCCAAAGTGCTTTCTTCGCTGGTGGATCAGGCAATCGTTATGCGTGAAGGTGAGGTGCTGGCGCAGGGCAGCATAAGCAAATTACAGAGCAGCACTGATCCGTACATTCAAGGCCTGCTCTTTCCTGAGCGCAACATCCTGACGGCCGCAAGCCTCTCAAAGCCCATTACCGCAGCAGAGTATCCGCTGCTGCAGGTGCGCGATCTGGGCAAGAAATTCACCCAGCGACATCTTTTTTCTCGCAGCAAATTTACAGTGCAGGCCTTGGAGCATATTGATCTGGAGCTACAAGAAGGCGCCACGACGGCCGTGTTGGGCCGTTCCGGGTCAGGGAAGTCAACGCTGGCGCGCTGCATTGCCGGCTTTGAGACAGCAGACTCGGGCGAAATCATGCTTCAAGGGCGGCTGCTGACGCCCCATTCTCAGAATGGTTCCGCGCATAAATGGGCAGAGCCGCATGCCGTGCAGATGATCTTTCAGGACGCAGCCACTTCGTTGAACCCGCGCTTGACCGCGCGGCAAATCATCGCGGAGCCGCTGGAAATCGCGCGCTGGAAAACTGAACTGGAACGTGCAGCCCGCGCACTTGAACTGATGACAGAAGTCGGGCTGAACGCAGATTGGTCAGAGCGGCTGGCAGGCGAGTTCAGCGGAGGCCAGCGGCAGCGGCTTGCACTGGCGCGGGCGCTGGCAGCCGAACCAAAGCTGCTCATCATGGATGAAGCTCTCTCCGGTCTCGACATGCCGCTGCAAGCCCAAATGGTCCGCCTGTTGATGGACCTGCAAGCCCGGCATGGCCTGACGTATCTCTATATCTCGCACGATCTCAACTTCATCTCGTTCTTTGCGCAGGAAGTTGTGGTGATGGAGTCGGGCAAGATCGTGGAACGGCTTGCGCCCTCGCGTCTGAACCAGGGCAAACATCCAGCTACGCGCGCGCTGGTTGAGGCCAGTGAGCGGCTGCATGTCCCCGGCGTGGAGGTAACAGCATGATCCGTTATCTGGCACGCCGCGCCGGTCATGGAGCAGTCATGCTGCTGGGCATCTCCATTCTGCTGTTTGTGTTGCTGCAGGCTGCGCCGGGAGATTTCATCGCCGACCTCAAGCTGAACTCGCAAATTTCCGCTGAAACGCTGGCCGCGCTACGCGCGGAATATGGTTTGGACCAGCCGATGCCCGTGCGGTACTGGAAGTGGGTTGAATCTTCTGCCAAGGGCGACTTCGGCTATTCCTTTGCTTACAACACTCCTGCATCCACGCTGCTGTGGCCGCGAGCCCGCAATACCTTGCTGCTTACCGTGCCCGCTGTATTGATCTCATGGTTGATCGCCTTGCCGCTAGGTGTCCTTATAGCCGGAACCAAAAACCGTTGGATGGATCGAATTTTTTCTGGCGGAACGTCCACTCTTTTGGCGTTGCCGGATGTGCTGGTTGCCTTGCTGGCTCTGCTCATCGCCCTCAAGACCGGTCTTTTTCCGGTTGGCGGCATGACCTCTGCCGGCTTAGACCAGCAAAGCACCTGGCAGTGGCTGCGCGACGTGAGTTGGCACATGATATTACCGGTCGCTGCTCTAGTTTTGGGTTTGTTGACGATGATTTTGCGTCACGTGCGCTCCAGCGTGCGTGAGGTGCTGGACTCTTCTTACATGCGCGCCGCTGAAGGCCACGGCCTGCCGCGATTGAAACTGCTTTTCCGTTATGCTTTGCCTGCCGCTGCCAATCCGCTGATCTCGCTGTTCGGTCTTTCCGTAGCCGTGCTGTTGAGCGTTTCTCTCTTGATAGAAGTTGTGATGGGCTGGCCCGGAATCGGCCCCATGCTGCTGGAGGCCATCCTTTCCCGCGATCTCTTTGTCGTGATCGGCGCGGTCCTGCTTTCCACGATGTTTCTGATTGTCGGCAATCTTCTGGCGGATGTCTTGCTTTACGTCTGTGATCCGCGGATCAGGATGCAATCATGAACTTTCTGAAATCCCGAGCGGAGAGCCGTCATAGT
Organism: Candidatus Angelobacter sp.; assembly: GCA_035710845.1. Taxonomy (GTDB): domain Bacteria; phylum Acidobacteriota; class Terriglobia; order Terriglobales; family Acidobacteriaceae; genus Angelobacter. Next base: position 11,663 of record DASTCT010000152.1, read on the forward strand.
GATCCTTCACCCGCAAAAAACGCCGGTTTGGGATTTCAGAAAAGGCCGTTCCGCCTCGCATGGGCGTTGTGGTTCCTGGTGGCGATTCACGTCGTAGTGCTGCTGGCCGGGTTCATTGCTCCATACAGCTTTGACACGCAGGACCGGCTGCATCCTTATGCTCCGCCCACGCACCTGCATTTTGTGGATTGCCTGGGAAAATTTCATCTGCGGCCATTTGTTTATGTCACCAAACTTGTCGGCGACAGTCTAACGGAATATACGCAGGATTGTTCGCAGACGGCCCGCATCGAGTTCTTTTTGCGGGGAGACGGATACACGTTTTTGGGGGCATTTCATTCCAATCTGCACCTTTTTGGTGTTGAAGCGCCGGCCAGCATGTTTTTGCTGGGCACGGATGGCTTTGGCCGCGACCAGCTCTCACGCCTGCTCTATGGCGGCCAGGTCTCTCTGTTTGCCGGATTCATCGCTGCTGCGCTTTCCGTCCTTGCCGGTCTCCTTCTTGGTGCGATTGCCGGAATGTACGGCGGGCGTGTGGATGATGTAGCCATGCGCTTTGCGGAAATCTTTATCACCGTGCCCTGGTTTTATCTGCTCATCGCCGTGCGCGCCTTTCTGCCATTGCAGATCAGCCCCATCACGGCATTTCTGCTGGTGATTTCGGTGATCGGCATTGTGGGTTGGGGACGCCCTGCGCGTCTGGTGCGCGGCGTGATTTTGAGCGCGCGCGAACGCAATTTTGTTCTGGCAGCACGGGGTTTTGGCGCGTCCAATGCTTACCTGCTGCGCCGCCATCTTATGCCGCTGACGTTTCGCGTTCTGCTCACGCAGATGACGGTACTGATTCCGCAATTCATTCTGGCGGAAGTTATTGTCTCGTTTCTCGGCCTGGGAATCGGCGAGCCTTTTCCCAGTTGGGGCAACATGCTTGCCAGTGCGCAGCAATATCACGTGCTGATTTCCTATTGGTGGATGCTGCTGCCCGGATTGGTTCCAATCCCGATATTTCTGGCATATCACTCGTTGGCAGAGAAGCTACAGGAGCGGATAAAATCCCACATCTAACCCAACAGAGAAATCCAGTTTATGGGCGCATGATGTGGATGGCCCGCTCCGCGTTGTTGTGTCTTCTGGCGTTACTGCCGTCAATCGCTCTGGCGCAAAGCTCTGCCACGGAAGAGCTGCTGCGCACTACCTCTGAACCGGGCAATCGAGGCGGAACGCTGGTAATTGCCCAGCGATCTGAGCCGCGCACTTTCAATCCCATCATGGCCATTGACCAGAACTCGCAGGGTGTGAATGCGCGCATGATGGCAGACCTGGTCCACATCAATCGTGCAACACAAAAGACCGAACCTGCGCTGGCCAAGTCATGGACAATTTCAAAAGATGGCACCGAGATCACGGTAAAGCTCCGCCGCGGACTGCGCTTTTCTGATGGCGCGCCCTTTGACGCCGATGACGTGCTTTTTTCTTTCAAAGTTTATCTTGATGAGAAGGTGCGTTCGCCGCAGCGCGATCTGTTGATCATCGGGGGCAAGCCGATGACTGTGCAGAAGCTCGATGCCTACACAGTTCGCTTCACATTCCCAGCCCCTTATGCGCCGGCTGAGCGCGTGTTTGATAGCGTCGCCATTCTGCCGCGCCATCTGCTGGAAAAAGACTATGAGGAAGGCAAAATTGCTCAGTCCTGGGGTCTCAATACGCCGCCGGAGAAGATCGCCGGTTTAGGTGCGTTCCGGCTCAAGCAGGTGGTGCCCGGAGAGCGCATCGTACTGGAGCGCAATCCTTACTATTGGAAGATTGATTCCAAGGGCCAACGGCTCCCGTATCTCGACGATCTGGCGTTTGTCGTGGTGCCCTCACAGGATGCGCAGGTGATTCGTTTTGAAGCGGGCGAATCGCAAATCATCAGCAGCCTGAGCACAGACAATTTTACGGCGCTGGAGTCTGAACAAAAAAATCGTCACTTCCAGTTGTATGACGTAGGCCCGGGCCTGGAATACAACTTCCTGATGTTCAACCTGAATGACGACACCAAAGGCCGTTATCCTGAGATTGAGCGCAAGCAGAAATGGTTTCGTGACGTGCGTTTCCGCCAGGCTGTTTCAGCGGCCATTGACCGGCAGGGAATTGTCCGGCTGGTTTACCACAACCGGGCAGCCGCGCTGGCTACGCACGAGAATCCGGGTGACAAACAGTGGATCAACGCCGCCATTCCAGCTCCGGTACACTCGTTGCCTAAAGCACGCGAGCTGTTGAAGTCCGCCGGGTTCTCCTGGAAGTCCGATGGCACGCTGGTGGATTCCAGCGGCCAGCCTGTGGAATTTTCCATCCTGGTAAGTTCCAGCAACAGCCAGCGCACCCAGATTGCAACGCTGGTGCAGGACGATTTGAAGCAAATCGGGATTACAGCGCATGTGGTGACCATGGAAGCCAGGTCAGCCAATGATCGTGTGCTGAACTCGCACGATTACGAAGCAATTGTGATGGGGATGGTTAAGGGGGACGCCGATCCCACGCCTGACAACAATCTCCTGATGTCCAATGGCCAGACCCATCTTTGGAATATGGGTGAAAAGACACCGGCCACGCCTTGGGAAGCCGAAATCGACCGGCTGATGCAGAAGCAAATGGTAACTCTTGGCTATCCGCAAAGAAAAAAAATTTATGATCAGGTGCAGGAAATCCTGGCCCAGCAACTCCCCATGGTGTATTTGGTAAGCCCTAATATCCTTGTAGGTGCGCAGCAAGACCTGGGTAACTTTCGTCCGGCAATCATTGAACAGTATACTTTCTGGAACGCAGAAGAACTTTTTTGGCACACCCCCGCCGGAAAACATTGAATGGACGACAACGCCAAGGAAATTACTTTGCCCACAACCCGGGAGACAGCCGCTGAAGACGAGCGGCTGGTGCAGGAGTGTCTGGCCGGCGATGAGCGTGCCTGGAACACGCTTATCGATAAGTACAAGCGGCTCATTTACTCCGTCCCGGTGAAATATGGGTTTAGCCCGGACGATGCCGGAGACATTTTCCAGAATGTCTGCATTGACCTGTTCACCAACTTGTCCAAGCTCAGGAAGATTGAATCCCTGCGCTCATGGCTGATCACGGTGGCGACCCACAAGTGTTTCCACTCGAAGAAGCAGCAGAAGAACGATGTGGAACTGGACGCCATGGAGCAGGAGATGGCGGAAGAAATTGCAGCCGCTCCGGAGATGATGCAGGAAGTGCAGGAAGAACAGGCCGTCCGTGACGCTATTGAACGCCTCACTCCTCGATGCGCGGAGCTGGTGAAGCTTCTTTTTTATGAGCAGCCCCCAGTGCCGTACAACGAAGTGGCGCAGAAGCTGGGTTTGGCCACCGGCTCCATTGGTTTCATTCGTGGGCGTTGTCTCAATCGGTTGCAGAAGATATTGGCAGAATTGGGATTCTAGATGGCGCAGCAGGGCGCAAACCTCGGGGTGGAGCAGTGGATCGTGGACCTTGCGGCCATTGTAGAAGAGAAGGACAGGCGCGCCTTTCTAGCTTCCCGCAAGCCATCTTGCGGCACCCAAACCGTAGATTCCCTCTACAACGCGGTGGTCACGTTTGCCCACATGGACCTCGAAAAAGCAGGCAAGCTTGCGCAGGCCAGCTCCTGGGTTGCGGAAAAGATCAATGATCCTTATGCCACCGCGCAGAGCGCCCGCGCCGTTGGACACGTTTTATATCTGAGCGGTAAGCACAAAGCTGCCATTCAGGAATATGAAAAGGCGCTCAAGATTTTTGAACAGACTGGGCGCGAAGTGGATTACGCCCGCACCATCAGCGGTGCTCTGCACAGCCTGATCTATGACGGGCAATATGAACGCGCCTTCAAGCTGGGCGAAACTGCCCGTTCAATCTTCCATGCTCATAAAGATCAGGTGCGCCTGGCGCGGCTGGATAGCAACATCGCCAACATCTATTATCGCCAAGATCGTTTTCAGGAAGCGATTGAACTTTATGAGCGGTCTTATGGCGTCTTTCTGCAGTGCGGAGAGTCGCTGGACATCGCCTCTGTGCTCAGGAACCTGGCCGTTTGCTACATCAGCCTGCATGACTTCCCACGCGCTGAGGAGACCTACCGGCTGGCCCGCCAACACTGCCTGGAACACGGCTTTTCCCTGGTTGTAGCGGAAGCCGATTACAACGTTGCTTATCTGCATTACCTGCGCGGCGAATACCTGCGCGCCATTGAACTCTATGACCAGACGCGCGCTCTGTGCGCCACTCTGGGCGACCGTTACCACCAGGCTTTGTGCGATCTGGACGAATCAGAAATTTATCTGGAGCTGAACCTCACGGAAGGCGGCACAGATCTGGCGCAAGATGCCTTCGCGGCCTTCACTGAATTGGGGATGACGTATGAAGCCGCGAAAGCAGCGGCGTTCTCCGCCATCGCCACCAGCCAGCAAGGGCGGTACAAGCAGGCGCTGGAGATTTTCGATCAGGCGCGAGAACTGTTTGTAAAAGAGCAGAACAAGTTGTGGCCTGCTCTCATCGATCTTTATAAGGCGCTGGTGCTCTATGAAGCCGGCGAAAATGACAATGCTGAAGACCTGGCCGCCACCGCGCTGGGATACTTTGCCGATTCGTCATTGCCTTCAAAAGCGGCGCTATGCGAGCTTTTGCTGGCGGCGATTGAGCTGCGCGCCTCTGATCCGGAAGAGTCGCGGCGGTACTGTAGCGCAGCGCTGGCCCGGCTGATTCATATTGATTCACCGGCTGTTTATCAGGCCTATTTCATGCTGGGCCAGGCAGAGGAAGCCAGCGGCAACACTGAGCTGGCGCGCCACGCCTATGAGCACGCCTTTCGCAAGCTGGAAGACCTGCGCAGCCATCTGGGCAAGGAAGAGCTGAAGATCGCCTTTCTCAAGAACAAGCTGGCAGTCTATGAAGGTCTGGTCATTACATCGTTGGCAGTCAGTTTTGGCGTACGCGCGCAGAAAGAGGCCTTTGATTACATTGAGCAGGCCAAATCGCGCAGCCTTGCTGACCTGATTGCTTTTCGCTCGTCCTCGCTGGCTTCACGCGAATCTGATGCTGTTTCGCCCGCCATGGGAGAGTTCCGCGACCTACGCCAGAAACTGAACTGGACTTATCACCAGATTGAACTTGAAGAGTTGAACCGGGAAGGCAGCTCACAGGAACGGATCCAGCAATTGCGCCAGTTGAGCCGCAATTATGAAGACGCTCTGGTCAAGGCTTTTTCCCGCGTGCAAAGCGTGGACCGCGAGTTTGCCAGCCTGCAAAATGCCCGGACGGTTCCGGTTGAGGAATTACAAGCCATTTTGCCTGAGAATGCGCAACTGGTGGAGTATTACATTGCCCGAAACCGGTTTTACGTCTGCCTGATCTCACGCAATGAGTTCAAGATTATGGCTTTGGGTGATGTCATGCCCGTGCGCGAGAAGCTGCGGCTGCTGCAGTTGCAACTGGCTAAATTCCGGTTAGGAGAGGACTATCTTCAATCGCTGGAAAAGTCGTTGCTGCAAGCCACGCAAGCGCATTTGGAAGAGCTTTACTCCCTGCTGATCGCTCCGTTCCGCAAAGAGCTGACTGCCGAGCACCTGATTATTGTTCCACACGCTTTTCTGCATTACCTACCTTTTCATGCGCTTTCCGATGGTGGGAAATACCTGATCGACGATTTTTCAGTTTCTTATGTTCCCAGCAGCAGCATCTTTGCCGTTTGTCAGGAAAAGCGCCAGCCGCAAAGCCACGGTAGTGCACTGGTGTTGGCTGTTCCTGATACCCGTGCGCCTTTTATCGCCGATGAGGCCCGTTTTGTGGCCTCAGCTATGGGCGATGCAAATCTTTTCATGGGCGATGAAGCTACGGAAGAACGTCTGCGGGCTTTGGGACCGCAAAGCCGGTTTATTCACATTGCTACTCATGGCTACTTCCGCCAGGATAACCCTATGTTTTCTTCTCTGCGGCTGGGCACGTCACAGCTAAGCCTGTTTGATTTGTATCAGTTACAGTTTGATGCCGAATTGGTCACGTTGAGCGGCTGCGGTACCGGGATGAACGTGGTAATTGGCGGCGACGAACTGATTGGCCTGGTTCGCGGCCTGTTGTATGCCGGCGCTCAAACACTCATGGTCAGCCTGTGGGAGGTGCATGACCAGAGCACCGCCGAGTTCATGGGCGACTTTTACCGGAACTTTAAAAGTTCCGCCAACAAAGCGAATGCGTTAAGAAAGGCAGTGTTGAACCTGAAGCAAAAGCATCGTCATCCGTACTATTGGGCGGCTTTTGCGCTGGTGGGAAAGGTCTAGATGGGCAGATAATTCTTTACGGGGGTATATTTTTGTGTTCTCCGGTGACTCTTATGACCAGAAGCAGGCTCATCCGTCGACTGCTAATAGGGGAATACGGACCCGGAAGCCGCATTCCCCTTGATTGAATTTAAAGACGAAGAAAACGTCAAATATGACTCAAGCGCGCCATTTCGACATTACTGAGTGGGCAGATTACGTCCGCAACGTAGTTTCCACTGAGCAACATGATCAAATGCTGGCCCATCTGCAGTTTGGGTGTTCCAAGTGCGAAAAAATTCAGGCTGTACTGTTACGATTTGCCGGTATTTGCCAGCGAGAGGCCAGGTACGAGGTCCCTCGCGTGGTCGAACAACAGGTAAAGGCGCTGGTCGGCCTGGCTCGGACGCCCCGTCGTAGCGCACTCCAACGCCTGTTGGGAAGCATGGTTTATGACAGCCTGAATGATCCCCAGCCGGTTGGAGTCCGGGGAACACATCAAATCAACCGCCAGGTGTTGTTCCATGCCGGCGACTATTCAGTAGATCTTCGTTTTGAGCACGAAAAAGGTTCGGCCAGTATGGTGCTGGTTGGTCAAATCGCCAACCAGAAAGCGCCAGAGGAGAACCTGGCTAACGTGCCTGTGATTCTTGTAGCTGGAAATCGCGAGCTGACTCGCTCCATCAGCAACACCTTCGGAGAGTTTCAGCTGGAGTACGTTCCGGAAAGCGATTTGCGTTTGCTGGTGCCGCTGGAAACCCGGGGCCAGGAACTGGAAGTGGTGTTGGGTAAGACACCGCAGCTTTGATTTTTTTGAAATTCTGGAAGATTACTGGAAGACGACGATGGGGAAATCTCTAATACGCACAATACTGTTTTTCTTAGCAAGTCTGCCGCTCGCCGCGCAGACCAGCTACATCCTCACTGCCTCTCCCAGCAACATGCAGAATATTGTGAACAACCACGGCCTTACCGTGGTGAAAGAACTTTATGACGGCACGAACTGCGTCATGCTGGTGAGCTCTCCTTCATCAAGCGTCTCCGGAGTGGAGACCGATGTTGATTCGGACCTTACAGTTGTAGGATTTGAGCCGCAGCAGCATCCGACATTGCCTGAACTGAACGGCGCAACCCAGGCGACGCTCACGCAGTCCACTAGCGGCATTCTTGATTCTCTGGCCGGTCGCACGCTGGTTTCATTTTTCGGCAGCACGGTTCCCAGCAACTACACTACACAAACCGCAACCACTATTATTCGCCTGGCCGATGCGCGCACAGCAACAAACTTAACTGGCAGCGGTGTTGTAGCCATTATTGATACGGGCGCAGATATCACACATCCTGCGCTTACGGGCGTGCTGGTTCCTGGTTTCGATTTCACACGCAATGTGGCTGGCGGTTCAGAGATGGCTGACCTTAATCCAACCATCGTTGCTCAACTGCAACAATCGACCAGCGGTATTCTGGATGCGCAAAACACGCTGATAGTCAATACATCAGCCGTCGCCATCCTGTCTCAGTCCACGTCTGGCATCCTGGATCAATCAACCTCCGGCATTTTGGACTCCAGCCTTAGCGAGTTTGGTCATGGCACCATGACGGCCGGCATTGTGCACCTGGTTGCTCCGACTGCAAAGATCATGCCTCTGAAGGCATTCCAGGCAAACGGATCGTCAAACCTTTCCGATATCATCAGCGCTATTTACTACGCTGCTGACCACGGCGCCAACGTAATCAGCATGAGCTTCAGCATTGCGCAGCCCTCCCCAAGCTTGCAAGCAGCAGTGCAGTATGCTCTCAGTAAGAACGTCATCCTGGTGGCGTCCTCCGGCAATGATGGCTTAAAGACGCTGGTTTATCCGGCTAGCTACGGCGGTGTGGAAGGCATTGGTTCCACCACGAACACTGATATCAGGAGCACCTTCTCCAATTACGGTTCTGGCGTTGTCACATTTGCCGCTCCGGGAGAAGGCGTGATTACGACCTATCCAGCCGGAAACTACGCCGCAGGCTGGGGAACTTCTTTTAGCGCTCCTATGGTGGCCGGCTCTGCGGCTCTGGTGTTGCAGGCGCGTCCTGCTGCCAAGCCGGGCGATATAGTCAATGCTCTTTCCAAAGCCAAGCAGATCAGTGATATGGGTTACGGCCGCATTGACCTCTATGCGTCACTTACAAACCTGCTCAATAGCAGCGGCAGCACAAGCACGACGAGCACAAGCACGACGAGCACAAGCTCTACGACTACCACGGGCTCGGGTGGCTCAGGAAGCGGAAGCACCAGTGGCGGATCTACTACAACGACCACTCCCTAATTCAGGGCAAATTTCGCTCATTCATTCAGGCAAATTTTTATTAGCAACTCTAATAGTTTTATGCACTTTTTTGCCTGTTCACCTTACTTTCTGGCCAGATGATTGAGCACAGAATTTACCTTACGTGCAGGGCAAACTGTAAATATTCCTTTCAAAAACTCGCAAAATTACTATTTAAAATCAATGACTTAATTGATCGTCCAAACAACGCGTCTGGTTTTTATCTTTTGCTCTCCATTCGTCTTGGTCGTTTGATCTCGCGTCCGCGCTAAAAATTTGCTTTCATTGGTGAATTCCATTCTGGCTATACTTTCCCGCAGTTCGACGGATTAAGCGAAGGGGGCCCTCTGCGCCGTTCACCGGGTGGACGCTTAGAGGGAAGAAAGCCGATGTCACATTTCAAAATGTGTGCACGTTTTTTGTGCAGCCTGCTTTTGTTGATGGGTTTGTCTCTGTCAGCCCAGGATAAGTACGTCCTGGTGACCTCGCCCAGCAATGTGCAGGATGTTTGTGGCCGCCACGGCCTCACGCAGATCACGCAGCTTTCCAATCATGGCGTGGTCCTGGTTTCCACTTCCTCGCCGAATACCACAATCACTGGTGATTCTGAAGTGCTGAGCTTTGAGGCCGACCGGTCACTGGCTGTGCCTGAGCTTTCCGGCGCCACAGTTGCCACGCTCACGCAGTCCACCAGCGGCATTCTCGACGGGCTTCCGGGGCGCAGCATTGTGAATTATTTTGGAGCCCAGGTGGCCAGCAATTACGTGCAACAGCCGGCTACCACCATTACTCGCCAGAGCACCGCGCAAGGCGCTGTGAATCTCACTGGAAATGGCGTTACCGTCGCACTGATTGATACCGGCGTTGATCTCGCGCATCCGGCCCTGAGTGGAGTCTTGGTTCCCGGGTACAACTTCATCAATGAATCTGCCAGCCCTTCTGAACTGAACGATCTTGATCCAGCCACGGCTGCGGCCCTGGCGCAATCCACCAGCGGAATTCTCGATGGCCAGAACCTGGTACAGTTGAACGCCTTTACCGTCGCGATCCTGGACCAATCGACCTCAGGCATTCTTGACGGCACGCCGAGCGCGTTTGGCCATGGCACCATGACGGCCGGAATTGTGCATCTGTTTGCTCCCAACGCAAAGATCATGCCGCTCAAGGTATTCGCCGGGGATGGCAGCTCTGATCTGTTTAACATTGTGCGCGCCATCTACTACGCTGCCGATCACGGAGCCAACGTCATCAGCATGAGCTTTGAAATTTCGCAGTCCTCAGCCTCATTGCAGGGCGCAATTCAATATGCTCTCAGTAAGAATGTAGTGATTGTGGCCGCTTCAGGAAATGACGGGCAGCAAATCCTTGTTTATCCGGCGGCTTACAACAGCGTGATTGGCGTGGGTTCAACCGCCAACAATGACACAAAAAGTGCATTTACCAATTTCGGTACCAATGCGGTCTTTGTTGCTGCGCCGGGCGAGGGCCTGATTACCACTTACCCGGGCGGAAATTACGCTGCGGGATGGGGAACATCGTTCAGCGCGCCGCTGATTGCCGGCGAAGCTGCGCTGGTGCTGCAGGCCAAGCCTACGTACCATCCTGGAGACGTGGCCAACGCAATTTCGCGTGCGGCTTCTGTTCCACAGATGGGACATGGACGCGCAGATATTTGTCTGGCCCTTTCCAGCATTGGCATCGGCAACAATGTTTGCACCACATCCAATACCAGTGGGAGCACTTCCGGATCTACCACTGCTCCGTAGCTGGACATAATTTGGATGGGTCTGCTGAACAGCCCTGTTTTGCGGCAGGGCTGTTTTATCGCTGCAAAATCAATAGCCGCCTGAAATCATGGTGGCGTAGCGGCGGAAAAAACTGTTCGCTTTCCATTGTGGCCGCTGTGCTTCATCCGCTGTCTTGATCGCCAGTGCGCGAACAATCTCTTCATATTTGCCTGCAGCAGCCAAGTCCACCGGTTGGTCCACATCATCGGATGGGGCGTGGTAGCGCTGCGTAAGCCAGTTCTTGAAAATCTGCTGCTCCGGCGATCCTGGCTCAAATCCCACACCCATTGCTAACGCCGGTATGCCGTGGCGGATGAAATTGTATTGGTCGCTGCGGATAAAAGCATTCCTCTGCGGCTCCGGATCGGGCTGCACCTGGACTCCCAACGATTGCGCAACTTCACGCGCAGCATCCCCCATATCTGATTCCGTGAGGCCGTAAACGGTAAGCACTTTCAGCGGCACAATGGGCAGAAACATATCGATGTTGATGTTCGCGATCATCGATCCCGGCTTCACCGTTGGATGAGCGGTAAAGTAACGCGAACCGAGCAAGCCCTTTTCCTCTCCGGTAACAAACACAAACAGCAAAGACCGCTTCAGCTTCTTTGATTGCTTCTTGAGTGACGCTACCATGTCCAGCAGCACAGCGCTGCCGGCAGCATTGTCCATTGCGCCGTTATAGATGCGGTCACCGTTGATAGGCTCGCCGATTCCCAAGTGATCTAGATGGGCGGAAAGAACTACGTATTCACTTTTCAGTCGGGGATCGCTTCCCGGAAGTTGCGCCACCAGGTTGGCAGACTCCACATCTTTTTTTCGGACTGTTGCCCGCGCCTTGATGCTTACTGCCAGCGGGAAGCGGGGCAGCGGCTTGCGGTCTTTGAGCAGATCCAGAATTTCCTGCAGCGTATGGCCGGAACCCTCAAACAGCTTGCTCGCTTGCGTGGGATTGAATACTAGTGCTAGCTCCTCACCTGCGGTCTCATCGAATTCAGGATCTTTCAAGGCCATGCTGGGGTGAGCGCGATTGGCCGAAATACGCGGCCACGGAATATCCATGAATGCCGGATTGGGGATTGTGATGATTCCTACGGCCCCCGCTTTGGACATTGCCTTCCAGCGCTCACCTGCTGATTGATAATGTGAGGCCAACGCGCCGGGGATCTCGGCTGGCGCGCCGGAAAAGACCACGGCAACTTTGCCACGCAGATCAAGCCCTTCAAGATCGTTGTAATTATTTTCTGGGACAGTGATCCCATAACCGGCGAACACCAGTGGCGCGTCTACCGTCGGCGCCAAGTTCACCCGCGTGCTGAAAATGGCATCTTCGCCCAGCGTGAGCGGCACCGTGTGACCGTTGTTAACCAGCACAAGGCTGGAATCGCTCTCGACAATCTGACGCGACACAAATTGAACCGGCTGGTAATAGCCTTTTGATCCTGCAGGCTCCAGTCCTGCACGCTTAAGCTGTTCCACCACGTATTCCTGGGCTTTGCGCAACCCAGGACTGCCTGTCTCGCGGCCTTCCATGTCATCGGCGGCCAGGACTCTCACGTAATTCCACCAGCTTTTGCCGTCGAGACGTGTTTCAGTACCAGTCGAAGTAAAACCGCAGCTATTGGCATCGCTGCCTGCTAGCGATTGCGCAGCTGATCCAGCCATGGCTGGCGATGTTGTCAAAGGCGAGGGTACAGCGCGCTGTTGCTGAGAATATGCAGCCGAGGCGAGCAGGGCGCTCACGGCAAATACCCAAAGTGGCTTTTTCATGATGGCTGGCGGCTCCTAAAAAGAAGCGAACTGGGATGGGCAAGGATATCATTCCAGCCCAACGCAAGCCTGATTGCCTTAATCCCACGGTGGCAAGTTGCACCGTAAATAGGGCAATCACCTCTATGTCGCGTACCTTAGTTCTGTCTCTTGCGGAGTCAAAATAACCGTAATAACCGGCATAATCGGGCAAAACCGATAAATTTCGGTAATAAAATTCAGCAATTCTGTTTGAAAAACCCGCATGAATACTGCATAATATGCTCACCCATGTCCAAGAAACAGGAAAACGAATCCGAGGTCTCCAAGGATTTATGGATAGCGCCACGTTATAGCCTAAAAGGCCCGGCTGGCGAACGCGCCTGGGAAAACCGTCCCGGAGGCCCGCCGAACAGCAGCCGTTTTCTGGAACTTGCGGATATCGCGCTAGGAATCAAGAAGCCGGCGGTCAAGAAGAAGAAAGCTGTGGCCGCTAGCGCACATCAGACCAGCAAGACTGAGCCTTATTCAGGCGTTAAATACAAACACGAACACAAATCCTGAAGATTTAGCTTTTTGATTTTACGTTGATTAGCTCTTCGGGTTGTGGCTGCCTGCTTGCAAAGTCTGCGAGACTGTTTTCGCATACTCGCGCAACCTTTCCAACGAAGTGGAGAGTGCGTTCGCCTTCTCAGCCAAGCCGCGCGCACGCGCCACAGCCATCACCTGTTCGGCTTCCATGCCCAGGCGTTCCAGCGTGCTCACCAGATAGCCCAGCGCATCAGCATGCGGCTTCCACAAGTAGGCGGAGCTGGCTTTCTGGTTGTACTCATCCACCTCAACCACCATACGGGAAAGATAAGCCACAATGGTCATTAAGATATTGGCGTAATCCGCACGAAAACTTTTTTCGCCTTCGTATTCTGCCTTGAATGCCTCCACCTCTGCGGGTGAGAGAGTGATCTTGGCATTCTTCACCTGGAAAATGGCGGCAAACTTAGGATCGGAACCACGGACATGCTCCTTGATTGCCTGGCGCGCGCTATGGAGTTTGCCTTCCTGCACTGCGTTCTGCACCGCTTGTGATGGCGCTACAGCCAGGACTTCCGCCTTAATCGTCTGCGTTGAAACCGCTTGCGGTCTGTGTTGAGCAGGCGCAGGAGGAGGCGGTGGAGGTGGAACGTTGGTGGAAAGCTGTGTTGGGATCATTGGCCGCGGAGGCGGGGGTGGCGGAGGAGGTTCTGATGGAGGCCCGGTAACAGGACGCGTTGGCGTCAGGCGCACAGGCTTTTTGCCATCCACTGCCTTTTTGTATTTAGAGACTTTGCGAAATTCATCCTGTGCGAACTGGTAATCTTCCGCCAGGAGTTCGGTGGTTTCCACCTCGCTCAGGTTCTGAACAGTGATATCACCTTCCACGCGGGAGAGGATGCTGCCGCCTTCACGCTGCACGGTTTCCGCATAGGTCTTGATCTGGATGGCGGCATCGTGAAAAAGCTCATCAAACTTGCGCCCAAAAACGTCATTCCATACGGCCAGGTTGGCCAGCGAATCCGGATGATAGAAAGACTTGCCCAGTGATTGCTTCAGCTCGCGCACCCGCTGCACGATTCCCGAATCCATGATCTGGTCAAAATGCCTGAACTCTTCCAGCTCCTGGTAAAGGTACTCAAATTCCTGCAGCAGGGTAACGTGCTCCGGAGGCATGGACTCGCACTGCACATCACCCAGCGCGCGATAGAGCGTGCCTTCAAACGCCAGCGATGCTTGCGAGATGAATGCGTACGAGCTATCAACTTCAGGCCGGTGCCACGCGGCTCCTTCTTGTTCGGGAGTGCGAAAGAGAAAAGTAATAATGCAGTCCGTCTTATCGCGATCGCCGGCGCGCTGTGAAGCCTTGGTCGTAAAGTAGCGCAGCAGGGCGTGAGTGGTTTCAAATCCGGGAATGGTTTTCAGCGCGTCGCGCACCAGCGGCGGCGTCAGCGCCAGGTCCAGCACATCAAGCCACAGCTTGAAGTTTTGGATGAGTGTTGCGGTGTTCTCTGGTGTCGGCGTGACGTTGTTGATCTCTGCAGGAACAGGCACACCGTGCCCCAGATTGCTGGTGAGCAATCCAAGATAAAAATTATGAACGGTTATAAGGTCCTTAAGTTCCTGTTGGGGGTCTTGACCCAAAATAAACTCCTGCCCTTCAGAATTGTATGGTCCTGCCTGGGGTGAGGAAGCCGGATTTGTCCCGTAGTTTAACCTAGCCAATCCACAGGGACAATCGGGGAACACCTTACAGAAAAGGTAACCCCTTATAAAGCACTGAGCAGCATGGGTTTAGGGGAAATCGAGGGCAGGGCGGCCCGCCGCCCTATTTCCCTCCCAGCAGCAACTTGGCAATGGTCTGCAATTGCATATTTGAAGTGCCTTCATAGATTTTGCCTATCTTAGCGTCGCGATAAAACTTCTCCACCGGATAATCCTTGGTGAACCCGTACCCGCCATAAATCTCAACTGCCAGTGAAGCCACGCGCTCCGCCACCTGTGAAGCGAACAGCTTGGTCATGGCTGCTTCTTTTACAAAGTTCATGCCTGCATCTTTCATGCGGGCAGCATTGTAAACCAGCATGCGCACAGCTTCGATCTCGGTGGCCATTTGCGCAAGCTGAAATTGGATTCCCTGAAAATCTGAAATGCTTTTGCCGAACTGCTTGCGCTCCTGTGAATACTTGAGCGCGCTCTCCCATGCGCCTCGCGCCAGCCCGAGCATCTGCGCGCCAATGCCGATGCGCCCTTCATTCAGCGTCTCAATCGCGATCTTGTAGCCTTTGCCGACTTCACCCAACACGTTTTCTTTGGGCACGCGGCAATCTTCCAGGAGCAGTTCGCAAGTGGATGAAGCGCGAATGCCCAGCTTGTCTTCTTTTTTGCCGACGGTGAAGCCGGGAAAACCTTTCTCAATGATGAAGGCCGTAATGCCCTTGTATCCCGCGCCAGGATCAATGGTGGCGAACAGGATGAAGACGCCTGCTTCCTTGCCGTTGGTGATCCACATCTTGCGGCCGTTCAGGACATAGTCACTGCCCTTGAGCGCGGCCCGCGTCTGCATGGCAAAAGCATCTGAACCGGACGAGGCCTCGCTCAGCGCGTACGCGCCAACTGTATTGCTCGTCATCTTGGGCAGATACCGGCGCTTCTGGTCGTCATTAGTCCAGCGCATCAGCGCGTTGTTTACCAGCGTATTTTGCACGTCAACGATTACGCCCGCGGAGGCATCCACGCGAGAAACTTCTTCAACAGCGAGAATGGCCTCAAAAAACCTTCCGCCAGCGCCGCCGTACTGCTCCGGAACTTCGATGCCCATCAGCCCGAGCTGGAAAAACTGATCGATCAGCTCCCGCTCAAAGACGCCTTTTTCGTCCATCTCTCGGACTTTGGGCCGCAGCGTCTCGTCCGCGAACTGGCGCACGTTGTCACGAAACAAAATTTCATCGTCGCTGAGCGCGACCAGCGGTTGTGGCGGTGGAGCGACAGGAACTGATAGTTGAGACATCGCAAACGTCCTTCAACAAGTGATTAGGCAAACAGAAGATTTTATCATTGTGGACGCTCAGGCGATGCTTATAGTCTGAGAGGTATTTCCGCTAGAATGGCGCTGCCATCCGGCGGAAACCTAATGAAATGCGATTGCGAAACCGAGTTTTAGTGTCCCTGGCGGTGAGCGTTGGCCTTGCGATTCTGTTGCTGATTCTGGAAAAACATTCCCGATCAGAAATACTCATGTATGCGCAATTCCCAGGCTTTATAGTGTTTGCCAGCATATTCGGCGTTCACGGAGGCTCCAACGAGATCGTAGAAAAGAGTGTCTGGGTGGGAGCAAACGCCCTTGTATATTGGCCGTTGGTCTTCGCCCTGAGCTTTCTAATAAAAAAGAAACGCGCTGGCTGATCAAAATATTGCGAACTCGCATCGGCATTTCATAGGAGACGCTTCCAATCTCGCAAGTACAGATTGACTGGCAGCTTATCCACTTGACGTGATCCATCCTTACACCGTTTAATGCCATGCATGCGCGTAGCCTTCTTAGGTCTTGGAATTATGGGACGGCCCATGGCCGCCAATCTTGTCAAAGCCGGACATGAAGTTACCGTCTGGAACCGCACGCCCCGTGATGTGGAAGGGGCCAAAACCGCAGCCACGCCTGCCGAAGCCGCTAAAGACCAGGAAGCCGTGTGGATTTGTGTCTCTGACACAAAGGCAGTGCAAGCTGTGCTGTTTGGTCCGGGGGGAGCTGGGGAAGGGCTTTCCAGCGGAACCGTCGTGGTGGATTCCAGCACCATCTCGCCTTCCGCCAGCCTCAACTTTATGGAAGGTCTGCAGGAGAAAGGCTGCGAGTTTCTCGATGCGCCTGTTACTGGCTCAAAGACCGGCGCAGAGAAAGGCGAGCTCATCTTTATGATCGGGGGCGAGCCGCGCAACATAGAACGCGTGGAGCCGCTGCTGCGTGCCATGGCGAAGAAGGTGATCCACATGGGGCCCAACGGCAAAGGTCTTTCCGCCAAGCTGGCCCAGAACATGAACATCGTCTTTATGTATGAAGGGCTTTGTGAAAGCCTTACCCTGGCCAAAAAGCTTGGCGTTCCGCCGGAGAAGATGTTTGAGCTGATTGAAAATTCCATGATCCGCTCTGGCGTGGCGGAATACAAAAAGCCATTCATCCTGGCGCAGGACTGGACTCCAAATTTCCCGCTCAAGCTCATGCACAAAGACATGCACCTGATGATGGACGCAGCCAAAGAGAATGGCGTCGATCTGCCTGGCCTGACCAAGATCGATGAGATTTACGAAGAAGCGGTCAAGGCCGGTTTTGATGACCTGGATTACGCTTCGACCATCATGCTGCTGGAAGAGCGCGCAGGGTTGCGATTAAAGACGAAGAGCTAATCCAGAGGCTAATTTCCGATGGTGCTAGTGCTTGGTAAGGGTGATTGCAAGATGATTAAGTTCGGCGAACTCAAACGCCTAAAACCTAAAGAGATATGGCCCGACGAGGCGAGAAATTTTACTCCTTGGTTAGCCGATAACCTCTCACTGCTTGGCGAAGCGATCGGGATGGACCTTGAACTCACCGGGCGTGAAGCGGCTGTTGGTGATTTTTGTTGCGACCTGCTGGCGCGGGATCTTGGACGAGATCGAATTGTTGTCATCGAAAACCAGTACGGTCCAACAGACCATGATCATCTCGGAAAAATTCTCACTTATGCAGCAGGATTAGAGGCCGAAGCAATTGTCTGGTTAGCGGAAAAAATTCGCGAAGAGCATCGTCAGACATTGGAGTGGTTAAACCGGCACACGGATAATACCATTCGATTCTTTGCGGTCATTGTCGAACTGCTCCAAATCGACTCATCTGCCCCTGCCGTAAATTTCAAACCAATTGTTTTTCCTAATGAGTGGCAGCGTGAAGCTCGAGCCTCTGCCGAGTCCAGTTCTCCTCGCGAAGAAGCATACCGGGCATATTTTCAGGTACTGATTGACGAATTGCGTGAAAAGCATCGCTTCACGAATGCTAGAGCAGCACAACCGCAGAGTTGGTACGAGTTCAGCTCTGGAATTTCGGGGATAAGATACGGAATGAGTTTTGCCCAGGGCGGCCGGATTCGAGCCGAGATATACATTGATGTCGGCGACATAGAGACAAACAAGATGTATTTTGACAAACTCTACAGCCAGCACGAAAACCTTGAACGGGAATTTGGAGAGCCGTTAAGCTGGGAACGGCTCAATGAAAAACGGGCCAGTAGAGTGGCGATATACCGTCCAGGCTCAATTAATGATAGTTCAGATGAATTAGCAAAAATCCGAGCATGGGCAATTGAACGGTTGCTTAAATTTCGCGCCGTTTTCAGCGAAAAAATCAAAGAGCTATAACGAATGAGGATTGAACTACTTGCCTGCAAATCTTCAGCATCTGCGTGTTTCCACAGGTATTATTTAGGTTGTGCAGCAAGGCTTTTCGCAGCATTCTCACTCAGCACATAATCCTGTTCCGCCACAGCTTTGGTCCTGCGGCGATAGCTGACCACTGATCCCGGCCAGATTACGGGACTTTCACCGGTCTTGGGATCTTGATACCAGCTTCTGCATCCGCCTGCTTGCCAGACGGTTCCCGTCAGACGGGTTCGCATCTCTTCGACAAAACTCTTCTGCGTCTCCGTCTTCACTTCCATCGCCTTTGCTCCGCGTTGGCGCATCAGGCGCAGGCAATCCATTACATAGCCGATCTGAGCTTCGCTCATCAGCACCACAGAGTTATGTCCCAGGCCGGTGTTCGGTCCCAGCAGGATATAGAAATTAGGAAAGCCGCTTACGCTCATGCCGAGGTAAGCGCTGATCCGGTCTTTCCATGTTTCATGAATTTCCAAGCCGTTGCGGCCGATGATCTCAGTGTCATGCAGCGGCTCAGTGACGCGAAAGCCGGTGCCGTAGATCAGCACATCGATGGGGCGCTCAGTTCCATCCTGCGTCACAATCGAGTGCTCGCGGATTTCTTTGATTCCGTCTGTGATGAAGTCAACATTAGGGCGCTGGATGGCCGGATAGAAATCATTTGAGATGAGCACGCGCTTGCAGCCCAGCTCATAGCTTGGAGTAAGCTTGGCGCGCAGCGTGGGATCCGGCACCTGGGCCTTAAGATGGTCCAACGCCATCTTCTGTCCACGCTTGCGCAGAGCGCGCAGGTTGCCAAGAAATCCCCATACGCGCACTTCATACAGCCAGAAAAGTGCGACACGAAAGAGCCAGGTGAAAAAAGGGAAGCGGCGGAAGCGCTTGCGCCAACGCTCGGAAATAGAGAAGTCCGTCTTTGGCAGAATCCACGGCGGCGTGCGCTGAAAGACGTAAAGCTTTTCAACTCTTTTCGCGATCTCCGGCACAAATTGAATCGCACTGGCGCCGGTACCGATCACAGCTACGCGCTTACCTTCAAGCGGCACGCTTGCATCCCACCATGTTGAATGAAATGCAGGGCCAGCAAACCTCTCCATGCCGGGAATATCAGGATATTTTGGAACATGAAGCGCACCGACTGCTGAGACCAAAGATCGTGCGCTAATTGTTGCGCCCTCGGCGGTGGTGACTCGCCATAATGAGGCAGTCTCGTCCCAGACGGCTGCTTTCATGCGCGTGTTCAAGCGAATGTAAGGTCGCAGCCCATACTTCTCCGCGCAGGCTTTCAGATATTGCTGAATCTCATCGCGGCCGGAGTACATGCGGCTCCAATTTGGATTGCGGTCGAAGGAAAACGAATACAGGTGTGAAGGGATATCGCAGGCGCAGCCGGGGTACTGGTTTACATACCAGGTGCCGCCGATCTCGTCAGCCTTCTCAATGACAAGAAACGATTTGATGCCTGCTTCAAGCAGCTTGATCGCCATGCCCAGGCCAGAAAAGCCTGCGCCTACGATCAACACCTCCAACGTCTCTGCGGGCAAGGCATTGGCAAGAGATATTTCAGGCTCAGATTTTTCAAGTATTGGCACGGGTCGTGGTTATTAGCTTGCCATGTTGCTCTAAACCGTGCAAGCAATAGAACACATGGCGCAAGCAGAAAGCTTGTATTTAACGCTTTTTATCCGGCTCAGCCACAAACTGGTAGCCCAGCCCGCGTACCGTGAGCAGATGCTCAGGTTTGGACGGTTCTTTTTCAATGTAACGGCGCAGCCGAACGATGAAATTGTCAATGGCGCGCGTGTCAGTATCTTCTCGCAGGTCCCAAACTTGCTCCAGAATTTCCTTGCGTGAAACCGGGCGGCCGCTGTTGCGAATAAGAAAGCGCAGCAGCTCTGTTTCCATCAACGTGAGCTGGAATGTCTGCTTGCCATTGCGAAGTTGCAGCTTCTCAATGTCAAATGTCTTTCCTGCGAAGCTGAATTCGTCCTGCTGCGGAGGTGGCTCGCCGGTGCTTTGCAGCCAGTTCTTTCGCCGTAACAGCCCGCCGATGCGCGCAATAAGAATGTCAAGATTGAAAGGCTTGGGCAAATAATCGTCGGCTCCGGCTTCAAAGCCTTTGAGCACGTCTTCCGGACGGCCGCGCGCTGTGAGCATGAGCACAGGAATAAAATTTTGTTTTTGCCGCAGCTCGTGCGCAACAGAGAACCCGTCTTTTCCCGGCAGCATTACATCCAGCACCATCAGGTCAAACGGCTGCTTGCGGGCCAACAGGAGTTCCAGCGCATCTTCGCCATTCTCGGTTACTTCCACCGAATGCCCTTCCGCTTCCAGGTTAAAGCGCAGGCCCTGGGCAATGTGGGCTTCGTCTTCTACAAGAAGAATGCGGCTCATACGTGGTACACCCGCGGCAGGCGAATGGTAAAGGTGCTGCCCCGGCCTTCGCCTTCGCTCTCAGCAAAAGCATCACCGCCGTGGCGGCGGGCGATGGAACGGACGATGAACAGTCCGAGGCCAGTGCCTTTGACTTGCCCGGTGGCCGGGCTGTGCACGCGATAAAAGCGCTTGAAGATGCGCTTAAGCTCGCTGCGCGGGATGCCGACGCCGTTGTCGCGAATTTGCAGCGCAACTGTATCGATGTTCGGCGTGAGCACGTCCACCACGATGGAAGGCTGTCCGCCGGAGTACTTGACCGCATTCTCAATCAGGTTAGCAACGGCGGTGCGCAACTCTTCCGGATTGCCCATCAGTGTGATGGGTGTTGAAGGCTTCTCTCCAAAGTGCAATGCTTCAGTAGAAAGCCCATGACGCAGCCGTGCCAGTTCCAGACTGTCGTAGATAATCGCGGCAAAGTCCACGTCCTGCCAGTTGTGGCGCGCACTGCGTTGGCGAACCTCACCTGCGCGCAGCACCTGCTCCACTGTGCCCAGCAGACGGTCAGTATCGTCGAGCATCAGACGATAAAAATCGTGGCGCTGGTCATCATTCAATGAGCGGCGTTCCAGCGTCTGCAGGTAGAGACGGATCGAGGTGATTGGGGTCTTTAGCTCATGCGTGACGGCATTTAGAAAGCTATCCTGCTGCTCATTGCGGCGAATCTCGCGTACCAGAAAAATGGTGTACACCACCAGCCCGGCAATAATCAGCGCAAAGAAGACGACGCCCAACACCATGGTGACCGCGTTGGGCCAGTTGTGGACGATCCAACTGATGTTGAGATAAAGCGCCAGCACCACCAGGCAGGAGCCCAGCGTGATAAAGAATGAAATAGTTTTGGCACGGCTGGTAATGCGCATGGTGGCTGAGGAAATTGTAAAGGATAGCCGCGATTGTTCGCCGCAGATTTATGCAGATGAACGCAGATCGATTGAAATAGTCCAGAATGACAAAGCGCGACGTCTCCGCCGCGCTTTTAAGAATTGTTCACAATCCTAAGTCAAATTTTCTTTAATCATCCCCGGAAGCTGCCGTCGGAAGCTGCGTGAGCCGCGTCTTTCCCGCTCTTAGCTTGATGGCATCTTTCAGCTTGGGCGCTTTCACGTCCCAGATGAGGCCAAGAGCACGCAAGACCCAGAGGCCGTACCAGTTGAGATCGACCTCATACCAGGCCAGGCCATGACGCGCTGCCTGGGGATGCGCGTGGTGATTGTTGTGCCAGCCTTCACCAAAGGTCATCACAGCGACCCAAAAACTGTTTTTGGAATCGTCGCCGGTGAGAAAGCGCTGTGATCCCCACATGTGCGTAGCTGAATTTACCAGCCATGTGGCATGAAGTCCTACAACGGTGCGGAGAAAAATGCCCCACATGAGCACAGACCAACCACCCACGAGCAGCAGTATGACTCCGAGTAAGGTAATCGGCGCCCAATGCCATTTGCTGATAAAGGTATGGAACTTGTCTTTGCGCAGATCGGGAATATACGGCAGCAGCGCGTCAGAATGGTTGTGCATGACGCGGCCGGTAAGAATCCAGCCCATGTGCGCCCAGAAACCACCATCGCGAGGCGAGTGGGGATCGCCCTCTACGTCAGTATTTTGGTGGTGGACGCGATGCGTTGCCACCCAGAAAAACGATCCGCCCTCAAGCGCCAGAGTTCCACATACGGTAAGGAAGTATTCAACCCACTTGTAAGTCTTGTATCCGCGATGCGTGAGCAGCCGGTGGTAGCCCATGCCGATGCCGAGGCTGCCGGAGATCCACCACAACAGAGCTGCCACAAAAAATGCCTTCCACGTGAACATGAAAAGCGCTACGAGCGCGCCAACATGGAATGCGACCATGAAAAACGTTGTGAGCTTACTGATGGGCTCTTGAAACGTGCGGTCACGTTGAAAAAGTTTCACGAGTAACTGGTTTCTCCTTGATAGATTCGAGCTTGCTTCGATCTTTATGATTCCCAGCCTAACAGCCGGGAAGGCCCTGCTATGTAATAGTTGTGTAATCTGCGCGGACAGAAGGTCAGGGACTAAAGAGTGTTAAGTTTTGCCCAGTAATTTTGCGCGATCAGTGCGTGCGAGCTGGAATCGATTGGCAGTGAAGGCCCTGTGCAGAGTGCCAAAAAAGAACGCAGAGCTGCTGGTATCAAAGTGGAATTGTAAGAACAGAAATTTTCTTTATTTCCAGTTCTGCCGCAGCAAAGCTTTGCTAACATGCGCTTCTGATTTCAACGGCCCCGATTCTGTGAGCTGCTGCTGAAGGGGACAGAACGTGAAGCTGAATATTGCGCTCTCTGCATGTTGTATTGTCCTTCTGGCGGCAAACGTCGCCTTGATCCACCAGAATAGCCAGTTGAAGACGCGGTTATCTCTGCCTCCACAGCAAATGGAAGCAGCGCATGGCGCGCAGATGCCGAACCTGAAGGGATTTGACCTGACAGGCAAACCGGTAGAGGTGCTCTACGGGAAAGACCCGCGCAAGGTGCTGGTGCTGGTTTACTCTCCGACCTGCCCTTTTTGCGCACAGAACTGGTCCAAGTGGTATGACTTGATGGCCTCGCTGAACCGCTCCGCTGTCCGACCGGTGGCGGTGGATGTGACTTCAACCTCGACTGCCGGATTTCTCTCGCAGCACCAGCTTGCAGAGATGCCGGTTTTCCAAAAGGTAGACCCGCAGGCCACGGTGGATTACCACTTTCAGCTTACCCCGCAGACGCTCCTCATCGATTCCGATGGAAAGGTGGAAAAGGTGTGGTCAGGGGTGCTGAGCGGCTCCTCTCTTGCCGAGCTTAAGCAGCGCCTGGGCGAGAGCAAGACCACCACTGCGTCCAATCAATAGAGGAGCGCAATATGAAGACTACACTTCCCGGCGCAGGGTGATCGTAACGGAAATGGCGGCACATCCCGCCAGAGCTTTGTAGTTGAGCAGTTGAAAGGAAGAACGATTATGAGAAAGACTATCCAAACCCTCTTATTCGCGATCATCGCCACGGCCGCCCTCTGCGCGGGAACAGTTTCCGCCCATCAATTACGATCCGGGAAGGCAGCAACTACCTGTGGCGGCACCTGCAGCCTGACCCAGGCTTGTGCCAGCGGCTGCGTTTGCTCCTTTACCACTCCATTCACCGCGTTTTGTACCACGAAGCTGGCCGGAGCCGTGCCTGCGAAGAAGTAGCAGGTGGCGTGGGTCGGCGTGAAGTTTGTTAATCGCAAAGGAGAGTGAAATATGAGCAGGAAAATCATCAAGAGCTTATTGCTGGTGGCGATGCTGGCCGCTACTCTCGGCGCAGGAACGCTTTCTGCACGGCAGCTGCGGAGCGAGTCTCAGGGCTTTGCCTGTGGCACTACCTGTGGTTCCGTCTCGCCTGGTCATTTTCTGGGCTGCCCCACCGGTTGCTTCTGCGTCTTGCCTGCGGACGGATCAACCACGGGATTTTGTTCGACGACTGTGCCGCCGTCCCAGACGCGAGGAAAATAGTCCAAACGTTGTAAGAAAGGAGCAAAGCATGCGCAAGACCCTTAAAACGATGTTTTTCTCAACCCTTGTCGGCGTCGTTCTCTGTGCAGGGAGCGTTTCTGCCCGCCAGTTGTCCCTGGTTGTTCAGGACACAACTTGCCTGCACCATTTTTGTACCAGGACATCACCCTGCCCCAATGTTCTGGGTTGCGGATGCGTCTTCAACAGCCCCACCGCCACCTCAGGCGTATGCGGGTTCATTGCAGCCAAACCGGCAAGCCACTAATCGGGAAATAGAACAAAAGGAAACAAAACTCCGGCCTAAAAACCTGAGAATAGATTTCGAGAAAACAGAATCAGCAAGAACCTATGTCCTACCGACATAGGTTCTTTTTTTGCGTAACGGCTCAAGGAAAACTGAAGAGAGATGAGGAACGCAGTGCGACTAGAACAATGAAGTTGATGCGCTGCCGGCAAGTTCCCGCATAGCATCCAGCATATACACGCGTAATGGCGAGCCAGGAGAAAGAGATTCGAGAGGCACCGTCGCGGAGAAATGAGGCGAGCTGCGCTGGAAGCTGACGTCCACAAATTCGCTGCCATCGGCCCGCGTTAAAGAGGCCATGGCGCAGGCGATTTCTTTTTGGCTGTCAGGCCGGGTGCTGATGATCATTGGCTGCAGGCATTCAAACTTCCACCCCGCGTGATTGGCTGGCGTTCGACGGCTGCTGCGTGCGACCCAGCGGAAATTGTGGACATGAAGTGAGAACGCGGGAGGAAAATCAAGATCGGCCTGGAAAGTGAGCGACTCATTGCGGTTCCTGACTTTATTAAAGAGCCATTGAACCGGCGTTTGTTGCGGCAGCAGCTCCACCACGACCCAGGCGTGCTGAAACACCCCGGAAGCCAACCGCAAGGGAACGCGGAATTTTGCTGGGCCTGTCCATGAAATTCCGGTAGCCTGGCCGCGCCCGCCCAGCGCAGACTGGATCCAGCGCACCACTTCACGGGCTTTGCGATGCTTGCGCCGCGCAAAGACCGAATACCACGTCAGAAAGAGCGTGGTTACCGCGATAAGGAAGATGCCCAGAGCCACCATCTGGTATTGAGATGCCGCAATGAGGGGGTTCAGATGTCAAAACAGAGTGCGCGAGCTCCATTTTCAAAACCAATTTGGAACTGTTGTGACACACACGGTGATTTTTTCAAAGCTGTAAGCGGAGCAGCATCTCCGGCTCTGTGAGACCGCGCGCTCGATTTAGATTTTCATAGAAGCTACGCTGCTAAAGCCCGCGGTAAATTCCACCATCAGCCAGGATGGTTTGCCCGGTTATGTATGAGGCCCGCTCTGAGGCCAGCCAGACGATCGCATTTGCAATCTCCTCTGGAGTGCCAAGGCGCTTGACCGGAGTCTCTGCCGCCCAAGCATCACAGACCTGCTGGGGTGAGCTGCCTGCGGCCAGAGCGCGAACCTGCGCCAGTTCCTGCAGGCGCTCTGTGGCGGTGAACCCAGGCGCAACGTTGTTTACCAGAATGCCGTCTTTTCCAAATTCATTGGAAAGGCTTTTCACCAGTCCTACCACGGCGGCGCGGACAGAGTTGGAAAGCACCAGATCGGCAACCGGCTGCTTCACTGAGACGGAGGTGATGGTCACGATCCTCCCCCAGCGATGCCGCTGCATGTGAGGAATGACGGCTTTGGCAAGATGCACGGTGCTCATCAGGTTCAGGTCTACGGCTTTACGCCATTCGTCGGCGGAGATGGAAAGGAAGTTCTTGGCAGGAGGGCCGCCGGCATTGGTTACGCAGACATCGATTCTGCCGAAGCGCTTGGCCACCTGGTCAGTGAATTGCTGGACCGCAGCGGCATCGGTAACGTCCAGAGCTTCCGCATAGACTTCGGCTCCAGTCTGGCTGCGAATGAGGTTTGCAACTTCAAGCAGAGTTTTTTCTGTGCGCGCGCACATTGCCACCTGAGCGCCTTCACGCGCAAACGCTTCCGCCGTCGCCAAGCCAATACCTTGGCTGGATGCGGCAACAATTACGCCTCGACCTTTTAGTCCTAGATTCATTCGTGGCTATGTGCTTTTGCCTCTTCAGCAGTGGCCGGCCGTATTCCATTGCCATATACCCTGATGTGCACGTCCCCTCCGCTTGCATTGGTGAACACGGCTGTGCTTGTGGGCCACTCAAAATAGATCGATTGCGTATGGCCGGCAAGTAGGTTGCCGAAGTATGTCCAGGATTGAGGGGGCCCGCTCTTGAGTCTGAAACTAGCCTGGGAACCAGGGCTTAGGTTTTGGATAAGAACCTGAGCCGGTATCAGGTTGCTAACATAGAAAAAAGTTTTTGAGTGCCCGGGCGGGATAATGGAATTGTCTTCTTGCGCCATAATGCTCTTTACTCCTTGCCTGCTCGAATGGCACAAGAATTTTACGCCGAATGCAGAGCCTTGTCACAAGCTCGCAGGAATTTTGGAGAAGTAGGAACACAACTGCAGCAGCCTTGCACTGATGATCGCAGGATTACTTCGGCTCTGCCTGAGGCAGTTGGCCGATGTAAACCTGCGTAGGCGATCCGGCTTTGATTTTATTTGTTTCAAAGCAGGTTTTGATCCGTCGCCGCAGCTCACGCGCAACGCTGTACTGCTTAGCGGGACGCACCTTCACCAGCATCAGGTAATCCACTTCATTGCCTCGAACGCGCTCAATGCCCGGCACCTGCGGCTCGGCAACGATCTCATCTTTAAACGCAGGATCATTGTAAAACTCTTTGGCAAGCTCCTGGAGCAGTCCTACCACATGGTCACTGTTTTCACTGTAATCAACGGAGACATGCAGCGTTACCTGCGACCAGTCGCGAGTGGTGTTGCTCACAATCTGGATGGAGCTGTTGGGCACAATGTGCACTGTGCCATCGGAATCCCGCAGAATGGTGCGGCGCATGGTGATGTCTTCCACGGTCCCAGCCACTCCGGCGGCGCGAATGGTGTCACCCACTTGGAACTGGTCTTCCACCAGAATGAAAAAGCCGTTGATCACGTCTTTGACCAGCGTCTGCGCGCCAAAGCCAATCGCCAGCCCGGCGATTCCGGCGCTGGCCAGCAGCGGCTCAATGTTGATGCTGAACGCCTCGTTCAGCACCCACATGCCGGTGAAGAACACGATCAGAAACACGCCGACACTGCGTATGACCCCGGTGATGGTACGGACCTGCTGTGCGCGCACCGTGCCATGCGCCGAGCTTTTCTCACTAAGCGCCACCAGCTTGCGCGTGATCAGTCCAAGCAGGCGCACAAAAATAAACGCCAGCACCAGGATGACGACCAGCTTGGGGGCCTTGTCGCGCGTCCAGACAACCATGTAGTTGTGCCAGGAGTGCCAGACGTTGCTGAAATGTTCTTCCATGCTTGTCCCGTGGCGATTATAGCTGAGCGGCGCAGACAAGAAATCGTGTAGTGCTATGTGGTAATTGCCTTATTCGAAAATGCATTCACCACTGATTTACACTGATAACACTGATCAAACAAATGTTTTGCATGAGATCGACTGATAAATTGATCTTTTCTTATCAGTGTTCTCAGTGTATCAGTGGTAAGAATTGGTTCTAGGCAGGTTATGTCGTATGGCTATCGTGCGTCTTACAGGGTAACTTTTATAATCCAAGTACGTCTTTACTTCAGGTTTATTTCAAGGAAGAGGACATTGTGCCAGCAAAACTTTTTTGCATAGCAGGCCTGGGCCTGGTGATGAGCGCCGGCGCGTTCCTAGCGCCAAGGTCGCAGGTAACAACATCGCCACAGATTGGATTCCCGCAGGACCAAGCTCAGAAGGAAATGCAAGACCGCATGATGAAAGAAGCCAACAAGAAGCGGCAGCAGGACATCCGCGATGAAACGGACAAATTGTTCCAACTGGCCACGGAGTTGAAGGCAGCAGTCGACAAGACGAATGAAAACATGCTCTCACTCGATGTGATAAAGAAGGCGGAACAGGTGGAGAAGTTGGCGAAAAAGGTGAAAGAGAACATGAGGGAAGCTGTTGGCCCGCCGCAAAATGGGCCGCCTCCGGTGCCGGTGCCAACGCCGTTTTCACATTAGAAATTCAAGTAAAAAACCCGCCGATTTTAACTGGCGGGCTTTATTGTTTAGGGTTTCAGACCGAAGGCTAGGCAGCAACCTTTGCGCCCTGCGCTTCTTTTTCTGTCCCGATTCTCATGCCGTAGAACGACTTCCACACAAAGAAAATGGAGACAATAAGGAACAGAGCCGCCAGAAGATGGCTGATCATCGGTCCTTGCTCGTTCGTCAAGCGCACTGCAAGCTCCACGGCCAACAGGCCGAACAGCGTAGTGAACTTGATGACCGGGTTCAGGGCCACGGAAGAAGTGTCTTTGAACGGATCGCCAACCGTATCGCCTACGACAGTTGCGTCGTGCAATGCGGTACCTTTCTGTTTCAGCTCCACTTCCACCACTTTCTTGGCGTTGTCCCAGGCGCCGCCGGCGTTGGCCATGAAAATTGCCTGGTAGAGACCAAAGACGGCAATCGAGATCAGGTAGCCGATGAAGAAGAACGGCTCCACAAACGCGAAGGCCAGCGTGGCGAAGAACACAGTCAAAAAGATATTGAGCATGCCTTTTTGCGCGTACTTGGTGCAGATTTCAACCACTTTTTTGCTGTCTTCAACCGAGGCTTTTTCCACGCCTTCAAGTTTGATATTGCGCTTGATGAACTCTACAGCGCGATAAGCGCCGGTGGTTACCGCCTGCGTAGAAGCACCGGTGAACCAGTAAATGATCGCTCCGCCGGTGATCAGGCCGAGCACGAAGGGAGCGTGCAGGAGCGAAAGTTTATCTGTGTTGCTGGTGAGGCCGTTGGTGAGGGCCATCATGATGGCGAAAATCATGGTAGTGGCGCCGACAACGGCAGTTCCAATCAGCACCGGTTTGGCTGTGGCTTTAAAGGTGTTGCCTGCGCCGTCATTGGCTTCCAGCAGATGCTTGGCGCGTTCAAAGTTCACGTCAAAATTATGTTCTTTCTTGATCTCTGCCTTGACATTGGGAATCTGCTCAATCAGCGAGAGCTCATAGACTGACTGTGCGTTGTCTGTGACCGGACCGTAGGAGTCAACGGCAATCGTGACCGGGCCCATGCCAAGGAAGCCGAAGGCCACCAGGCCGAAGGCGAAGACGGCAGGAGCCAGCATCCACTGGGCAGGTGTGCCGATTGCTCCGCCAAGACCGAGCGTGCTTACGTAATAAGCAATGCTCATCAGCGCCACAATGCTTATGCCCAGCCAGTAAGCGGAGAAGTTGCCGGCAACAAGGCCGGAGAGAATATTCAGCGACGGGCCGCCTTCTTCCGATGAGGTGACAACCTCACCTACGTGCCGCGATTCCACAGAAGTAAAGACTTTGACCAGCTCAGGGATAATGGCGCCGGCCAGGGTGCCGCAGGAGATGATAACGGAGATCTTCCACCACAGTGAGGTATCGCCGCCCAAGCTGGGAATAATCAGTTTGGAGACGACAAAAGTCAGAGCGATAGAGACAAGTGAAGTGATCCAGACCAGTGAGGTGAGTGGAACTTCAAAGTTCATGTCGTCTGAGTTGGCGTACTTGGCTTTGGCGATGGCTTCATTGAGGAAGTAAGAGACTGCACTGGCCACCAACATCATGATGCGCATGACGAAGATCCAGACCAGCAACTGCACCTGAATTTCCGGACCCTGCGCGCCGCGCACGCCAAGCAGGATGAAGGTGATCAGAGCCACGCCGGTCACGCCGTAAGTTTCAAAGCCGTCAGCGCTGGGGCCAACGGAGTCACCGGCATTGTCACCGGTGCAGTCAGCAATTACGCCTGGATTGCGGGCGTCGTCTTCCTTGATTTTGAAAACAATCTTCATTAGGTCAGAGCCGATATCGGCGATCTTGGTGAAGATGCCGCCGGCAATACGCAGCGCAGCAGCGCCCAGAGATTCGCCGATCGCAAACCCGATAAAGCACGGGCCGGAATAACTGCCCGGAATAAAGAGCAGAATGCAGAGCATCATCAGCAGTTCCACGCTGATCAGCATCATGCCGATGCTCATGCCGGCTTTCAGAGGAATGGCGTAAATCGGATAGGGCTTGCCTTTAAGTCCGGCAAACGCGGTGCGCGAGTTGGCAAAGGTGTTTACACGGATGCCAAACCAGGCCACGCCATAGCTGCCGGCGATGCCGATGAGGCTGAAGATCAGGATGATTGGGAGCGTGGTGCCAATGGGTTTTCCGGCCACCGGAGCGAGCCACCCGAAGTACAGAACAATCACCACGGCGATAAAGGCCCACAGCAACAGGATGAACTTGCCCTGCGTCACCATGTAGGTTTTGCAGGT
>DASTCT010000153.1:0-6533 GCA_035710845.1 Candidatus Angelobacter sp.
AAACAAAGTGGCGGACGCCGCTGAACAGGCAAATCATCACCCTGACATCGATATCCGCTATAACACGGTCACGATGGCCCTGGTGTCACATGATTCGGGGGGAGTAACACAGCGCGATGTTCGCATGGCAGGTGTAATCGATAGAATCGCGGGATGAGTTAACCAGCCTGTGGATCTTCCATCGCTTCGCTCAGATGGTCCAGGTTGCGCTGAATGAGTTCCAGTTGCTCTTCACAGAACTTGTTGAATTCGCCCAGCGGATCGCCATGTTCCAAAATGTGATCAAAAACGCGGCGTACACGTTCGCGGCCCTTCTCGCTGGCAAAGAGCAATCCCAGGCCGCTCAACCCTAGTACGGTTACAGGCAAAAACCAGTTTTTCATCTTATCTTCCCTTCAGGGGAAAACAGTACTTACACTCAATATGATGCTTCAAAACGGGCTGAAATAGAACCTTTGACCAGTTACTTTGGTAATGTCCGGTTTCCCGCCGCAACTTGAATGCAAAAAATGTGTTTTCTCTTTAGCAGCTTTTCTGGAGGCGAGGTGCATCTCACCTCCCAAGCATTTCTACATTTTTTTTGAGGTATACCGCCATGAAGGCAAAGTGCGCAGCCTCCGTTTGTGCTGTGGTCCTGGTATTAGCTCTGGGTGCAATGGCCCAGGATAATGTTGACCAGCACGATCAGTCTCCCGTTCTTAAAACGCGTCCTCACGACGATAGCAATAATCCACCGTCCCAGAGCAACAATCCCCCACCTCAGATTCCACCCACAAGTGGACAGAGCCCATACTCCGGACAGCAGCCTTATGCCTTGGCTCCCAACGCCATTCCAGAGGGCACGCGCTTCATCATCAAGCTCAAGGACACGCTGGATACCAGAAAAATGGAAGAAGGCAAGCACTTTAAAGCTGAACTGCGTGAAGATTTGGTGACGCCAAGCGGACTCATCATTCCCAAAGGCCGTACCATCAAAGCCCACGTTGGGCGATTTGAGCATGGATACACGGGGTCCAAAATGCAGCTTGCCCTGGATGAAATTGAGACCCGCAAAGGTTGGGTTCCGCTAATTGGGACTGTTACGGGCGTTCCCGGCGATGCCTCAATCAAAGCGACAGGCGAAGAAGGCGAGATTTATCGCAAAGGGCCGGACAAAAAGAAAGTCATTACCAACGCCGCTATTGGCGCTGCCGTTGGAGCAGTTACCGGCTCAACGATCGCAGGAGGCAAAGGCGCAGCAATTGGCGCAGCAGCCGGTGCCGGAGTTGGAGGCGGCAGCAGCTTCCTGCTTAAAGGCAGCAACATGAAGTTAGACAAAGGCACGCAACTGGAAGTCAGGTTAGATCGCGACTTGATTGTTCCTGTTCATTAATCTTTCTTCACAAGAGGCCGCAAGCCCGGCTACCAGAGCCGGTTCCTTGTGGCTTTTTGCTTGCCTGCGAATGCTTACGCTGAACCAAGAATGCTACCTGTATCGCTGCAATTCCTTTAGCTACGTAACCCTTCTTCTGCAAAGATTGTTTAAGATTTTGCGCATGGCGAATATTCCGTCCAGAAATTGTGTCTACTAGAGATATGGTGAACGTGCCAATACGCCGTTCTGGAGAAGCGGGAAGCCTCTTCGGCTGGTTCATGCTTGCTGTCGTCGTATTTCTGGTTTTGTTGTTGTGGTACTTCCAGGGTCACCAGGATTCAACGCCCATACCCGCCAAACCGGCAGGCATCCTGCACGCAGTTTAATTTGCCCTTTTTGTTTACGCCAGCTACACTCACCTGTTTTCCATAATCACGTCTAAAAGAGTTCACGTCCAATCCAGCGGGGGAGTGCCACTTATGCTGCGTCGCATCTCGTTTGCTCTAACTGCGTCAACTATTCTTTTTTCGCTCTGCGCTACGGCACAACAAAAAAACCGTCCAGCGCCAACTCCTGCCGCCAGTCCTGCAGAGCAAGCCAAGCCTGCTGCACCCGCTGCAGCAGATGGCAAAAAAGAAGCGGAGCAGCCGCCTGTCGTTACGCATCATGAAATCCACGTTGGCGGCAAGACGCTGCGTTACACGGCAACCACCGGCATGATGCCGCTCAGGAACACCGATACCGGCGAAGTCGAGGCCCACATTTTCTTTGTTGCTTACACGCTGGATGGCCAATCGCCAGAGCACCGTCCGCTTACGTTTTCATTTAATGGCGGGCCGGGTTCAGCTTCTGTATGGCTGCACATGGGTGCAATCGGTCCCAAGCGTGTGCCCATGCAACCCAATGGCATGATGCCTCCGCCGCCCTACCACCTCATTGATAACGAGCAGACCTGGCTTGACCAAACTGATCTGGTCTTTATTGATCCTGTGGGCACCGGCTACAGCCGCGCCGTGAAGCGCGATGAGACCAAAAAGTTTATCGGCTTGCGCAATGACATTGCGTCCGTGGGCGAGTTTATCCGTCTTTATCTTGGCCGCTATGAGCGCTGGTCATCTCCGCTCTTCATGGTGGGCGAAAGCTATGGGACAACGCGCGCCGCTGGGCTCTCCGGTTACCTGGTGGAGCACGGCATTGCCTTCAACGGCATTATGCTGATCTCCAGCATTCTGAATTTCCAGACGACAGATGACTCTCCCGGCAATGATCTCCCTTATATCCTTTTTCTGCCGACCTACTCATGCGCCGCCTGGTATCACAAGAAACTAGCACCCGAATATGAGCAGAATTTCGAAAAGCTGCGCGCTGAAGTGGAGCAGTGGGCTGCAGGTCCTTACGCTGATGCGCTAGCGAAAGGTGATCGCCTCACCCCGCAGGAGCGACAGGACGTTATTGACCATCTGGCACGCTATACGGGGCTGAGCAAGACTTATATCGACGAAAGCAATCTGCGCATTGAAGAAGCTCACTTCACCAAAGAGCTTATGCGCGACCATAAGCTGACGATTGGTCGCCTTGATAGCAGGTTTACCGGCACTTCAAGCTCCGCGGTTGGAGAAGAAGCCAGCTTTGATCCCAGCATGAGCGCGATCCGTCCGCCCTACACCGCCATGTTCAATCAGTATGTGCGTAGCGAGCTGGGATACAAGTCAGATTTGGAGTATTACATCCTGGGCGGCGGTTTCCGCTTTGATGAATGGGACTGGGGCATTCAGCGCGGAGGCTTTCCTGACACAGCCCGCTCCTTGAAAGATGCTTTTGACAAGAACCCATTCATGAAGCTCTTTATCGGCTCCGGATATTTTGATCTGGCCACGCCGTATTTTGCTACGCAATACACGCTGAACCACATGGACCTTAATCAGGCGCAGCACGAGCGCGTGAGCCTTGGCTACTATGGCGCCGGGCACATGATGTATATCCAGGATTCATCGCTGGCGGAGTTGAAGAAAGACGTTTCCGCGTTCATTGCCAATGCGCTGAAGTAAACCAGAGTTGGTCTTGCGAAATCACTGATCTTCGCCGAATTATTTTTACTTAGATTTGCTTTTTATTCTCTATACGTGTTATATTCGCCTCATCATGTCGGGCGCACCTCCAGCCACGGAACAGGTCAATTGGCTCTTTCTGGACATGAATTCTTACTTCGCTTCAGTGGAGCAGCAGGTCCAGCCCCATCTTCGCGGGAAGCCAACGGCCGTGGTCACAGTCGATGCAGATTCCACGGTCTGCATTGCTGCCAGCTATGAGGCCAAGGCGTTCGGCGTTAGCACCGGCACCCCCTTAGGCGAAGCGCGGAAAAAATGTCCTGACCTGAACGTGGTAGTCGCCCGGCATGAGCTTTACGTGGATTATCACAATCAAATCAAAAAGGCCGTTGAAGAGAACTGCCTGCACGTTTCAAAAATCATCTCCATTGACGAGATGGAATGCCGCCTGGGCGGCCGTGACATGCAGTTACATAATGCTCTGGCACTGGCAAAGCAGGTAAAGCAAACCATCCGCTCGGTGGGCGAGACGCTGCGCTGCTCTGTTGGTCTGGCACCAAACCGCTTTTTAGCTAAGGTCGCCACCAACCTGCAAAAGCCGGATGGCCTGGTCACCATCACTCCCAGCCAGCTTCCGAAAATCCTTTTCTCTCTCAAGCTGCGAGACCTGCCCGGAATCGGCCATCAGATGGAGCAGCGCCTGCTCAAGCGCGGGATTACTACCGTGGAACAGCTCTGGCAGCTCGATATGGATCAGATGACCGAGCTCTGGGGCGGCGTGCTGGGAACGCGCTTCTGGCTCAAGCTGCGCGGTATTGATTTCGATGAACGAGAATCAGGCAATCGCAGCATCAGCCATCAACACGTATTGCCGCCTGAACTGCGAACGCGCGAGCAGGCATGTGCCGTGGGTAAAAAGCTGCTGCATAAGGCTGCGGTCCGCCTGCGCCAGAACAAGCTTTGGGCCAGCGGCATGGCTATCTTTGTTATGTTTTCCAAGAAGCACGCGCAAGAGGACGATCCCCAC
Organism: Candidatus Angelobacter sp.; assembly: GCA_035710845.1. Lineage (GTDB taxonomy): Bacteria > Acidobacteriota > Terriglobia > Terriglobales > Acidobacteriaceae > Angelobacter. The sequence goes on from DASTCT010000153.1 coordinate 4,430, forward strand.
GGTTATTGGCTGCATTATGGCCGTCCGGTATGGGAAGCCACCCTGCGCTTCCCTTCCTGCCAGGACACCATGACCTTGATCAACGTCTTTCAGGATGCATGGAAAGAATGCCCTGACTTCAGGCCCGTAATGGTGAGCGTTGCCCTGGTGGATCTGGTTCAGGAAAACATGCGCAACCTGACACTCTTTGACGAGATGTACGGAGCAGGAAAATTCGATCGCGTGGCTGAGGTGATGGATTCCATCAACGCAAAATACGGCTCGACGACTTTGTATCTGGGCGGAATCCACAAAGTTCGCGAGTCTGCGCCGCCCCGAATCGCATTTAAGAGCATTCCAGATATGAATTTGAAGTAAGCAATATCGGGGACATTAGACCAAAATCTGTCCTAACCACGCATCCAGTTCCGGAATCCATCCAGGAATCCATAGAAGCCTGCTGCCGAGCGCTGAAGGTTTGCTATAATAAGTTCTCTTCTCCTCGCTTCAAAAACCCCCATCGATGGTGTTGCAAGCGTCTAATGGGGTATTTAAGACCAGAGCGGAAGTGGTGGAACTGGCAGACACACCATCTTGAGGGGGTGGCGCCGAAAGGCGTGGGGGTTCAAATCCCCCCTTCCGCACCAGAATTTTGTAAGCCGATTTTTGAAAGGATGTTGAAAACAGAATGCTTCTTCAATATTTGATTACCACTGTTCACGTGATCGTTTGCCTAATACTGATCGTGGTGGTGTTGCTGCAGCACGGCAAGAGCGCCGATATTGCCGCCACCTTTGGCGGCATGGGCAGCCAGACTGCCTTTGGCCCGCGGGGCACGGCAACCGTGTTCTCCCGCGTGACCACCTGGTGCGCCATTATTTTTATGGTTACCTCAATGGCCCTCACCTATCTCGCCAGCCATCGTGGCGGATCATCAGTCATGGATAGGGTACAGACCCCAGCCAGCCCAAAAAAGTAATCATTGCTGCGTAAAGTTTCTGGGCCGTCCGCGGACGGCCCTTTTGTATTGCATTCACGCCTGCCATAACCATCTTGCTGTTTCCACGTGTTCCTTTGAAGTCTTGCTGCCATCCGAAGCCCAAGCCAGGGTCTGTCCCAGAGCCCACAGTCGGGCGCGTTCACGGTCAAGGTTCAGCGCGCTCGTGAGCCTATCTAACCGAGAAAGGACGTTCTCGCGACTGTGCCCGAAATCGTAGTCACGGATGATCGGCGCCAGTGAGAACTCTCTTTCTCCAACCAACGGCTTGGGATCGATCACGAGCCATGGTTCGCGCGTGGCGCGTAGAACGTTGTCGCCATGCAGATCCTGATGCAACAAAACCTGCTCGCCTTGCGTGCCGCGAAGTCGATCAAGGGCTTCCAGAGCGGTTTCTAGCAATGCAGTCTCAAATGGTCGGCCGGCACGCTCCCAGACCAACGGCAACTCGGCAATCCATCCCGATGCTTCATCCATTACAGACTTGAAGGGCTTCCCTGTTCTCATCTAAACCCTCGGCAAAGTTTCAGTGAAAAATCTAGCGCCTCTTCAGCTCCGGCGCGAGCAAGATGATCGCCAGGTTCGCATCGCTCCAGCAACAGCGCATGTTGCTCTGGATCATAGTCAAAGAGCTGCACCGCGCCTTCTCCATTCCAGACTCGTAGCGCCTCTTCTTCATGATCTGATTCCGGATGCGGATACTGTATTTTCAGCACTCGCTGCGCTCCATCCGCTGACCTGGCAGGAAAGACAATCGAGACAAATGACCGCTGATATGGCGTCTCGAGGCTCAGCTTCCATTTGTCAATGCAGGCCTTCACTCGCACAGGAAGATCGCGCAACCATGCCTGGCCTTCGGGTGATTCTTTGAGCCAGTCGAGTGCGGGTGGTATCTGGAACATTGACATTTCTAGTCCGCCAAAATCTCCGGACACCCTATATTGATGGGTAGTGTCCTAATTTAGGACACTACCTATCGATGCAATAATTGGCGTCCGGCGGTCGCAGCTAGTAGCATATTCCTTATGATCCACAAGATTCTTCCTGTCGGATGGCTGCAATGTAATTGCTCCGTAATTGGCGATGAGCAGACGCACGAAGCCATGGTGATCGATCCTGGCGACCAGA
>DASTCT010000154.1:0-38156 GCA_035710845.1 Candidatus Angelobacter sp.
CTGGGGAACGGAGTGGCTGACCCGGCACGGGAACGAGAGGCGGGGTTGAGGCAAGAGGTAGCGCGGCTGAAGCAGGCGCTGGCAGACAAGGTGCTGGAGGTGGATTTTTTGCGCGGTGCCTTGCACAAAGTCGAGGTTCGAAAAGGCTTGATGAGCCAAATATATCTTTGCCGTTGGGAGTGGGGGGCAGGGAGTCACTTTATGGATCGCCAGCTGTATGAAAGGGAATAGTATCCCTCACGGCGCAAGGAACGCGCGTTTCGGGCCTCAAAGGAAAACAGGCATGAAGGTTGCAATCCAGGGCGAGCGGGGAGCGTTTAGCCATCAGGCGGCGCTGCGATTAGTACGCGGAGCAGAAGTGTTGCCGTGCGCCACCTCAGTGCAGGTATTTGAGGCGCTGGAGTCAAAGCGGGCCTCGGCTGCCGTGATCCCGGTGGAGAACACGCTGGCCGGCCCGGTAGGAGAGCATCTTGACCTGCTGCTGGAGCACGATGTTTTTATCCATGCGGAGACGCGGTTACGGATTGAGCACAACCTGATTGCTGCGCCGGGAACCAAACTTAAAGACGTCAGAAAAGTGATGTCTCACCCGGTGGCGCTGGACCAATGCCGGAAGTTTTTTCGGAGTCATCGGGGGATTTCACCGGTTTCGTTTTATGACACTGCAGGCAGCGTCAAGCACGTAATGGAGAATGGGCTGACAGACACGGCGGCTATCGCCAGCAGCCAGGCGGCCACGGAGTACGGAGGCAGGGTGCTCCAGTCTGGCCTGGAGGACGAAAAAGAGAACTTTACGCGTTTTTTCCTGATCGACAAGAGCAAGCGCATAGGCCCGCGCGCGGACAAGACCTCATTGGTTTTTGCCTTGAAGAATGTTTCCGGGGCTTTGTTCAAGGCATTGAGCGTTTTTGCCCTGCGTGACCTGGACTTGAGCAAGATTGAGTCGCGGCCAGTGCGGGGCAAACCATGGGAGTATTGCTTCTACGTGGATGTTCTACGGGGTGACGATGAGGCAATGCGCCTGGCGCTGAAGCATCTGGAAGAGATTGCCGTATTTGTAAAGATGCTGGGAGTGTATCCGAGAGCTAAATGAAATTGCCAGAAATGCCAAAAGTGCCAAAGATCGCCGAAATTAAAACTGGCGTGCAGGAATAAAGCAGGGTAACGAGATGTTGGATAGGCGCGGTTTTGAATGGGAATGCTGAGGTTGAACGAAAGTCTGCTGCCCTGACGTGTGAAGCCAAACGATAGAAACTAATGGTACAATTCGACCCTTCACAGCGCTAACTGCATCTTTCGGGGCCGAAGAATCATCAAATGTGAGCGTATTCATATCAAGGAATCAAAAAATTTATGGCGTCTGAAAGCAAAATCGAAAAAATTGAGCCTGTAGGAACGGCGCCTGAGAACCAGCAGATCCAGCTTGAAGATGGCAAAAGTGTGCCAGTTCTGCCGGTGCGCGATACGGTACTGTTTCCCCATGCAGTCCTGCCGTTGACGGTAGGGCGTGAAAGCTCCATTCAACTTATTAACTCGCTTGGCGAGGAGAAAACCATCCTGGTGGTGGCGCAGCGGGAAGCCCGCGTGGACGCGCCCCAACCTACTGATCTCTACAACATTGGAACGCTGGCGACCGTGCACAAGGTTGTGAAGATGCCCAACCAGAGCCTGTTCGTCTTTACAGAAGGCCTGAATCGCGGCAAGCTGCAGGACTTTACCCAGCTAACACCTTTTCTGCGCGCCAATATTGAGGTGATCCCGGATGCGCAGCCGGAAATGTCACCAGAGCTTGAGGCGCTGCAACGGAACGTGCTGACGCTGTTCCAGCAGATTGTGGCAGGGTCGCCAACGCTCTCTGACGAGTTGCAGACCGTGGCCATTAACATTGAAGAGCCAGGGCGGCTGGTGGATTTTATTGCTTCCTCGCTGCCATTTCTTGCCACCAAGGACAAGCAGGAGATCCTGGAGACTTCTGATATTACGCGGCGGCTCCAGACCATTAACCATCATCTGGCAAAAGAGCTTGAGGTCCAGCAACTGCGTAACAAGATACAGAATGAAGTGCAGGACCAGGTGCAGCAATCGCAGCGCGAATACTATTTGCGCGAGCAGATGAAGGCGATCCAGAAAGAGCTGGGTGAGCAGGACGAGACCCAGCGCGACGTAGAAGAGCTGCGGCAAAAAATTGAAGCGGCAGGCATGCCGGAAGACGTAAAGAAAGAAGCGACCAAAGAGCTCAACCGGCTGGCGCGCATGTCTCCGATGGCGGCGGATTACTCCGTCACGCGGAACTATATTGAGTGGCTGGCAGTACTGCCGTGGGCCAAATCAAGCGGCATTGTTGTGGACATACCAAAAGCAGCAGAAGTGCTGGATGCCGACCACTACGACCTGAAGAAGGTGAAAGACCGCATTCTGGATTATCTTTCTGTGCGCCGGCTCAAGCCGAGCATGAAAGGGCCAATCCTGTGCTTTGTTGGACCGCCGGGAGTAGGCAAAACTTCTTTGGGTCGCTCGATTGCGCGTGCACTGGAGCGCAAGTTTGTGCGCCTCTCACTGGGCGGTGTGCATGATGAAGCTGAGATTCGCGGACATCGCCGGACATACATTGGTGCGTTGCCAGGGCAGATTATTCAGGGCCTGCGCCGCGCTGAGACTAACGATCCAGTATTCGTATTGGACGAAGTAGATAAGCTGGGGCGCGACTTCCGTGGCGATCCGTCATCTGCGTTGCTGGAGACGCTTGATCCGGAGCAGAACTCGACGTTCCGCGACAATTATCTTGACGTGCCATTTGATCTCTCAAAGGTGCTGTTTATCTGCACGGCGAACATGCTGGATACGATTCCAGAGCCGCTGCGCGACCGCATGGAGATCATTGAACTGCAGGGTTACACCGAAGACGACAAGGTGCACATTGCACAGCGTTATCTTGTGCCAAAGCAGATTGAAGAAAATGGCCTGAAGAAAGAACAGATTGAAATCCCAGAAGAGTCTGTTCGGTTCATCAGCCGGCATTACACACGCGAAGCAGGAGTGCGCAACCTGGAGCGCAACATTGGCACGATTTGCCGCAAGCAGGCACGCAGAATTGCTGAAGGCAAAGACGAGAAACTTCTGGTGACGCCGGAGATCATTCAGGAATTTCTTGGTGGCATTAAGATCAGGATCGATACGGAAATTGCTGAACGCACCAAGCGGCCAGGCGTTGCCGTGGGACTGGCGTGGACACCGGCAGGCGGCGACATTCTCTTCATCGAAGCTAACAAGATGAAGGGTAAGGGCGGTTTCACCATGACCGGGCAGATTGGCCAGGTGATGCAGGAATCAATGCAGGCCGCGCTGACCTGGGTGCGGTCGAACGCAGACAAGCTGGGAATACCGGAAGAGTTTTTTAAAGATCACGATATTCACATTCACGTGCCTGCGGGAGCGATCCCGAAAGACGGGCCTTCAGCCGGTGTGACCATGGCGACAGCATTGGTTTCATTGCTGACGGATAGGCCGGTGCGTCCGCTGACCGGAATGACCGGCGAGATTACGCTGAGCGGCAACGTTCTGCCGATTGGCGGCGTGAAAGAGAAATTTCTGGCTGCGAAACGCGCTGGCGTGAAAGACATACTCTTTCCTGCGGAGAACCGCATGAATGTGGACGAAGATCTCACGCCAGAGCAGATTGACGGTGTGAACCTGCACTTTGTCAGCACGATTGAGGAGGTGCTGGAAATTGCTTTGCCGGCATCGCACCAGGAAGAGCGCCAGGATGCGGAGACACGCGAGCGCGTGTTGAGCAACGCCTGATAAGCTTAACTTTGACTCGAAGGGCAGGGACAAAATCCCTGCTCTTTCGCTTTTTGGAGTGATTTTGATAGGGGACGGATTTTTTACTTAGTCCTTATTCAGGTGAGTTTTTGGCCAGCAGCAGCTCACCCAGAGGCATCCAAAGAGATTAATTCCCCAACTTCGTCGCGAGGGTTCCCCATGTTTGGCAGCGTACATTGTGAGCATAAGTCTGGCAATTCAGAGTGGCTGATAAGGTTGCTGCTACGGAAGATTATCGCGGCGATGCCGATCACGGTTTTGATGCTGATGTGCTTTGCTGTTTGTGTGGCTCGCGGCCAGACGGCACAGAACAGTGTTGAAGCATACGCAGATGCAGTAAAGCAGTCGGTAATCGCGCAGCGAGTCACAGCCATGGAGCATTATTTGACGCTTCCTGGTATAGGTAGCTTGAAAGTAGATGCTCTGGAGTTTTTGATTTGGGACCATCTGCGCCTTGGACACCAGCCACAGGCCTTGCAACATGCGCGCGAGCTGCTGGCGATTGAACCGGCAAATCCGCTGGCCATTGCTTTGTTGAACCAGGAGCAGCAATCTCCTGTGCGCGGAAAGAGCGCAATGCAGAAGCGCCTGGCAATGCTGAATTCAACGTTAGGTACGGTTGACCAACTACGGCGTCCGGAAGGAATGCCTCAACGTAATTTTGAGTTGGTTAAAAAGCAGGTAGCAATCATGCTCAAAGGTGCGATTGGGCTGAGTGAGTTTGATGTGGAAGATTATCCAGCGGCAAGGGCTTCACTGCAGGAAGCTGTTGATAGCGATCCTAATAATGTCCGCTGGGTATATGGCTTGGGGCTGGCAATGTTGAGCGGGAAGAACAGAGATGAATATCGCGGCTATTGGTATTTGGCACGCGCAGCGAATTTGAGCGGGCCGCAAGGGCAGGCAATTGCAGATTACGCAAAACAAACTTACCACGCGGACGGAGGGACAGACGCTGGCTGGCAAGCCTTTGTCGCCAGTGCAGCAGTCTTGGATACTCCGCCTAATCCGGCTGGGTCAGAAAAGGGAAGCGCATCAAGCGCGATTGCAGCAAACACAAACACCGGCTCTGGCCATGCAGCAGGGAATTCGCGAGCAACAGGGCAGAGTCAGCCGGTGGCAAGTGCTTCCAGCAAGCGTGCTGAGAATGCTGAATCTGCGGCAAAAGAGGGATATATTGGCAGAAGCAAATCGAACGAAGGTTTTGAAGCAACGTTGCGCGAACCAGAGCGGACGACATCGCCTAACCGCTCACCTGTTCGCACAAGAGCTTTGGCCGCTCCCACTGAGGCTGTTTCGCTGGGGATTTTGATTGAGACTTCACTCCTTACTAATCAGAACCGCGCGGCCATCATCTCAACATTGCGAGATATTGTCCGCAATCTTCGCGCCAACGATGAAGCTTGCATTCTCGTTTTCAGTGATCAACTGGATTTTGAACAGGACCTTACCGCGGACGATGCGTTGCTGGAAGAAGCTCTGGGACAGATTCGGCCACGGCCGAGCAAAGCGTTGTTGTCTGGCGTTGCATTCGCAGCAGGACATCTTAAGCGGATCGGGAAGAACAGCAACCGCATTCTGCTGGTTATCTCTGACGGCGAATCCAAGCCTGACGAAGCCGAGACGCTTTCTTTCCGCAGCCAGGTAACAGGCGTGCGCATTGACTGTATCGGGTTAAAAGCGGATGGCTTGAGCGAGCGAACGTTGCTGCAGAGGATTGCTGCTTATTCCGGCGGCAAGGCTTCTTTCGCTTCCGGGCCGCAAGAGTTCCGCATGGCTGCTTTGGAGATCACCCGAAGCATGGGCATTGCCGTGCCTTAACGCTGAAAATTTAGCGCGGTTCTGGTGTGCCTTTGCTATTCTCAAGTGCGTGGCAGAGCGTACAAAACCAGAGTTGAGACAGGGGCTTGACTTGTCTGTGTTTCGCGACGAAGCGCGCACCCGCAGCGAACTGGATTATCTGCAGTCGCAATTTCCAGCGGGGCTGTTTGCGGCTCTATTGCCTCTGCTCGCTGCCACGCCGGATCCAGATCAGGCGCTCAGTTTGTTGGAGCGGTTTATTGCGCTTAAGGGCGATGAATGCATTTCGCTTTTCAGCTCTGACCATGTTCTTCTTCACTATGTTCTTTTGATATTTGGCCACAGTTACTGGCTGGGTGAAGCGCTTATTCATAACCCTGATCTCCTGCAATCGTTGCGGGCAAATAAAAGCCTGCAGCGCTCATTGGAGAGAGAAGACTTCACGGCGAACTTTGGCCGCTTCCGCGCGCAGGCTGCGGAAAAGGATATTTCACTTCTTTTGGCGCGTTTCAAAAAGCGGGAATATGTCCGCATTGTTTTGCGCGATCTATTGGGCATTGCTACGCTGGCAGAAACCGCCGCTGAGATTTCTGGGCTGGCGGATGTGTTGATTGAAGAAGCATTGCGTGATTGCCAGGAAAAGGTGCGCCGTCGGTATCCTGACGCCACAATCGCCAATTGCGCGCGATTTGCGGTGCTATCGCTGGGCAAGCTTGGTGGCAACGAGCTGAACTACAGCTCTGACGTTGATCTGCTCTTTTTGTACGATGGCGCGGAACCATCCAGTGAACTTTCTTTGCGCGAATACTTTGTTCGCCAGGCGCAGCTCATTACGGAAACGCTCTCTCGCACCACACCGGAAGCAAGCGTGTTCCGCATTGATCTCCGCCTTCGCCCGCAGGGCCATGAAGGTGAGCCGGCAGTGCCGCTACGTCATGCTCTCCATTACTACACTAGCGCAGCGCACGATTGGGAACTGCAGGCATTGATCAAAGCGCGGCATTCGGCAGGTGATCCTGATCTAACGCGCGAATTCATCCGCGCTCTTCAGCCGCGGATCTATACCGCCAACGTAAATTTTGCCGCGATTGAAACTGCGGTCAACTCTCGCCGCAAGATTAGCGAGCATCGCCGAAGAACGCTGGCAACACGCAAAGAACCGGCGACAATTGACGTAAAGCTCGATCGCGGCGGGATTCGCGATATTGAATTCCTCGCCCAATGTCTGCAACGTGTCTATGGCGGCGAAGAACCATGGCTGCGCGCATGCGGCACTTTGTTTTCTCTGCAGAAGTTGAATGATAAAGGGCATCTGAGCAGTTCTGATTTTCGCGAGTTGACCACAGCTTACGAATTTTTGCGTACGGTTGAGCATCGACTGCAGTTGCAGCGCGGGCAGCAACTGCAACGCCTGCCTTCTGAGACTTGGGAATTGCAGGTGCTAGCGCGTGCTGTAAGCCGTGATGTCAAGGCTAGCGCCGCTGGTTTGCTACGATCTTTGCGGAAGCGTATGGGCCGCGTGGCTACCATTTATGAGCGCATCATCCACAACCAAAGGCAGCAGGGAAGAGGCGGTGTCGAGGCAGCAGCAGATTCTTACTACATCGGCGCCCGGGAGCTTTCCTTTGATCAGCTCATGCGCCGGATCGAAGCTGATTCTCCTTCACTGCATCGCATAATCTGCTCCGCGGGCCTAAGCTTGCATGGCCGCAAGAATTTACATCGATTCCTTGGTGCGGCAATGGCCGGTGCTGAGCAATACGCTGGGTTGCTGGAAAAACCCGCCGCTATCACCCAGGCAATTACTCTGCTCGAGACCAGCGATTATCTTGCCGACATTTTGGTGCGCCAACCATCTTTGGCGCTGATGTTAGATGATCTCCCGATTACATCTGCGGACAACGCGCGGCTGTTTGCTTTGGACGGTCTGGCCCGCGAAAGAAATGAGTCGCTGGCTATTCTGCGCAAACGCTTTCGTCGCGCGAGCTTTGCGTTGGCAGCGCGGGATGTGCTCTCGCCACAGCCTGTATCCGCATCGTTGAAACAGAATACACAGTTGGCCGATGAAGCCATACGTAGCGCTCTGCGCATTGTGCAGGGCGAACAGACGCTTGCTGTGTTTGCTCTGGGCCGGCTCGGCACTCAGGAGTTTGACATCGCTTCTGACGCCGATCTGCTTTTTGTGCGTGCTGCAGAAGCAGATGAAAAAGAAGCGCGCTTGGCTGCGGAGCGCTTGGTGCATGCGCTCTCTGCCTATACGAAAGATGGGCTGCTCTTCGCCGTGGACGCACGGCTCCGCCCACATGGCGGCGAAGGTGATTTGGTTGTGAGTGCTGCTCAACTGGAACGCTATCTGGCAGAAGAGGCCCAGCCGTGGGAAGCACTCACCTATTCCAAGCTGCGCTTTGTTGCCGGACAGAAAGATATTGCTGCTTTATTGCTGCCGGCTGTTTGGCGTCAAATTGTTGAGTCCGCATTTCGGCCAGGTTTCTCTACTGCTGTGCTGGAGATGCGTGGGCGGTTGGAAAAATCAAATCGTTATGCAGGTAGTTTCAAATTGGCAGCAGGCGGCTTTTACGATATCGATTTCACCGCCTCCTATCTCATGCTCAGCCATGCCAAGCTGCTCCACGGAAATACTCAAGAGAGGCTGCAAGGATTGCATCAAGCAGGCAGGTTTGAAACGTCAGTATTTGAAAAGCTTCATCGGGCTACGTTGCTTTATCGGACCACTGATCATGCGATCCGCCTCGTAACAGGGAAGGCTCGGCCGGAACTACCTACATCTGAGCACTCCCGGATCGCTACGGAGAAAATCGTAAGCAGGATTCTTGGAAAAGAATATCGAGACCTACAGGCGAAACTTCGCAGCACGCAGGAAGAAGTAAGGAGCATTTTTGTAAATATTCTCAACCAGTAAACGGTTCTACTTCACCGCCACAGCCAGCGTGTCGTGGTGTTCGCGGATAAAGCGCCGCAAATAAGGGCCAATCTGGCTGGGAGCATCAAATCCAGCGGCTTTTGCAGCGGCTTCCTGGTCTTTGGCTGGAACGTCAGCGCTTTCCGCATAGTGCTTCAGATCGCGATAGACGCCAATCGTGAATATGTCCCACGCTGCGCCTTGGTCGCGCACAAAGATCAGGTTCTCAGGCTCCTTGAGAGCTTTGGAGTAGGCGTTTTCCATCTCGCGCTCTTTATATAGGTCGGCAAATTTTCCGGGCAGCGAGACAAACATCTCTACGTGGAAGAAAGCTCCACCGGCAAAAGCCTTGCGTGTATCAGCCAGCGATGGTCCAAAAGCGAACAGATCTTCCTGCCACGCGATGTCTTCTTTGATTTTGTCATCCAGCTTTGCTGTCTGGTCAGCGCGTGTACGCTTGGCGATCTTTTCCGGCTGGTAGAAATCGGCATAGCTGCCCATGGGGAAGAGGATCATCAGGTCCCAGTGATCGCCCTGGCTGTGGCGCATCCAGAGAGGAGCTTCGTCTCCAGCTTCTTTGATTTCCGCTGCGCGAGCTTTGTAGAGATCGATCAACTCCGTCATTTTTCCCGGAGCTGCCTGAACTAGGTTTACCCGGTAGAGATATGGCGTGTCGGCGGCAAATGACGGTGTGGCACAGCAACAAACAAGCAAAATCGAAAAAACAATTCCGTTACGCATCTTAAAGTTGCTCACTTTCCGGCTGGAATCACGAGCAGGAGCGGTTAGCACACTCACCAGCGTTTGCGCCATCCCCGTTGCGATGGTAATTTAAAAGGTTTGCATTGTGAAAGCATTTCGGGGAGGTAGCATGGCGTCTTCATACAACGGAATCCCGCTGCCCAAAGGCGGCAGTCCCATCACCTTTAGTGGTGGCAAACTGCAGGTTCCGGATAATCCCATCATTCCTTATATTGAAGGCGATGGTACGGGCAGAGACATCTGGGCCGCTTCAGTGCGCGTGTTCGATGGCGCCGTGGAGCGCGCCTACGGCGGCAAGCGCAAAATTCATTGGCTGGAGATATTTGCCGGTGAAAAGGCTTTTAAAAAGTTTAATAACTGGCTGCCTCAGGAATCGGTAGATGCGGTGCGCGATCTGCACGTCGCCATTAAAGGCCCGCTGACCACGCCGGTGGGCGGCGGCATTCGATCGCTCAATGTTGCTCTGCGGCAGATCATGGACCTGTATTCCTGCATCCGTCCTGTGCGCTATTACCAGGGTGTGCCTTCTCCGGTGAAGCATCCGGAGCAGTTGAACGTTGTCATCTTCCGCGAAAATACTGAAGACGTTTATGCCGGGATTGAATGGAAAGAAGGAAGCGCTGAGGTCAAGAAGCTGCTGGATTTCCTGAACAACACCATGCTGGCCGGGACCAAGAAGCGCATTCGCGAAGATTCTGGCATTGGCATCAAGCCGATTTCAATTACCGGCACCAAACGGCTGGTGCGCATGGCAATCCAACATGCGGTGGACCATAAGCGACGCTCCGTCACGCTGGTGCACAAAGGCAACATTCAAAAATTTACTGAAGGCGCATTCCGCGAGTGGGGCTATGAACTGGCGCGTGAGGAATTTCGCGACAAGGTTGTGACCGAGCGCGAGAGCTGGATACTCGACAACAAAGACAAGAATCCCAATTTAAGCGTTGAGCAGAATGCAGCCATGATCGAGCCTGGCCTGGATTTTGCGCCGGAAAGCTTTAAGCAGGAGCTTTACGCTGAGGTCAAAGGCGTGCTGGATTCCATCGGCAAGTCACACGGTGGCGGAGAGTGGAAGAAAAAGATCATGATCAATGATCGTATTGCCGATTCCATCTTCCAGCAGGTGATTATTCGTCCTGCAGAGTATGACATTCTGGCTACGCCGAACCTTAACGGCGACTATATTTCTGATGCCTGTGCGGCCCAGGTTGGCGGGCTTGGTATTGCTCCGGGCGCAAACGTGGGCGATCAGCACGCAGTCTTTGAAGCCACGCACGGCACCGCGCCGAAATACGCTGATAAAGACGTAATCAACCCCGGCTCGGTGATTCTCTCCGGCGTGATGATGCTGGACCATCTGGGATGGTCAGAGGCGGCGCGGTTAATTGAGACATCGCTGGAAGCCACCATTCAGCAAAAATTTGTAACGTACGATTTTGAGCGGCTGATGCCCGGCTCAACTAAGGTGAAAACCAGCGAGTTTGCCACGCACATGCTGGAGAACATGGTTGACCGCCGGAAGAAGACGGCGGTGTAACCACGAAGTAGCCGATGTCATGCTGTGCGATTCGGCGGCTGGACATGGTGCTGAAACTGACGATAGATCAAGCGCCGGAGGTGCGACGAGAGGTTAGCCCAGCATGGCCTGAGGCGCGCAGCGCGCTCCGAAAGGGTAAATGCTGGGTCAGGGGTTAGAAAACATTTTGAGCCCCGTCAGGGGCGGCACAAAGCACAAAGATTATTTTTAAATATTTCGTCATGGCTTCCCATGACGTTGCAACAGGAAGGAATTTAAATGCGCAAAAAAGTAACAATCGTAGGTGGAGGAAACGTGGGCGCCACTGCCGCTCACTGGATCGCCTCAAAAGAGTTGGCCAATGTAGTTTTAATAGACGTTCTGGAAGGCGTACCCCAAGGCAAAGGGCTTGATTTGCTGGAGGCCATGCCGATTGAAAAGCGCGACTCTTATGTCATCGGCACCAATGATTATGCGGACACGGCCAACTCTGACATTGTTGTCATCACCGCAGGCATTGCCCGCAAGCCGGGCATGAGCCGTGATGATCTGCTCAACACCAACTTTAAGATTATGCAAGACGTGATTTCTAAAGTTGTGGCCAACTCGCCGAACTGCATTTTGGTTGTGGTTTCCAATCCGCTCGATGCCATGGCCCAGGCCGCTTTCAAGCTGAGCAAGTTTTCCCGCAATCGCGTCATCGGGATGGCTGGCGTGCTCGATTCAGCGCGCTTCCGCACTTTTATTGCGCAGGAATTGAACGTGAGTGTGGAGAACGTGACTGCGTTTGTTTTGGGTGGACATGGTGACACCATGGTCCCGCTGGCACGCTACTCCACTGTTGCCGGTATTCCCATCACCGAGTTGATTCCTCAGGACCGGCTTGAAGCCATTGTTCAGCGCACGCGCAACGGTGGAGCGGAGATCGTGAAGTATCTAAAGACCGGCAGCGCTTACTATGCACCCTCTGCTGCCGCCACAGAGATGGTGGAAGCCATCCTGAAAGACAAGAAAAAGATCCTGCCTTGTGCAGTTTATCTGCAAGGCGAGTACGGCATTAATGGCCTGTTTGTGGGCGTACCTTGCAAGCTGGGCGCAAATGGCCTGGAGCAGATCATTGAAATCAAGCTGACGCCAGAAGAGCAGGCAGCGCTGCAGAAGAGTGCAGATGCTGTGACTGAGCTGGTAAAGGTAATCGGCGTTTAATTTTCTTGGATGCTTCCCGGAGCCGGCGACTAAGTGCGCCGGCTTTTTGCTCTGCTATCTAATCCTCATTCGGCAGCCGCCAGGGCGTTCTCATCACCTGGCTCTGCATAGTCTTTCATGATCTGCTTCACTACTGTATCCAGAATCAGGGTCAGGTCCCAGCGCGGCACAATGATTGTCTGTCCTTCAATGTAAAACGCGGAGCGATGCTCTGAAGTCATCACGCTCTGCAAGCCAGTGGGCGTTGCTATCAAATATCGGTACTCGCTTTCGTGATCGCTTTCAACGTCCCGCGTAATCATGTGAAAATCATCACAAAAGCTTGCCGGATCGGCCGGCCCGGTCTTGAGATCGATATTTTCAAAATAGTAGTTCAGAAATTCCGGACGATTGTAGCGGCCATCCGCGTCGCATTTGATCTCCGGCAGCGTGAAAGGAAAGGCAAGGTCTGCGCCCACAACGCGAGGCGCATCTAGATTTGGCTCGTCCTCCTCCTTATCCTTATAGGGAAGGATTGTCGGTGGCGAATAGGGAAGGATTGTCGGTGGCGGACTTCCGGATGGCATGGGGGTCTGGGGTGGCATCGTTAATTCATGCGCATCGCCAGACCCGGATAGCTTCCGCCCCAGCAAAAGCAGCAACAAGAAGGCTATGCCGAAAATGATGAGCTTCATCGGGTCCATGCCGTCGTCTTCTTAGAGGTCTAAGCGGAGCGCTCAATCGTGATCGCGTTGATCACCACATCTTTCACCGGCCGGTCCTGCCGCCCACGCTGCACCTTGGAAATTTTATCCACCACATCCTGGCCTTCCACCACTTCACCAAAGATGGTATGGTTGCCTGTGAGCCATGGCGTTGCCGCCACCGTGATGAAGAACTGTGACCCATTGGTCCCAGGGCCGGCATTCGCCATAGCCAATTTGCCGGTTTTATCAAACTTGTGCGGCGAGCCTTTGGTTTCATCCTGGAATTTATATCCGGGGCCGCCCATGCCGGTGCCGCTGGGGTCGCCGCCCTGAATCATAAAATCGGGAATCACGCGATGAAAGATGGTCCCGCTATACAGCGGCCCTGAGCCACTCTTACCGCTCACGTTGTCTTTCCATGCGCGATTGCCTTCGGCCAGATCAATAAAGTTTTTGGTGGTAATGGGCGCTTCTTTTTCAAATAACCGGCAAATGATCTTGCCTTCCGTTGTATCAAGTACGGCATAAGTCCCTGGCTGGCGAGTCATAATCTTCCTTTCAATCTTTTTTCTTGTTCAATGAAATCATTCCAAAATTATTTTGGAGTTGGCTTAATGGGAGCAGTGGACTTCTTGGCTGCTGGCTTCGCCTTGGTGCTCTTGCCCGCGCCCAAAATTTCAATATGCGTAATCTTCACCGGGTTCAGCGGACGGCTATTCTGCGCCGTGCAGGGTGCGCCGCCCTGGCAAGGCATACGGGCGATCTTCTTGACCAACTCCACAGTGTCGGGATCGCACTGTCCAAAAATAGTGTAGCCGCTGTTTGGCGCACGGCCCATGCAGCCGTTAGGGTTCAGACAAGGATTCAGGAAGGGCAAGTCCTTCTCAGTGATAAAGAACTGTGAACTGTTTGTATTGGGGCCGCGGTTGGCCATCGCCAGGCGTCCGGGCTGGTCGAACAATAGGTCGGGGTGTAGCTCGTCGGCAAATTCAAAGCCTACGTCTCCGCTGCCGGTGCCCGTTGGGTCGCCACCCTGGACCATGAAATCCGGAATCGTGCGATGGAAGATGACGCCATCATAAAGCGGCTTGCCATGGACTGGCTTGCCCGCGGGATCTTTCCATTCCTTTGTACCCTTAGCTAATCCAATGAAATTCGCCACGGCTTTGGGAGCCTTGTCCGGGAACAGCTCACACTTCATATCGCCAGCAGTGGTGTGTATTACGGCGGTGGGGGCTTTGGCTGGCGCTGCAGCCGTCTTAGTGGGGGCCTTTTTGGCTGCCGGGGCCGAGCTTTTTTTGCCTGTGGTCTGAGCGATGGCGGTAAGGCCCCAACACAGTAGAATCAAGGCGAAAACAGAACCACGGAACTGCGCTGCTCTTGCGCAGTTTTGGGTATAAAAGCGGGTCACCATTCTTTATCTCCTTAAGGAAGGGGTAATGGATTATTAGAAATGGAGACCCCAAAGATGTAAAGCCTTCCTGTTGATAGAGCTGGCAGGTATTTTTGCGGGAACCTTTTCTAAGGCTCTAGGTAATCATCCATGAAAGGACAAACAGCGCCTGCAAGGACCGATGACCAATTCGATGTCCGATGAAGAGCTGATGGCGCAGGTACGTAGCGGCGTCGGCGAGATGCTGGGCGTGTTGTTTGAGCGCTACCACGTGCCTCTGTTCAATTTTTATCGCAAGCTGACCGGCGATCGCGGGGTAAGTGAAGATCTGGTGCAAGAAGTCTTCTTCCGCATCCTCAAATATCGCCACAGCTATCGCGTAGATACGCCCTTTCGCGCCTGGATGTACCAGATTGCCCGCAATGCCCGGCTTGACTATCTGCGCAAACACCGTTCAGAGACCAGTTGGGAACCTGAGATGTCTCCAGCGATAGAGCCTGTGGATACGGCGCAGCAGAGCCAGGAAGCGGTGCTGCTGCATAGCGCGCTGATGAGGATTTCAGAAGACAAGAGGGAAGTGCTAGTCCTGAGCCGCTTTCAGAACCTGAAATATGAAGAGATTGCTCAGCTACTTGGCTGCGAGGTGAACACGGTGAAGACCAGAGTGCATCGCGCCTTGCAGGAGCTGCGGCAGGTTTTTCATCAGCTTGAGGGCGGGAAGCTGATGGGCCGTAAAGGATCAGAAGGGGTCTGGCCCAACCCTGGGAGTGTGCAATGAACTGTGAAACCATTGGCGAACTGTTGCCTGATTATCTGCAAGGCAGGCTCAGCCCTGAACTGGCGGGCGAAGTGGAAAAGCATCTGCCAACCTGCCCGATGTGCGGTGAAGAAGCAGCCTTATGGAAGAAGCTGGCGTTGTTGCCGGAAGAGCAGCCCAGCCCTGCGCTGCAATCAAGATTTAAAGCAATGCTTGAAAGTTATCAGGAAGGGCGCTGGGAGAAAAGCAGCCTAACAGCGGAAAAGAGCAAAGCAACGCTAATGCTGTGGGGCTTGGGCAACTGGAAACAGATGCCGGTTGCAGGAGTGGTTTGGGCTTGCGTGTTCCTGGTGTGCGGATTTCTGATCGGCAGGCACACAGAGCAGCCAACCGAAAAGACTAACAGCGGTGAGATTGCACAGCTGCACTCTGAAATCGCTGGGATGCGGCAGATGGTTGCGCTCTCCATGTTGCAGCAGCAATCGCCCAGCCAGCGGCTGGAAGGCGTGAGCTGGAGCACTCGCCTGCAGCAGCCTGATCCTAAAGTGCTGGACGCTCTTCTCCATACTTTGCGCTTTGATAACAGCGTGGATGTGCGGTTGGCATCGCTTGACGCGCTAAGCCGCTACGCTGGAAGACCGGAGATTCGGCACGAGCTGGTGGACGCACTGCAGGAGAGGCAATCACCACTGGTGCAGGTAGCGTTGATTGATTTGCTGGTTGACATGCACGACCAGAACGCGGTTCCGCAGCTAAAAAGGTTTCAGCAGGATCCCAAAATCGATCCTACGGTGCGCAAGCGCGTGGACTGGGGAATACAGCAATTGACTTTGAATTAGCCGCAGCTTGCTCAACTGGTGAGTTTACGGCTTTGGGAAGAGAATGACTGGAGATCAACCATGATGAAACAGAAATTTCTTCTAACAATCCTCTCGTGCGCTGTGGCAACGCTGTTCTTGCCGCAAGCCAGCGCCGTGCTTCATGCTGCCAGTGACGACGATGATTCCAGCATGAGTCTGCAGGAGAGCGAAACCATCCGAAAATCGTTCAACCTGACTGCGCCCAACAAGGTGCTTGATGTGGACAATATTTTTGGCTCCATTGAGGTAACCGGAAGCCAGAGTGACCAGGTGCAGCTTGTGGTCAACAAGACGATTTATGCGGAGTCAAAAGATCGGATGGATGCCGCGAAAAAGGAAGTCACGCTGGACATAACCGACCAGCCGGATTTGTTAAAGCTTTACGTGAACGGTCCTTTTCGCTGCAATTGCAACAACGGCCGTGATAGCTGCAGCGGCTGGCACGGAGATGAAGGCTATCGAGTGAAGATGGATTTTCAACTCCAGGTGCCGCGCAATATTGAAGTCAAGCTTAAGACCGTAAACTCCGGCCACGTTACTGTTCACGATGTGACGGGAAATTTCTCTGTTCATAACGTGAACGGCGGAATTGAGATGCAGAACGTGGCTGGTTCCGGCACGGCCAAGACTGTTAACGGCGGCGTGAAGGTTATGTTTCGTGAAAATCCGCGCGAGAGCTCCGACTTCGCCACCATCAATGGAAATGTCGATCTGTATTTCGTCCGCGGCTTGTCTGCCGATTTTCGCTTTAAGACCATGAACGGCAACGTCTATAGCGATTTTGACATGACCTCACTACCGGCGCAGCCGGCCAAGGCAGAGCAGCGTGGCGGCAGGTTTGTATTTCATTCCGATCGTTATACCGGCGGACGCATTGGCAACGGTGGCCCGGAAATCAAAGCTGAAAATCTAAATGGAGACATACGCGTTCTTGAACGCCATGAGTAAAACAATGAACCATAACTTTAAGATTTATCGATTCCTGCTTGCCGCAACTGTGGCAGCTATCTTGATCGGCCAACCGCTGCTTGGCCAGTCTGGCAACCGGGTCAACGTACCCATCACCGATCCCACGCGGCCTGTGACCCTGCGCGCTCATCTGCTCAACGGCAGCATCACGGTCAAGGGTGCCGATGTAAAAGAGGTCACTGTGGAAGCCAAGTCGCGTAATGGTGAGGATTCAGATCGCGAAGGCAGGTCGGAAAGATCACAGGGGATGAAGCATATCCCAATGACCTCCACCGGCTTAAACGTTGAAGCCGAGAATAACCAGGTTCGTGTCAGCACGGATTCAGTCCAGCGCACGGTTGATCTCATCATTACCGTTCCGGTGCATACCTCAGTCTCACTGCAGACGGTGAATGACGGCAATATTCTTGTCACCGGTGTTGACGGCGAGCTGGATGTGAACGACGTGAATGGTGAGGTCGATCTAAAAAATATCAGCGGCAGCGTGGTGGCACATGCGTTGAATGGCCATGTGGTAGCGACCTTCAACCGTATTGATCCTGCAAAGCCGATGGCTTTCAGCTCTTTGAATGGCGATATCGACGTGACATTCCCCGCGGACCTAAAAGCCACTGTGAGCATGCGCACAGATAATGGCGAGGTTTACAGCGACTTTGACATTAACCTGACTTCCAGCGCGCCGCAACAGACGGTGGAAGATAATCGCGGCAAAGGCGGAAAATACCGCGTTAAGATCGATAAAAACGTGAAAGGCACGATCAACGGCGGCGGCCAGGAAATTCAGTTCAAGAATTTCAATGGCAATATTTATATAAGGAAAGCTGGGGCTAAGCAGTAACGCAAAGGGAAGTACAGCAGTAGCCAACGGAAGCCGGTTACGACCATGCAGGTTGTAACCGGCCTGTTTTTTTCATACGATAGGGCCATGGCTACACGCACGATTACCGCTTCTCCTGAAATCCTGGGCGGCACGCCAGTGTTTGCAGGAACTCGTGTGCCTGTTCAAACCTTCATCGAATACATCAAAGCGGGAGAATCGATTGAATCTTTTTTAGAAGGCTTTCCTTCAGTCAAACGGGCGCAGTTGCTTGCATTTCTGGATGAAACACGCGACCTCGTATAGCTCTTTTATCGCCTTCTGGCCTTCACAATTGTCTCCAGCACTGCATCATCCGCCTTCTCTGATTTCAGCCGGGCACGCCGGTCTGCCGTTAAATCAAAATCCACGCCGTGTTCGTTGATTCGATTGAGCAGTTGAGACACACTGACCCGGTTGGCTATCATCAACTCAACGTCTTCCAGGCTGAGTGCGTCCGCGGCCTTTCGCTCCTCCTGGAGCCGTTTGGCAGTGGCTTCCACTTCTCGCATTACACGCAGAAAATTGCCGCCCAGGATTTTATCGATCTGCTCGCGTGTATAGCCTCGCTGCACTAATGCCTGGGTAATCTTCGGCAGGTCGGCTACTGAGTCGATCCCCTCTGGCAGCGAAGTGACGCCGTCAAAATCAGAACCAAGCCCCACATGATCGATGCCTGCCACTTTGGCCACGTGGTCAATATGATCAATCAACGACTTCAGCGGCGGGCGAGGGAATTGCGCCGCCCACTTCTTTGCTATGGGAGCTGTTTCATTGTAAGTTACCGGGCTTCCGTCAGGATGAGCGTGGGCTTTCTTGTAAGCTTCCACCGCATCTTCGCGCTGCTTGACCTTTGCCAGATCAGAGGACGCCTTGAGGTAATTCTCATCGATGAAAGCCGAGTAGAAATTCACCATTACCACGCCGCCATTGTGGGCCACAGCGCGCAGCATGTCATCGGTCATGTTGCGTGGATGATTGGTAAGCTCGCGTGAAGAAGAGTGAGAAGCAATGACCGGCGCCTGGCTTACCAGCAATGCCTGGTAAAACGTGGCGTCAGAGACGTGTGAGATGTCAACAATCATGCCCAGCCGGTTCATTTCCCGCACTACGTCTTTGCCAAAATCAGTCATGCCATTGTGGTGCCTCACGTTGGGATCTTGGATGTCGCCGGAGGAGTCGGCCCATTCATTCGTATTTGACCAGGTGAGGGTCATGTAGCGCACGCCAACGCGATAGAAATCGCGCAGCAGGCGCATGTCATTTTCAATGGCGTGGCCGCCTTCAATCCCCATAAGGGCGGCGAATTTGTGCTGCTCATGCGCACGCACAATATCGTCTGCAGTGAACGCCATGGTCATCTTGTCCGGGTGTCGTTCCGCTTGCTGATAAACACTGTCTATCAGGTCCATGGCCCGTTTGGCGTAGTGGCCTTTAAATTCAGGCTCAACCCAAATGGAAAAGAATTCCGCTCCCAGGTTTCCCTGTTTAATTTTGCCCAGGTCAATGTGGCCATCAGTAACGAGAGTGTTCTCGCCCAGGTCAAAATTCTCGTCCAGAAAGCGCTGTGGCGTGTCCGCATGGGTATCAATGATCAGCGCGGACTGATGGATGGCCGTAGCGGTATCAACTTTAGGATGGGACGGAGCTACGCCCTTGCTGGATTTTTTATGTGTATGAGCTTGCGCTAGGGCTAAAGTTGACGAGAGTAAAAGGAATATGAGCGGGTTGCGATGCTTCATTCTCTGGCAATTTTATCAGCCAGAACATTCGCCTCACGCCACTCCGTGTACCGGTCAGAAACCATTACATGGAAGCAAGCCTGGCGACGCTCTTCCGCCGCTTCAACCAGCCCCTGATCGCGCAGGTTTTTCAGGTACGCTTCAATCCACTGGTGCTGGGCGCGCGTTAATCCGCGCTTGGCCAGATCAACCGTGATGCCGGCCAGGTGTGATGAAGCATGTTCGCCAATTTCCGGCGCTGCGTTGCGATTGTGGGTGCGCAGCTTTTGCTGTTGCTCCATGGTGCGCACAGCAGAGTTCACTTGCAATGGAACGTGGAATTGATTGAAATAAGCCACGCTCATATCTTGCAGAAACTGATTGCACCAGGGACGGCAGTAACGCTTGTCCGTCTGGATACCGGGGCTGACGCGGAGTGCGGGGCTTTCTTGGATCGGTACCAGTTCCTGGGTGCGTTCCAACTCCAGCAATTGCTCATTGTCCGCAATGCGGGGCAATTGCAGGCGGTCGATTTCTTCGTTCTGGCGCAGCATGGAGTCTGAAGAGCCCTTTAGAACCGGGTTCCAGGCCACGCGGCGCACATGTCCGCGATGATGGCGGGTATAGCGGCTTGCTGCAAAAGCAGGCAAAGCCGTGGCGGCTGCCAACACGAATATCGACGAAGTGATTAAGACTCTTTTAGCGCCCATCGGGTTTCTATATCCCCAAAAACAAAATGCCGACATTCCACAACATCGGCATTAGATGACAAATCTTAAACCAGAGCTGCCGAGTTTGAACCCAGAGTTTTACCTGAATTTCACATTTTCTGCAAAACCGCAGGGCTGTCTGAAGCTGCGACTTTGGTAATCAATACGTTAGCGGATCTCTGACATTTTTTGTCAGTTACTAATTTTAGTGTATTCAAGATCGTCAGGGTCCGGTTTTAGTATTTCTAATTGTTTTGGGATGTTTCATCTTGAGACGGGTGCTAAAAAGATAATTCGACAAAGAGATTGTTTTTGTAACGATTGCGCAGTTTAGATCACTTTTCTATGGGATATTGGCTGTTTTATTCTGGGTGTTGAGCGGTGTTCGGAGCGCCACGTTGCTGAGACCCCTGTTTGCTCTGCTTATGGTTTTGGCCGCCTCTCCGCTGCGGGCGGAGGTGGCCGCCGTCATAGACGATACAACTGAACGCTTCGTGTTGCGGCACGTGCACAACGAAGTTTTCGGGCGCCTGGATTTGTCCGGATTCGGCCACGGTGATCAAGTCCAACCATACACCCCGGAGTATGAGTTGGCCAAATGCGAAAATTTGGGCAGCCGGCAAATCGCCACTGCCCGCCAGAAACACCTTAATATGCAAGTCCTCATTGCGCGGTACAACCTTGTCAGGCTTTGGACACAGGATCTCTGTCATGGCAAAAGTGACGTTACACCCTCTCCAGCAGAGGCCAAGGCGTGGCTACTGGAACTGACGGAAGTGAAAAGCTGGCGAGTGGCCGCTCCTCGATACGCACGAGATGCTGGCCGAAGTTTACCTGTTCGGGGCGCCCGGTGTTCCGCCGGATTACCCCACTGGTTTGATTTATTCGAACCGGGAAGCAAAGCAGGAAAAAAGCAAGGTGAATTTCGGGCGCGTTGCCCTAACCATGTCGTATGTTTTTGAGCATGGCATGGGAGTTCCCGTAGATCTGGCAAGGGCCCGCGAATGGCTACAGCGTTCCGTCGATGCCGGTAACTGGTATGCAAAAATCCTAATGGCACAAGCTACGGAACTGGGTCTAGATGTTAACCGCGACGAAGCGGCGGCCTTTTCTGCTTATCAACAACTGTCCGGTAACAATACCGCGTCTATCTGGTTTCGGCTGGGGGTGATGTACCTTGATGGAAGGGGTACATCCAAGGATCCTTGCAAAGCCCAGGATCTTTTTACAAAAGTGTCCCAGGCCGACCGGGGCCCTATGGTAAACGCAAAAAAGCACCTGGACCAGATTCGCCAGCAGAACCTTTGCCCGGCGGACCCACTGTACTCGCCGTCCAAAAGCAACTGAGCGACATTACTTTCGGCAGATGAGTCATCATCGCTAGCTAGCCAATCTTGCTCCAGTACAAGGCATAACCCAAAATCCATAAGCAGGCGTGCGTGGCGGCTGGAAACCATGGTCGCCACTTGATCCGTTTGCGAAAGGCAAATCCAAACACTGCTGCTACCAGCCAGAACGGCGCAAATCGCTCCAGTCTGGCCAGTGCGCTCATGGCAATAAAGGCCGGCCATCCTGCGTATCGGCTTGCCTGAACACAATAAACTTTGTACGGAATGCCGTTTCCCGGCGACTTTGACAGGGTCCAGATGCCATCGCGTTCAAATCCCGAGTGCGTTTTAGTGAACATGGCTGTTGAAACAAACGGCACATGCAAGACCATGGCCTGGGCGCGTGCCGGATCTTTTGCTCCCTGATAAAACATCACGGTCCCACCCATCAGAGCGCCCAAAAGTATGAACGCCACCAGTTTTATCGATCGTCGCAACGAGTACAGCGCAACCAGCGTGAGCAGGACATCCGGAACAATGAAGAACAGCGTAGCTTCGGCAAATCCCCACGCCACTCCGGCCCACAAAACCCACGGGCGATGGACAAAAGTTGGAGAAGCTGGTTCATCGACAGGCGCGGCTCCCCTAACAGGCGCAAGTTCCATTCAGCGTTCAGCCCGCATACGGAAATAGATAATGGTGACGGCTGCGCTTATAAGAAACGCGCCCACCCCTAATTGCCAGGCACGGACGGGTTGGATATTCAATTCCTGATGGATCCTGAAAAACAGGTAGAAGCCAGCGCATGTTATCAGCGCAACGGCAACGCTGATCAGGAGCGATTTCCAAAGCCATGAACTGTTCTGGCTCATGCTGGCTCTCCTCTCGTCCCACCGTTATCACCGTAGAACAGAAATCGCTTGTCCATTGCACCTGAATGTTATAACAAGAGGTATTCCCGAAGCCTCATTTTATGGAAACAGGAATAGCCAGAAGGCCCTTGAAGACCCGGCAGGCAGCCTGGGCCAAGACGCTTGCGCAATTGCTGGTCAAGTTGCGGGTTTCGCCGAACACAATTTCGCTGGCCAGCATTTTCTTTGCTTTGGGTGGTGCTGTTGCTCTCTACTTTTCCGCACAGGTCAGCGGCGGTGAACGCGCGTTGGTGCTGGTGCTGGCTATGGCAGGTATTCAAGGGCGTCTCTTGTGCAACATGCTGGATGGAATGGTGGCCATTGAAGGTGGACGCCAAACCAAATCGGGCGAGATATTCAATGACCTTCCCGATCGCATTGCCGACGCCCTCATCTTTATTGGCGCAGGTTATGGCGCGCGGCAGCATTTATTTGGGGTCGAATTAGGTTTTATCGCGGCGACGCTGGCGATTTTTACTGCTTACGTCCGAATGCTGGGCGGAGCGTCCGGCCTGGAGCAAAGCTTTATCGGCCCCATGGCCAAGCAGCACCGCATGTTCACCCTTACGCTTGGCTGCCTGCTCTCGATCTTCGAGACCAGATTTTTCACCGCCGGCTCCATGCTTTGGGTAGTGCTCATGGTCATCAACCTTGGCTGCCTCATTACCATCTGGCGACGAACAGCGCGCATTGCGCGGGAGCTTGAGTCCCGTTGAGCGCCGTTTCAGCAAGCATTATTGCGGCTTGTGCGCGCACGCTGGCTGGGCCTTCGGTCCGTTGGGTGAATTGCCGGCCTTCATCGCGCCAGCGAGTCTATTTTGCTAATCACACCAGCCATCTTGATTTTGTTGTCCTCTGGTCAGTGCTGCCGCGGCGTCTTAGAGAGAAGACGCGCCCGGTCGCAGCCAAAGACTACTGGAATTCCGGCATACGCAAACGTATTGCTGTAAATGCATTTCATGCCGTGCTGGTGGAGCGCGGCAGCAAGATTGCGGAAGGCGATCGCATGGCCGCTGCTCGCCATACGCTCGATATGTTGCTGGAAGCCATGGGGGAGAAGAATTCGCTCATCGTTTTTCCTGAAGGCACGCGCGGCAACGGGGTAGAGGTTGGGCCATTCAAGAGCGGGATTTACTATTTGTGGTCAAAGCGGCCAGATGTGCAGTTTGTTCCGGTCTATCTCTCCAATCTAAACCGGATTCTTCCTAAGGGTGAATTTCTGCCGGTGCCGGTGATCAGCCGCGTAACGTTTGGCGCGCCGCTGCGCCCGGATGCCAATGAAACCAAGGATTCATTTCTTGCCAAGGCGCATGAGGCCGTTTGCGCGCTGAGGGATGCATGAGCTTCAAACTCGATCATCAGATGTTTCTGGTCCTGAACGTTGTGATTGGCGGGCTGGTTGTGGCCAGCTTTATTGGCTTTATTCTCTCGCGGCGCGTGCAGTCAGAAGACAAACGAGTCACCATCGACAATCTCAACGCCCGTATTCGCGCCTGGTGGATCATGATTGGGATATTCGCCATCTCCTTCATGATCGGGCCGGCCGGCTCCATGCTGCTGTTTGCATTTGTCTCTCTGCTGGCGCTGCGCGAATATGTAAGCCTCATCAGCACCACCCGCGCCGACCATCGCACGCTCTTCTGGTCGTTCTTTGTCTTTACGCCGCTGCAATACTGGTTCTGGTATGAAGGTTGGTATGGTCTTGCCATCATTTTGATTCCTGTATATGCCTTTCTTTTTGTCCCCATTCGTCTGGCGCTGGCGGGGGAGACCACAGGATTTCTGGATCGCGCAGCGCGAATCCAATGGGGGCTAATGGTCTGCGTGTACTGCATCAGCTATGCGCCGGCGCTGCTTACGCTCAACATTTACGGATACCAGCGACAGGATGCCAAGCTGCTGCTGTTTCTGGTGATCGTGGTGCAGCTTAGCGATGTGTTTCAGTACATCTGGGGGAAGATGTTGGGAAAAAGAAAGATTGCGCCTGCCATTTCACCCAATAAGACCTGGGAAGGCTTCATTGGCGGAGTTGCCACTGCGGTTGCTCTGGGCACAGCGTTATGGTGGATGACGCCATTCCCGCCGCTGGTCGCCCTGGGCATGTCACTGGCGCTTGCGCTCATGGGATTTGCCGGAGGGCTAACCATGTCTGCCATCAAGCGTGATCGCGGAGTGAAAGATTTTGGAAGCACGATTGAGGGCCACGGCGGAATTCTGGATCGCATGGATTCCATCTGCTTTTCCGCGCCGTTGTTTTTCCATCTTACGCGCTGGTTCTTTGTCACACATTTGAGTTGGTTCCGATGACCGGACCTGAGCGCCAGAAAGGCCCATAACCAAGGTTACGTTGTTGGAGCCGCAGTCCAGACATACACTAAGACTCACAATTCAACCCTCATAAAGGTTTCTACGATGAAACGATGCCTGGTCGTACTGTTGCTCTTGCTGGCATGTGCGTATTTACCCGCACAGACCGCTGATTGCGCTGCGCTGACTCATCAGGCCCTGGAGTTGAGCGGGTTCAACCAGTCAGTTGGTAGCATTACTTCGCTCTTCACCTCAGACGATTTTATGCAGCAATTCCGGGGAAGCGAATCCGGAGAAGAGTTCATCGCTATGATGAAGCCAATTGTGATGAAGCGATTTGAGCCAAAGTCCCTATTGCAGGACATCCAGAACCGCGTGGCTGCCCGCTGCAATGCTGAACAGATGGCGCAGACTGTCACAAAGCTGCAAACGCCGCTGGTGGCCAGAATGCTGGCCATGGAAGCCGCAAGCAACACGCCTGAAGGGCAGGCGAAGCTGAAGAAATACATCAACATAGCAAGGACCGTTCCGCCCACTGACGATCGTATGGACGCACTGGATGTTCTTGATGACAGCGCAGGCAACAGCGATTTTGTGACCGATGTAGCTATGGCAGTGACGCGCGGCATGATGACCGGAGCCGGGGCGCCGCCAGACGTGATTAGCCAATTTCAGGCCCATCGCAAAGATCTGAAAGCCCAGATGCTAAACAATGTTGAGATTTCCATGAGCGTTACCTATCACGGTGTGACTCGGCCGGAACTGCTGCAATATGCCAAAGAAGTAGGTGCGCCGCCGCTGAAGGGCTTCTTTGCGCTGGTGAATAAAGAATTCGTTCAGATCGTGGAAGAACGCTCTCAGGGTGTTGGACAAGACCTGAAAAAGGTAATCGAAGCGCGTAAGAACTAGCTGCGGAAAAAGTCTTTGATCGCCTGCTTCATCACCTCACGGCCAGTATCTGCAATGGCTTTGGTGAGAGGGATCTCTTTGGGGCAGACCTCAACGCAGTTCTGTGCGAAACCGCATTCCTGAATGCCGCCATCGCCCATTAATGCCTGCAGGCGTTCATGCTTAAGCGCTTTGCCTGTGGGATGCTGGTTAAAAAGTCTCACCTGTGCGATCGTAGCTGCGCCAACGAAACCAGTGCTCTCATTGAACTGTGGGCAAGCTTCCATACAGCAACAGCAGGAGATGCAGCGAGAGATGGGATAAGCCTCTTCCTGCTCAGTCGGGTAAATGCGCGGACCAGCGCCGAGATCGTATGTGCCATCCACGGGCACCCATGCTTTGACGCGCTTCAAGTTTTCAAAAAGCACGCTGCGGTCAACGGCCAGATCACGCACAACAGGGAATTTGCTGAGCGGCTCAACTGAGATGGGTTGGTCAATCTTATCTACCAGGGCGGAACAAGCCATGCGGGCGCGGCCATTGATGAGCATGGCGCATGAGCCGCAAACTTCTTCAAGACAGTTGGAATCGTAGGCGATAGGAGTGGTGGGTTTGCCGTCGCGCGTGACGGGATTGGCGGCAATCTCCATCATGGCGGAGATTACGTTCATCCCCGGCTTCCAGCCAAGCTCAAACTCTTCCCAGCGCGGTTTGGCCTGGGGATTTTCCTGGCGCTTGATCTTGAGTAGGACGGTCTTGGCCATCAGCTTTTGGTCTCCCTGACCTGGCGGAATTTGAGCATTGACATGAGTGCATTCAGCAGCGTGATGCCGGCGAATGCCCAGTACAGCCAGTCATGCTGCTTGATGCCCGCCCACAACAAAATCACGCCAATCACGAGAAATATCGTGGCGACGTTGCGGTAAAACTTCGGCGATACGCCTTGTAGCTCCATTTTCTAAGTTCAGACTAAGCGAGGATAACTACTCGCTGGTAAATTTTTAATTCTACGTGTCTTCTTTAAGACCATTTCCGGCTATAGCTCCCTCGCTGCGCTCGGGATGTAAAAATTATTTTGCCATGTCATACCTTCGCGGCCGCGGCGGCAGCAGTGAAATATCCACCGGCTCAAATTCAAACCTTGGCTCGTCGGCGTCCGGGGCGAAATAAGCTTTGGTGGTTTTCAAGAAATTCTTGTCATCCCGCTCAGGGAACTCCGGTTTGTAGTGCGCTCCGCGCGATTCATTCCGCAGCGCCGCACCCTGGGCGATCACGCGCGAGAGCTGCAGCATGTTGTAAAGCTGCCGGGTGAAGGCGAATGACGTATTGGCCCACTGGCTCTTGTCGCTGAGGTTGATGTGGTTGAATCGCTCAAGCAATTCCACCAGCTTGGCATCGGTCTGCTGCAGGTTCTTGTTGTAACGGATCACAGTGCAGTTTCGGGTCATCAACTCGCCCAGCTCGCGCCAGAGCCGGAACGGGTTTTCCGTTCCGCTGGAGGTCATCAGGCGAGCGTTGAATTCTTCTTGCCGTTTTTTCTCAGAATCAAATACTTGGCTGCTTACGCCGTCAGTCGATTTGCTGTTCTTCGCATAGAGTACGGCTTGCGGGCCAGCCACGAAGCCGCCGTGAATGCACGATACAAGCGAGTTTGCTCCCAGCCGGTTGGCGCCGTGAATGCTGAAGTCGCACTCGCCGCAAGCGAAGATGCCCTTGATGCTGGTGGCCTGGTTGTAATCCACCCAAAGACCGCCCATGGTGTAATGCATGCCAGGAAAGATCTTCATGGGCACGTCGCGCGGATCGTCGCCCACAAATTTCTGGTAGATCTCCAGAATGCCTTCCAGCTTGCGGTTCAGCGTTTCGCGGTCAATGTGCGTCAGATCGAGATAGACCACCGGCTTACCATCAATGCCGAGATCGTATTCGTAAACAACTTTGTGGATAGCGCGTGTCGCTACATCGCGGGTAACAAGATTGCCGTACTTGGGATACCACTCTTCCAAAAAGTACCAGCGCTCGGATTCGGGAATGCTCTTCCAGTCGCGCTTGTCGCCTTTTTGCTTAGGCACCCAGACGCGGCCACCTTCTCCGCGCGCCGACTCTGACATTAGCCGCAGCTTGTCCTCACCCGGAATCGACGTCGGATGCACCTGGATGAATTCGCCATTGGCGTACAAGCATCCTTGCTGGTAAAGCGCTGACTGTGCCGATCCGGTGCAGACCACTGAATTGGTGGACTTGCCAAAGATTGCGCCGATGCCGCCGGTCGCCATAATGACCGCGTCCGCCGGGAAAGTGTGGACCTCCATCGTGTGCAGGTCCATGGCGCAGATGCCACGGCAGACGCGGTTTCCATCGAGCACCGCGCTCAGAAATTCCCATGATTCATGCTTGGTGACTTTGCCTTCAGATTCGTAACGGCGTACCTGCTCATCCAGCGCGTAGAGCAGTTGTTGGCCGGTAGTTGCGCCCGCAAAAGCTGTGCGATGGTAGAGCGTGCCGCCGAAGCGGCGGAAATCCAGCAGGCCTTCCGGCGTGCGATTGAAAGTCACGCCCATGCGGTCAAGCAGATCGATAATTCCCGGCGCAGCCTCGCACATGGCTTTTACAGGCGGCTGATTGGCCAGGAAATCGCCGCCGTAAACGGTATCATCAAAATGCTGCCAGGTGGTATCGCCTTCGCCCTTCAGGTTCTTGGCTGCATTGATGCCGCCCTGCGCGCAGACGGAATGGGAGCGTTTGACTGGAACAATGGAAAACAAATCCACGTGCCCGCCGGCTTCAGCGATCTTGATGGTCGCTGCCAGCCCGGCGAGCCCGCCACCTACGACGATGATTTTAGGATTGCTAGTTGCCATAAAATAACTACTTGCCGCACGGAGTCTCGGACGGCTGCTCCCACGTACACGGCGGAGGATTGTAAGCCGGATCAGGACGGAAAAAAGCCCTGACCGTCAGCAGTCCGACCGCAATGAACACCAGTGCGATCGCAATGCCGGCCCTCGCTACCCACTTCCGCGATTTTTCGCTTACGGCGATGCCCCACTTGGCACAAAACAAGAACAAACCATAACCGAAATGCCACGATGCGGCTATGATTCCAACAACGTAGAAGGCCAGGGCCCACGGATGATGCAATTCAACCTGCACTTTGTGAAATGCCGCCTGCGAATTTGTCAGCAGGTGAATGCCCGTGAACCGCATGGTATAGGTGTGCCACACAATGTAAGCAAAGGTGATCGCTCCAGTCCAACGTTGGGCGGCATACATGAAATTTCCCGCCCACGGATAATCGCTCACATTCGACTCACCGCGAAACCATATATAAAAGCCGTACAGCGAGTGATAGAGAAGCGGAATGTAGATTCCGACGATTTCCAGCGTCAGAACAAATGGCAGGCCAGTCAGGAATTTTACCTGATCGGCATACGCTTTCCAGCCATTGGTGGCAAATGCGTTGGAGATGAAGTGCTCAATCAGGAAAGCGCCCACGGGAACAATCCCGCTCAAAGAATGCAGTCGTCGCCACAGGAAAGAGTGGCCTTGACCTGCACGAATTGGAGGTACTCCGCGAGCGACTGGCGCGGTAACACTTGCCATGAACTGCTCTATGCTCCGATAAACTCTCTAAGCAAACTCTTTATTATGAGGTGTTGGAGTGGCTGCGGTCAAACAGCGCGCCGGGATGACAACGACAAATTTTTCTAATAAAAATTCAGCAGACTGTTGCGCACCGTGGTTACAGCGAATTTCTGTTATGGCATCTCTGCAGGCGGCAGAATCTGCATGTCTTGATGATTTTTATCGCGCCAGAAGATCTTCATACATTCGCCGCGCTCCTGGGGCGACCATTGGCTTCCATCTGCAAATGTCACAGACTGCGGAAACTCAACCCAGCCCAAAATGCTTTCATAGTGCGCCATTTGATTTGGCATGGTGATGAGCGTGGCTTGATTTGGATTAACAGGCAGAGTGATTTTCCAGCCGCCTGGCGCACTGGTTAAATGATTCAAGCCGACAACAACTTCGCTCTCCAGTGCAATTTGCTGGATTGGCTTCGCAGTGAGGTTCTTAAGCTCCATCTCAAAGCTAGGCTTGCCCAACCAGAAATTTGCATCGCCAAATTCTACGGGGCAGCTCCGCGGATGTGCAGGCTGGATTCTATACATCGCCATCATGCCGGCCTCAAGATGGTCAGCCACATGGCACTGAAACATCCACGTGCCTGGATTATCAGCAAGCATGTCAACGGTCTCTGTTTCTCCCGGCAACAGCG
This sequence comes from Candidatus Angelobacter sp., assembly GCA_035710845.1. Classification (GTDB taxonomy): domain Bacteria; phylum Acidobacteriota; class Terriglobia; order Terriglobales; family Acidobacteriaceae; genus Angelobacter. The sequence goes on from DASTCT010000154.1 coordinate 29,692, forward strand.
GAATCACATCTTCAGACCGGCCATGCAACGTGACGGTCTTGCCGTGCCAATGCGCGGAATGAACGTCCCGCTCATTCCCCATGGCAGCCAGATACCAGCGAACGCGCTCGCCCTGCTTCATCACCAAGCCAGGCAGATTGGAAAAGATATATCCGTTGATGGAGTGGTAAAGTCCCTCTTCATCATTGGGATTGCGCGTCTCTTCAGACTCCTTCAACTGATCGAAAACCATGAAGAGGGTGATGAACTCCCGATCAACATCCACCGGGCTTCCATCAGGCTTGGCGCGCCCTCGGGCGGTTACGATGATTGGCCCAATCAGGCCGCTGTTTGTCTCTGCCGGTTCGTTGACGTGACCGTGATAAAGCCACAGCCGCGAGCTTTCTCCAGGCGGCGGAGCACTGCCGGCATCAGCCAGCCATCGATAAGTGAAGTTGCCGCCGGGCGGCACCGCAGCTCCCGGCAAATTGCTGGAGTAAACGGCCCCTTCATTCTGCTTGTCATATCGTAGGCCGTGCACATGGATGCTGTGATAGCCGGTGGCCAGATTGCGAAAATGCACTATCACCGTATCTCCCACTTCAGCTCGGATGATGGGCCCGAGGATTCCTAACCATTCAGGCTGCGGCTTGCGGTGGGAAAAAGTGTTGTCTGTGTATTCGATATATCTGGTCTTTTTCCAGTGCGGATGGAGACCCCACGGATACGGAACGTCCTCTCCGTGCATCAATTCCAATCCGCTGGGAGCGTAATTCCAATCCACCACTTCCGCGGCAATGTAATATTCGCGCACATGGCCAGCCGGTTTTTGCCGGTTCTTGCCAAAAGCCCATGGAGCACTGGACAGAACAAAAAGAGCGATGAAGGCAATGGCGCGCAAGCTGCGGTTTTCCATCATTAGCAGAGGATGCTTATGTTTCCTTGGTCAAGATTGAGCTGTGGCGAGTCTTTTCTCATGGTTACACACGAATCCAGAATTGCACGTCCCTAACTATAGACGGAGAGCCCAATCAATGAATAGCCCGTACGCAATGGAATTGCTCGTCTGACAGCGCTGTGCAGACTTCGCCAACCAGCACAGAAACATCGTAAAGCGCGATTTCGCAAAAAAATTACATTATCCAATCGGGACGCCAAATGTACACGGCATACTTGTCGGCTGTGTAGGCGGAGAAGGCGGTGTTGCCCACGGCCCTGTGCTGGTAGTGAAATCGAAAAACTCGCTCATGTCCGGCATGGAAGCGTCGCGCTGTGTGAGGTTAGGCATATTGAAGCGCGTTTCAATCATTTTGAGCACGGCCGTATAGTCCATTGGCGTGTGAGAGACAAAGTTTTTCTTGGAAAATGGCGAGATCACGATTAAAGGAACACGGAAGCCGGTCAGGGTGAAATCGCCCGGCTGGTTTGTGGGCGGCATAATTGGCGCTATGCCATCAGGGCTGGGGACAGGGATGGGCGGAACGTGATCATACAATCCACCGCCTTCATCAAATGTTTCGATCATCACGCTGTCTTTCCACGATTGGCTGCTCATCAGCGCATTGACCAGTTTGGCGGCAAATTGTGCGCCAAGTTGGATATTGCTCTTCGGATGCTCGTCCACGCCGCTGCTGCTGGCCTGGTTGACTTCGATTCCTGTTTCTATATACGCAACCTGAGGCAGGGTCCCATTTTGAACATCGGTAAAGTATTGGCTCAATGGCACCACGTTTGCGTGATGAGCGTTGAAATAAGTGAAATAAGAAAAATAGGTGTGCCCATCCACGGTGTAGATTTTCCAACTGATGTGGTTCTCATCCATCAACTCAAAGATCGTTTTTGCCGTGATCTGCTGGGTTGGCGGCACCACAAACCCCTGTGAGGTCGCGGCCATCCAATAAAAGCGGTTGGGATGCGTGCGCGTGGGAGCCGGAGAAAACCAGCGATCAGACGTGGCGAAATTCGACGCCATGAAATAGTAAAAAGGCAGATCGGAATCGTCGTAAAAGCCCATGGCGCGCTTGCCGGTGAAATCCGTGAAGTTCGGCTGGCCGTTCACGAATGAGTCATGGGCAAATTTTCCTTCGATGTAGGCGAACCCATCCATAGTGAAGACGCCTGAGTTGGTGTGAAACAGGTTCCAAATACGATGAGTTTCATTCCAGGATGGAGTCAGGTTTTCTGAACATGCGCTCTGCATGTGGAAAGCCTTAATCGGCGGTCCGGGCTGCGGGAAATTATTAGGGTCAAAGCTGGGCGCTGAAACGTTTGTTGGAGTCTTGTCTGTGCCGGAGGTCCAGGTATCAACGTCCTGGGGGAGCGGCGGCGTTTGCTTTGCCCGATACGCATTCAGTTGGCCGAAATAGTGATCAAAGGAACGGTTCTCCTGCATGAAGAGAATGAAGTGATTCAATGAATTCATGCTTGCAGGTACAGGCGTGGGTGTTGGTGTGGGGCCAGAACTCGAACCGCCAAGGCCGGCACAGCCCGCCAGGGCAAAAAGAATTGCTGAGAGAGCGAAAATCTCAAGGAATGGGACTATCCGCGACTTCATAAACACACTCCAACTCCCAGTCCTCCAAGAGCAGGGATGGACGACCAGAAAATCTTAAGCTGTGATAGCTGCTGCTGATTGCAGGTTGCCTGAGATGCTGGCCGGGTATGCGGCTTCTCTCTGAAGAGGTTACGATTTTTTTACATAGTTTTTCCGGGAAGGCAGACAAAGGGATGAAATTGCTTACAACGCTCCCCCATGGAGCTACTGCTACTAACACAATTAGTAGGTGTAATAATGTCTAAATACGCTAAAGCTGACTTTGTGATGGTCTTATGACTGCTTTTCTTCAGGATCTTCGCTATGCTCTCCGCCAACTGCGCAAGTCACCCGGATTTGCCGCTTTGGCAATAGTGACTCTGGGGCTCGGCATCGGCGCTAATACAGCAATGTTTACGGTTGTAGAGAGTGTGCTGCTGCGACCTTTGCCTTATGCCAATGCAAGCCGTTTGGTTTTTATAAGCCCAGCCGATCAAGAAGGGTTCGGCTCTACTTCCTGGGTTACTTATGAAGATGTGCGCAATAAAGCGCAAAAACTTGAGAATGTCGCGCTTTTTTCTTTTGACGTGGGGGTCGTGCAGGACAAAGACGGGTCTCAGAGTGTGGTCACGCCTGGCATAACCCCGAATGCTTTTAAGTTGCTTGGAGTCTCCCCGCTCTTAGGCAGGACGTTTACTGAAGATGAAGGTAAACCCGGCGGACCACCGGTTGTCCTTCTTTCTGAAGGACTATGGCGAGACGCCTTTAATGCAGACCCAGAAATCGCGGGTAAGACAATCCGCGTCAATGGGAAACCAAGGGCGGTTGTAGGTGTAATGCCCTCGCGTTTCCGTTTTCCTGAAGCTATGGGCGATGATCTGCATAAGGGACTGTGGTTGCCGATTCAGCCAACCACAGAGATGCAGAAGGACCGAGGCAGCCATTTCTTTCTAATCGTCGCCAGCTTGAAATCCGGCGTTATCATGCAGCAAGCGCAGGCAGAGTTGAATGCCATCGCAAAACATATTCAACAAATCGATCCGGAGAAAGGAAAAGACATTGCTTTCCGGATCACCAATTATCACGACACGATCACTGGGCCGGTCCGCCCCGTGTTTCTGGCTCTTGTGATCGCGCTGGCGCTGGTTCTGCTCATTGCCTGCGGGAACGTGGCGAATTTATTAATTGCGCGCTGTCTTGGTCGCCAGCAGGAGTTTGCTGTGCGCGCTGCTCTGGGCGCAGGCCAGATGCGGCTGGTGCGGCAATTGTTTATAGAAGGTAGTGTGCTGAGCGTGCTTGGCAGTCTGGTGGGTTTTGTCCTGGCCTGGATAGCAATTTTAGCGGTCCACAAGCTGCCTGCGGACAAGATTCCTCTGAGTGAAGATATCAGCGTTCATTGGCCGGTGGTGCTGGCCCTGGCTGCGATTGCAACCTTGACAACCATCCTTTCCTCACTGCTGCCTGCCCTCTTTGTTGCCCGGACTGATCCACAGCCGGCTTTGCAGGCTGCTTCACGAGGTGTGGGTACTCGCTCATTCGGTGCGCGTGTCAGCGGCTGGCTAGTGGCGGGGGAAGTCGCGCTTTCCGCATTGCTGCTCATTGCCACTGGCCTGCTGTTCCATACACTCTGGAACCTTGAGCACGCGAAACTTGGTTTTGACGTGACCCGAGTGACTTCATTTTCCGTGATGCCAGCTGACGCAGCCGGCTTCGCCAACATGTCCGTAGCGCAAAAAGGCAATGCAGAAGAGACTTCAGTCGCAACGTTGTTTTATCAGCCCACACTGGAACGCATACGCCATGTGCCTGGTGTGCAGGAGGCGGCCTTGATCAGCGCTCCGCCGCTGGCTGATATCGACATGAATACCAGCTTTGACGTTGTGGGTAGGCCCAAGGATCCGAACAACCCTCTGGAGACGCGAATATCTTCTGTAAGCGATGGCTATGACAAGGTCATGGGAACTCCCGTGATTCGCGGCCGGATGATCAACAGCAGTGACGGTCCAGGCGCTCCATTTGTAGCGGTCATCAATGAGACGCTGGCACGCAAGTACTTCGCCGGTAAGGACCCGATCGGACAGCAGATTGAGCTGGGTGGAAAAGGCACGGGTGCGGTTAAGCCGTATACCATTGTCGGTGTGCTAGGCGATCAGGTTGGTAGCGGCGGAATTTCACGGCCCACGCGTCCTTTGCTCCTGGTTCCATACGAACAGGTTCCGTCTTCCTCTCTCTACTATCAGCTTTTGATTAAGACCCTTGTTTTCTTTGTCGTAAAAACGCATGGAAACATCGCTGTGGCTCCGGCCATGCACGATGTTTTCCGGCAGACAGCGCCGGACTTTGCTTTGGACAACTTTCAAACTATGCAGCAGGCAGTTGACCAGAGCAATTTCAATCAACGCCTGGGCCTGTATTTAGTTGGCGCATTTGCTGGCCTTGCCGTGTTGATGGTGGTTGCCGGGCTGTATGGAATTTTGGCTCAGTTAGTTGGTTATCGGCGTCGAGAAATAGGTGTGCGGCTGACGCTGGGCGCGACCCGCCAACACATTCTGACAATGTTTCTCCGCCAGGGTACGATGCTGGTGGTGGCTGGATTGGTGCTGGGAACCGCGGTTGCGCTATGGGCCAGCAGGTTGATGAAGAGCTTCCTCTATGAGGTGAAGACACTGGATGGCATGACTTATCTGGGAGTCGTCCTTCTCTTGCTGATTGTTGGAATTGCGGCAGCGCTCATTCCCGCGCGTCGCGCCGCCTCAGTTGAGCCGGTTGAGGCGCTTAGAGATGAGTAACCTGCGGGAAATTGCGCGTTTGGTGCAGAGATACGGGTAGCTCAGTTTTTAAATGGGATTCCATCGCTGCTCGATGAACGTCTGCAGAAATCTGGCTTTTGGTCTCTTGATTGGAGTGATAGTCTATCCAGTCCCAAAAAGAGGCCATTATGCCCCTCATCAGCCGATCTAATTTCTTGAAGCTTGGATTCTCTCTGCTGCTCGTAGCTGCGTTTTCCTTTGGCGCGTCTGCCCAGAACACGCCACTGGAGAAGCAGGTCAACTCAGTTTCTCCTGATGCTCAGGCCTTGTACCTTGATCTGCATGAGCATCCAGAATTGTCATCGCATGAAACACGGACCGCAGCCGAGCTGGCCAACCGGTTGCGGGCGCTGGGTTATGAAGTTACGGAACACGTCGGCGGCACCGGTGTGGTTGGCGTCCTGAAGAATGGTCCTGGGCCCACAGTAATGCTGCGTACTGAATTGGACGCGCTTCCAGTGGAAGAAAAAACCGGTCTGCCTTACGCCAGCAAAGTCCACGCTAAAGACGATAGCGGGCGCGACGTGCCGGTGATGCATGCCTGCGGCCACGATGTGCACATGGCCAGTTGGTGGGGAACAGCGGCCATTATGGCGCACGACAAAAGTTCCTGGCACGGCACGCTGGTTCTGATTGGCCAGCCGGCGGAAGAAACCATTACCGGTGCTGACCGGATGATCAAAGATGGTCTGTTCACCCGCTTTCCCAAGCCGGACATTGGCGTGGCGATGCACGACACCAATAATCTTCCTGTCGGCAAAGTCGGCATCACGCCTGGCTATGCCAAGGCAAACGCCGATTCAGTGCACATCACCATCTATGGCAAAGGCGGACACGGAGCGCAGCCGCAGACTACGGTTGATCCGGTGCTGATCGCCGCCAGAATCGCGGTTACGCTGCAATCAATCGTAGCGCGTGAAATCAAACCGGGCGATGCGGCAGTGATTACGGTCGGCTATATTCAGGCAGGCACCAAGAACAACATCATCCCTGACAACGCGCAGATGGGGTTGACCGTGCGCTCTTATAAACCTGATGTGCGCCAGCATCTGCTAGCGGCGATTGAACGCGTCGCTAAAGGCGAAGCCATGGCCGCAGGCGCAGAAAAGATGCCGCTGATTGAAAAGTACGAATCCACCAGCGCGGTCTATAACGATCCGGTGCTGACAAAGCATCTGGCCGGCACGCTGGAGAATGTTTTGGGCAAGGGAAGCGTGGTGACAGAAGAGCCAATCATGACTTCAGAGGACTACTCCTACTTTGTGGAGCAGGGAGTGCCGTCTTTCTATTTCACGCTTGGCGTCGCAGATCCACAGAAGCTTGCGGAAGCCGAGGCTGCTGGCCACCAGTTGCCCAGCAACCATTCGCCCTTGTTTGCGCCGGTAGCCGATCCTTCCATTAAAGTCGGGATCACGGCTGAGGTCAGCATTTTGCGTGATCTATTGCAGGGAACGCCAGCGGACGTGAAGAAATTTACTGAAAAGCAATCTGGAAACTAGCGCCAATCAATCAGGCTCGCCCAAAGGAGTTTTTGTCAGATGAATTTTACCCGCCGCCATTTTCTTGAAACCGCAGGCCTCGCAACCGCAGTCACGTTGGTACGGCCAGGCAGCGCCTTCGCGCAAGGTGAAGGACAAGGCAAGCTGCCTGAGCCAATCGCCAGTTTGAAGTCGCGCAAAGCGGAAGCCCAGCCCATTACCACCGCGGAGCGGGAGCAGCGAATGGAGCGGGCGCGGCAGTTGATGGCGCAGAACAAAATTGACGCCATTATGGTGATGGGCGGCACGTCGCTGGTTTATTTCTCAAACATTCACTGGTGGATGAGCGAGCGCACGTTTGCGCTGGTCCTGCCGGTGAAAGGCAATCCGTTTTATGTCTGTCCGGCATTTGAAGAAGACCGCGCGCGCGAACAGATTGCCGGAGGGCCGGGCGGAAACAATCCTGACATACGGCTCTGGCAGGAGGATGAAAGCCCTTACAAAAGGATTGCTGAAGGCTTAAAAGACCGAGGTTTGACCAACGGGAAGCTGGGCATGGAAGAGACTACGCGCTTTGTGTTCAGTGAAGGCGTTGCCAAAGCCGCTCCGGGGCTTCACATTGTGAGCGCAACCCCAGTAACAGCAGGCTGCCGCATGATCAAGAGCCCGCATGAGTTGCAATTGATGAAGCTGGCTAATGAGATAACACTAGCCGCTTATGAAGCTGCGTATCTTTCTACCAAGGAAGGCATGACGCAGCACGATTTTGGCGGGCTGGTGCAGGCGGCGCACGCGCAGCAAGGTTTTCAGGGCAGCGCGAGCATTCAGGTAGGAGACAACTCCGCCCTGCCGCATGGCTCGGCCAAGCCGCAGGTTATTCGTGAAGGGACAATCCTGCTGATGGATGGCGGCTGCAACGTGGAAGGTTATGAATCCGATATCAGCCGAACGGTTGTGCTGGGCAAGCCTACCGATAAGATGAAGCAGGTTTTTGAGATCGTACACAAGGCGCAATCAAACGCGCTGGCTACAGCCAAGCCCGGAGTTGAATGCCAGGCAGTTGACGCGGCAGCGCGCAAGGTGATCACGGATGCAGGTTACGGCCCGGACTACAAGCACTTTACTCATCGCGTTGGGCATGGGATTGGCATGGACGGCCATGAATGGCCGTATCTGGTTCGCGGCAACACATTGCTTCTTGCTCCGAACATGACGTTTAGTGATGAGCCGGGAATCTATATCCGAGGCGAGTTCGGCGTTCGCCTGGAAGATGACATGCACATTACGGAGAACGGAGCCGAGCTGTTTACCCCGCAAAGCCCGGATTTGGAGAAGCCGTTCGACAAAGCGTAACAAGATTTAATACTTTACAATCGCGGCAAATGATTTTGGATCGAGGCTGGCGCCGCCCACCAGAGCGCCGTCGATTTCCTGTTGCGACATGAGGGCCTTAGCGTTTTCCGGTTTGACGCTGCCGCCATAGAGAATGCGGAGTTGTGTGGCAACACCTTCGCCAAATGCTTCCGCGGCTTGTGCGCGAATCACGCGATGTGCCTCCGCCGCCAGCTCAGGTGTAGCGGTTTTGCCGGTGCCGATGGCCCAGCATGGTTCGTAAGCTACGACAATGGGAATGGCCTCTCCACCAGAGATGTCACGGAAGGCAAC
>DASTCT010000155.1:0-2274 GCA_035710845.1 Candidatus Angelobacter sp.
GCCGCGACCCGGCTGCGTGTCTGCCGGAACTCAGGCGAAACGCAGGAGATAAAGACGGACGGCTGGTTCATGGACTTCTAGTCCTTAAGGAAGCGTGAATTAAATGGGCGAGTGGAAGAAAAAGACTCGAAATGCTCTTAAATACTTGGTTCGCTGGGAAGTGATCAATCTAACCCAACCAAGGAAGAAAAGCATTTCGAGTGAACAGAACCTACCCCAAAATCCTGCGTAACCGCAAGCGCCGAATCGAACGCCGTTTGGATCCCGAGCGTCGGTGGACTGACACAGAGGCACCGATGATGAGCGCTAGCAACATCCATTTTGAGATGGCCGGACGGAGCCAAGCGCTCAACTACGGTGGCATCGGTGCCATGCACCTGATGGGCCAAAAGTTGGGTTTAGCCGAGGAGATTGATGCGCGGCTGCAGTTGCTGAAGAGACATCTGCCCTATCACGAAAGCGACCACGTGTTGAATTTGGCCTATAACTCCCTGCTGGATGGACTGCGGCTCCAAGACATCGAGTTGCGTCGCAACGATGAAGCTTTCTTGGATGGACTGGGAGCTCAACGCATTCCTGATCCGACAACCAGCGGAGATTTTACACGGCGCTTCGATCAAGACTCGGTTGTGGCGCTCATGGAAGCAATCAATGCTACGCGACAGCGGGTCTGGGGAGGGCAGCCTCGGGGTTTTCTGTCGCACGCCTTTATTGATACAGACGGTACGATCGCTTCGACGCTTGGAGAGTGCAAAGGAGGCATGGCGCTTTCCTACAAAGGCATCTGGGGTTATGCGCCTTTGATTATCTCCTTAGCCAACAGCCGTGAGGTGCTTTACATGGTGAACCGGCCTGGCAATGTCGTCAGTCATGAAGGCTGTGTGCCCTGGATCGATCGGGCCATCGAGTTAGTGCGTCCGTATGCCGGAGAGATCACCTTGCGTGGGGACACTGATTTCACGCTGAGCGCCGAGTTGGACCGCTGGGATAGCGAAGGCATCAAATTTATCTTTGGCATGGACGCTCATCCTAAGGTAGTCAAGCTGGCTGAAGCCCTGCCGCAAGAGGCCTGGAAGCCGCTTGAGCGTCTGGCTCGCTATGAAATTGCCACCGAGCCTCGACGCAAACCCCAGCGGATCAAGGAGGCAATGGTGCGCTTTAAGGGTTACCTGAACAAAAAGCTGGTAGGCGAAAGTGTCGCGGAGTTCGATTATCAGCCACTCAAGTGCGGGCGCAGCTATCGGCTGGTGGTGGTGCGCAAAAACATCAGCATCCTGAAAGGGGAACGGGTGCTCTTTGAAGACATTAAATACTTCTTTTACATCACTAACCACACCGATTACCGCACCGAGCAGATCGTGGCTCTGGCCAACGGGCGTTGCGCGCAGGAAAATGTCATCGAGCAGCTTAAAAACGGCGTTAACGCCATGCGGATGCCGGTAGACGATTTAATCAGTAATTGGGCCTACATGGTCATGAGTGCGCTGGCCTGGAATCTGAAATCCTGGTATGGACTGCTTATGCCCAATCGGCAGCGGGGTCTGGAGTTAGTGCGAATGGAGTTTCGTCGTTTCCTACATGCCATTGTGTTGTTGCCGGCACAGATCGTGTGCAGTAGTCGCAAGATCATTTATCGGATCATGGGTTACAACAGCTGGCTAAAAGACTTCTTTGCTGCTTGGGAAAATCTCCGTCGAATGGCACCTGCTTGAAAGTAGGCCTATCGGCTAATCGACGATGCTCTAGCCGGAACGCTTCAAAAGCTCCACGGCAGAGCTACGCCTTCGGGAGGCATGAATCGGGGTCCGAAACTGCACCAACTCAAAATATTTAAGTTGTTTTTATCTCGCCAAACGCAAACTTGGACCCTTCGGTTGCCAGCCAAACCGGATTTGCGCTTTTTTCAGAAAATTCCCGTGACCGAAGCGAAAGTTCGTCGCGTCGCATTCCGAATACGCTTATTTTGGGACTAGAGGGTTAGCAGAATTTCGATGTTTGTTATAATCCGGCATCACACATCTCCGTATTGAGGCGTTTGCATGCTATTTTTATGATTTTTCGCTTCCATTTTCATTGGTGAGGGCGGACTCCTTAAGCACATCCCGGGCCAACGCCTATCTTCCGAAGGACAAGGAATGGGTGACGGCCAGAGCGGGGGCCTGCAACCTAGGTCGCTCGGTCTAAGGCAGTTATCGACGGTCCGCCTCGCGTCAACTGATGGTTGTTAATTGGCCTTGGTCGGCAGTTTCTTACCCGTTTGGGTAGGTGACCATG
>DASTCT010000156.1:0-8815 GCA_035710845.1 Candidatus Angelobacter sp.
TATCGGCAAGGCCACATGGCCGGAGAGAAAATAAGGGCCTGTCCGATAAAGGAGTTCGCTCGTGAAGCCCAGAACGCCAGAAGAAACGCTGCGTTGTTCGTTTTGCCACAAGTCGCAGGACGCTGTCGCCAAGCTCATTTCCTCGCCCAGCGATTATCCCCGGGCTTACATTTGTGACGAGTGTGTTGCCGTCTGCAATTCCATTCTTGAAGATGACCGCAGTGAATCGCATGCTGCGGCCGCTCCCAACCACCTGCCCAAGCCGCAGGAGGTGAAAGCCTTTCTCGATGAATACGTAATCGGCCAGGAGCAGACCAAGAAGAAGCTTTCTGTCGCGGTTTACAACCACTACAAGCGCATCCACATGAACCGCACCAAGACCGGCGAAGTGGAGCTGACGAAATCGAACATCATGCTGATCGGTCCCACGGGCACCGGCAAAACGCTGCTGGCACAAACCCTGGCCCGCATGCTCGATGTCCCCTTTGCTATCGTTGACGCCACCACGCTCACTGAAGCTGGCTACGTTGGCGAAGACGTAGAAAATATCGTGCTCAAGCTGCTGCAAGCTGCTGATGGCGACGTTGGCCGCGCTCAGACCGGCATCATCTATATAGATGAGATCGACAAGATCGGCCGCAAAGACGAAAACCCATCCATCACCCGCGATGTCAGCGGTGAAGGTGTGCAGCAGGCGCTGCTCAAGATTCTTGAAGGCACCATCGCCAACGTTCCTCCGCAAGGCGGACGCAAGCATCCGCACCAGGAATTCACTCCGGTTGACACCACCAACATCCTCTTTATATGCGGCGGCGCTTTCGTCGGACTGGAAAAGATCGTGGCCCGGCGCATTGGCAAGAAGTCCATGGGCTTCCGCACCAGCGAGCAGAAAGAAAAAGAGTTTACTGAAGCCAGCAAGCGTGACACCGAATTACTCGGCAAGGCCGAGCCGCAAGATCTCGTCCGCTTCGGCCTGATTCCTGAATTTGTCGGCCGCCTGCCCGTTGTCGGCATCCTCAACGATCTCGATGAAGCCGCGCTCATTGAAATCCTCACACGTCCGCGCAACGCCATCATCAAGCAGTACCAGCGCATGTTTGAATTTGAGAATGTGAAGCTGCGCTTCTCTGAAGGTGCTCTCGCTGCCATCGCTCGTGAAGCGATGGCGCGCAAAGTCGGCGCCCGCGGCCTGCGCATGATCCTGGAAGAGCTGATGCTCGATCTTATGTATCACCTGCCCAGCCAGAAGCGCGTGAAAGAGTTTGAAGTCACCAAGGAGATGGTTGAGCGCAGAGACATCTCTTTGCCGGCGATGGAGAAGGCCGGATAGCGCTTCACTTCACCTATCAGTAGTTTGTTGCTCCACCGCCGGCTTTCTATCGGCAGGCGGTTTTGTTTAAAAGAACCAAGCTAGATGCAGCCAAATGTCGGCTGAAGCTGAAGAAGATGCGCTGTTAAATTGCCTGAGTTGCGGCTTGTGTGGACTGTTCGTGAGGCCCACCGTGTTGGCCGAAAACATTTTCTGATGCAGGATGCAAGAGCAGACCGACGCACCACCCTGCCACGGCTGAGAGATTTGCGCTCATCAGTAGCCAGCGGCTCATCGGCTCTCCTTTGTTGAAGAAAAACAACACGATCTCGCAGATCGCTGCTGTCAGCAAAATCGCTACAACAATTCTTTTTGCGCTGCTGCGTCCCTTGTGACGGTCGATCATCACTCCCCCAGCCAGCCCAAACAAGGCCCATGGCCAAGCCGTACTTAGGTGGCCATAGGGAATGGATGGAAAGTGCTTTGGAACCTGCACTTCGGATGCGAGTGCTCCAACTTTTTCTGCTACCGTCTGAGCAGAGCTATGTTGCACCGGCTTATCAATGATCGCGCCCATTGTTCCGCAGATAAAAACCGCCAGTACCGCCCCGCTGATTGTACCCAACCAGGCTGCGCGTGATGGATCCTGCCGCAACCCCGCAATCCAAAAATAAGTGACCCCGCCGGAAATCAGCATCGCCGCGAACAACGGCTGCCAGGTTTCCTTAATATTGAAAAACTGTTCATCCAATACGCTGTGACAAAAAATGCTGAATACCAGGGTCGCGGTCAGAAAGCCCTGCATCACCCAGGCTCTTCGTTTATTTAGTTTCGATTCATGCATGGAGGAATGATGCGATTCCGCGCCCAGAGCTATCCGCATGCGGTTGCTAAGCGGCTCAATGAAACGCGCCACCGCCAGCGAGACCAACAAAATGGCAACTCCACTGCTTACTTTATCTTTAGAAGCTTTGTTAAAAAATTCAACTATGCCTTTGCAGAGTACAAAGGCGAAGGATGCTCCAAGCCCTGCCGTGATTGCCAGATCGAGCTGCCTCTGGCGCGCCACCTCAACGGCCTGTCGGAATTTCACCGTGTGCCTGATCTTTCTGGTTAGATAGTGCGCTACCCCAAAAAGCATAAACCAGCGCAGGCTTGTACACTCAATGGGAGAAGCCAGAGCAAGAGTGCCTAGGAGCGTTCCCGCAAGCATAATGCCCCCGGCCCAACCCTTTTTCATGCGAACCGTGGAGTTGTTCGTATTCACAAATGTTGCGATCTGATTGCACAATCGAATGCGCCAATACCAGTTAAAAAAAGGAACCAGTAATAACAAAACAGCTTTCCACGGACCTATGCGATAAGTGGAATGTGAGGCGCGTCTTAGAATTTGGTGTAGCCGATGAATGCAGAACAGCCAATAACCCCAGGCCACCGTGCTAAAGATCAACCCCAGCCCGAAAACGTGTCACGTATATCGCTGGAGTTCTCGACCCAGCCAACAAGGTCGCAGAAAAAACACAACGTGACAAGAACATATCCTACCCATATTCTGGGTGGCGGAATGCCAACCGGCTCCAAATGGTCAGGTAAGATCTGGATGTGAACGGTGCCTGTGCTGCTCATAGCATTTTCGTGTCACTCTGAATAACGGACAATGGAAGGAATTCCCTGTCCGTTTCAATTCTCGGCGCCTCCTAATAATTAGTGACTGGATTCCGTAAATTGTTTCACCATTATTCGAAAGGCCCGTGCAATATCCTCCGTCCCTGTGTGTCTCCGCAGTAGGTTTTACTTTTCCGATGACGCTTGAGGGGAACGGAGATTGAGCCGTTTTGTCCGGGGTCTGAGCCGGGTCCCCAGCTAGATGGTTTTGGCTTGTTAGGATAGCTGGGCTCGCAGGCGAAAATCCTGAGGGAACTCCGGACCACCCCGAGGATGTATTCCGCTGCCATGCCGCTTCAGGAGTTCTCTTCAAACTTCCTGTACAGTAGTTTTGAGGGCTTCTTTAACCCGACTCCGGAGGAATCTCCCGTGGTCAGATACGGTCTTATCCTTGCACTTGTCATCAGCGCCGTTGCTGCATACGCTCAGCAGCAGAACACACCCGCTGTGACTGATGGGCCTCAGCCCAAACAGGGGCAGCCACACCGGCTCACTGTGGGCAACAAGTTCCGCTATTTCGCGAGCGAATCTTTTCGTCCTGGCGTCTGGGCTGTAGCCGGTATTTACACCGGCATAGAGATGGCTCACCCGCCAACCGGTTATCCGCCTGAATGGCGAGAGGGAATGGCCGGGTTCGGCCGCAACTATGGCGACTTCATGGCCAGTTGGACTGCAGTCCAGGGTGGCAAGTTTGTCATGGCCGCCGCCACCCATGAAGACCCCCGATACTCCCGCTCCTCGCGCACTGGCCTGGTCCCTCGCTCGCTGCACGCGCTCAGGTTTGTCTTCATCGACCATTCAGACTCCGGCAATAACCAGCTCGCCCTCTCCAATCTTGCCGGTGCCTTCGCTGGCGGCTTCGTCGGCAATGCCTACCTGCCAGACGGATATAATGACGCCTCGCACGCTTATACGCGCAGCGCTCTGGCCCTAAGCGGTTTTCTCACCAGCAACCTTGCCGACGAATTCCATCCTGAAATCGTCCGCATCGCGCACAAACTGCATATTCCATTTGTAGGGAAGTAGTCGGCGGAATGGCCTGTCCTTCCTTATCGTCTCTATCCTCACATACAAGGATGCCCACCCTTTTGCTTAAACGCGCTTTTGTTCTTTGCGCTCGCAGCAAAGGCTGGGACTAAATGCACTCCCGCCAACCTCGCATTCCCGCGGCAATTCTCTGTTAGTATTATCCCAAGTTTTTCGTGTGCTCCAGGCTAACAATTTCCAGTGATCGAAAAGACGGCGCGGCCCATCTATGGCTCCGGCCCAAACGCGCTTTTTTGCTGCTTGCTTTTAGCGCCTTCATTCTTCCTTGCTTCGCCATCGCGCTACAAAACGGCACAGACAGCCCCGTCGTGGTTCAACCCGGAGCGCCGGGAGAGCCGAGCCATAAATTACCCGCCTCGACTCGGGGCAAGCTGCCGCCGCTCTCACACGCCGATATCGAGTTCATGCAGGGGATGATCATGCATCACGCGCAAGCCGTGGAGATGACCGCGCTCATCCCTTCGCACAGTGAAAATCCCCAGCTTCGCACTCTTGGTGCGCGGATCAGCCATTCACAGTCCGATGAAATCAGGTTCATGAAGCGTTGGCTTGCGGCCCGCGGCCAGCCCGCCTCAATCCACCCCAGCGAGCCAAAATCGGGCTTGCCGGGGACCCCGGCGCAAATGGCCGGTATGCACCATTCTCATCAGTCCGATCATTCAATGGCGCCAATGCCGTTAATGCCTGGGATGCTCACACCGGAGCAGATGGAAGCGCTACGCAAAGCACACGGGCCTCAGTTTGATCATTTATTCTTGACCGGAATGATTCAGCACCACGGCGGCGCTTTAACGATGGTAAAGAATCTTTTTGACACAGCCGGGTCGGGCCAGGACGCCGAGTTATTCAATTTCGCCACCGACGTCGATAGCGGCCAGCGCGCCGAAATCAGGATCATGCAAGATATGTTGGAAAAAGCAGCTTTAGAGGAGAAGCGATGAACAGAGCGCTCAGGATTATTTTTATTGCGGCCCTTGCCGCCATCATTTTATTTCCCGGCCTGAACCGCATGCAGGCGCAGAGCCAAAACAAAGATCAGAAGCCGGCGCAACCTTCCGCCGCTGACGGGCAAAAGCCCGATGCAGCCGCCGCGAAGAAATCCGACGAAGACGAGGATCTTCTTGCCCCAGAGCCCGCTCCCACGCTTCCACCAGGCATGAAAGGTTCAGACGTAAATGATCCTCGTGCCAAGCTCTCTCCCGGTCTCTACAATGCAGGTGAAGCAGCGATGGGTTTGAAGCACCTCATATTGGTCAAAAAGCCTGATGCCTTCCAACTTGGCACTGATAACCCTGACGATCCCAAAGTCCAGAAGATTCTCGGCCAAATGCCGCCCAACCTTGCCAAAGCGCCCAAGGAGCGGCAGCTGGTCTTAGCCCAGCTTGCCTTCGCCAATTCCGATCTTGCTTTTCAAGGCAATCATCTCTTCCAGGGCAATTTTTACGGCATCAGCATCTATGACATTTCCAATCCCGCAAAGACCAAGCTGCTCACCACACTGGTCTGCCCCGGCGGCCAGGGCGACGTCTCCGTGTATAAGAACCTGCTGTTTATGTCGGTGGAGATGCCTAACGGGCGCATCGATTGCGGCACGCAGGGCTTCCCGCCCGCACCCGCTCCTACCGCGGAAGAAGAAGCGCAGATGAAAAAGGAAGACAAGCAACCCGCGCCTCCGGCGCAAAAAGATCGCTTCCGCGGCGTGCGCATCTTTGACATTTCCGATATCAAAAATCCCAAGCAGGTGGCTGCCGTGCAGACCTGCCGCGGCTCGCACACGCATACGCTGGTGGTCGATCCTAACGACAAAGACAACGTTTACATCTACGTCTCCGGCACCTCGTTTGTGCGCCAGCCGGAAGAGCTGGCCGGGTGCTCAAACGGTGACGAGCCGGATAAGGACCCCAACACCGCGCTGTTCCGCATTGACGTAATCAAGGTCCCGCTGGCCGCTCCACAGGACGCCAAAATTGTCTCGCATCCGCGCGTCTTTATGGATGCGCGCACCGGCGCTATCAACGGCCTCAGCAACGGCGGCACTCATGGCAAAAATGGCCCGGAAAAACCCAAGGACACCAACCAGTGCCATGACATCACCGTGTACTCGGCCGTCGGTTTGGCAGCAGGCGCTTGCTCCGGAAATGGAATCCTGCTCGACATCAAGGACCCGGTGAACCCCAAGCGCGTCGATGCCGTCAACGATCCGAATTATTCTTACTGGCATTCGGCTTCATTCTCCAATGACGGAAAAAAAGTTTTGTTCACCGATGAATGGGGTGGCGGTCTGGGCCCGCGTTGCCGCGCCAATGATCCGAACGTTTGGGGCGCAGATGCGATCTTCACCATCAACAATGACAAGCTGAATTTCCAAAGCTATTACAAAATGCCGGCGGCGCAGGGCGATACGGAAAATTGCGTGGCGCACAACGGCTCGCTCATCCCTGTTCCCGGCCGCGATATTGAAGTGCAAGCCTGGTATCAGGGCGGCGTCTCCGTGGTTGACTTTACCGATCCGGCGCACCCTTTTGAGATCGCGTATTTTGACCGTGGCGCCATCGATCCTAAAATGCTGGTTCTGGGCGGCGATTGGTCCGCTTACTGGTACAACGGCTACATCTACGCTTCAGAGATCGCGCGCGGCTTGGATGTCTTTGAGCTCACTCCGACCAAATTTCTCACCCAGAATGAAATCAACGCGGCCAAGGCAGTTCACGTGAATGAACTCAACGTGCAAGATCAGCAGAAGATTGAGTTGCCGGCGAAACTGGCTGTCGCCAAGGCGTACCTGGATCAGTTATCGCGCTCGCAGGCGCTGCCGGCTTCGCGTATCGCCGATCTGGAAAAAGCCATCCAGAAAGCCGAACGCTCGCACGCGGGCACCGATGATCTTGCGAAATTGAAACAGATGGCGGAATCCTTGCTGCAAGAAGCCCAGACAGTCCAGAGCCAGGCCGATTCAAAAAGGCTGCGTGCCCTGGCCGCCATCCTGCAGCATCCGTCCGCATAACCGGTCAACCCTTTTTGCAAAAGCAACCGCCTGCCGCAAGGCAGGCGGTTGTGTTTTCCGATCATCCGATGTCCAGATTGCCTTGTTCTCTCCGTGCTCTGTATCTCAGTAGGTTTTGTTTTCTATCCGCGTTCATCTGCGCCAATCCGCGGTAGGCTTGCCGGTGGTTAGCTTCCACCGTTTGTGGTCAGCTCGTGAATAATGGCATCGCATATCTGTCCTCCGCTGGCTTCATCAAAGCGAGCGAACATGGGTGAGGCATTCAATTCCAGAAACAGCAACTGCCCTGTATCGGGATCGGTCTTAAAATCGGCCGCGCCGAAATCCATTCCCAATCGCGACATAAGTTTCCGGAGCATGGCCAATTCCTTCGGAACCTCCGGCAACAGGATCAGTTCCGCGTCCTGCTTCACCCGGTAATCCAGCGAGCCGCTGCGCACCTCAAAGGCGAAAGCATATTGGCCGATCACGTAGATGCGTATCTCTGGCGCGACCATCCGCTTTTGCACGATGGCCGGTGTGGCTGCCAATCCGCCGCGAAGTTCTGTTTTGTTCAGGGCGTCAGCCAAAGGATAACAATAATCGCCGCCTGAGACCGGCTTGGCCACAAGAGACTCCAACTCGCCGGCGCTAAACTTCCCTACTTCATTGGTGACCTGTGTTGCCGGTATGGAAAGTCCTGCCTCAAGGGCGCAAACCAGGCTGGCTGGTTTATTGGTGGCAATCTGTGACATATCGCGGTTGACGATGCGAATGCGGGGATCGGATAAAAGCCAGCCCATCATGGCCTGGAACCAGGCCATGGCCCGCGAGTTCACCGCGGGCCGTGGGTCCTTCATGCCGGCGAACACATCGTAACGGATGAAAGCTCCGCCGGGTTTGAGTTCCCGTCCAGACAGGCGAGGAGCGCCCGCCGCCGGGTCCCAGCAAAATGCGGGGCTTTCGCCGGAAGGTATTTGCAACTTTAAAAGCTCAACCCCGGTTCTGGCCGCAGCATCCGCCAGAGCGGCAAGATTAGGATCATCCTCGCCGCCGGCGAGCAAAAGTCCCATCGCTGATCTGGACTCGCGAAAGTTAGTAGGCGCCAAACGGTCCGGAGGCGCTCAACTCAACAGAGACGGATGGCGGGGCTTCCGCGCCCATCACTGCTGGCGTGGGATGCTCTTCGAGAATCGTGGTGGTTATCTGTCTTGTTTCCTGAGGCGTCGAAGGTGTAATTGCGATAGCGTTAAGATTTTTTTCTGTCATATTTCATCCTCAAAATCATGATGCAATAACCATCTCATGCGGTCAAGGCGAATGCAGAGTTGAAGCACTCGTAGAGTTCCGAAATGGAAAAGAAGTTCTGACAATTCCGAACGAAACAAGTGCCAGGGCACGCAAATATCCCACTACTGAAATGGCTCAGAACATATTTGCATGAACGCTTCTAATTTAAATTCATCTATTTACTAACTCACTACTTGTAGCACTCTCTCCGTTTCATTTATAAGCATTCACCACACCCCTTAAGGAAACTCCTCTGAGTTCCTATGCAACAGGCTTGCGCTGATAGTTGAAGTCTGCAGTAAATCGTGCCGTGCCGCTGCGTCTATTTGCTCGACCTCAAGCTGTCACTTTCTTGATGGAGAAGAGTCATGAAATCAGCCCGGCTTGCAGTCATATTCGCAATCATCTTTGGAACAAGCACTTTGCTCCTCGCCCAATCAGCACCCAATACCGAAAATGGTTTTAAATCATTTGGCAGCTATGATGGTTCAAGCATTGACACGGTCAATCTGCAGAACGGC
>DASTCT010000157.1:0-6142 GCA_035710845.1 Candidatus Angelobacter sp.
GGGCCAGTTCCGTCGGCACGTCTTTCAGGCTGTGCACGGCCAGATCAACGCGATTATCGGCCAGGGCTTCTTCAATCTCTTTCGTAAACATCCCTTTGGTGCCGACCTTGGCCAGCGAGACATCG
Organism: Candidatus Angelobacter sp.; assembly: GCA_035710845.1. GTDB lineage: Bacteria > Acidobacteriota > Terriglobia > Terriglobales > Acidobacteriaceae > Angelobacter. Next base: position 126 of record DASTCT010000157.1, read on the forward strand.
AGAATCTTGTCGCCGGTGGTCTTGATGATTTCGATATCTACCGCATGGCCCTGCTCACGCAGCAGCGAAGCCACATGATTGGCCTGCCACAAAGCCAGTTGTGAGCCGCGCGAGCCGATGCGGAGCGTAGCCATTATTCTTTCTGTTTTCCCGTGTTCAGGTTGAAGAGCCGGCGGATCATCTCATGGATGGTAGCAGCCTCAGGGTGATCGGTGGAAGATTTGAGCGTGGTGATGGGTGTATGCAGCAGCTTATTGATGATGCCGCGCGTCATTGCCTCAATGGCAGCTTCCTGCTCCGGCGTTATGCTTCCCAGCCGACCACGGATGCGGTCGATCTCTGCCTGACGGATGGTCTCGCAGTATTCCTGGAGTGAAAGGATCGTCGGCACAACAGCCAGCGACTTCATGCGCGAGGTGAAACGGTCCACCTCAAGCTCGATAATTTTTTCCGCGCGCTCGGCTTCCTTCTTTCGCTCGGTGGCATTGTCAGTGGCCACGGACTGCAAATCATCCACGTCGTAAACAAACATTCCGTCCAGCTTGTTTACGTCAGGGTGAACGTTGCGGGGCACAGCGATATCGATAAAAAACATGGGACGATTGCGGCGCTCCTTGCGCAGACGCTCGCCGTGCTCGCGACGGAAAACCGGTTCCGATGCACCGGTGGAGGTCAGGATGATATCGGCGTGGTCGGCGGTTTCATACATCTGCTCAAACGGAACAGCACGTCCGCCAAAACTCTCAGCCAGTTCCTCCGCGCGCGCATAGGTACGGTTGCTGACGATGATGTTCTTTGCGCCGTGGGCGATCAGGTGCCGCGCCGCCAGCTCCGCCATCTTACCCGCGCCTATCAGATAAACAGTCTTGTTTTCCAGCGAACCGAAAATCTTCTCCGCCAACTGCACCGCAACAGACGCAACAGAAACGCTGGAGCTGCCGATGGCTGTCTCTGTCCGCACGCGCTTGGCCACGGCAAAGGCCCGCGAAAGCAACGCTTCCAGCGCTGAATGAACAGCGCCCAGGCCGCGAGCTATCGCATAAGCTTCTTTTACCTGGCCCAAAATTTGTGACTCGCCCACCACCATGGAATCAAGGCTTGAAGCCACGCGAAAAACGTGGCGAATAGCTTCGCGCTGCTCAAACTCGTAAATATGAGAATTGAGTGCAGCCGGGCTAACGCCGAAGTAGCTGCCCAGAAAGCCACGCAGGTCGGCGCTCTGCTTGGTGCTGGTGAGGACCTCCACGCGATTGCAGGTGGAGAGCACTATGCCTTCGTCCACACCGGGCTGTTGCACCAGGCTGCGGATTGCGTCCGGCAACTGCGCTTCAGAAACAGCAAGCCGCTCCCGCACCTCAAGAGGCGCGCTGTTGTGGTTCACGCCGATGAGGTGAAAATTCATGGAGCAATAAACCTGTGCATCTGACTGAAATTGTTGGCCGCCCAGGCCAGCATGGCTGCGCCAAAAGCAAACGTTGCAAGATAAGCGGCCCTGCGCCCGCGCCATCCAGCGCTCCAGCGTGTGTACAAAAGCACCATGTACACCACCCACATCAGCCCGGAGAGCAGAATTTTAGGATCGGCAAAATAACGAGTTCCATAGCGGGCTTCAGCCAGGATGGAGCCTGCAATCAATCCTAGCGTCATGAATGGGAAGCCCCAGATCAGGCACTTGAAGCCGATCTCATCAATGGTGGCCAGCGCCGGCAGACGCGACCAGAAGCTGCTGATCCCGGTCTTGCTCTTCAGGTTGCGTTCCTGAATCAGATACAAAATGCTGGCGACAAAACTGAAAAACAGCGCTGAATATCCAATGAAGATAAGCGCAACGTGGATATAAATCCACTGCACGCTGACAAAGATAGGCGCAGAGGGTTCCGTAGGCTCAGCGTAGGATGAAGCGGAGAACGTCAGCCAGAAAACCAGCGGAAACACAGCCAATCCAGGCGAGGTAGCGCCGAATCGCGCATAGATGACAAAGAAAAACATCATGAGCACAAAGGCCAGCAATGACTCCAGACCATGCATTGAGGTCGGGGCCCAGGTGCCGCTGAACATCGCGTTTTCTACGAGTGAAACAAAATGAAATACCGTGCCCAGCCCGACCGCAGGCAGAGTGATGCGGGTCAGGACTCTCCTGCCACCCCAAAGGGATGCCAGAGCGTAAATCAGGCCGACCCCATAAAGGCACAGGGCTACACGCAACCAGAACAGCGGAAGCATAATCGATTATAAGCCGCATTGGCCGAAAATCGCGTTTCCTTAAAGGGGCCGGGACAGGGTACCCACGTAACGTTTGCAAGAGCAGCGCTCTGGTCTACATTTGATGGCAACTATTGGAAGCCAGCCGCTTTGGGCATTTTCAGTTCGACGGACGCAAATGCCGCGACTGTGACACAACACAATTTTGCGAGCATAACGAAAGAGTTGTAAGGCCGGGGTGTGCCCTTGTGAGTCCATCACGCCGGCGACTATTTTGTGCTGCATCTCAAAGAGCTGCACTCGTTTCTGCAGTCTGGCTAGAGGTGTCTCATCGTAAGCCCAGGGTGGCAGCAGGGATTATGGACCACAAAATTCTTTTTGTGAATGACTGCAGCACTACGCTGCTGCTGGAACAAATGCGTTTTGACGGACGATCAAACTACAACCTGATATTTGCTCGGAATGGCAGCGAAGCCATTCAGAAAGCGATGAGTGAACAACCCAGCCTGATCCTGATGGATGCAACGCCACAAAACATAGAAGCGTGCCGCGAGATACGCAAGATTGAAAACCTTCAGCGCGTGCCGATTCTCCTGGTGAGCAGCGCCGTTGAGTCCGGGAGTGGAAATGCTTCTGGCAATAAAGCCAGCAGCGAGCAGACTTCACCTCTCATGTGGAACCAGCTGATTGAGGGGGTTAACAGCTATCTGGCCACCGCCCAACAACCGGAGAAAGCAATTCGCGGTATGATTAGCGAATAGCGAGCTTGCGATACTTCTCCGCCGCAGCCTCAGAGGAGATGTGTGTGTAATACACCTCTTTGAGGAAATACGGCTTGGCCCGGCTGCCGAGGATGGGAAGAATCTCAATGTGCCAGTGGTAGTCCTCGTCCACGGTCTTCCAGTATTGCAGGATGTTCGATTTCTGGTAGGTGTTGGGTACGGTGTGCAGGACCAGATGAAACGACTCAGAAATGCTCATCACTCGTTGCAGGGTGCGGCGAATCAGCGCAGCCAGTTCAGCCAGGTGGGCCGACCTGGAAGTAACTGAGCGCTCAAAAGAAGAGTCATGCTTGCGCGGCATGATCCATATCTCATATGGCACACGCGAAGCAAAGGGACAAAGCGAGACAAAGTGGCTGTGCGCTTCAACTATGCGCAGGTTTGTCCGAAACTCCTGCAAAAGCGTGTCACAGAAAACGCAGCGCTCTTTCTCCATGTAGTAGTCGCGCGAAGCCCGCAATTCATAAAGCACGCGCCGGGGGACAAAAGTTGTCGCTGTAAGCTCAGAGACTGGATGGTCAAACTCCTGTCCTGCAGAAGGGCCGTGATTCTTAAACATGGTCACGTATTTGAAGCGCAGATCGCCTTTTAGATCTTGAATGCGCTGAGCAGTAAGCAGCAGGAATTGCGAGATCTCAGCATCAGACGATTGCCAAAGCTCAATATCATGGCGAATGCTCTGCACCAGGACCTCATGCGCGCCCACAGTGTTCATGGCGTCATAAATACCCTCAGCGTGGCGATGCGGTTCGCCTTCAATGCGATAGAGCGGCGCTGGATGCACCATGGCCATCACGGGGCCGGCGCCATGATCGGTTGAATTGAGGGTGGCGATTACCTGCGGCGCGTTCTGCGATCCAGGACAAAACGGGCAATAACCGGGCGGGCTTTGCCGCTCCACATCATCGCCCACGATGACCCAGGAGCGCGTAATCGGGTCTTTGCGCAATTCCATGCTACTTCTAGGAAAACAGAGGCGGGCAATAACGGTCAATAGAGAGAACGCCAAGCACTCTGGCACTGCTACCCCGACCATAACTCTTGGCCAGCATCTTTTCGTAGCTTTAACGGTAACGGTGGAGAGTATAACTTTCCATAGCTAAACTCTGGCCAAGCACATAGAATCTAGTCGCTCACATTTTCCGTGTGCTTTAGCTCGAAAATTAAAACATTTGTTTTTAGTCCGTCGACCTGCACGTTGCGAAGCAGTGTTTGATTGAGCATTATCTGTTCAATTTCTTGGCTGAGCAACCGTCTTTATGCCTCCAGCCCTGAGGAAAAACGGTATGAAGAAGCTGAACATTCTGGTTTCATTGCCCGGTGACAATTATTATCTGCGTGAGCAGGAAGCGGCAGCCAAGAGCACTGCGCAGCGGCTGGGAATTGATCTGCGAGTGATCAACGCGAAGAGCGATCCGGTTACGCAAAGCCAGCAGGTGCTTGAGGTAATACAGTCACGCACCAACTTGCCGGACGGAATCATTGTTGAGCCGGTGAATAATCAAGGCTTGCCGCGGGTGGCTGAAGCAGCAGCAACGGCAGGTATTGGCTGGGTGGTGAGCAATGCGCGCGTTGATTACCTGGAGTCGCTGCGCAAGACGGCCAAGTCGCCGGTGTTTGCCGTCTCCCAGGACCATACGGAAATCGGCCGGATGCAGGGCCGCCAATTTGGCACGATCCTGCCGCGGGGCGGCTCTATTCTGTATCTGCGCGGGCCGGGAACAAACTTTCTGGCGACACAACGCTCAGAAGGGTTGGAGAGCGTGCTGGGATCCAATATTCATTGCAAGAGCCTGAAGATCCAGTGGACGGGAGATAGCGCTTTTCAATCGGTTACCTCGTGGCTGAAGCTTTCCACCGTGCACGCGGCAGATACTCACCTGATTGCAGCACAAAATATTGACTTTATCCTGGCAGCACGGCGGGCTTTTTCTGAAAATACTGAAGGCGCAGAGCGCGCTAAATGGCTGGCCTTGCCGTTTTGCGGCGTTGGCGTGCTTAATCAGACTAAGCCTCTGTTGGATGATGGCACGCTCTCAGCGGCGATCATCACTTCCCTCACCCTGGATACCGCAATGGAAATGCTGATCCGCAGCATTCGCACCGGGGCGCAACCACCTGAAAATACCTTTGTGAAGGCCTGGTCACAGCCCACCATGGAGGAGTTGGCGCGGATTTATGGCTGAAAAGCCGCCTTCGGCAGTCATCCTGAAGCGGTTCACGCACCCTGAGTTGCGCACGCGGGATTTCTTTGCGCAAGTTGGCGTACCAGCGACGGTCCTGCTTCTTAACCGGCCTTAATCACATGAATACGTGAAGAATTTTATGTTTTTGCCGCGGTCTGTCACAAAAGTGTTTTGAGATTCTCTATAATTTGGTGTACGCCTTTCATTTTGAATTTAGTTATAGGGAGACCCCAGCAATCATGGCAGAAAAGACTTCCGGCAGAACCCGCAAGAGCACGTCAAGCAAGAAAACAACGTCGTCCAATCCTGCAAATGTAACACCCATCAATCAGGGCAGCTTGCCGCAGAACGCAACCAATCCAGAAACACATGAAACCAAAACGCGGCCGACGGAGTTTGTGCTTGTGGAGCAGATTCGCTTCCGTGCGTATGAACTTTTTGTGGAGCGGGGCCGGCTGCATGGATTCGATCAGGAAGATTGGGCACGGGCTGAAGCAGAGATTCTGGCCAAATTTCAACGGGAAAAAAGCGCATAAGTAAGCATGAAACAGGCGTTATTGCTTGACGACAATACGGCGCAATTAACGATTCGTGAAATGGTGCTGCGCCAGGCACAGATTCAGAGCCATGTGGCCACCCAGGGACAGAGCGCTTTGGCCCTGATGCGCAGTGAACCGGGTCGCGAAAGGATCGGCGTGGTCATTACAGACCACTTTATGCCGGACATGGACGGCGTGGAGTTTGTGAAGCAATTACGCGCTTTTAACCGCGAGGTCCCGGTGATCGTGATCAGCGGCCAGCCCGATGCCGACACTGAATATGCGGGGCTGGACGTGATTTTTCGCAA
>DASTCT010000158.1:0-1598 GCA_035710845.1 Candidatus Angelobacter sp.
TGCCTGGCGAGCCGGGTTCTGCCCCAGTCCGGCGGCAACCACCAAGCCCATAATGCACTCATCCACCTGCGCCGGGTCCACATTGGCCCGTTTTACCGCTTCACGCACCGCGATAGCGCCGAGTTGCGGCGCAGAAAACGGCTCCAGCGATCCCTGAAACTTCCCAATCGGCGTGCGCACTCCGCTGATGACCACCACATCTTCCATAACATCTCCTTAGGGAAATCCAAACTCTTCATTATAAGATGAAGCAAAGCGCCTTTGCGCTTCCAAAAACCATGTCTATTGATCAGCAACCAACACCTGACGCACCCTTGCCTGTTTCCGTTGAAGCCGCTCCTCAACCTGCAACAACGCCTCAACAAAGTCCGATTGCGCCCATTTGGCACACGATCCTGGTTGTGGCCGTTCTGGTAACGTTTTCATTTTTGGGCGCTTCTCCGCAGAAGGAAGCTGCCTCCGGTCCGTACGCCCGGTTCATTGTCTACGGCGGCACATTCCTGTTTGAGCTGATCATCGTGCTGGTCATCTGGTTCGGGATTCGCAGTCGCGGCGTCTCTATGCGCGAGTTGATTGGCGGCCGATGGGCTTCAGTTGAATCCTTTCTGCTCGATATTGCCCTTGCTATCGGTTTCATATTGGTTGCCAATCTTATCCTCATCCCGCTTCGTATGGCACTGGGCACGCTCGACCTTCATCACGCGAACAAGCAATTGGAAGAAACCAAGCGGATGCTCGGTCACCTGATCCCGCGCAGCAAAATTGAAGCAGCATTTTTCGTCGTGCTCTCCGCTGCCGCCGGTCTCTTTGAAGAGATCATTTTTCGGGGCTACCTGCAGCGTCAGTTTGGAGCTTTAGCTCACAGCGCTTATGTCGGCTACCTGCAGCGCCTGTTTGAACCTTTGGCTCGCAACGCTTATGTCGGCTACTTGCAGCGCCTGTTTAGACCTTTGGCCCGCAGCGCTTATGTCGGGATTATCGCCTCCGGCATCGTATTCGGACTCTCGCACGCTTACCAGGGCATTCGCATGATGGTCGTGATCGCAGTTTACGGCAGCCTCTTTGGCATAATGACTCATTTGCGCCGCAGCCTCCGCCCTGGAATGATCGCGCATGCCGGGCAGGACGCCCTCTCAGGAATTGCCCTGTACCTCCTCTCGCGCTAGGCTCAATCTCATCCGCCGTCATGCACTTTTGTAAAGCGATAAGCCGGACGAGTCACAATGTTCCGTCTTATCGCAAATTTTTTTTATTACCAAGGTACTCGCGTCGAAATCGGGAATATGCACACGTCCTCGCTGCATTTCTCATCGTGTCTGCTACGCCTGCCGATGAAACATGCTGAAACCCGCATGATTCAAGCGTTTTTCGCATCTCCATCAAATCACTTCGTGAAAATCTTGCGCGATGCGAACGCAAACGCCTCTTCCGGCATCGTTCAGCGGCTCCGGCAATCTAAATTGGCATCAATTTTTTTCTTGACTTCGATTTTCAACCACTCTATACATTCATCAATTGCGGTTTTTTACTTAGGACCGCACATCCATGAAAAATGGAAAGGGAGAATAGAAACATGGCAACCAAGAAAAAGGCAAAGA
>DASTCT010000159.1:0-19282 GCA_035710845.1 Candidatus Angelobacter sp.
GTACACTTCTCCGCCATTCAGGCGAATGGCTTCCGCAGCTTGAAAGAAGGCCAGCCGGTTCAGTTCAACGTCGTCAAAGGTCCAAAAGGGTGGCAAGCAGAAAACGTGCAATTACTGTAGGACTGCAAAATCCAAATTTTAAGTTTCAGGGCGGCTCTTGGCAGGCCGCCCTTTCCTTGTTATAGGGACGAACATTTCCAGAGCGAATCCTAGGCGGTTCCCAAATTGGATCGCTGCCAGTGACCGAGCCAAATATAATCTAGCTGGTGCTGGTCACAGACTTTGATTTTCACCTGCCTGAAGAGCTGATTGCCCAGGAAGCCCTGCCTGATCGCAGCGCCTCACGAATGCTGCATCTCTCGCGCAGCTCCGGTGAGTTCACAGACCGGCGCTTTACCGATCTTCCTGGGCTGCTTCGCCCAGATGACCTGCTGGTAGTGAACAACAGCCGCGTCTTCCCGGCTCGCCTTTACGGACGCCGCGGAGGACTGCATTCCCAACCGGTGAGCCCCAGAAATCCGGCGGCGCGCGATTATCTGCATGGCCGTGTTGAGGTCTTGCTCACTCGGCAACTCGGTCCTCTGGAATGGCAGGCGCTGATGCGTCCGGGAAGAAAGATTGGCGTGGGAGAGAAGATTTTCTTTGGCTCGTCAGAACCCTCCGGGACCGCTGCCACTCCGCAAGCGCCAGAGCATGGTGTGGAACTTGTTGCCGAGGTGACCGGACGAGGCGAGTTTGGCGAGCGCACGCTGCGTTTTAATCCCGTACCAGACTTTTTTGCGGCAATAGAAAAGCTAGGGCATGTGCCGCTGCCGCCTTACATCGCGCGTGAAGACCGGCCAGAAGACCGTGAGCGCTACCAGACCGTTTATGCGCGGCAGGAAGCAACAGGGAGCGTAGCTGCTCCCACAGCCGGACTGCACTTTACCCCCGCCATCCTCTCGCGCATCCGGGAGCGCGGGATTGAGGTCGCGGAGGTTACCCTGCACGTTGGCCTAGGCACTTTTCAGCCGGTGCATGAGGCAAACGTAGAAGAACACAAGCTGCATCCCGAGAGCTTCTATATCCCGGAGGCCGTAGCGGCACAGATCAACCGCGCAGTGGAGCAGCGCCGGCGGGTGATAGCCGTGGGAACAACTACCGTGCGGACCTTGGAGCACATTGCCCGGCAAAATGCTGGCAGCCAACCAATCGCTGCAGGTTCAGGCGAAGCGGAGATCTTTATCTATCCCGGTTTTGAGTTCCGCGTGGTGAATGCCCTGCTAACCAACTTCCACTTGCCTAAATCCACGCTTCTAATGTTGGTGGCGGCCTTTGTCGGAAGAGAGAACGTGCTGCGGGCCTATAACCATGCCGTCGCGGAAAAATATCGCTTCTTTTCCTACGGAGATTGCATGTTTATTGAGTAAGACTCTGCCTGGCAGCGGCACCGTTGGTGAGGACTCACACTAGATTATCGTATTAAAGGTCTTTGGCCTGAATTACACTTCCAGCCGACGAGAGTCGCAACCGCTGCAACGGGTTGTGCAAAGCGTCCGATACACTCAATACAAAAGTTTCAAATGCATTGCAAAACGAAGGGGGACACCATGCCCAATGGGAACGATCTTTCTGAGGAGCAAGCTACCCCTAAGGCCGCGGGGCCTTTCGGATCATTTCTCAATCCTGTTGTCGCACTCGCTTTCACCATGTTGCTGGCCATCGTGCTGCTGATCGGCGCTACCGTATTGGGATTGGACAAAGGCCTGCTGCTGACGAAAATGGGGAAGGTGGATTTTGCGCGCGGCCTGATTACCTATCTTTTTGCCGTAGTTACCATCGGGACCGCTGTCGTGATGGTCGTCTCCGCTTTGACCGGCCAGGAAACTCCAGAACACAGGAGAAGTTTCCAACGGGGTAAAGAGATTCTCTCGCTGCTGCTGGGAGTCTTTGGGACGATCGTTGGCTTCTACTTCGGTTCAGAAGTCGCGGGCAACGCACAACCGGCAGAGGAAGCAATTGTAAAAATCGTTCCGCTTCGGCTCAGCTCGACGTCAGTTCTTTCCGGCATGGACTTTACCGTGTTTACCTACATTACCGGCGGCAGGGCTCCCTATCGATTTGGCGTTGCTTATACCAAAGAGGATGCAAAGGCCGAACTGCCGGTTGACGGGAGCGGCTGGATTATAAAGACCATTTCAGCGCCGAAGACTGCTACCACGGACCGGCCCGCTATGGTGTATGTAGTGGTGGAGGATGCCGATGGCCACTCTACTGTGGCAAGCACGCCGTTGTATGTAAAGGCCGTTCCCTGAAACAAACGAGGTCACTGGTCGTGAAACTCGAGGTATGTCGAGGCTTGCTTCGCCTAACCAAAGCCGTGGCCCTGTAAACTCATGAGAGCGTTTTCATACGGGTCTTGAAGGGACCATCTCGTTTTGCGAACCAGGCTCTTTGTCTTCATCAGCATCGTTCAGTCGATTTTCTTTCTGGCCCACTTATTCGTGTATTTAAGCTGGAGCCGGTTCTTTGGCGCGCCGGTGCGCTCGCTTGGGGTAAAGCTGGCCTTTGCTCTGCTTTCCGTCAGTTTTGTTTTGGCGTCGTTGCGAGGCTGGTATTCATTTCGTCCGGCAGTGCGCGTGTTTTACCTTCTCTCTGCCGTGTGGCTGGGATTTGCGAGCTATTTCTTATGGGCGTCCTGCTTAACCTGGGCGATCTACGGCGCAGCCTTGCTCATCGGGTTGCATTGGAAACTGCAGACAGTAGCACTGGTAATGTTGGCGTGCGCCATCCTGGCGGCAATTTATGGTTTATGCAATGCAGCCTGGCCGCGCATAACCAGAATCTCTGTTACCTTGCCCAACTTACCTGCGCAGTGGCGCGGCCGGAAGGCAGCGCTGGTCAGCGATCTTCATTTGGGGCACATACGCAATTACCGGTTTGTTCAGCGCGTGGTGCGGAAGATCTCTGCTTTGCAGCCAGACATCGTGTTCATGGCTGGCGATCTCTATGATGGCACTGCGGCCAACTTCGGGCGTCTGGCGGAGCCCTGGCAGGTGCTCACGCAGCCCGCTCAGAGAGGCGCAGATCGTCCATTAGCTGTGCTTTACATTCCCGGCAACCATGAAGAGTTTTATCGCAATGAAGAATACCTGCCGCCTCTGCTGAAGGTTGGCATTCGCATGCTGAACAATGAGAAGGTGGAGATTGATGGCCTGCAAGTGGCCGGCGTGCACTATCGAGACGCGCATTTGCCGGCGCGGTACGGTGCGCTGCTGCGCAGCTTGCGTCTTGACCGCGACCGGGCCAGCGTCTTGCTCCTGCACGCGCCGGTGCAACTGCCGGTAAGTGAAGCAGAAGGCATCTCTCTGCAACTCTCAGGGCATACTCACGGCGGCCAATTCCTGCCCTGGACCTGGATAGCACAGCGGGTTTGGGGCAAATTCAATCATGGACTGCAGTTGTTTGGCCAAATGCAGGTTTACGTGACTTATGGCGCTGGAACCTGGGGACCACCTTTTAGGCTGGCTACAAGGCCGGAGATCGTGCTGATCACTTTTGCATGAGAGGCAATGGAAGCGGTCAATTTTGATTTACCGGATTACAAGTTTAAATCTGTCACTTATTTTGCAAACTGGATGTATCATTTGCTTCCAAGTCATACCTTTTATAAGTCATTGAAAGCAGATTGCGTGGCGAGTGCGGTGATGTCCAGAACACCAAAAGTGCGTTCTCTGTTGCGGCGGATAGGGCTTAGTTTTGTACTAGGCTTCTGCCTTTTTGTGCTGGGAGCAATGTTACAAGGCGTGCTGGGAAGGCAGGGCCTAACCGGATTAAGACTCTATGTTGACGATCTGGTGCTGGGCATTCTGGCCGGGTTGCTGGTGTTTGCTTACGAGCAGAGACGACATAAGGCGATGATGGAAAAGATTGCCGTGATTTCCGCCATGAACCATCATGTGCGCAATGCTTTGCAGGCCATTTCTTACGCGCCTTATACAGAACAGGCCAAGCAGATCCAGCTCATCCAGCAATCAGTGGCCCGAATCCAGTGGGCGCTGCAGGAGGTGCTGCCTGGCGTGGCCGATGAAGCCATCAAAAGACCTGCTCCCGCAAGCCCTGTAATCATTGACGATGCCAAGGGCGGCAACCAGGGCTAAGGCGCCAAAAATTTTCCGCCAATAGCTCGTGCTCCCGGCCTCTTTTCCTTACTCCTACCAAATACGTACACGCTCCTGCGGGGCCAGATAGAGCTTTTCTCCCGGCTTCACATTGAATGCCGGATACCATGCGTCAATGTTGCGCACTGTTGCGGCGCGATATTGGTCGGGCGCATGTGAATCAGTCATCACCTGCCGGCGAAGCGCAGCTTCACGGGTCTTTGATCCCCAATTTTGCCCAAAAGCTGTAAAGAACTGCTGATCGCCAGAAAAGCCATCCTGTTTTGGTGCTGGTTTGCCGGCGAGCGCTGCGTGATAGCCGTCATAAGCAGCGGAGATACCGGCTACATCGGCAATGTCTTCCGCCAAGGTCTGCTTGCCGTTCACAGAGAGATCAGGGAAGGGCTTGTAAGTATCGTACTGAGCAGCAAGCTTGGTTGTGGCAGCGTTGAAGTGCGCGAGATCAGCTTCTGTCCACCAGTTGCGAACCCGGCCTTTGGCGTCAAACGCCGCGCCTTCACTGTCAAAGGTATGGCTGATCTCGTGGCCAATCACTGAGCCAATAGCGCCGAAATTGAAAGCATCCGGCGCTTGCGGATCAAAGAAAGGCGGTTGCAGGATCGCGGCAGGAAAGTTCAGCGCATTCTGCAATGGCAGGTTCACGGCGTTTACCGTTTGCGGAGACATGCACCACTCCATGCGATCTACTTTGGTCCCAAGGCGGTTGACCTGGCGATGGTATTCAAACAGGTCGCCTCGCCAGACATTGCCAAAAAGGTCATCCGCTTTTACTTCATAACCTGAGTAGTTATGCCAGTGTTCCGGATATCCAATGCCAACATAGAGCGCACTCAGCTTGGTGTGGGCCTCGGCTTTTGTCGCTGCAGCCATCCATGGGAGAGCGTCAATCCGTTTATGGAATGCCGCGATAATTTTTGCCACCATCGCTTCAGCCTGGGCTTTGGCTTGCGGAGAGAAATATTTCTGCGCGTAAACTTTTCCCACAGCATCGCCGAGCAGGCCATCCACAAGGAAGACGCCTCTTTGCCAGCGTGGACGCTGTTGCGACGTACCAGAGAGCATCTTGCCGAAGAAATTAAAGTGCTCCTCGGCCAGGAACTTGGGCAGAGAGTCAGCGTTGTCTTCAATCAGGTGGTAGGCCAGCCAGTCCTTCCAGGTTTCAAGCGGCACAGAGGCTACAAGCGCGGATTCTCCGGTAAATGCGGTAGGCTGCCATACTATGAACTCTTTCTGCTTTTCCAGGCCAGCGCCGCGAAAATACTCTGCCCAATCCAGTCCGGGAGCTTTAGAGGTAAAGTCCGCGAGCTTCCAGGTATTGTTGGCTTTATGGATATCGTCGTTATCAGCCAGGCTCAGATGCTTTTCTGCAATCGAATGCTCCAGCTCAACAATGCGCGCGGCGCGAGCGTTAGTATCAGTAAAGCCAATCAGCTTAAGCATGGCTGAAATATGACTCTGATATGCGGTGCGGAGATCGCGCATGTGCGGGCTGTTAGAGAGATAGTACTCGCGGTCGGGAAGTTCCAGCCCGCCTTGCAACAGATAGGCGGCATAGTGTTCAGAGTCGTTGAAGCCAGGAGCAGTCCAGAGTCCAAACAAATTCGGGGTATGGAAATTCGTGTTGTTCAGAGCATCCACGTCAGCGCGAAGAGTTTCTCCCAGCGCATGCGCCAGCTCTTTTTTGTTGATAATTGCATGGATGGCATCCAGGTGCGGTTGCACCGGCTTGAGGCCGAGCGACTCGATTGCCGCTTCGTTCATGAAAGAGTTGTAGAGATCGGCAATCTGGCGCTCGCTGGAGCCTGCCGGCGCGTTTGACTTGGCATCTTCTTCAATCACCGCAGCAGTGCGCTTATTGGTTAGATCAGATAGGCGAGTAAAGACACCGACGCCGGACCGGTCGGGCGGAATTTCAGTGTGTTTAATCCACGATCCATTGGCGTAGAGATAAAAGTCGTCGCCCGGCACCACCGATTGGTCCATGTTGGCGATCCGAATGCCGTGGACTTCCGGCTTGGACGCCTGTTCCTGGGCAAAGGCGGAAATGAGAAACAATACAAAGAGAGCGGAGAATGCGGCAGCAGAATGTTTCGATGTGGTTTTCATGTTTTTAAGAATTTTTCTATTCATATCTGAGACCTTCAATCGGATCCAGTTGTGAGGCTTTATGCGCCGGGTAATAACCAAAGAAAATCCCAACGCCTGCGGAGAACAGTCCTGCAATGACCATGATCTGGGCTGAGAGCTGCATCTCCCAGTGCAAGGTATTTTGTAGCAAGAAAGAACCGAGCACTCCAGCAAGAACACCGAGCGCACCACCGATCAGGCTCATCACCATGGCTTCACTCAGAAACTGCATTTGGATGTCCTGCTCCGTGGCTCCTACCGCCAATCGGATGCCGATTTCACGTGTACGTTCTGTGACTGAAACCAGCATGATATTCATGATTCCGATGCCGCCTACCAGCAGTGAGAGTGAAGCGGCGCTGGCCAACAAGAGCGTGAAAACGTTGGCTGCGGCAAGCTGTGCGCGAATGAGCTCTTCCGGCGTGCGAATGTTGAAGTCATCCAGATCGCCGGCGCGCAGATGGTGCCGTTCGCGCATTATCCCGATGATTTGTTTGGTCACTTCAGGAATTTCTTCTCTGGAAACAGCGGAAAAGAAAATGTCATCCAGCCATTCTTGGCCTGTAATGCGTTTCTGCGCGGTCGTGATGGGCATTACGACAAAGTCGTCCTGGTCCGCGCCTGTGGCTGAAAACCCTCTGGCCTGGAGCACGCCGATCACTTTGAAAGGCACGGCTTGGATGTTGATCGTTTTGCCGAGCGGGTCATCATCGCCAAAAAGACTTGTGGCTACGGTCTGGCCCAGCACGCACACGGGAGCGTTCCTTTCCACATCGTCCTGAGTAAAGTTGCCGCCCAACCGGAACTCCCATTTGCGAATCTCAAAGAACTCAGGGCTCACCCCACGATATTGCGTGCCCCAATTCAAATTGCCGTAAACCACCTGAATGTGGCCATCCACATTCGGCGTGGCGCTTTTTACGCCAGGGACCTGGTCCAGAACAGCCTGAACATCGCCTACGACCAAAGTCCGTGTTCCACGGCTGCCGATGCGGACTCCATTCACCGCGCGGCTGCCAGCTTCCACCCAGATCAGGTTGTCACCCACTTTGCTCAGTTGGTCTTCCACGCGGCTGGAACCGGCGTGGCCCACAGCGACAACACAGATAAATGATCCAACGCCCATGACAATGCCGAGCATGGTCAGCAGGCTGCGAATCCGGTTGCGCACCAGCGCCTGCAATGCTTCGCGAATGATTGTGCTCAATGACATGAACAAGAATTCTTATTCGTAACGCAACGCTTCAATCGGATCCAGCCGTGCCGCTTTTTGCGCTGGGTAGTAACCAAAGAAAATTCCAATCGCCATGGCAACAGCCGCTGCTCCGGCAATGGCTTTACTGGAAATCAAAATCGGCCAGCCTGCGCCTGCTGCGATCAGCAATGAAGCAACTACGCCAAGCCCAATCCCTGCAGCACCGCCAACCAGGCTCATGACAACCGCTTCAATCAGGAATTGCCGCTGAACATCGCCTTCGGTTGCGCCGATAGCCATACGGACGCCGATTTCACGAGTCCGCTCTGTAACGGAAACCAGCATGATGTTCATAATTCCAATTCCGCCCACAAGCAGTGACACGCCGGCAATCGAGGCCAGCAGCCCCGTCATGACCTTGCTGGCTTCTGAAGCCAGGTCGGCCATGTCTGCCAGATTGCGGACAGTGAAATCATCGCCCTGTTCCGGGCGGATGCGGTGCCGGTCACGGAGCAGAGATTCAATCTGCTGCTTCGCCTGGTAGCTTCCAGCGCGAGACTTGGCTGACACCATCACAAAGCGCAGCCATGGCTGCCCGGTAATTTTTTTTTGCAGAGTGGTCAGCGGAATGATGATTGTGTCGTCCTGGTCTTCACTCATCGCCGGCGATTGCCCTTTAGCGACCAGCACGCCCACCACCATGAAAGGAAGATTTCCAATGCGAATGGTTTTCCCCACCGGCTCTGTTGCGGCAAAAAGGTTTTTGCGAACCGTATCACCGATCACGGCGACATTGGCGGCGGTGGTCACATCGTCTTCATTAAAGCTTGCGCCGCTCTGGAAAGGCCAGGTGCGGATCTCAAAATATTCCGGCGTAGTGCCGGTGATGCGTGTTCCCCAATTGTCATTTTCATACACCACCTGGGCTGAAGTCTGCGTGCCTGGTGCAGCCGCGGCCACTGCAGGGCACTCCTTCAGCATGGCGTCAACGTCTCCACGCACCAACGTCTTGGTGTTGCCCCATCCAAGCCGCAGCCCGCCAAAGTTTCTGGAGCCTGAGCTGACAAACAGCATGTTGGAACCCAGGTTTGCGATCTGCTTTTGTACAGTCTGATCCGCGCCCTGGCCAATTCCCACCATCGCGATAACCGCTCCCACGCCGATGATGATGCCCAGCATGGTCAGGATGGAGCGCATCTTGTTCCGCGCCAGCGCGCGAAAAGCGATCCGCAATGTGGAAAGCAAATCCATGAATATTTTTAGTCTTCCAGCACCGGCATGGTCTTCAATACTTCGGCAGCGCGGGCCCGGTTTGTAACCGCTTCATCACGCCGGACCTTGCCATCACGGAAAACGATGGTCCGCTTGGCGAACTGCGAAATGTCTGTCTCGTGCGTCACCAGGATGATCGTCAGTCCCTTGTCGTTGAGCGACTGAAAGATCTCCATTACCTCGACTGACGTGCGGCTATCCAGGTTGCCCGTGGGCTCGTCTGCCAGCAGGATTGAAGGCCGGTTGACCAATGCCCGCGCAATGGCCACGCGCTGTTGCTGGCCGCCGGAGAGTTGCGAAGGAAAATGGTCTGTCCGGTTGCTCAGTCCAACCATCTTCAGCGCTTCCATCGCGCGCTGATGCCGCTCTGCTTTATCCACGCGGCTGTAAAGCGTGGGAAGCTCAGTATTCTCGAGAGCAGTAGTGCGCGCCAGCAGGTTGAATCCCTGAAAGACAAATCCAATCTTGCGGTTGCGAATCCCAGCCAGTTGCTTTTTCTCAAGCTGTGAAACATCGGTGCCTTCCAGCAAATATTTCCCGGACGTGGGTCTGTCCAGGCATCCCAGTATGTTCATGAACGTGGATTTGCCGCTGCCGCTTGCGCCCATAATGGCAACAAATTCTCCGCGCCTGATCTCCAGGCTTACACCACGCAACGCATGGACCTGGGTCTCACCCAGATGGTAAATCTTGTGAACGTCCTGGACCTGCAGGACGGCTTCATCGCTGCTTTTTGGACTGGAGATTTCAGCAAATGGAAGCGAGTTTGTTTGCTGTGCGCTCATGGGTAGCTATCGTCCGCGCGGAACTCCCGGTCCGCCCGGCCCGCTGGAAGCACGGCCCTGGGCCACGCCAGTTACCAATTCGTCCCCGATTTTCAGATCACCGTTCAACTCCTGAATCATCTCGGTAAAAGTGTGGTCGGTGATCCCGGTTTTGATCCGCACCGGCTCAATTGACTTATCAGGAAGCAGCTTCCACACAACCTGCGTGTCAAACCTGGGGCTTTGGATTTCCTGACCCTGCGAAGGTGGATCGTTCGCCGCTCCGCCCGAACCATTCTTGTGGGCGGCCATCTGCGGACGCGCGCCGCTGTTCGATGGTGGGGCTTCTGCTCTCGCGTTTTGTGATCTGGAGCCTGCGCCTTCAGGGATTCCGTTCTTCTGGTACAAGGCGCGGATTTCATCTGCGGACATGTCAGGCTTGTAACGCAACGCGCCATTAGGAACTTTGACTACGTTCGCCGCAGTCGCCACCGGGATACTCACGTAGGCGGTCATGCCGGGAAAGAGCTTCAACTCCGGATTATTAAAATCGACAATCGTGTCATAGGTCACAACGTTCTGTACCACGGTGGAATTCATTCTTACCTGCGAAACCGTGCCGGTGAAAGTCTCACGCGGATACGCATCCACTTTGAACGTGACTTTTTGTCCGGGGCGGATCTGGCCAACGTCCGACTCGTCAGTCTTTGCATAGACCTGCATCTTGGTCAGGTCCTGGGCGATAGTGAACAGCGTGGGCGCTTGTAGTGACGCAGCTACGGTTTGTCCCACATCCACGCTGCGGGCGACTACCGTGCCGTCAATGGGAGCGCGGATCGTCGTGTAGTCCAGGTTTGTCTGCGCCACTTCCACAGCCGCCTGTTTTTGCTGGACCTGAGCGCGCGCCTGAGTTTCCGTAGCCAGCGCCGCCGAAACCTGTGCTGTAGCGCTCTCAGCGTTTGCTTTCGCCAAGTCAAGCGCCTGCTGGCTGATCACGCCTTGTTTGCTCAATCCAAGATTGCGCTCGTAATCGGCCCTGTTCTGGGCGTCTGCGGCTTTGGCTTTGGCGGTATTGGCAACGGCAACCGCCAGGTTTGCCTTGGCATTTTCCAGGTCGGCTTTGGCCTGTGACAATGCGCCATCAAACAGAGCGGGATCAATCTGTGCAATCACCTGCCCCTTCTTTACGCGCGAGTTGAAATCCACATACAGGCGGGAGATTGTGCCGGAAACCTGTGATCCCACCTGAACCGTGATGACGGCATTGATGGTTCCTGTGGCTTCCACCACCTGTTTGATCTCGCCGTTTTCTACTTTGGCTGTGTAATACTCAATCGGCCCTTTTCCGCGGAGATTGAAAGCGGCGAAGATTCCTACTCCTGCAACCAGCAGGATGATTATTAATATGTTTCTTCTTGTCAGCTTCACTGTGGGTTCGTCAGCATGAAAGATGCTGTTTAAATCATATCAGTGGCAGCTTGCAATTTCAGGTATTCCAGGGGAATCGCTGGTTCGTCTGCGCGGGTATTTCACCATAGGTCAAACTGCAATCAGCAGCTTTGCCAATGAGATCCTGGAGTTGCGGAACGTTCTTCCGCTCGCAATAGCTGTGGATGCCGGCAAGAATTTCTTCAAAGATCTGCACGCCGTTGGTGATAGCAACGCTCGCCAGCTCCACGGCCCGCGCTCCGCTCAGCAGAAAACGCACAACGTCTTCCGCCGAACGCGCCCCGTTGGTGCCGATAATGGGAACTTCTTTAGTGATATTTCGCCAGCATTTGCTTACCCAGTAGAGGCTTGCCGGCAGCGCCCATCTTCCGCCGATAGCGCCCCAGGAGCTAAGAACCGGCTTCTGCGTTTCAATATCGGGCATGAAGCCTTGTATCCGCCCCGTCAGCACCAGCATGTCTGCGCCTTCTTCCATTGCGATTGCCGTCAGCGCCAGCGGATCGTCTGCCTGCGCGGTGAGCTTAACAGCAAGCGGAACAGAAACCGCGCGTCGCACCGTTCTGACGTAGTTGCGCACAGCGTCTTGTGCTGTTACCTGGCGCACGGCAGAGGCCTCGCGACCGTGCGGTGCTCCGAGGTTCAATTCAATCCAGCGCAGCCCGGCTGCTTCCATTTTTCTTGCTATCTCCGCCGCGGGATCGGCTTGGGCCACGGTGATGCTGCCCACCACAATGCTCTGCTTCTGTTGTGCATAGGCGTCCAATTCCGCAAGCATCGCCAGCCATGGCTCAAGCGGCATCTGCGCCAGGCCAGAGCGGCAAAACAATGATGCATCGCGCCGGTTCGGCGAATCCCAGGGGACGACCCGCCAATCGTCATCCAGCAGAACGTAATCAGCTTTTGCGAGCTGCGCTGCGGCGGCGGGAGATTCATTGACCGACTTTGCAATCACCGCGGCAGCGCCTTCATCAATGGCAGCTCTAATATCAGCGGCAGTCATGGTGATTTCGCTGGAAGCGCAGATCAGCGGATTTTTCAGCCGGATTTTTCCCAGGTTGATGGAGAGGTCCATACTTATGCTTTGTTCGCTACCGCTGAAATTTCAGCCAACTGCTTGACCCAGCCTTTTACCGATCCGGCCAAGGCTCCCAGATCAGAGGAGAGCGCAATCATGCGATAGCCTGCGGCCGCTGCCTGCGCCGCTCGCGCGGGTGAGTCCGCGTAAATGCCCAGGTGGACTCTGGCCGCAGCGGCTGCCTCTTCAATTTCGCGTATGCGCTGCTGAACTGCTGGATCATCCAGCTTACCCGGCGCTCCCATGTCCACGGTCAAATCAAGAGAGCCGATGAAGGCAATATCCAGCCCTTCGATCAAAGCGCTCAGCGGGCGTTCCAGTTCTTTGCTCTCAAGCTGCCCTACCAGCAGAACTTCCTGGTTGCTGCGGTGAATATATTCCGCGAGCGGCTCTGATCCGTAACCGGCTGCAGGCTGCGCCAGGCTTAAGCTGCGTGAACCTTCCGGCGGATATTTACATGCGGAGCGAAAAGCCGAAGCCTGCTCCTTGGTTTGGATCTGTGGAAGCTGAATTCCGGCAGCGCCTGCCTCCAACAGCCGATTTATTCGGCCGGGATCAAAATGCGCGACACGCACAATCACAGGAACGCTGCAGGCACGTCCCGCTGTAATCAGGTTTCCCGCTTCCTGCTCGGTGATTTGCGAATGCTCCAGGTCACAGATGGCAAAATCCAGTCCGGCCTGAGCGAGAATATCAATCACCTCGCGGCGGCCAAGCTTTACAAATGTTCCTGTAACGGCACGGGTATTCAGTTTTTGGCGTAGTTGAGCAGAGAGGCTGGCCATAGGCATCTAAAATGAGAGCTATTGTACTGCATATAGGTCGCGGCGAAGGCGGCGTTTACCAACAGAACAAAGGAAGACGAGAGCACCGCAAATAGAATCGCCGTTCCAAGTTGGGCCGCCGCGCCTTGACACAACGGAGAACGAGTGAATAACATCGTTCGTCCCACAATGCGGGCGTTCGTCTCGCAATCAGGCCATGCTCTCAAAGCCGCAACCAACCCGCAAGCGCGCTAAAAAAACTGCCATCGGGCGCGGTTCTACCATTCAGGTAATTGACCGCCTGGCTTGCGTGCTGGAAGTCTTTGCCGGCAACGGACGCCAGATGAAAGTTCGAGAGCTTGCTGCTACGCTGCATCTGCGGCGCTCTACCGCGCACCGCTACCTGGCTTCGCTCTCACGCGCCGGTTTTTTACGCGCAGAAGGCGAGGGCGGATATGCCCTGGGGCCTTTGCTGATCCAGCTTGGCGCAGCGGCGGTTGGCGGAGTGCAGATCGTGGAGCTGGCGGAAAACTATCTTTCGCAACTGGCAGAAGAAGCGCAGGAAACAGCCGTGCTGAGCCTGTGGTCAGGCGATTGTCCGGTTGTGGTGCGGGTGCGGGAGCCGCAAGCGAAGCTGGTACAGCTTCACATTCGTCTGGGCGCAATGTTGCCGCTGGACTCGGCGCAGGGCCATCTTTATCTCGCGTTTCATCCCGATCGCCTGCGAGTTCATCAACTGCTGGCGCATTTTCCTGAAGGCCAGCGCAGGGAGATGGAGCGGAGCATGGCCGAGGCGCGCAAGCATGGTGTGTTTGTAAACTCCAGGGTGGCGGAGGGCATTCGCGCCGTGGCCGCGCCGGTTTTTGATCATGAATTGATCGCTGGAACCATTGCGTTTGTCGGCACTCTATCTTCAGTGCCGGCAGACCCGGATTCGGGGCTGGCGCAGGCATTGAAGAACGCAGCCCAGCGATTGTCGCGCGATCTGGGCCGCAAGCGCGAAGCCGCGGTGGCAAAGAGCGCCACGGCATAAAGCGAGGAATGTTATGAGTCTGTATGCACTAAGCCGCGCCTGTTATGACCTGCGGGATGAAACCACTCGGCAGAAGTTCCGTTCTGGTCCGGAAGCTTATGCTGCCTGTTATGAGCTGACTGCGCGCGAGCGGGAGATGCTTCTCCAACTGGACTGGCGCGCACTGGCTGAAGCTGGCGTAAGCATTTATGTGCTTACCAAGCTGGGCGCTGCCAGCAATGTTGAGTTCCTGGAGCTTGAGGGCGCGATGCGCGGCATGAGCAAGCAGCAGTTTGTTGATTTTCTCAAGCAGCAGGCGGAGCAGAACAAAGCGTTTGCGCTTGGTCTAGAGTAGATGAAAGGAGATGGCTGATGGCGAAGATTGTTGCCGGATTAGCTTGCTCGCATGCGCCATCGATTGCACATGCCTACGATCATGGAATGACCAATGACGTGGGCTGGAAGCCATTGTTCAGCGCTTTTGAAAAATCGCAGCACTGGCTGGAAGCGCAGAAGCCTGAAGCGCTGGTGGTGATTTACAACGACCACGTCGATCAGTACTTTTACGACGCGTGGCCCACCTTCAGCATCGGCATGGCAGAGCAATACGATATTCCCGATGAAGGGCTTGGCGCGCGCGCCTTTCCACCGGTCCCCGGCCACAAAGAGTTGGCTTCTCACATTGCCACCAGCATGGTTGCGGATGGGTTTGATATTACGGCGTCGCACCGCATGTCGCTCGATCATGGATTTCTTTCTCCCATGCCGCTGCTGGATGAGGGCTGGAAGATCCCTGTAGTGCCGCTGACCATCAATGTTGTCATGCATCCGTTGCCCTCGCCGCAGCGTTGCTGGCAGATGGGTGAAGCTGTGGGACGGGCCATCAAGAGTTTTCCAGGCGATCTGCGCGTTGTGGTCTTTGGCACCGGCGGGCTTTCACACCAGCTTACCGGCCCGAATTGCGGACGAGTGACCGCCGAGTGGGACCGCAAATTTATGGACCTGATTGAGAGCGCGCCGCAGGAGCTGAACTCTTACACCATGGCGGATTTTGCCCGCCTAGGAGGCGAGCACTCTGTGGAAGTGGTGCAGTGGATGGCCATGCGCGCCGCCCTGCCGCCGCATGCGCGCATGGAGCGCAAATTTTATTACCCGTTTGGGATGATGGGCTATGGAATCATGGCGTTCCGCGTCCCGGATTAATTTGAAAAGCATTCGAGAGGACAAAGGATGATTCGAACCGGCCGGCAGTATCTGGATTCGCTTCGCGATGATCGCGAGATATGGATTGATGGCGAGCGGGTCCGCGATGTCACGCTTGATCCACGCTTCAGGCCGGTGGCCGAATCGATTGCCGAGCTGTATGACATGCAGCATGATCCGCAGCTTCAGGAGAAGCTTACCTACGTCACGCCGGAAGGCGAGCGCGCGGGACTTTCTTACATTGAGCCGAAATCGCAAGCCGATCTGGTACGCCGCCGTGAAATGGTGAAGCTGTGGATGGATTGGACTGGCGGCATGATGGGCCGCAGCCCGGATTTCATGAATGTCCACATGACCGGCCTGGGTTCTGCGCCTGATTATTTTGGTCGAGGCGGTGAGCGCTTTGGCAAAAATATTCGCAGTTATTACGAGTACCTGCGCAAAAATGACCTGGCACTGACGCACACGCTCATCAATCCCCAGACAGACCGCTCTAAGCCGGTGCAGCAGCAAAGTACGGCAGCCGCTATTGTGGAAGAGACCGATGCGGGAATTGTGATTCATGGCGCGCGGATGATTGCCACACTGGCCCCGTTTTCCAACGATATCGCTGTCTTTCCTTCCACGTTTCTGCAACTCTCGGATGAAGCTCGGCCGTACGCTTTTGCGTTTTCAATTCCCATGGCCACCAAGGGGCTGCGCTTTATTTGCCGCCCAACCATCACGCCGCGCGATGGCCGCGTTCAGGACTATCCATTCTCCGCGCGTCTTGATGAGATGGATTGTGTGGCCATTTTTGACAACGCACTGGTTCCATGGGAGCGAGTTTTTATTTATCAGGAGCCAAAGCTTGGCAACGGCATGTTCGGCGAGACCGGAACCATCAACCAGATCATGCATCAGTTCGCCACCAAAAATCTGGCCAAGGCAGAGTTCTTGCTGGGGATTGCGCTGAACATGGCGGACGCAGTCGGCATCGGCGGATTTCAGCACGTGCAGAACCATATTCACGAGATGATTAACACGGTGGAGCTGGTGCGGAGCTGCATTCGCGCATCAGAGGTGGACTGCGTGCCGGGGCCAAACGGAACCGTGCTGCCCAACGATCAGCCGCTGCTTACCGTGCGCACGCTTTTTCCGCAGCTTTATCCCAAACTGGTGGAGACGATCCAGATTCTAGGAGCCAGCGGTCTGGTAATGGTGCCGAGCCACGAAGAGCTTTCAAGTGAACGCGCTGCGGACGTGGAGCGATACTATCAGGGTGCAACCATTCCTGCGGACAAGCGTATTGAGCTGTTCCGGATTGCCTGGGACGTCTCCTGTTCTTCGTTCGCCGGACGCCAGACCCTTTATGAGCGCTATTTTTCCGGCGATCCGTGGCGACTGGCGATGTTGCGTTACCAGAACTATCCGAGACAGCAGGAACTCAAGCAGCGTGTTTGGGACTTTGCCAAACGCACTGCTGAGTGGGACGAACGTGAGACGCAGAAGAGCGCGTCTACGCGGGAGAAGGACCATGTCACAGCCTGAAATTGCGAGGGCCAAATCTGGAGATCCAGGCGCAAGCGCGGATGGCGCGGTATTTCGCGACGTAATCCGGCATCTGGCTTCAGGTGTAACAATTATTACCAGTTCATTGAACGGTGAGCCGGTGGGGATGACGGCCACGGCCGTCTGCTCAGTTTCAGCCACGCCGCCGATGCTGCTGGTATCGTTGACAACAGCCTCACGCACGGCCCAGGGCGTGGCAGAAACAGGCGCGTTTGCCGTGCATCTGCTGCCACACTCAGGCCGCAAACATGCTGAGCAGTTTGCCTCGCGCAATCTGCACTTTCAGGACGTGAAGTACTCGCCTACTTCAGAGCGGCGAATTCCCGTGCTCACCGAAGTCCTTGGCTGGTTTTTGTGCAAAGTAGAGCAGTCATTACCCGTGGCCGATCACATGATCTTTGTAGGGCGCGTGCTGCAGTGCGAGCTTAAAGATAAGTCGCCTGATCCGCTGCTCTATTTTGATCGCAGCTACCGAAAGCTGGCGCCAGGCGCTGAGCCGGGCGCAGAGAATTTTGAACCCTGGGGATCGGCGCGGAACGCCGGCTTGCCAGGCTTTGGCTGGTAAGTCTTTTTGTCTGTAAACCAGGAGGGAACCCAATGGACGCGGTTGCACGACTGTTGCAGGGATCGATTGATTTACACATTCATCCTTCGCCATCACTCTTTCCCAGGCGATTGGACGCCGTAGAAGCAGCGCAGCAGGCGGCACAAGCAGGGATGCGCGCTATCGTGATCAAGAGCCATCATCACACCACCGCGCCGGAATTGGTGCCACTGAAGAACCACGATCTCAAGGGCATTCCTACCCAGGTGTTTGGCGGCGTGGTTCTCAATAGCTATGTCGGCGGGCTGAATCCTTACATTGTGGATATGACGCTGCGCATGGGCGGCAAGATTGTCTGGTTTCCCACGATCTCATCCATCAACCACATTAAGCACCATGAGGCACAGCCGCACATGAAGTTTCCTTCGCAGGTTGGCCGCGAGCTGCCGGACATCCCGGTAAAGGTGCTGGACGAAAAAGGCGAGCTTCTTCCCCAGGCGCGATTGATTCTGGAGTTGATCGCTGAAGCCGATGCGATTCTGTCATCGGGACATGTTTCAGTGCCAGAGGCTCTGGCGCTGCTGCGCGCAGCCAATGAAGTTGGCGTGCGCCGCATGCTGGTCAATCATCCTGATTTTGTGATTGATGCCAGCGAAAAAGATGTACAGGAGTTTGTTCGGCTGGGCGCTTACATTGAGCACTCCATGTGCATGTATCATCCGGAATCCACGTTCCACTTCTGGGACTTTGACCGGCTCAAGCGATGGATTGAGCTGGTGGGGCCGGAGCGCACGCTCCTCGGCTCTGACCTGGGACAAAAAAATAATCCGCTGCCGGTGGAAGGCCTGCGCTACACAGTGGAGAAGCTGCTGGATATCGGCATTAAAGAGCAGGAAATTGAATTCATGATCAAGAAAAATGCAGAAGCGCTGCTGGGCCTGGAAGAGACCGCCGAGCGCCGCCTGCCGGCAAAGAAAGGGGCATAGCCATATGAGTACCGCCAAGACAACGGAACAGAAATCGAGCGGCAAGGCTTACAACTGGGAGAACATCCCTTCTGAAGTGGTGCGCGCCGGGATCAGCCGGAAGGGCTTTCAATGGAAAGACATGATGATGGTGATGAACGAATGCCATCCTGGCATGAAGCTGAATCCGCACAGCCATACGTTTGAGCAACTGGCTTACATTGTGAGCGGGCGCGCCATTTATCACGTGGGCGATGTTGGGCATGAAGTTGGAGCAGGCTCATTTCTGGTGATACCGGCGGGCGTGGTGCACTATATTGACCCGCTGGGAACTGAGCCGGTGATGAACCTGGATTTTTTCCTACCTGCCCGTGAAGATTACATGCATCTGGTGAAATACCTGGAAGAAGACAAATAGGCAGCTAAGCTGCGGCACGGCGCCGTCGCCGTTTGTAAGTCTCGCTTCAACTCGCATTGGAGGACACCGATGAATTTGGATGGGTTGAGATTTGATCTCTGCTGTGCGGCGCGGTTGCTTTACCGCTTTGGCCTGAGCGTGGGCAATGCCGGGCACCTGAGCATCACAGTGGGCGAAAACCGGATGCTGGTAAACCGCTTTGGACCATCGTTCGCCACCATGACGCCAGCCGACGTCCTCACCATGGACTTTAATGGCAACGTTCTGGAGCATGATCCTTCAGTTAAGCCTTACGTGAACGAGACCATTCATCTTCACGGTGTGATCCACCGCTATAACCCGCATATCGCTGCGGTGGCGCATACGCATCCGCCGAACACGGTAACGTGGACCACCTTCCGCAAATTACCGCAGACGTTTGACCAGGAAAGCTGCCTGCTTGCGGACGACATTGCGATTGTGGATGAAGAGTTCACCGGGCTGGCACAATCAGAAGATCGCGTGCGACCGTTTGCACAGGCGCTGGGCAAGAAGCCTGTGGTGCTGCTGCCGAACCACGGCGCGATTACTACCGGGCCCAACATTCAGTCTGCGCTGTTCCGCATGATGCTGCTGGAAGGGGTATGCCAGCGCAACATCTCAGTTGCTTCCGCGGCGCAGGTCACCGGCTTTACGCCGCACGCCATCGCTCAAGAGCACGCGGTGACTACCAAGCAAGAGCTGGCGAAGATACCAATTCTGGATGCGCTGTGGGAAGACCTGCTCAAGCGTCTTCACCAGACG
>DASTCT010000160.1:0-6113 GCA_035710845.1 Candidatus Angelobacter sp.
CGACTGCAGTTTCGGCTGTTTGAGTGGTATAGCCGTAGCCGCCGGGTTGGGGGAAAGTGGGAAACGCACAGCGTTTTCCAAGGCGGCCTTGCCGCCGTCTTTTCCACAAACTTTCTGCCCTTGACAAAACAGACAGCCGCTTGGCTGCGCAAATTCCCGCCATGCCCAAGGATAATCATCAGGTCCTTTCGCCAGTCCTGCGGTAATTGGATTTTCGACGATGTACAGCACGCAATATTCAAAATCAGCTTCAGATCGTGGAACTCTGTCAAAAGATTCTGGCTCCCAAAGCCGTCCACGACGTTTCAACAACTTATTGACGCTATGGCTGGAAGCTCCCTTGATTCCATTCATAATCTCAGCCAGTAAATAGAGTTCTCCTTTGTCGCTCTCCAGCGGAGAAAAAAGCAGGTGGACATGAGTCGGCATTACAACAAACGCATGCATTTGAACCTTGCGACCATTTTCAAATAAGCAGTGATTGAAAACCAAAGTCCTTGCTTCTTCCGGCAAAACGAATTCTCCGCGAGTGCTGAAGGTCACGAAGCAAGAAGCGCCATCTTTTTCGATGTGAGGAAGGTTCCTTCGATAGAAAGTACTCATAGCAAACGAGAGCTACAAAGAAAACATAAATATTCGAAAGATTAAAGACCTGTGAACCGCAGCCGCCCACCGCTGTGTTGAAGGATTTTAAGGAACGCAGGCGAGGGCGCCTGCGCTCCACGATCTTATTTGATTAAATGCACATTCTTCATCCTCTTACCAACCTTGACCAGATGTTGAACTGGAATAAGTGTTGTAACGATTGTTGAAGTGATCAACTCTCCATTAATGCGAACCGCATTCTGCTTGATTTTCCTCACACCATCGCTAGCTGAGTCCGCCAAGCCACCCTCGCGTAACAATTTATCCACTCTTATGTGGCAAGGGCCTTCGACAACATTGGCAAGATTATTTCCCCCTGTGAGCGCCTGTGAGTTATGGGCCTCGCTTCCTTCGCTGACGATCTTCTCAATATTTATTGATACTGTCTCGACATCCTCCGGCACTTCATCCTTCTGGAACTGCTTCGCCCAATTCTCATCTGCTGCTTTGGCTGCCTGCTCGCCATGAAAATCATGGACAATTCGCCGGGCCAGCTCCTTCTTGGCTTCCATAGGATGCTGGGATTTTTTCCGTTCTTCGATCTCCGCCATCTTCACGTCGGTCAGCAGCTCGTAGTAACGCCACATCAGATCGTCTGAGATTGACATCACCTTGCCATAAATCTCCTGCGGCGGCTCATTGATGCCGATGTAATTTCCATACGACTTTGACATCTTCTGCACGCCGTCTGTGCCCTCAAGAATGGGCATGGTCAGAATGATCTGCGACGGCTGACCAAAATCTTTTTGCAGCACGCGGCCCATCAGCAGGTTGAATTTCTGGTCGGTGCCGCCCAGCTCCACGTCGGCCTCAAGCGCCACAGAGTCATATCCCTGGCAAATGGGATAGAGCAGTTCGTGCATCGCAATGGGCTTCTCCTCCTGAAAACGTTTATGGAAGTCCTCGCGCTCCAGCATCTGCGAAACCGTAAACTTCGCCGTAAGCCGAACAAAATCTTCCGGCGTCAGCTTGGAAAACCAGCGCGAGTTGAAGTCCACCACGGTCTTCTGCGAATCAAGAATCTTGAACACCTGGGCTTTGTAGGTCTCGGCGTTGCGCTCGATGTCCGCGCGCGTCAGTGGCGGTCGCGTCACTGAACGCCCCGTGGGATCGCCGATCATCCCAGTAAAATCGCCGATCAGGAAGATGACGATATGGCCGAGATCCTGAAAATGTTTCAGCTTGCGGATGAGCACGGTGTGGCCTACGTGCAAGTCCGGGGCAGTGGGATCAAAGCCGGCCTTCACGCGCAACGGCTTGCCCGTTTTCAGTGAGTTTTCCAGGCGTTCGCGCAGTTCGCGTTCATGGATAATCTCCGCCGCGCCCTTTTTGATGTAAGCCAGTTGTTCGTCAACAGGAGGAAAATTTGGCATTTTTTGTGCAATCCCGAGCGTAGCGAGGGATCATTGTCGCTACGAAACTATTTGTAAATATCACTATACCCACAGAGCATAGTAATGATAGAGATCCCTCGCTGACGCTCGGGATTCCAGAAAAAATCTATCTTCCGCTCGATCCAAACCCACCCGCCTTGCGGCTGGATTCGTTCAAGTCCTCCACTACCTGAACTTCGCCTGTGAGCACCGGGTACGGAATCAGGTTGGCGATCTTATCTCCGGTGCGGATCGTCGCCGGCTGATCGCCCAGATTTTCCATCAGCACCTTAATCTCGCCGCGATAGCCAGCATCAATCACGCCGCCCGTCAGCGCCAGCCGCCGCGCCGCCATGGATGATTTATCGCGCAGCAGCGCACCCATTTTTTCGCCAGAAGGTGACGTACATTCAATGGCGATGCCTGTCGGCACAATCGCCTGTCCACGCGGTCCTAGTGTCACCGTCTCTGCGGCGTAAATGTCATAGCCCAAATCTTCCCCTGGGTGTGCAACTGTTGGCGCTTTCGCGGAAGCGCTCAGCAGCTTTATCTTAAGCATCTATCTGGCCTCCGCGCGCGCTGGCTTGCGCACAACTTTTCTGTCCTGCAATTCCACCTCGCCGGATAGAACCAGCCCTATCGCCTCAGAATAAGCAATGTGCTCCTGCGCCAGAATTCTAGCCGATAGCGAATGCGCATCGTCACCATCCAGCACGGGCACAGTCTTCTGCAAGATGATTGGGCCATGGTCAAGATGCTCATCGACAAAATGCACCGTGCAACCGGTCACCTTTACGCCATACTCCAGCGCCTGCTTTTGCGCCTCCATGCCGGGAAAAGCCGGTAACAACGAAGGATGAATATTTACGATCCGATTGGGGAAAGCCCGTACAAAGTCAGCCGAGAGCAAACGCATATACCCGGCGAGACAAACCAGATCAACCTGAGCTTGCTTAAGAGCTGCCACGACTTCCGCATCATGTTCTTCGCGAATGCGTCCCTTGGAAGGAATCAGCACCGCGTTCAGCCCGCGCCTCCTGGCTGACTCCAATCCCGGAGCGTCAGCACGATTGGAAATCACGATCGCAATCTCTGCCTTCAGCTTGCCCACCCCAATAGAGTCAACGATGGCTTCAAAATTTGAGCCGCGGCCGGAAAGTAAAATACCAAGCTTCTTCAACGCAGTTGTTTCCCTCGCGAGCTTTCTCGTGCTCGTTCCGATTTACTTTGTCAGTTCTTTCCCCACCGAATCCAGCACGCCATTAATGAACTGCACCGACTCCGGCGCAGAGAATTTGCGCGCGATCTCCAGCGCCTCATTAATCACCACAGGACGCGGCGTCTCATGATGGCCCAGAAACTCCGCCACGCCTGCGCGCAGAACATTGCGGTCCACGGCGGCCATGCGATCCATGCGCCAGTGCTGAGCGTGCTTCTGGATCAATTCATCAATCCGGACTTGCTGATCCACCGCCACGCGGAAAAGATCGTCGGCAAAGCCGCGCGTCTCTTCATCGACTTCGCCGCGCTCGGCCCAAAAGGTCTTGAGCACCTGCTCCGGCAATTGCTTGCCCATGTCCCATTGGAAAAGCATTTGCAGACATAGCTCGCGAGATTTGCGCCGTGTGCCCATCTAGCACTTCCCACTTTTTTTCGAGCGCACGGCTTTCTTTGCCCGGCCAGCAGTTTTGCGTTGCAGGCTCACCATCTCCACGGCGGAAATGGCGGCTTCAAATCCTTTATTGCCTGCCTTCAGCCCCGCTCGGTCCAGCGCCTGCTCCAGATTTTCACAAGTCAGCACGCCATAAGTGTGCGGCACGCCGGTTTCCTGAGCCGATTGTCCAATCCCTCGCGTGACCTCAGTGGAGATGTGCTCATAGTGTGTAGTTTCGCCACGAATCAGGCAGCCCAGCGTGACGATGGCGTCATACTTGCCAGTCTTCGCCAGCGTGCGCGCCTGCGAGGGAATTTCAAACGCTCCCGGCACCCGCGCAACAAGAATGTCTTCATCGCGGCAGCCGCTGCAGCGCAACGCGTCCAAAGTACCCTGTAGCAAACGCTCCGTGATGAACGAATTCCAGCGGCTCACCACCACAGCAAACTTCATGCCACGCGCGTTGAGATCGCCTTCAATTGCGCCCTGATTGGGACGGTTCTTCTGCCAGAAAAGAATTTTCAGTCCCTTGGCCGGTTCAGCCACAAGGAACCGGGAATTCCACGAGGTAGGCTGTATTTCAGCTCTAAGCTTGGTTTTCTCTTTCACCAGGATTTCATGCAGCGAATCCAGATCAGTCACTTCAATCCAGATATCGGCATGGATCGTCTCCAGGCCTTCCACAAACTCAAGCTGTCCCAGCGGGACCTTGAAGGGCATTCCTTGTCCGCGTGCGGTCTTCCACGGCGTGCCACGCTCAAAACCAAGCGCGTCAAACAGCTTGCTTAACGCCTTAAACTCCCTGGCGCCGGCAGCATGGCGAATTGTGGTGATGCCTTTGATCACAGTTTTACTCAATAGCCTCAGGAGGCTCGGGCAGAAAAGAATCTGGCTTCAAGAGTTCTTTTGCCATCTCCAGGTCCTGCTCCGCCACTTGCAGCCGTATGTCGCCAATCACGTCTGTGGCCAGCGGATGCACGCGGTGCATGTGCTCATCGCACAGGAAACAGTCTACGCCACACGATTCAAGCAGCCCTACGGCAATATCAGCTTCCTGGAGATTGTAAAAGACGGCGGCAGTCGCCAGCTTGTTTGGGTTCCATTCTGGCATGGCTACCTGCCTTGAAAGTTGGCGGGGCGCTTTTCCAGAAAGGCCGTGGTGCCTTCCTTCTTGTCTTCTGTGGCGCAGCAAATGCCAAACAGCGTGGCTTCAAGAAACAGCCCTTCCGGCAGAGTCATGTTCATGCCCTGGTTTACGGCTTCCATGCAGTATTGGATCGCCAGCGGCGCCATACCGATGATCTTCTGCGCAATCTCCTCTGCCCGCGCCATCAGCCGGTCTGCAGGCACAACTTCATTCACCAATCCAATGCGATGGGCTTCCTGCGCCGTAATCATCTCGCCTGTGAGCAGAATCTGCACAGCCAGCCCGGTTCCCACCAATCGCGGCAGGCGCTGCGTGCCGCCATAGCCGGGGATGATGCCCAATTTAACTTCAGGCTGGCCTAGCTTTGCGTTCTCGCTCGCCAGACGCATGGTGCAGGACATGGCAATCTCACATCCGCCGCCCAGAGCAAAGCCATTTATGCAGGCAATCACCGGCTTTCCCAGGTTCTCAATCAAATCCAGAGTGGCCTGCCCTTTGTGCGTGTAAGCCTTGGCTTCTACAGGATTGTTCTTTGCCAGCTCATTGATATCTGCGCCGGCGACAAAAGCCTTTTCACCACTGCCCGTCAAGATCACTACGCGAGTCTGCTTATCGTCTTTCAACTCGCTAAACACCAGCCACAGCTCTTGCATCGTGGCTATGTTCAAGGCATTCAGTACCTTGGGCCGGTCAATGGTGACATAGGCAATCTGATTTTTCTTTTCGAATTTGAGATTTTCCATGTTTTACGGTTTTAAAAAATGATAACCAAGGTAAACGATCAATCCAGCCATTACAATTTTAGCGGCAGTTTTGATTGTCGATTGTTTATCGCTCCACAATCGCGTTTGATAGCGCTGCCGCCATGGTATCGCCCCAACCTTCTTTGACGCCCAGTGCAATGGCATAAGGCAGAAATTTATCCATGGCTTCAGCGCGTTCCATGGTGTTCAGGCGGTTCAGCCGGTCCTGGTCCACACGCTGCAAAAACTCGCGGAACCCGGCCAACTGCTGCAGGGTAGCGCGGCCCAGAGGGGTAGGCGCGCGCATAAGAACAAAGAAGACACTATTGAGCAGAACGGCCAGCAGCAGCGCGATCACAAATAGATGGTCCTGCGGCAGCGCAAAGAAATAGATCACCCCGCCCGGCGCTACGAAGAAAATAAGCGGCATGAGATATTGGCCGACCCGCTGCGAGGCGGTCGGACGTGCCGGCTTCGAGGCCAGGACGCCGGCGAGGACCAGGCCGGCAATCGAGGTGAACATCAGCAGCCAGAAGGTGGTAAACATTGAA
>DASTCT010000161.1:0-17972 GCA_035710845.1 Candidatus Angelobacter sp.
GGGGTCGCCGGGACGTGGAAGGATCTCACCGACAACGTCAATCTCATGGCGGGCAATCTCACCGGCCAGGTGCGCAACATCGCCGAGGTGACGACCGCTGTTGCCAAGGGCGATCTGTCGAGAAAGATCACGGTCGACGTGAAGGGAGAGATTCTCGCCCTCAAGAACACCATCAACACGATGGTCGATCAGCTCAACGCGTTCGCTGGAGAAGTAACGCGCGTAGCCCGCGAAGTAGGAACCGACGGCAAGCTTGGCGGTCAGGCGCAGGTGCCCGGAGTCGCCGGAACGTGGAAGGATTTGACCGATAACGTGAACTTCATGGCCTCAAACCTCACGGGTCAAGTCCGTAATATCGCTGAAGTGGCAACGGCAATCGCAAACGGCGATTTGTCCAAGAAGATCACAGTGGACGTGCGCGGTGAAATTCTGCAGCTCAAAGAAACGCTCAACACCATGGTGGAGCAGTTACGCTCGTTCGCCGCTGAAGTTACCCGCGTGGCCCGCGAAGTAGGTTCAGAAGGCCGCCTCGGCGGACAGGCAAACGTACCCGGAGTCGGCGGAACGTGGAAGGACCTTACCGATTCGGTAAACGCCATGGCCGGAAACCTTACGGCGCAGGTCCGCAACATCGCTGAAGTAACAACCGCCGTGGCCAGAGGCGATCTCTCGCGCAAAATCACGGTGGACGTGAAAGGCGAAATTCTAGAGTTGAAAAATACCATCAACACGATGGTCGATCAGCTCAACGCGTTCGCTGCGGAAGTAACGCGTGTGGCCCGCGAAGTGGGAACAGAAGGCAAACTTGGCGGACAGGCGCAGGTGCCGGGAGTCGCCGGAACGTGGAAAGATCTTACCGATAACGTAAACGTAATGGCTGCAAACCTCACTGAGCAGGTGCGCGGCATCGTGAAAGTGGTGACGGCTGTTGCAAACGGCGTGCTCACGCAAAAGCTCACCGTGAACGCAAAAGGTGAAGTCGCCGCGCTTGCCGAAACCATCAACAACATGACTGACACTCTGGCCACTTTTGCTGACCAGGTAACCACGGTCGCGCGTGAAGTCGGCGTGGAAGGCCGTTTGGGCGGGCAGGCCAACGTGCCCGGCGCTGCTGGTACGTGGAAAGACCTCACGGGCAACGTGAACCTGCTTGCAGATAACCTGACGAACCAGGTGCGCGCCATCGCTGAAGTGGCAACCGCAGTAACCAAAGGCGACCTTACCCGTTCCATTCAGGTGGAAGCCAGAGGCGAGGTGGCAGAACTCAAAGACAACATCAACACCATGATCAATAACCTCCGTGGAACTACGGAGCGCAACACTGAGCAGGACTGGTTGAAGACCAACCTCGCCCGGTTTACCGGCATGTTGCAAGGCCAGCGCGATCTGGCAACTGTAGGCCGTATGTTGCTGTCAGAGCTAGCGCCTCTCATCAACGCGCAACAAGGCGTCATCTATCAGATGGAAGGCGAAGAGTCCGGCCAGATGGTTTTGCTCTCAGCATTTGCCAACACTGCCGATGGACACCTGGAGCGGCTGAACATTGGTGAAGGGCTGATTGGGCAGTGTGCCGCCGGAAAGCGCAGAATGCTCATCAGCGATCTTCCGCCTCAAACCGTGCCTATTCGTTCAGGCCTGTTTGAAGCTGTTCCACGAAATGTGATCGTGCTGCCGGTGCTGTTTGAAGACCGTGTAAAGGCCGTGATTGAGCTCGCGTCGCTGAGTACTTTCACCGCATCGCACCTGTCATTCCTTGAGCAATTGACGGCCAGCATCGGCATTGTGCTGAACAGCATTGAAGCCACCATGCAGACGGAAGGCCTGCTGAAGCAGTCGCAACAGCTGGCTACCGAACTGCAAACGCAGCAGAAAGAATTGCAGCAGACAAACGAGCAGTTGGCGCAGAAAGCGCAACAGCTGGCCGAACAGAACGTGGAAGTGGAACGGAAGAACCAGGAAATCGAGCAGGCACGCCGAGCGCTGGAAGAAAAAGCCAAAGAGCTCGCGCTTACGTCCAAGTACAAGTCAG
Organism: Candidatus Angelobacter sp.; assembly: GCA_035710845.1. Classification (GTDB taxonomy): domain Bacteria; phylum Acidobacteriota; class Terriglobia; order Terriglobales; family Acidobacteriaceae; genus Angelobacter. The sequence goes on from DASTCT010000161.1 coordinate 2,030, forward strand.
AATTCCTGGCCAACATGTCTCACGAGCTGCGCACGCCGCTGAACAGTATTCTGGTGCTTGGCCAGCAACTTTCGGATAACCCTGACGGCAACCTCAGCGGAAAACAAGTGGAGTTTGCCCGCACCATTCACGGCGCCGGAACGGATTTGCTCAATTTGATCAGCGACATTCTTGACCTTTCAAAGATTGAATCGGGCACGGTCTCAGTGGAAGCCGAGGAATTGTTCTTCAATAACGTGCTGGAAATGGTGGCACGGCCATTCCGCCATGAGGCTGAAAACAAGAGGCTCAGCTTTGAGGTACAAACAGCCAGCAACCTGTCACGCAGCCTGGTCACTGACTCCAAGCGCTTGCAGCAGGTGCTGAAGAACCTGCTTTCCAACGCCTTCAAGTTCACTGAGCACGGAGGCGTAAGACTCACAGTTTCAAAAGTGGAGACGGGATGGAGCTCGGAACATCCCATTCTCAGCGGCGCGGCATCAGTCATTGCATTTGAAGTGACCGATACCGGCATTGGCATTCCCGCTGACAAGCAACGCATTATCTTTGAGGCCTTCCAACAGGCGGATGCCGGAACCAGCCGTAAGTACGGCGGAACCGGACTGGGCCTGGCCATCAGCCGCGAATTGGCAAGCTTGCTCGGTGGTGAGATCCAGCTCCGGAGCACTCCAGGCAAGGGCAGCACATTCACGCTCTATCTGCCACAGACTTATGTAGGCCCAACTACCGCAGGGGTGGTAGCGGACCGCAGCGCTGCAGCCGCTTCTTCCAACCCGTTACCTACGGTTCTGGTGGAAGGTCCAGTCGAGCGCATTGAAGATGATCGCGACAATTTGCAACCCGGTGACGCTGTGTTGCTGATTGTGGAAGACGATCCGCATTATGCGCGGGTCCTGTGCGATCTCTCCCGCGACAAAGGCTTCAAAGTGCTTGTTGCCATGCGTGGCGCGGAGGCATTGTCACTGGCTCGCGAGTTCCGCCCAACAGCGGTTTCACTGGACGTATTTTTACCTGACATGCTTGGGTGGACTGTGCTGAATCATTTGAAGCAAGACCCCGCAACAAGGCATATCCCAGTCCAGATGCTCACCCTCGATGAGGATTGGCATCACGGTCTGTCTCGCGGCGCATTTTCCTTTGTCACCAAGCCAACCACGCCTGAAGGACTGGAAACAGCCCTGGGTCGCATTAAGGAATACACTAAACCCCGCCGCAAGCGTTTGCTGGTGGTTGAAGACAATCCCGCGGAGCAGATAACGATCCGGGAACTGCTGGGCTATGACGACATTGATGTCACGGTTGCCGCAACCGGATCAGAGGCTTTGAATTGTGTTAACGAAGAGCAGTTCGATTGCATGGTTCTGGACCTTCGGCTGCCTGACATGACCGGCTTTGAGGTTCTGGAGAAGCTGGGCGATGAGCCTTCGGCAAGCGAACTTCCGGTGGTCGTGTTTACCGGCAAGGAGCTTTCAGCGGAAGAAGACGCGCGCTTGCATACACTGGCGCGCAGCGTTGTGGTAAAAGATGTGGAATCTCCCGAGCGCCTGCTGGATGAAACCGCTCTGTTCCTGCATCGAGTTGTGGCTGACTTGCCGGAGAACAAGCAGAAAATGCTTGAGCGCCTGCACCGCTCCGATGAAGCTTTGGTCGGACGGAAGGTGCTGGTGGTCGATGATGACGTGCGCAATATTTTTGCCTTGAGCAGCGTGCTGGAGCGGCGCGGCATGGTCGTGTTGACCGCCGGTACGGGCCGTGAGGCAATTAACACGCTGGAATCAACGCCGGATGTGGCGATTGTTCTGATGGACATCATGATGCCGGAGATGGATGGTTACGAGACAATGCAGGTCATTCGCCAGAACGTTTCCTTCAGGCGGCTGCCCATCATCGCTCTTACAGCCAAGGCAATGAAAGGCGATCGAGAGAAGTGCCTGGAAGCGGGCGCGTCTGAGTATCTGGCCAAGCCGGTCAATACGGAGCAATTGCTTTCCGCACTGCGGATGTGGCTCCACAGGTAAGAGATTGATGCGACTTAGGACAAGGACAAATTGATGAGCGTAAACCACAAAGTCAACATCCTCATGGTAGATGATCAGCCGGCCAAGCTGCTCAGCTACGATGCGATCCTCACCGAATTGGGTGAGAATCTCATCAAGGCGTCGTCAGGCAGAGAGGCCCTTGAGGTCCTTCTCAAAACTGACGTAGCCGTGGTGCTGATGGACGTGAGCATGCCGGAGATGGACGGCTTTGAGATGGCGGAGATCATCCGCCAGCATCCTCGATTTCAGAAAACGGCCATCATTTTCATTTCTGGCGTCCACCTCACGGACCTGGACAAGCTGAAAGGGTATCAACGCGGAGCTGTAGATTACATCTCCGTCCCGGTGGTGCCTGAAGTACTGCGGGCCAAGGTCAGTGTGTTCGCGGAATTGCATCGCAAGCGCCGCCAGCTTGAAGCGCTTAACCATGAACTGGAACAGCGCGTCCTTGATCGAACGGAAGAGTTGCAGGAAAGCGAAACTCGATTTCGGACACTAGCAAATTCAATTCCCCAGCTTGCATGGATGGCCGATCCGGGCGGAGCCACGCTTTGGTATAACCAGCGCTGGTATGACTATACCGGCACTACGTTCGATGATGTGCAAGGTTCAGGATGGCATAAGCTGCATCATCCAGAACATGTAGAGCGCGTTGTTCAAGGACTGCAACGCTCATGGGATACCGGTGAAGCATGGGAAGACACATTTCCGCTCTTAGGGAAAGACGGAGAGTATCGCTGGTTTCTTTCCCGCGCCGTGCCGGTCTTTGATTCCCACGGAAAATTGACGCGATGGTTCGGCACCTGCACTGACGTGAGCCGCCAAATGGCCGCGGAAGAAGCGTTGCGCAAGACAGAACGGCTGGCCGCCATGGGCCGCGTTGCAGGCATCATCGCCCATGAAATCAACAATCCGCTGGAAGCCATTACCAACGCTTTCTATCTGCTTGAGGCACATCCCTCTTTAGACGAAGAAGCTCGTGCGTACGCACGCATGGCTTCAGAAGAACTGGCCCGCATCTCCCACATCACGCGGCAGTCTCTTAGTTTCTACCGCGAATCGCAGCAGGCTGTGCCTGTCTCAGTGGCCAGAGTGCTCGATGATGTTCTTGAGCTGCAGGGACGCCATTTCCGCATTAATGGCGTCGAACTGGACAAGGAATATAAAAGCAGCGGGCTTATCCTGGCATATCCGGCTGAATTGAAGCAGGTATTTTTGAACCTGGTTGGAAACGCGTTGCAGGCCATGCCGACGGGCGGCCGCTTGCGCGTCACAGTGCGCGAAACAGCGGAAAGAGGAAACCTGCCGCGCGGCATCCGAATCTCCGTTTGCGATACTGGGACTGGTATACGTCCGGAGGATGCAAAACGGCTCTTTGAACCCTTCTTTACCACCAAGTCCACCAAAGGCACGGGGTTAGGTCTGTGGATTAGCAAGGGCATCGTCCAGAAATATGACGGTACAATCAAATTTCGCAGCGTCCGAATGAATGGCAGCAGTGCTACATGTTTCTCTGTGTTTATTCCGGGAGCAATGGCGGCGCAGTCGGCAGGACTGACAACCCTGTCAGGAGCGTCATAAAATGGCAGGAAAGTCAGGGGAAGGGTCAAGGAACCATTGCCAGATTCGAAGGTCGTAATTCTTTGCGTTGATGACGAACCGAACTCGCTGGTTTTGCGGAAACTCGTTCTGCAAAAAGCCGGGTACGAAGTAGTAACCACAAATTCTGCTCTCGGTGCTTTGGATGTTCTCGCGTCACGCCAGATTGATCTGGTCCTCTCAGATCAGTTGATGCCCGGACAGACTGGCACCGAACTTGCCCGTCAAATCAAAGACAGGTGGCCATCTATTCCCGTGATTCTCATCTCGGGCGTAAATGAGATCCCTCCGGATGCCACCATTGCCGATCTGTTCATGAGCAAAGTGGAAGGTCCGGTCATGATGTGCCAAAACATCAGTGACGTTCTGGTCAAATACCGTTCATAAGTAAGCGCGACTTGCTGTGCGTCACAAGAATCAAAAGCGCATGATGCTATGATCGGAATGCAGCAGGAAGGGGTTCGTCTCAAACAATTTCGCTGAGAGTGTGCGGAAACAAGTCCATTTTGGTTGACTGTGAAGGGAATCACCGCACAATAAACGTACAATGAGTCCGGCATTGCAGTTTTAGGCTAGGCATTGTGGGATTTATGGTGATTCAATAACTTGCCTGTTTTCAGCGTGGACTAGCAGTTCGATCCCGACTAGCTCCACCAATCCATATCGCTGATTCCATTTTATTTTTTAGTCCGATCGTGAAAATTAAACGTTACCGTCCGCAATTTCGTCCGGACAGTTTCTATCGATTCCGATTGCCAGGGAGTACAATCGCGGAACTACTGAAGGAGCGACTGGATGAAGAACATCTTGCGGAACCCAGTGTTTGTCTGCGGTGTGTTGTCGCCGTTTGCAGGATTCTTTTTATATGGTGTGGTCTATTCGACACTCACATCGCGGAGCTCAAACCTGGAAAATGACTGGTTGCGCCGTTTGAGCCTTTCGACCTTCGCTATGGTGACTCCGAGTCTGCTAACGTTCGTCCTTGCGGCCACGCAGTGGCGGAAAAAAGCTTTTTCAATTCCTTCTACCGTTGGCGTTGTCATAGCGGCTCTTGCTCTTGGGCTTGCGGCTAAGCCGGTAAACGACGGTATTCTCCGGTCGAAACAGGAAAAGAATATGGCCATGCACGATGTGGCCGCCCCTCCCTTTGAGACACTGGATATTTCCGGAACCGTTGAACGGCTGAGCGACCAGAAAGGCAAGGTCATTCTCATCAATCGCTGGGCAACTTGGTGTACTCCGTGCCGGAACGAGATGCCAAAGCTAGATCAGTTGTATCGCGCTCGGAAGAGTCAAGGATTTGTCGTGTTTGGCCTATCGGATGAAGATACCGCCAGGCAAGGGAAGTTCCTGTCACAGGTGTCTGTGAGTTATCCGCTGCTTACAATGACGAATGGAGTGCCAAATTTCTACCGGGATATCGCGCGTTATCCAGCGATTTTTCTTGTGGATCGCCAAGGGCATCTGCAAACCGCACCTGGGCCTGATGAATCTTTTTCGAAAATAGAAACCACTGTGGATATGCTCCTGAACGCACACTAATTTAATTCCGCAAAATTGTACGAATGCTCGATGCCTCCACTTACTTGTTCTAGGACAACAAGACAGAGCTTAAAAGGGCTGCCGGATAAAAATCCTGGCAGCCCTCTTTGCTTTACAGGCTATTTCGTGAGCCCGGAGCTTACCATTCCACCTGCGCTGGAGCGGATTGTTATCACCGGCGGCGATGGCACGTTGGTGAATGTGATGGTGAAGCTGCCGACCGCGAATGGGATGACAGGGCCCATTTCGCCGGTGTAAGGCTGTCCGGTTGCCAGATTCATGGTTGGGCTTTCGCCGTTCGGGCCGGCAAGGGTTGCAAACAATCTTACGCTGGGCGTGTTGTCACTTGCTGTAATTACCAGGCTTGCCTTGGTTGCAATGTAACGCACGCTGGTAATAAGGATGAAGTCGCTGACCGGGTTTACCAACACGGTGATTGAAGTTGTGGCAGGTGGTAGTCCGGTGGTTGAGCTTGTAGCGGTTACGGTGAAAGTAAGTGCCTGCGGCGCAACTAGGGCCGGCACCGTGGGAGCTACGAATTTCTGCACTGAGCCATCAACTGCTGCTGGTGACATTGCAACAACCGGGCCGGCAGTCTGCTGCCAGTTATAGGTTAAAGTGCCGCCGCTTGGATCAACGCCGGTTGCTGTCAAGGTGACGTTGGCCGCGCTTACGATTGGGCTGGCTGGACTTGAAGTGGCAAAGACAGATGGCGATGTACCTGGCGGAGGAACAGTGACAGGTACGGTGAAGGTGGTTGTGCTGGGCTGCGTAGTGTTGCCGCCGCCCACCGTCAGTGAGAAACCGAGGCTCAACGGAGATGAAACCACCGGCGCTATAAATGTCGCCGTCGCGCTGGTTGGGTTATTGATGGTTACAACAGGATCGCCGGGATTCACGATCTGTGTCCACTGGAACGGCCCATTCGATGGCGTGCTGCCCGTGGAGTCGAGAGTCACAAGCGTGCCTGCGGTGATCGGCGTAGTTGAGCCGCTGAAGCTGGCAACTGCCTGGGATATGCCACCAGGAGTATTGTTCAGCGAGCAAACAACGGCCGGGACCACGTCATCAGGGAAAGGATTGAGCTGCCCGATGGTTTGCGTTTGCTGGGCAACAGGAACTTCCGCGCGTCGCGCGTTCAACCTTATCAGCTCGCTATCAAGGACGCTGGTTGGCAGAGGCCACGGCCCAGTGCCGTTGACGAGGAAGGGCAGATCGCCAAAGTTTGAACGTGGCGGCAGGTCGCCCGAAACCAGAGCCTCAGGGAAGATGAACTGCGTGTTTGGAAGCTGATAATAGCTGAACACCAGACCGTTGTTGTTCAAGCCGGGTACGCTGCCGCTTATTTGCACCGCGACGTTTTGCGTCGGCGGCAGGAACGTGCCGCCGTTAGGACGGAAGCGCCACCGTCCTTTCTTGCCAATCAGCGGCAAGCCTTGCTCCACCGGGAAGCCAGAGACCCAAGCCGGAAGACGGAAGACTAGGTTTCCATTGCAATCAATATCAACAGCAGAAATATCAACGTTGCGGAACGGATCAGTCATCATGCCTTCCACCACGTTGCGCCGCGCTGTTTCCTGCGGGAATGACGGATCAGGCGTCCCGCCCGCGCCTTCCAGTAAGGTGTCAATATCCAGATAAGCCGGATCAGTGTTTGGGTGGGTGAAGATGCCCAGGTCTGCGACCACCTGCGTTGCGGACATATAAGGCACGCTCTGCGAATCGAGTTCAAGCGTGCCAACGATAGAAATAAAATCGCCTACTTCAAACGGCGCTTCTGTGTATGGGTCCTGCGGAAAGGGGTTATCAACTTCAGGCCCGCCGCCCGGCGCATTCATGGTGTAGATGGTGCGGATAGCGCCGGTTTGGTTGCGTGGCCGGTTCACTTCCGGGCACTGCGGATCGTCAAAGCCACCCAGGTATGGATCAACAGTTCCTGTGCTGGTTACGCCATCGGCAAGAGTCGCAGTCCATGTTCCCGGCGCAACGCGAGGAATGCACATCGGGTAGCCTGTATCTGCGCGCACTGTAGGATTGCCTTGATCCACAGCAAAACGCGTATCAGGCGATTGGCCGATGCTATAGCGTCCCTTGTTCCAGAGCCGGCCGCTTAAGTCTGTGATCTGGATTGCAGGATCGTTGATCTGAATGCGCTTGCCATCGACTATGAAGCTGCCGTCAGCATAATTGATGGATTCAATGTAGCCCTGGAAAGCGCTGCCTGCCCTCTGCGCAATAAAGACAAGCCCAGCGATATATGTGCCATGCACAATGTTGCCCTGAACGTGCACTTCATACGTTCCCGGAAGACGCACACTGTCAGAAAGCGCCAAGCCGCTTTCACCGGCCACGCCCGTAGGATTGTTCTCAAACGCTTCTTCCCAGGTCATCATCACGTTGGGAAAGATCACCACTGTGTTCTGTGGAATCCTGATGGTGTCATTGTTTACCTGGATCCAACCGCCTGAAGTTTTGCAGGCTGCAGGCGCAGGGGCAGCAGGCGTTGGCGTAGGCGTTGCCACCGGAGAACTGATTCCGGCTGTTGTATCCAGCGTGACGCTGGGAACCGGAGTGCAAAGAGAATCGACAGAGGCGTATTCAATAAAGCCGAGCGTGTCAAAGCCAGCGGGCACAGTCTGGAAGGAAGGAATTGTCGCCGGCGTTGGGGGCGTCGTCGGCTTAGGCCATTGGGCCTGTGCAACCGTCAGGGCGAACATCAGCAGCAGGCTGATGGCTGCTACCTTGAATATCTTTATTATTTGCTCGTTCATCCTCATCATGAAACTCCTCTGTCAAACTCCCCTGGTCTTTTTCCTGATCTCTCTTCTTCGTAGCGCTCACAATCGCGCTTGCTGATCCAACTGCTGCAATGCAGCGGGACCAGAAAAATCTAGTTGTGCTGGTTTTTCAGCAGATTTTCCAGGAACGTAGGCTGCGGCGTTCCACCTTTTTTGCCTACTGCTGGAATTTCCATTAGCTGTGTTGTTGCCTGCCCCGGATGCGCCGGATCATCCTGCGGAATACCGTTTTCATCCATTGGGTGTCCGTTGGGGGCGAACAACTGCGGATGATCAAACGGGGCCGACTGCGCGACCGTGCGCGGATCAGTCAATCCGTTGCGGAGAAAATCCACCAGGTCCTGCTTTTCCTGCAGCGTAAATCCGATTGGCTCAATATCCGGATCCATGATTTTGTTTTCGTTGGATGTGTTGAAATCACCGCCGCGGTTGTAAAACTCCACTACCTGTTCCAGCGTCAACTGTCCGCCGTTATGGAAATAGGGAGCGGTGAGCGCGACGTTACGCAGTTGCGGAACTTTGAAGTATCCGGTGCGCGCAATATCATCTCCGCAGTTCAAGGGGCTCTGGGAGATGCCGTCACCGGGACGTCCGGGGATCATCATGCTGACTGAAGAATCGTTGCACACCCGCTCGCGCTGAAATTCTCCGTTAGAGAGTGGGAGACCGGCAATCGGATCAGCTCCCGCCAGTCCCGCATCTTCTGCGCCGGGGCGCACGCCGATGTGATAGAAGCCTGTGTCATAAACCCGCACGTTGAGATCGCCCATAATCATGCGCTCCAGCGGTTCCGGAGAAACCGTATCCACAGCAGCGTTAGAAAGCTCAGGTCCGCCGTGGCATACAACGCACTGGCCTTTAGTCTGGAACATCAAGAGGCCGTGGAGCTGTGCTTGCGTCAGCGGCGTTGGGCCTACTGAGTAGTTGATCCTGACGGGTACAGTGGAAACCGGCGGGTCTTCAAAATTCATCACGATTTTGCCGGTGGCGTAATCAACAGTGCCATCAACTCCGGTGCCGGTGAAGCGGCCAAAGCCATCGTCAAAGGCGTAAACGTCCTGATCGCTGAAATCAAAATTAGGATTCAGGGAGATGACCGAAACAGTGTAAGGATCGAGTCCCGGCGCCAACTGAATGGTGTATGAGTTGCTCGTGTTGTCACCGATCAACGTATAAGTCGTTTGCTGTTCCAGATATTTATCCAGCGGGGTCTGGTCAGCGATGAGCGTGCTCTCATACATCTGGATGGCAACGGCCCAGAACAATGAGAAGTTGTATTCCATCTGCGAATAGTCAGTTGTGCTGGAGGGACAAACTTGAAATTTTGCTGGATTCACTTGCGCCTGAACGCTGCCATTTGCCGCAACGCAGAGATGATTGGGAAAGTTCCACCACTCAGGCTGAAATGCCTGCTGGACTAGAGCGGAATAACTGGTCGTTAAGCCGTTGTTTGGCGCATTGGAAAATCCGCCAAGAACGCTGTCCGTGGGATCGACAAGTTGCTTAGCCAGCGGCTTGCGCGCCAGCAGTTTCTTGCCAACCTGAGGAAAGATGCGATCATCGGCTGACATCTCGGTGGAGCTGAGAATCGGTCCCAGCGATTGCGAGCAGAGCGCCGAGTTCTTCATGTTGATCAACGCCGGTCCAATCGAGGTTCCGGTTTCATCGGTGACCATCAGGTGTGACTGACCATCGCGCGAGCCGAATGGGTTTGCGCCATTGCACTCGTTCTGTGCGCGGCCATCCCAGAAATTGCGATAGTTGAAAACGGCATCTACCACGCTGGGCGTGTTGCGCCCTGTTACTCTGCGGGTATTGATCCGCTTAGTGGGGCTGTTGGGATCAGGAAAAGAAAAGACCGGATCAGGCGATGGCGTGTCGCTTTCCGCGCTGTTGCGCATCGTGATCTGAAGGTTTTGCGTTTGCGCAATGCAGAGGGTGTTATTGCTTGAACTGGTGATGCTGCTTAAAGATGTAGTTGTGTTGGGCGCAAGGCTTACGTTGCCGCTTCCACGGACGATGGCCTTTAGCTCTGCCGCTGGTTCAACGTTGGTGATGTTATTGGCTGCTTGCTGGCAGTTGGAATTGATTCCACTGGAAGGGACTGGCTGACCGCCGGTAACGATGATCTGGGCATTGGTGAGACCGGGTACGCCTTGCGAGCCGGTTACATCGTTGGCGTCAGAAACAATTGATAGGCCCTGATCCACGTCTGAAACTTTGTGGAAGGGATAATCGCCGTCGTGGTAGCCGCCAAAACCAGTTGCAGGTGTGCCAGGGTTCAGATGGTAGTTTGGCGCGTTGCCAACCTGGAAAGTGCTATCGCCGGCATTCTGCCCGGGATTGACCTCATTAATGGCACGGCTGTCTGCGCCGGCATTGAAGTGGCAGCTTGCGCAAGCCTGCGTGTCATCGCTGCCCGCCTGCATGTCCCAAAACAAAGCTTTGCCAAGCTCAATGGCAGCGGTTTTATTGGCCAGAATTCCTTCAATGCCAAAAACCGGCGGTACAGGAACAGTAGAGAGTGGAGCAAGCGGACGGAGAGGAATAACGACGGTTTGAGTAGAGCCGGAGCCAGAATTTTGCGCCTGAACGTGCTCGAAGTATCCAACGGCAGCTACCACGGCAACTACCCACACGAAAATCCGCAGGAATGCCAAACGCCCGGAAGATCGTTTCATCAGTCTATTTCTCCTAAATCGCTTGCGTGCCGCGGGTGCTGATCTAGTCCTGCCCCAGGTGCACTGCTGCCGGCACATTTCGTGTGCCTTACGGCGTTGATCGCTCAAAACTGCAAATGTGTACGCTGCGCATTGCCTGAAGCTTGCTTACGATTGCATCCTCAGCTCAGGCTTGCGTTCATGCACAAAACGCCAATTGGCATGGGGGAGATCAAAGCCGCGACCGCGCAGCCCATGATTAAGTGGCTGCCATTCAAAGTGAACGGAGCCGGGGGAGAAGACAGACAAAACCATCTTTAAGTTTGCCAGCAGTGCTGTACGCACGTGCAGCCATGGCTTGTGTGATTTTGCAGAAGCTCTATTCTCAAAACCGATAAGAGAAACCATTTTCATCATCCCTTCGCGCTCAAAATTGAGCGGCGTTGCGCTGGTACAACCAAACAGAGCGGACAACCAAAACAGAGCGTCCGCTATGCCAAAATTTTTGTTCCTGGTTGTGGAGAGTGCGCAGGCGCTTGGGGCTGATGAATCGCCCACCTGGAGTGGCTTTGACCTATAAGGCAGCTGGGATGTTTTCTATCCGTGGGCTTCACGCTATCGGGTGAGCTTGCCGAATGGTCCTTCAACTTATGCCAATCAGGGCCGTTGCACCGACGGTCCACCCAGGAGCCTGAAAACCTTGTTTTCAGTATTGATGTTTTTGGCGGGAAACCAGTCTGTGGTATCTGACCAGCGCGTGAAATGCCCGGAAGAACATCAAATCGTCGATAAGAGAGGATGGCCTTTGGTAATTAGAAATGAATTAGGACAACATTAGATTTACTAAGAATGCAATCAATTCATCCGTTCCGCTACACGCGCATTTCATTTGTTTCGCCAATACTAAGAAATTCTAATCCTCTCTTAATCGCGCCCTAATGCTGCTCAGTCAGAGTGGCTGCGCTCGACGTGTTGCTTCCGGACTATTAAAAAGGCGGCGTGATTCCCAGCGTCCTACCCAATGGCTGCCTGCCTCTCTTTTCTGATTTTTGATGATTTAGGCACAAAGAGGGCTTTAATGCACAGCCGAACACTTCCCCTACAAAAATTGTGTCTCAGCGCGCTATTGTTACTGGCGATGACTGGGATTTTGTCGTTGAACGCGCAAGCTCAGCGCGCCATCAATGACGCAGACCGCGTCACCCTACACGGCAACGTTCATCCGCTGGCCCGCGCAGAATTTGACCGCGGCTCCGCCCCAGCCAGCCAGCCAATGAACAATATGATCTTGCAGCTCGGCGTCCGGGCCGACGCTCAGGCCCAGCTTAACCAGCTGCTGGCAGAGCAGCAAGACCCCAACTCACCTAACTATCACAAATGGCTTACGCCAATGGAGTTCGGCCTGCGCTTTGGCCCGACCGACCAGGACATTGCTGATGCAAGCAACTGGTTGCGCAGCTTCGGCTTTAAGATCGAGCAGGTTGCCACCAGCCGCACGTCAATTAACTTCAGCGGCAACGTGGAAAAGGTGGAGCGGGCCTTCCAAACCAATATCCGCCAATATGAAGTGAATGGCAAAATGCATTTTGCCAATGCCACGGACCCCAGCATTCCGCGAGCTTTGACTGGGCTGGTGCAGGGCGTGGTCACCTTGCACAATTTTGAGAAGCGCCACTTCAGCACAGCCACACAGCTTCCGCCTGACTTCAATAATGGCGGGCAGCATTACCTTGCGCCGGGTGACGTATCCATCATCTATGACGCATTTCCGCTCTATACGCAGGTTCCGGCAATTGACGGCACTGGCCAGAAAATTGCGATTGTCGGCCGCACGGACATCAACCTTGCCGACGTACAATTTTTCCGCAGCTTCTTCGGGTTGCCGGCAAACGATCCCACTTTCATCAACAACGGCCCGGATCCGGGCATTGTGACCACCCCAGGTGAAGAAACAGAAGCCGATCTGGACGTGGAGTGGGCTGGCGCTATCGCCAAAAATGCCAGCGTTCTTTTCGTAATTTCGCAAACCACCGCCACCACTGACGGTGTGGATCTTTCCGCGCAATACATTGTTAACAACAATCTGGCGCCCATCATGAGCACCAGCTTCGGCAGATGCGAATCTGATATGTCTCCCACGGAGCAAAGCTTCTGGGCCGCGCTGTGGGCCCAGGCTGCTTCACAGGGCATCACGTCATTCGTATCGGCTGGTGACAGCGGCGCAGCATGCGATGCGCCTACTTCCACCACCGGCACAAAGGCAGGCATCAACGGAGTCGCATCCACAGTGAACAACGTTGCTGTGGGTGGCACAGAGTTCAATGAAGGCGCAGGTACTTTCTGGAACACCTCAAACTCTCCAACCGATCAATCTTCAGCGCTCGGCTATATTCCTGAAAATGTGTGGAATGAGAGCGGGAACGTGGCTGGCGGTTCAGGCTTATGGTCCACCGGCGGCGGCGTGAGCGGCCTTTACGCAAAGCCCACGTGGCAGGTTGGCCTTGGAGTTCCCAATGATGGATTCCGTGACATCCCAGACGTATCACTCAGCGCCGCGGCACACGATGGGTACGTGATAGTTCAGGGTCATACAGCCTCCAACAGTGGATTGCTGCCAGTGAATGGAACTTCAGCATCTTCGCCTACTTTTGCCAGCATCATGGCGCTGGTGGTGCAGAAGAACGGGGCACAGGGCAATGCCAATACTGTGCTCTACTCGATGGCGCAAAACCAGTTCAACGGCACTGGGCTCGGCGTTTTCCATGACGTAACCATTGGCGATAACAGCGTGCCCGGTATCACCGGCTTCACTGCGGGTACCGGTTACGACCAAGCTAGCGGCTGGGGCTCGCCGGACGTTAATCAGTTGGTTAAGTTCTGGAACAACAATGCGGGGCAGCCTGACTTCATCGTACGCGCTTCTCCCAGCGCCAGCACTGTGGCCCAGAATTCTTCCACTACCTTCACGGTGGTTGTCACGGCAGTGAACAACTACACGGGCACCGTCAGCTTCAGCGTGAATGGCCTCCCGGCAGGCGCAACTGCAAGCTTTGCTCCAGCCAGCGTGGCGAACTCCGGAACTAGTGTCCTGACCATTACTACGGCCGCAGCCACTGCTCTGGGCACCTATCCGCTGAGCATCTTTGGAAGCGACGGTACAGTTGGCCACAGCGCGCAGGTAACGCTGACGGTCGCGAACCCTGATTTCTCGATTGCTGCCAGCCCGGCTTCGCAATCAGTCAATGAAGGAAGCTCGACCAGCTATACGGTTACGCAAACTGCAATCAACAACTACGCAGCCACAGTTAGCTACAGCGTAACCGGCCTGCCAACAGGCGCAACTTTCACCTTCACTCCGCCGAGCATCAACACGTCCGGCACAACGACCCTGACTGTAGCGGCTGGCACCACGACTCCTGCAGGAAGCTATACGCTGACAATTACCGGAAGCGATGGAACTATCGCTCACAGCACAACGGTTACGCTGGTAGTTGCTGCGGTTGATTTCTCCATCTCTGCTTCGCCGGCATCACAGTCAGTGAATCAGGGCAACTCAACCAGCTACACCGTCACGCAGACCGCCATCAATGGCTATGCCGGCACGGTGACTTATAGCGTTGCGGGACTGCCAACAGGGGCAAGCGCAACCTTTGCTCCTCCCACTGTTACTGCTTCAGGAACAACAGCGCTAAGTGTTTCGACTGTATCAACTACGCCAACTGGAACCTACACGCTGACAATCACCGGAACTGACAGTGTGTTTACACACAGCACAACCGTGACGCTGGTTGTTTCCACGCCTGATTTCTCGCTCTCGGTGACTCCTTCATCGCAGACGATCAATCAGGGCAATCCGACCAGCTATACGGTGACGTTGAATTCGATCAGCGGATACTCCGGCACGGTCAGCTTCGGTCTGAGCGGACAGCCTGCTGGCGTAACCTTTAACTTTGCTCCTGCAACCGTGACTGCCTCTGGCTCGACGGTCCTTAATATTGCGACCGCCACAACCACAACGCCGGGCACCTACACCCTAACCATCAATGCAACCGATGGAACCATCACTCACACGATTCCGGTTACGCTCGTGGTAACTCCCGCGGGTGATTTCCAGATCAGTACGTCGATCGCATCGCAGACTGTGAATCCGGGCCTGAGTACCAGCTACGGAATCACTGTCACCAGCCTCAACGGATTTTCGGGCGCAGTAAGCCTGAGCCTCAGCGGATTGCCTGCTGGAGCAACGGCTACTTTCAATCCCGGATCTATTGTGGGGGCCGGCACCTCAAGTCTTGCGGTTAGCACCTCGCCGTCAACGCCTGCTGGTGTGTACAACATGGTTGTAACTGGCACGAGCGGCGCTATTGTTCATACCGTGAGTGTGCAGTTGATCGTGAATCCGGCAACACCTGGGGATTTCTCGCTCTCAACCACGCCTAGCGGTAGTCTTACCGTGAAGCGCAGCAACAACAAGACTGGCAACATCGTCGGCACCCGCGCCTCGTTTACGATCACGGTTACACCCAGCAACGGCTTCAACGGGAACGTGGCTCTGAGCGTGAGCGGCTTCCCCGCCGGTGTCACTGACCTCGGGATCTCGCCGAATACGGTCACCGGCGGCTCGGGCAGTGCAACCGAGTCGTTCGCCGTAAGCGGATCGGCAAAGCAAGGGACCTATCCGATCACGATTACTGGAACCAGTGGATCCCTGGTGCACACAATCGTTGTAAATCTTGTAGTCAATTAGGGTTTTTTGATTACTTAACAGCGCCGTCCGGCAACGGACGGCGCTTTCTTGTGTGCCGAGCATGTTCGACAGCTAGGAGGTGAAAGTCCTCTTCACAACCTGATGGAGGTGAAGTGATAGTGAAGCGCAAGGACGTCGTCGCGAGGCGAAGTCTGAAAGAAGCGTGGAGCAAAGGCGCGAGCCGATGAACAAGAACCGGATGAAGAGACCTACGGCAGCGGGCGAGCGGGCAAAAAGCCGCAAAGCCCACATCCATCAAAGCGGCTGGTGGTAAATCCGGCGGTTGTGCGCTGAAGGCGGTCGAACTTACCTCGGGAGGTCTGCGGCGTGTCACGGAATCGTGACTGAGGGTGAAGGGATTCACTCTGACCGCGACGCAGAAGTCAGCAGCGGGCATAGTAGTCCGGGCAAGCCGGGACGAAGGCCCAAACGGAAGGGAGCGGCAAGTAGTCGGCGGGACTCGATGAGCGACAAGCGGCAGAAGAACCAGCTACAGCTATTGTTGGCCTTTACCGGCGAGGGGAGGAGTGAAGCTCCAAAGGCTCGGCGGGAAGGGAC
>DASTCT010000162.1:0-29147 GCA_035710845.1 Candidatus Angelobacter sp.
GCTCCTCGTATCCACCCATACGAACCGCCGGCGTGCCCAGAACTCGCTTGCTGGCATCTGCAACTTCATTGTCAGGATAGTTGTTGGGATAAACATCAATCAGCTTCACCACAAAGTCTGAATCCGTTCCGCTGGATGTAATCTTCAGCTTGGGTGAAACCGGGCCTGAGATGGTTACGTCTTCTTCGAGCGGATCAGTCTCATAGACCAGAACGTCTG
The DNA here is from genome assembly GCA_035710845.1 of Candidatus Angelobacter sp. Taxonomy (GTDB): domain Bacteria; phylum Acidobacteriota; class Terriglobia; order Terriglobales; family Acidobacteriaceae; genus Angelobacter. Next base: position 220 of record DASTCT010000162.1, read on the forward strand.
GGCGGCGCGATGCGAACCGCTGATCGTCCGACATGTAGCGCTGAGGAACGGCGGTGGCAATGTAATCAATGAACGGCACCGGATGAGCAGGATCACTCACGTATTCGTCCATGCCCTCATCTTCTGCTGGAGGGTCAAATGACAGCTTTCCGCCTGCGTGCAAATAGAGCGTTTTTGGTTTGGCCTCGGCTGGCGGCCAGGAATTATATTTGCGCCAGACATTGGTCCCGGTTTCAAAGACAACAGCCTTAGGCATCGGCGAGCCTTTGCCCTTCAGATAATATTCAAAAAAAGGAAATTGAATTTTTGCGCGGAAGAACTCAGAAGTCTTTGCTCCAAACTGGACATCGCCCAGATGATCGCCATCACCTCTGGCCCAGCCGCCGTGGACCCATGGCCCAACCACCAGAGAGTTCGGCGTTCCGGGATTAAATTGATCGATCGCGTGAAACGTTTTGAACGGGCCGGAGAGATCTTCTGCATCAAACCATCCGCCAACGGTCATTACCGCGCACTTGATGTTCTTCATGTGGCGCGAGAGATCGCGGACGTTCCAGTAAGCGTCATACGTGGTGTGCAGAAGTTGGTCATTAAAGAGCGGATTGGTTCCTTTGAGATATTCCTTATCCAGATTGATCGTTGGACCGGCTTGAAGATAAAAGCTGTAGCCATCCGGCGTGCCGAAATCGAAAGGAATGGTCTTTGGCGGCGGCTCAGGCTGGGCCATAGGCTTGAATGCGCTATAAAAACCAAAATTCGCTGCCAGCATGAATGCGCCACCGTGGTATGCGTCATCGCTGAAGAAAAGATCGGTCATGGGAGCCTGAGGTGAAGCCGCCTTCAATGCAGGATGCGAATCAATGATGCTGGCCGAGGTATAAAAGCCGGGATATGAAATGCCCCAGATGCCTACTTTGCCGTTGTTGTTGGGCACATGCTTGAGCAGGAATTCAATGGTGTCATACATATCTGAGCTGTCATCCACGTCTTTGGGTGATTTCTTGTTGTCAATGTGCGGACGCATCTCCACAAAATCGCCTTCAGACATGTATCTGCCGCGGACATCCTGATACACGATGATGTAGCCGGCTTTTTCAAATTCGTCGGATGGCCCAATCTGCTTCTTATATTCATCCTCGCCGTACGGGCCGACGTTGTAAGGCGTTCGGTTAATCAAAATGGGGTAAGGCTGCGAGGTATCTTTGGGAACGTAAACAGAGGTGAAGAGCTTTATCCCATCGCGCATAGGAATGCGGTATTCGTATTTGGTGTAGTGCGCCTTTACGTAGTCTTCTTTGGGAGCTTCCTTTGGCGGATCTTGCGCGTATGCCGTTGCACCGGCAAAAAGGAAACAGCAGGCAACAAAGACACTTTTCCCACGATCCAACAGACTTCTCATTTCAGATTTTCTCCTCGGCTTGATGCTGGCGGATATTTTACACGCGTCCGCATATGCAGACTGGATTTCAAAAGAAGGTCGAGCGGGAAATGAGTCGCTGCAGACAGAGATTTTCAAAAAGACTGACTGGCAAACCACGGCTCAAACTCTTGCTGGATTAACCGCTTTACGCCTCCACTACCGGTCAGTTGCCAGATGAGCTTGTCATCCTGATTAAGCACAATGCTGATGGTGAAAAAGGGGCAGCAGGCGTGTTCAAGAGGCGTGAGTTCGGCCAAGGCACGATAGTTTGCTGGAAGCAGCGGAAACTCAAACTCGTAACCGTTAGACAGCTCATACACCGCTAATAACGCAGACCGCAGTATTCCGCCCAGTTCGCTGTGGCGCGCCCTCTCTTCCCGCGAGAGGGCATTCATGTTGCAGGCAAATGGGCAAACGTTGTTCATTCATCACAATTAGATACGAAGGCGGTTACTTTGTCTGGAGCCAGGCCTGAGCTACTGTCTCCGGGCTTAGCTCGCGCAGCAGAGCATTAATCTGGTCGATCACGGCTTCCGGCTGAGTGGACTTTAAATTGAACTTAAGCACACCGCCGGGGGAAAACTGCGCTCCGCGGGATTGGGCAACAAAGCGAGCCAGACGCTCCGGCTCAATCATGGCCTGTTCTGTAAATTTGATCGTCACCGAATCGCGTTTGCGATCGATGGCCAGCACGCCGACGCGTTCAGAAATCAGTTTGAGAGAGGCAGCAGAAAGCAGATAGCGGACCGGAGGCGGCGGCTCACCGTAACGGTCTTGCAGCTCTTTTCGGACATCATCGAGAGCAGCTTCACTTTCAACGCCAGCAGCGCGCTTGTACATGCGCAGGCGCTGGTTCTCTTCTGCAATGTAGTGAGTCGGTATGCGCAAATCGATGCCGAGATTGAGCTGCGTGCTGACTTTTTCTGAAAGCTCTTCGCCCTTGAGTTCGCGAATGGCGCGGTCTAACATGCCGGTGTACATCTCAAAGCCCACCGCATCAATGTTGCCGCTTTGCTCGCCGCCAAGAAGATTGCCGGCGCCGCGCAACTCGAGATCGAGCGCAGCGATTTTGAATCCTGCTCCCAGATCAGAAAATTCTTTCAGCGCTGCCAGCCGACGCCGCGCGACAGGAGTAAGTTCCTGTTCGGCTGGAACCAGCAAATACGCATAAGCGCGGCGATTGGAGCGGCCAACGCGCCCGCGCAACTGATACAGCTCTGAGAGGCCGTGGCGGTCAGCGCGATTGACGATAATCGTGTTGCACAGCGGGATATCGAGGCCATTTTCAATGATGGTAGTTGCCACCAGAATGTCAGCCTCGTGGCGCACAAAGGCCATCATTACTTTTTCAAGCTCACCTTCCGACATCTGGCCGTGGCCGACGATCACGCGCGCGCGTGGCAGCATCTCCTGCAGCTTGGTGGCAATTTCATAGATGGTGTCCACGCGGTTGTGAACAAAGTAAGCCTGCCCGCCGCGTTCCAGTTCATGCTCCAGGGCAGACTTCACCAGCTTTTCATCGTAAGCGGCAACCACCGTCTGGATGGCCATGCGATCTTTGGGCGGCGTTTCAATCACGCTCATATCGCGTAGGCCAACCATGGACATGTGCAGTGTGCGCGGAATAGGCGTTGCTGACATGGTGAGGACATCCACTTCTTTCTTGAGCTTCTTCAACCGCTCTTTGTGGCGGACGCCGAAGCGTTGCTCTTCATCAACGATGACCAGTCCGAGGTCCTGAAATTTGATGTCCTGTGAGAGGATGCGATGCGTGCCGATCACGATATCAACTTTGCCCTGCTCGATGCGCTCAGCCGTTTCTTTTTGCTGCTTCGCCGTGCGGAAGCGGCTCATCATTTCAATGGTGATAGGGAAGGCTGCAAAGCGGCGCTTGAAATTTTCATTGTGCTGGAAGACCAGGACAGTTGTGGGCGCCAGCACTGCGACTTGCTTATTGTCCTGCACAGCCTTGAAAGCTGCGCGCATGGCAACTTCAGTCTTGCCGTAGCCCACGTCACCACAGAGCAAGCGGTCCATAGGCAACGGCGATTCCATGTCACGCTTGATGTCGGCAGTGGCGGTGAGTTGGTCATCCGTCTCATTGAACTCAAACGCGTCTTCAAACTCTTTTTGCCATTGTGTGTCGGTAGGAAATGAGTGGCCCTGCGCAGCTTTGCGCGCAGCGTAAAGCTTGAGCAGCTCGTCAGCCATATCCTGCATGGCTTTCTTTACCCGCGCCTTGGTCCTGGCCCACGCGGTGCTACCCAGGCGGCTCAGTGGTGGCCGTACGCCTTCGCTTGATCGATATTTCTGAATCAGATCAAGACGCGTGAGCGGAACGTAAAGCTTGTCCGCATCGGCGAACTCAAGAACCATGTATTCGCCGGTGATTTCACCTTGCTGAATTTCCTTAAGACCCTGATACATGCCAATGCCGTGCTCTACGTGGACCACAAAATCGCCCACGGCAAGATCGCGAAAATCAGATATGAAGGCTGCGGTCTTTGACTTGCGACGCAGCGGCTGCGGCGGCTCAATCTCTGATTCATCAAAGAGATCACGCGCGCCAAAGATCACCAGATGCGATTCCGGCAGCGCCACGCCATCCGGCGCAGTGGCACGAACGATGGTTGTTGTGGTGAGGTCTCCGGAAAAATACGCAGTCTCATCCAGATAGGTCTCACTGCCGGGCGCAGGCGTGCGGCTGCCCAGCCGGAATGGAAGCTGATACTCGGTGAAAATATCGGCCAGGCGCTCCATTTCGCCAGTATTGGGCGCGGCAAAGATCACACGCTGGCCCAGCGCGGTGAGCTTCTTCACCTCTTCCACCATCGCTGGAACCGAGCCATGAAAACGCGCGGTAGGCTGCGTGGAAAGCTCGATCAAGTGCGGATCGGGAATTTGCGGATCAATCAGTCCAAGAGCTTCTTCAGCCTCAGCTATGCGCAGAAGGCCAAGATGCTCCAAGCTGCCACCGGTGAGGCGATCAACAGACTGACCCCATTGCTCCGGCGGCAAATAGATATCTTCCGGCGTGGCCAGCTTGCCGACGAGACTTTGTTCATGGCGCTGCACTACACGCTCCCACCAGTGCTCATGCTCGGCTTCCACCGCTGAAGGCTCATTCACAAAAACCACTGCCTTGGGCATGAGATCAAAGATGGTATTGACAGCGCCAGCATTGGCATAAAACTCCCAGCCGGGAAAAACCGTTACTCCGGTCTCAGCCAGCGAGCTGCGCACGGTCTCTGTTGCGCCCTCCACCCGGACGCCGGAGAGGCGCGCATGAATCTCAGTCAGCAGTTCTTCGCGAACCGGCGTTTCCGTCAGCGGAAGTAGGACCACCTCATCTACCGGCGCGGCAGAGCGCTGCGTGCCGGGATCAAACTTGCGGATCGATTCAACCTCGTCGCCAAACAGCTCAATGCGAAGCGGACGATCGGCTTCAGGAGGATAAGCATCGAGCAGGCCGCCGCGCACAGCGTACTGTCCCGGCATCTCCACTACGTCAACGGCTGAATAACCCACGGTGTTGAGGTGCTGGACCAGTTCATCAAGGTCAAGCGTTTCTGTGCGGCGGACAACTCGCGCTAAACCGGCGTAATGCTCTGCCGGACGCAGCCGCATAGCCGCAGCAGCAACCGGCGTGATCACAATGGAGGCTGCACCGGTGGATATCTTCCACAGCGCCGTGGCTCGCTCTTCCTGGATCTCCGGGTGGGGCGACATGTTCTCAAACGGCAGCACTTCATAGGCAGGCAGCTTGACCACCGCCTGCGGACTGCATGAACCAGTAAGCTCACAGAAAGATTGGATTACCGGAAACATCGCATCGGCCATGCGGTTATCCGGCACGATCAGGATGAGCGGCGCACCGGCTGCGCGTTGCAAATAAGGAATGAGAAGAGATTTTGCGGTGGAGACCAGCCCAGACAGACGGATTCGCCCCGAAGGGGGTTTTGCCTCCCCCCTCCGCTGCTTAAGATAAAGGGCCGCCTGCTGGAACCCAGGACTCTTTTCCACGTCCGCCAGGACTTCGCGGACGAATGGAAGGATCACATAGCTATTTTAGCCGCAAACCTTGAATCATCCAACGCCGCCGATGCCCCACACTTTTGCGTCCGCAAAAAATGTGGTGGGTATAAACGTCAGGTACGCAAAGAATGGTCATCCGCGCCCTCGCGCTTAATACTGGCGGAAATCTCGTTTGCCACTCATAATACGCATGTCATGTCGCACGACCTTCTCTGGAACATCCTCCGTAATCCGCTCACCAAGGTGCTGCTGGCCGTAGCGATCATCCTGGTGCTCTTGTGGCGTCTCGAACGCCGGAACAAGAGGGCGATCCGGGAATTCGCCGCCAGCAAAGGTTATTCCTTCGATCCCAGGCTTGAGGGCGACGACCTCCATCTGGAAGAGACATCATTTTTCCAGAAGGGTGATGTCATTAAGAACGTGGTTCGCGGCGTGTTGCCAAATACCACCGTGGCGATGGGGATCGTGCTTCGGGGAGGTCCATTTGTGCTGTTCGAGCATGAGACCACGCGAAGGGAAGATGGAGACTCAACGCAAACCATCGTGGCCTTTGAGGTAAATCCGGAAAGTTCAGTCCGCCAGAAAATCGTGGAAGCCAATGGAGTGCAAATGGAATGGGCCCGGAACCATGTGTTCTTCTGGAAAAAGCAAGGCCGGGTTCCTGCCCGGCAACTGGAGCAGTTCCTGATCTCCGCGCGTCAAAGCTATGTGTTCGGTTCACTGTTTAACGCCGCCAAGCAGGGATGATCGAGGGACTTCCCGGCCCTGTTTCTTTGCAAAGTCAATCCTCCAGCAGTCTGGAGGCCTGCTTCTCGCCATTTTCCGGCTTGAGCGGATTACCGCGGAACGTCTTCATCTTGTCAACAATTTCCCAGGCAATGCGGCCATAAACCGTACCTGCCAGAGAATCAACTTTTCCGGCCATCACAATCGTGTCTGTGCCGCGATCAGTTACCGTATAGCTGAAGTGGTTGGAGAAAGGGACACGCTTTACCCGCACCACCATGTCCGCCAATTCTTCTTTCCCGGTAATCTGCAGATCCCAGGCCTTGAATTCCGGCTGGCCAAGCAGTGAGCTTTCAAGCGCTTCACGCTTCATATAAAAGGTATCAGTTTGCACGTAAAAGCTGTGCGCGTTTGAAATCAGCGTCCTGTTATCGGGCAGGCGATTGCTTTGCTGGGCCCATGCGGTTGAGATTGTGAGAAGCAAGCTAAGGAAGAGATATTTTTTCATGACAGCACCCTCGTTTCTTATCTTTGTGGAACGAGGCGATTGTGGCATTGGCGTAAGAACGTTGCCAGCGGCAAAGAGCGGCACAGTGGGGCAAATCGCCGCAATCCCACCCCAGCCCGCGCAAAAGCGGCACGAACCGGGGGCCCGTGATCGCCGGGATCGCGCGAATCGCCATAATCGAAAGAGGGTTAAGAACACAAAATCAAAAAACTTTCACCACAGAGGCCACGGAGGAGCACGGAGGTTTCTCTATTTTTTAAAGAAAAACACCTCCGTGTTCCTCTGCGCTCTTTGTAGGAGATGGGTCCTCCTTCGTTGTCCTTTGTGTTCGTTGTGATTGAAGCGGTTGAGATAAAAACGAGGTATATTCAAAAGTTCTATGAAGCAGCACACGAAATCAAAGGAACTCCATGCTCGCGCATGTCGGGTGATTCCCGGCGGTGTGGATTCACCGGTGCGGGCGTTCAAGTCTGTTGGCGGTGAGCCGCCGTATATCGTGCGAGGGCAAGGCTCGCGCATTTGGGATGCAGACGGCAATGAATACATCGACTACATCGGCTCGTGGGGGCCGCTGATCCTTGGCCATGCGTTTCCGAGAGTGGTTGAAGCCGTGGAGAAAGCCAATCGCGACGGCGCCAGTTTTGGCGCGTGCACGCCGCGCGAGGCGGAGCTGGCAGAGGCGGTGATTGAGGCGTTTCCGTCGATGGACAAAGTTCGCTTCGTCAGCTCAGGAACGGAAGCCACAATGTCGGCGATCCGGCTGGCGCGGGCGGTTACAAGACGCAATTACATCATTAAGTTTGAGGGTTGTTATCACGGGCACGCCGATTCGCTGCTGGTAAAAGCCGGCTCGGGCGTGGCGACGCTGGGAATTCCCGGATCGGCAGGCGTGCTGGAGGAGCAGGCCAAGTACACGCTGGCGCTGCCCTTCAACAGCGAAGAAGCCATTCAAGAGGCCTTTTATAAATTCAAAAATGAAATTGCCTGTGTGATTGTGGAACCGGTGGTAGGCAATATGGGGTGCGTGCCGCCGCGTGAAGGCTATCTCAGATTTTTACGCACCATCACGGCACAGCAAGGCGCGGTGCTGATCTTTGACGAGGTGATGACCGGCTTCCGGTTGAGCTTTGGCGGCGCGCAGGAGCTTTATAAAGTTGATCCGGACCTGACCACGCTGGGAAAGATTATCGGTGGAGGGCTGCCGGTTGGCGCTTATGGCGGTCGCGCTGAACTTATGGACATGATCGCGCCTGTTGGCCCTGTATATCAGGCGGGAACGCTCTCCGGGAATCCGCTGGCCATGGCAGCGGGGCTGGCTATGTTACGCGAGCTGAAGCAGCATCCGGAGATCTACACACAGCTTGAGCAGAGAACGGCGGCCCTGGTGGATGGAGTGCTTGCTGCGGCGAAGCAGAAGGGCATGTTGCTTACGGCGAACCGGGTTGGGTCGATGTTTACCTGGTTCTTTCAGGCTGGCGAGGTCCACGACTGGGACACAGCAGCAAAATCAGATACGCAGGCCTTTGGAAAATTTCATCGTGCCATGCTAGAGCAGGGTATCTATCTGCCGCCTTCACAGTATGAGGCGATCTTTATGAGTGCGGCACACAGTGAAGAGGACATCGAGCAGACTATTAGTGCTGGGGGCGAAGCTTTGTAGCCGTCCAACGAAACTCCCATCTGGTGAAAAACAACACAGCCGGAGACGGATAGTGCCACAGCGATGTGTTTGGGAGAACGCATCAGCTCAATTAATTGGTTTTTGTTCCTACTCTGGATGGATGGAAATTGCACCGAGGAAAGACCATGCACAAGCTATCTATATTCGTACTCTTCCTTGCTCTGGGGCTGGGAGCGCAGGCGCAGGAGACGCCCAGGGTCGAAGTATTTACGGGGTATTCCTTTGTGAGTGCCGGATTTCCGGCCAACCCAGATCCTGCTGCCGGCTCATTTCGCGGATCCCTCAACGGTTGGAATGGCGCAGCCGCCTTCAATGTGAACCGAGCGCTGGGGATCGTAGCGGACTTTGGCGGCTATTACGGCTCTCCGACAAAGGGTACGCTCTTTAAGCCGGCGAATTGCGTGCTTTGCACCGGCAATGCCACGGCCACGCTTCACAACATGCATACATTTACCTTTGGTCCGCAAGTTTCGCTGCGCAGCCATGACCTTACAGTATTTGCACATGGCCTATTTGGCGGCGCGCACATCAATGAAGATATGAGCTTTTTCGCGCCACTACCGAAAATCTCTACCACGTCATTTGCAGTGATAGTGGGCGGCGGCGTAGATGTGCGGCTCTCATCGCGGTGGGTTATACGCTTTCAGCCGGATTACCTCAGGACTAAGATCCTGGATCGAACAGAAAACGACTTTCGGTTTTCAACCGGACTGGTGTTTCGCTTCGGGGAATAGTTGGGAATATCGCTTTAGATTCCTACCGCGCCGTAATCTGTGCTGGTATCAGTATCGCGAACTTTTTCTTTTTCATAGGCGCGATAGGGATTACGGCGAGTGCCTAGACGGCGTTTGCGCAGCTCAAAGCCTGCATAGAGACCTCCAGCAAGCACTGCTGCGGTGAGGGCGGCAATCGACATGACGCGGCCGGGATTATCCAGCAAGGGGCGGGCCAGATGAGAAGCGGTGAGCGCTACACGCGCAGGCAGACCCAGGGCCTGGCGGAAATCGCTGAGGGATTGCTTGCCGCCTCGCTCCAGAGCGCGATAGGCGGAGAGAGCGCTGTATGGCATTGGCATGGAGAGGTCCTGGCCGCCATGAACAATCAGGTGGTCCACGCCACGGTCTTCCTGCAGTTCCAGCAACTCTTCAATGGCCTCGCCAAGCGTTTCCGGCTTGGACCACATAGAAAGAAAAGCCACGCGCCCTGATTTATCAATGAGAAATGCCGGGTTCGGCAGCTTGGAGTACTTGCGATGAATGGAGCCACGCAGATCATCCACCAGGATGGGCATCTGCATTTCTTCTTCATCGCGCAAGAGCCGCGCCGCTTCTGTTTTTTCCCGCATGGAGCGATGTGCAGGAATGACTTCCCCGGGATGGGCCTCACGCACGTAAACAAAGAGAAATTCAATGTCATCGCCACGGAAGCGGTCATAAAGCTGGTTGATGCCGCTGATGGAGCTGGCGGTCATGGGGCAGGTGGCCGATCCAAAAAGAAGTAAAACGTTTTTCTTTTTGGCAAAGTCGCTCAGGCGCACCGAATCGCCATCAAGGGAGGTCGCGCGGAAGTCTGGAGCGCGCTCACCCGGCGCAGGGCCAGAAAATGAGGTTTGTGCCAGATCATGGAAGATTTCGCGGGAAAAGTGCTCGTAATTGTAGCCGCTGAAGCCCAACATTTTAACTCCTGATCGCGACGACTGCCACTTGCTTTCCGGCGCCGTCCCAAATCTGCACCCCACAAAGCGCTTCGATGCCGCGCCGCGCACCGCTGTTTTCTTAAAGCTACCCTGTCTTAAATTATTTGGCCACGATAAAATAGTGCTCTTTACAATCCATGGCTGTTTCTTTGCCACAAGCAGACGCACTTATTTTACCTGGAGGAACGAATGGCAGCTTTGAAAGCGGGAGACACAGCGCCAGACTTTGAGCTTCCTGGAGTTACGGGAAAACAGAAGCACAAATTCAAGCTCAGTGATTTCCGCGGCAAGAAGAACATTGTTTTGGCTTTCTATCCGCTGGACTGGAGCCCTACCTGAACCAATGAGATGTCGGCGTACAGCAGATACCTCCCTAAGTTCGCCGAACACGATGCCCAGGTCGTGGGCATAAGCCCGGATTCAATTTACAGCCACCTGGCGTGGCAGGAAAAATCGATTGGCTGGCAGACCTATCCGCTCTTGAGCGATTATTGGCCCCATGCCGGCGTAGCCCAGCAGTATGGCATTCTCCGCCTGGGAGAACCGTTGCCGGGAATCAATGACAGAGCTGTTTTCATTGTGAATAAAGAAGGCCAGATCATGTTTTCACGTACCTACGAGCTTGGCCAGGAACCTGATTATGATCAACTGGTAGCTGAATTGGGAAAAGCCAGTTAAACTTCCGTAGCGAGTTTTTCTCAGCAAAGCAAATGCCCTCCGCGCAGGAGGGCATTTTTTGCTTATAGCACTACAGACCGGCGATTTTAATGCCACAAATTTAGTGCGTGGTCTTCTTGTGGGCCTTGGCTGTAGTCTTGGCAGCGCTCTTTGCCGGCGGAGCTTTGGCCAGCATGTCATCCACAATCTGCCCAAGCTGTGAGCGATCATTCACTTCGACTGCTGGGGTAGCTGGGCCGCCATCGCCAACAACGAATATCGTCGGCGTGTGCTGAAGGCCAATCTTTGTCCCAAAATCACGATCAGCGAGGACTTTATCTTTCAGCTTGCCTTCCGGATCGGGAGCAAACGGCAGCGGCGTTTTGTTGTCATTACCGAATTTTTCAACGTATTGGCGCAGATTACCCTTGTTGATCTGCTCCTGATTTTTAAAGATGTAGCCACGGAAATCATTGCCCAGCTTTTCAGACTTGGTATCAAAGTAACGGGCGAAAACGGCTGCATCAAAGGACCAAGGGTGCATCTGCAGCGGAAAATCGTGCAATACCACCGGCACATGGTGCGCGTTTGCCGTATCCCACACCACGGGATAGGCGCGGGCGCAGTCCGGACACTCCAGGTCTTCAAACACCACAATCGCAACCCTGGCACCCGGAGGCGGCTTTAGGGACGAGCCGTCAGCGGCATGGGCGGAAATTGATAAGGCGGCGACTGCAAGCGCCGCAAAAAGCCTGGCAAAAATTTTCATGGTTTAACTCCCTGGTTCTGTTTTTCTTGGCGGTTCAAAGCGCTTTTCTTTAGCGCTTTGGTCGCCGGATTTTTAGCGGCTGTGGCTGGCTCGGCTTTCTTAAGCATGTCATCAATCATCTGGCTGAGCTGCTCACGATCTTTTACTTCCTCCACCAAAGGCGGAGAAACAGCGCTACTATTAATAACCCATATTGTAGGCGTATGTTCCACCCCAATTCGCTGTCCGAGAGCGAAATCAGCCTTTACTTTCGCCGCCAGCTTCCCATCAGGATCGTTGATCGCGGGCAGGGTGACTTCGTGTTCGGCGGCAAATCTCTGAATCCATTGCTGTAGATTTTCACGCGAAATCTGCTTTTGGTTGGCGAAGATATAGCGCCGGAACTCATTGCCGAGCTTAAAGGCCTTTGTGTCCTGGGTATCAAAATAGCGCGCCCAAACGGCAGCATCAAACGACCAGTTATGCCGGGGCAAGGGGAAGTCATACAACATCACAGGAATCTTGTGCGCGTCCGCGGCCTGCCAAACCAGCGGATAAGCACTGGCACATTCAGGGCATTCCAGGTCTTCAAACACCACGATGGCGACCTTGGCGCCTGCAGGAGGCTTCAATACTGATGCATCCATAGCCCAGGCATTGAATGCCAATGCCGAGAACACGGCCAAAGTGATGGCACGAATGAATGGAAGCATATTGGAATTTTACTAGATTGCGCGAATTTTCCGGCTTGAATGCTGTCTGCCGCTCAGTTACAGACGTTCATCGCGTGCGATGAACTCAGTTAACAATTACAGCCAGCTCGGGAACGGATTTACCTTCTGCGCCGTCTTTTTGATCGCGCTGGTAAAGCGATGAAAAAGCCCCTGTTTCCGCTCTGCCCGGTTAGGCAACTGCTCTGTGCTGTAAAACTCCAGATAAAACGAATGCTTGTCAGCAGGAGCAGCCGTAAGAGAAAGCGGTTCAGAGGATTGAACGGGGCGATCAAAACTGGCTGAGTTTTGGTTGAATCTGGCAGCAGCATTGCCGGGAATAGACGCATGAAGGCTCAGCGCAAACGCAAAACAGACGAGGCTTGAGAGAACCCGGCGCACAAACAAATTATAAACAGCTTTGTGTCTTGTATACGGCATGAAATCACCTTAGTCCTTAAGGGCTATGCCTTTATCCGGGTTGCCTCCAGCATAGAAACAGAAACAAAGCGCTTATTAGGATACATCTCCAGCAGTCGACGAGCCGCTTCCACGGTATGGCTGCGATCAGCGCCAAAGGCAAGATGACCACCATCGTGCAGCAAAACAATCTCTGCACGGCGAGATTTCAGCCTGGGCGCAACCTTGCCAAGAATCGACTCCACTGAAGTCGCATTCCAGTCATAGCCGGTCACCGACCACATCACGGGCTTCATTCCCAGATCGCGAGCAACACTCAGAACGGCGGGCCTGCGTCCGCCGAATGGTGGACGAAACAGAACGGGCTTCTGGCCCAGCTCATCCGCCAGCGCCTTGTTGCAATCTTCCAGTTCCTGGCGCACTCGCCAGCGAGATAGAAAGATCAGGTTGGGATGGCTGTACGTGTGGTTTCCAATCTCATGCCCTGCCGCTACAATCGCGCGAACAATATCCGGCCGCTGGCGCACATACTTCCCAACGAGAAAAAATGTGGCTTTCGCTTCATGCCGCGCCAGAACGTCCAGCAGGCGCAGCGTATGCGGATCATTGGGGCCATCGTCAAAGGTAAGCGCAACCTGGTCGGGGTTGGCGCCGTGTGCCAGCGTGCGGCCATAAAGCTGCGATTGCGGTGCCATGGTGGCGTATCCGGCGTAGCTGGCAGCCGCCGCTGAGAACACGGAGATCAAAGGCAAAAGCATTTTTCTGATTTGGTATTGGGTAAATTGGTAATTTGGTAATTGAAAACCGGCTTGCCCAAATTTCAACCCGCCGAATGCACTTACCACTGATTTGCACTGATAACACTGATCAAACAAATGCTTTGCCCAGGACCTGCTGACAAATGGATCTGCTGACAAATTGACCTTTTTTCTTATCAGTGTTCTCCAGCGTACATCAGCGGTAAAGAGTTGTTTTTAAGCAAAGCTTTGAAAACCTGAAAGCTTTGAATTGTCGATCAACAGCTATTGCCTCTCGGTTGACTGCTCTCAATTACAAAATTACCAAATTACTCATTTACCAAATTCTTTTTGGCTCATAACTGCTTGCGCCGCAAGACTCTTCTCATCGTCTGCGGAGTTTCCACAGCTGTTGACTGATTGCACATTGCCAGCAAGCGCCCGCCGATATATGCTGCAAGCCAGCCGGCAAAACCGAGTCCCATGGCCAAGCTTTTTGAACCACCACAATATATAGCAGTGGAAGGCCCCATTCGCGTGGGCAAGAGCACGCTGGCCAACATCATTGCAGACCGGCTGAATGCGCAGCGCGTCATTGAGCCTGAGGACAATCATTTTCTCAAAGCCTTTTACCAGGGCGAGCGCGGCGCGGGCTTCCAGGCCCAGTTTGCTTTTCTCATCCGCCGATTTGAGCAACTGCACCGGCTTGACGTTGGCCCTAACTCGCGCAAGACCGTGGTGGCCGACTACATTTTTGAAAAAGACAAGATCTTCGCTTATATCAACCTGAGCGACCCTGAGCTGGAAATCTATAACCGCTATTACCAGCTCTTCCGTCAGCAACTGCCCGCGCCCGATCTTGTAATCTACCTGCAGGCCTCGCCGGAAGTGCTAAAGAAGCGTCTGCGCAAGAAAAATCTTGCCGGTGAAACCGCCGTAAGCGATGACTACATTGAAGAAGTGGTCAAGGCTTACGAACATTTCTTTTTTCATTACACCTCGTCAGACCTGCTGGTGGTAAACACCAACGATATCGACTTCGTCGAGCGCCATACTGACCTGCAGGAGCTTCTGCGCCGCGTGAGCGAACCAATCCGCGGTACTCAGTATTTCCTGCCGCTAGGCTCCAGCGGGGCGATGGGCGCATAAGCGCATGCAGGAGTGGATCAACCAGCATTTCTACCTTGTTGGGCCGCTATTCTTTATTGGCTTATGGATTCTGGTCGCCTATTTTATTGCTCTCCTCAGCGGCTGGCGGCTGCTGGCAAAACGTTTCCGCATGCAGGGAACTTTTCCTGGCCAGAAATGGCATATGCAGAACGCGCGCATGCTTCTAACCAATTACGGCAACAGTCTCACCGTGGGCGCCGATGAAACCGGATTGTTTGTTGTTCCCTTCATTTTGTTTCGGGCCTGGCATCCAGCCCTTTTCATCCCCTGGACTGAGATCACCGCGCAGAACAAAACAGCACTGATCTTTTTCAAGTTTGTTGAGTTGCGCCTCGGAAGTTCAGAAAGCGTTCCATTCAAGATCAGTGCCGGTTTAGCCGCGAAGCTCCAGGCTGCAGCCGGCCCGGCCTGGCCAACAGCATACAGCCGCGCCATGCAAGCTCCTCCGCCACCGATCGCTTGAATCGCCGACGCTCCTTCTGCAGTGCGCTACTTCTGCGGCGGCGGCGCGGCGCTCGCGATATCTACCGCGACAAGCCACTTGCCGTCCTTGCCTTTCTTCCAGACCGTGGTATAAGCGCCGGAGAAGCTCCCACTCCCCTGGCTGCCCTCAAATGTCCCGCGCGTGTAGCCCAGGTCGCCATCCTTTGAGACCTCAACGGACTCAGCCGTCCAGCTCAGCTTGAAGCCGGGATCGGCCAGCATCTTCTTCCACTCGTCCGCGATCGCGGCCTTGCCGTGCACCCACTTACCGTCCAGGCCACAGGCGTTCGCGTCGTCGCTCAGGAAGCTTGCGAATTGGTCGGCGTTTTTCGACTGCGCCGCCTCGGCCCAGTCCCGGTCGGCCTTCTTAAGATCGGCGGTTTTGTCCGGCGAGCCGAGGATAAAAGTTGCACCGAGCAGAAGCAGGGCTGCAACTGTTGCGATGATGCGCTTGCTCATAATGGTCCCTCCATTAGGCGGAATTAAAACACATTTTTGTTCCGCCCGACAGTGACAAGGGATTTTTGGATCCAAGGACAATTATTACAATTACAAATTAACTGTAATTATTACAGTTAATAATTTGACAAAGAAATTATGGGGAATAAGATCGGCAATTGTAAGGAGGGAGACGGAGATGGGCATCGCCCCTTATACAAATTGGCCAGCGAGGTCGTTCGCAGCTTTTCGTAATCGATCACCACCAAGAAAGCCGGGGTGCAGGACCATGAGCAAGACGAAAGA
This sequence comes from Candidatus Angelobacter sp., assembly GCA_035710845.1. Taxonomy (GTDB): domain Bacteria; phylum Acidobacteriota; class Terriglobia; order Terriglobales; family Acidobacteriaceae; genus Angelobacter. The sequence continues at coordinate 15,955 of DASTCT010000162.1, forward strand.
AGTAATCACAATCGCATTGGGAGCGGGGGTAACGCTTGGCATCAGGAACGTGCATTTACAGGCAGCCATCGCCAGATTGCGGAGGCGGCTGAAACGCATGTTGAAGCCCTGGGGAGTAACCGCAGTTTTTCTAGTGGCTTCGGTGCACCATCCTGATGCCAGGCTCGTATGCCGATGTCCGGCGATGGCGGCGCAGAATACCGGACAGCAAACGGAACACTATGCGCACCATTGCACAAACGATTAGAAAGGTTGAAGGTTTATGGAAGAACTCATGAAAAGTACGTTCTTTGCCACATACAAGATAGACAATTTTTTGGGAGTAGACGAAACCACGGTGGATATCTTTGCCTTTTTGAGGGAAAGATTTCCGCTAGCCACGCGCGAAATGGTGTGCGAAGTGGCCGAAGATCTGGCGAGCCAAGGCAGCTACGTAGAGAGAATATGGGCCAACGTCCAGGGAGGCTGCTGATGGCGCCAGGCAAAAGCGCCGGAAAGAGAGGCCGCAGAGGAGGCGCGCTTTCCCGAACTAGGACGATCCACGCGCCGTTTCCGAAGGTGGCGGAACTGGCAAAAAATGCCGTCAATCACAAGATGAGATTGATGGGCCGAACCAGCAATCCGCCCAGCACGGAAGAAATGGCGCAAGCAATCGGCGGGATTTCCCAGTCCGGTGTTTGGTTCATCCTGAACGGGGAGCGCATCCCTCGGGAAAAGACAGCCGAGGCCCTGGCCGGGTATTTCTACAAAGACAATCCTGTTCTGGCCAATAAATTTTGTGAGCAAATGGGGAAGCTGCGTGAACAACTGAAGCCAAAGCGCAAACAAGCCAAGCCCGCAAGCGAGGAGAAGCCGGGTTATGCCACAAATGAGGAATCAAGCTTATTGGATGATTTGGCCAATGATAAGCCGCTGCGGGTGCGAAGCTCGCCGTTTGCACCATTTTCCAGCCACTTTACCAATCCGTTTTTTGATCATCTGTGCAGCCTCAGCGACTTGAAACAATATCCCCCGGAAATGGGCATGAACCGCGATTTGGGCAAAGCATTGTGGGGCAATGAGATCGATTTCGCGACCGGTTACCTTGCCACTTTAAAGCGAGCCAAACTGATCCATTCCTGGTCCACGCCGATCCGGATCGGCTTGGGAGCGGTGATTTTGAAGAAGCACGAGGAGAGATTAACGCTGGTAAGAGATGTGCTCACTGACAAATCAAACCTGCATGATCTGGTAAGACCAATTGTAGTGGAGGAACAGGCAGGAGCAATCCATTGTCTGCAAAGACTAAAATATTCGAAAAACCAAGTGGTGCTGGCAGAGAACCAGGAGCCTGCGGAACTCAAAAAGACACTGGAAAGGACGGCAGAGGAGCTGTCTCAAGAATCTTCCCAGGTGACGCCTGTGGTGGTGGTGAATGAGTACAGCAGCTTCAAACTTCTGGAGGCGCTTAAACCGAACGGAATGCCCGTAATGCCGCTTTCCAGCCGGTCAGAGGCCAGCCGGCCATTGCGCCAGCAGTTGCCGCTGTTTTTTCTGAGCTTTGGATGCTCGAGACGCCGGCACGATATGCGCGATCTGATGGAGCAGCTGCTGACGTTTTTTCTGGGCACAGAAATCGAGAGCACGTCAGCCAAACTGCTGAAACTGTACGACACGCTCATCAGCGAAGTGCAGGAGTTTGCCGCGCATTATCCTGAAGGGCAAGTGCAGGGGCGCAACGCTTCAAAAGAGATGGTGGAGATCACCCGATTTCTGCTGGCGTACCATTGGACTTTCTACGTACTTGGACTGGATGAGCTTTCACTGGAAAGCTACCCCCGCACTGGCCTGCCCTGGCGAACGATTTTGAAGCGCACCCGTAATAAGGTCCTGGAACAGCTTGCTGAACGCAAAGACATTATCAGGCACCTGATGGCAAAAATCGCGAATTCATCCACCCGCGCGCTTTCCGAAGAACAGTTTAAGTTCCTCTGCCATTCTCTTGACCTTCATCCGGAGCGGCTAAGCGAAGTGGAGCAGGAATATGTTTTGGAAGACCGCGATATCCTACTGCGCTCCATACAGAACATTCTTCGAGGACAACCGGTGGGACTACCCATTGAAAAAGGTAAAGAGGGCGGCAGGACCACGGTAGTTGATCCGCGCGGCGACCGCAGGCTGCTGCTGGTAGCCGACGGGTTTCTGGCAGAACTGCAGAAATTATACAAACAGCAGATGGATGAAAGCCTTGTGCAGGGGCTAGGTTTGAGAGAGGAAAACGGGAAGCTGGATACGCCACAAAACCGGGTGGAGGAGTTTCGCAAGCAGGTGCGTGAAGGAAACTTTGGCGATGAGAAACGGGATGAAGGGGTAGTTCTGGCCTCTGTAGGTCCACAAGAGCATTCGCGCTATATAGGGTTCGCCTGTGTCAAGCCTTATCAGGGGAAGAATTCGTTAGAACGGAGCCTGGAGTTGTTTTATCTGTGGGTGCCGCTACGATATCGCAAGCTAAACGTAGCAGAGCACATTATTTTGAAAGCCTGCGAATTCGCGGAGAAAAAGAAATACAAGCACTTGGTGATTGAAGTGGTCCAAACCATGAACGATATGGTGACTTACTTCCTGAAGCGAGGGTTTCTGGAATATGGCAGCGATGGACATGGACGGCTTATTTTTGTATTGCCTTTGAAACCGAATAACCGGGGATCAGTGGCTTGAAACCCTTGACAAATAGGCGAAAAAATGGTGAAATATAAGATTCTCCTCTCAGCGAGGAACTAGCGGGATTTAATAGGTCTTTGAAATTCTGGTGAGGAAGCGGTCAGCACATAGCATTACAGGCTTGCGACCCTCTGCTGATGTTCTCAGCATTGGGTCGGATTGGGTGACCTTGGGTGAAATTGGGTGTACATAGGGGGTAGGGGAGGGGGAGTTCTAAAAATTGCCCGAACCGCTTGGAATCGCCGGAATTGGAGACCGCCGAGGGCGGCGGTGCCACATGTGCATGGGCCAATCCTACGCCAAATTGGGATGGCTGGGATGCATAGGGAGGGGGTACTCCCATCGAACCAGCTGATGATCGAAACAGCGGATAAATGGGATTGTGTTGGGATGACTCCATCTAAGCCCTTTAGAATCATAATTGAGGGGTATGGGGTAGGGGCATCGCTCCTGTGATCGCCGAAAAGGCCACAGCCGAAGGTGAGCTGGTGCGACACAGGATTTAGTGATCCCGCAAAGGTGCTAGCCAAGGCAAATTTTCGCGACTACAATACCCCTGTTCGCATCTCATTCCATGACAGGCGGTATCGGGAGTTCCCGAACTGCACTGGAGGCAAAATGAGTATTATCCCTTCAAACGGAGGGCAGCCCTGGGGTATAGAAGGGAAATCTGCCCGACCGATAGGCCAAGTGGTCGCAATCCGGCCCAAAATTACTACCTCAACCATTCAGGAAAAGAAGCAGCGGCATGAGCCCATCACCTGCCTGACGGCCTATGACTACGCCACGGCGCGGCTGGTGGACCAGGCCGGGATTGATATGGTCCTTGTGGGCGATTCGCTGGCCCAGGTGGTGCTGGGCTATGAGAACACCCTGCCCGTCACCATGGAAGAAATGCTGCATCACACGCGGGCCACGCGGCGGGCCGTGCGTTCAGCCATGCTGATTGCCGACATGCCCTTTGGCGCTTATCACGAAGATGAAAAAGAGGGCGTGCACAATGCCGTGCGCTTTGTGAAAGAAGCTGGAGCGGAAGCAGTAAAGCTGGAAGGCGGCGCGCAGCGCGTGGGCCTGATCCGGCGTGTGCTGGATGCCGAGGTGCCGGTGATGGGGCACATTGGGTTGACGCCGCAGTCGCTGCACAAGATGGGCGGCTACAAGGTGCAGGGCAAAGATTTTTCCGGCATTGAGCGGCTGGTGAAAGATGCCGTGGCGCTGGATCGTGCAGGCGTCTTCTCCATTGTGCTGGAAGGGGTACCGCGCGAAGTAGCGGCGATGATTACCCGCGAGGTCAGCGCGCCGACAATCGGCATTGGCGCCGGCCCCGATTGCGACGGCCAGGTGCTGGTCTTTCATGACATTTTGAACCTCACGTTTTCCGAACCAGCAAAATTTGTGCGCCGCTATGGCGATGCCGCCGCGCTGATCTCGAATGCCGTGCAGCAGTTCAAGACCGATGTGGAGAGCGGCAGTTATCCGAACGATGCAGAGTCATACCATCTGCCGAAAGAAACCCGCGCGGAGTTAGAAGCAATCCTGCGCCGGAAAGAACTGAAGGCGTATGCGAAATAGCAATTAGCTTTTAGCCGTTAGCTTTTGGCTTTTGATTTTCGCTCACGGCTTTCGCTCTATGCCTCAAAATCATTTGGGGGTTGGTCAACGTATGTCTGATCCAAATACCCAGCTACATATCTTGCGTTGAAAACATATTTCATCTATCGATACTCAAGCCAATGGCTAAGAGCTAAAAGCTAATGGCTATTGTCCTTTCCTCCTCCGCTGAAGTCACCGCCATAAGCAAAGAGGCGCATCGCGCCGGCAAGCGCGTGGGCTTTGTGCCCACTATGGGCGCGCTGCATCAAGGGCATCTTTCACTGGTGCGCACGGCGCGGGCACAGTCGGACGTGGTGATTGTTTCTGTCTTTGTAAATCCTACTCAGTTTGGTCCGGCTGAAGATTTTTCCAAATATCCCCGCAATCCTGAACGCGACACAGCCATGCTGGCGACGGAAAAGACCAATTATGTTTTCCTGCCCTCGACCGAAGAGATGTACCCAGCGGGCGCTGAATCGTGGGTGACTGTGGAAGGCCTCAGCGAGAAGCTTGATGGCCGCTCACGGCCCGGCCATTTTCGCGGCGTAACCACTGTGGTTGCCAAGCTCTTCAACATCGTTCAACCTGATCTTGCTTTCTTCGGCCAGAAAGACGCAGCGCAGGTCGCGGTCATCAGCAAGATGGTGCGCGACCTGAATTTTGACGTGCATATTGTCGTCTGTCCCATTGTGCGCGAGCCGGACGGTTTGGCCATGAGTTCACGCAACGCATATCTAAACCCGGAGCAGCGCAAGCAGGCGCTGGTGCTGCATCGCTCTCTTATGCGCGTGCAGCACCTGATTGATCGCGGAGAGACCAGCACGGCGCGGCTTCTGGTCGCCGGAACACAGGTCATGGCAGAAGAGCCTGCGGTAAAACTGGATTATTTTGAGATCGTGAACCGCGCGACGCTCGATCCGGTCAGCGATGTCTCAGCCGGAGCGCTGGTCGCGGTAGCTGCGTATGTTGGCAGCACGCGGCTCATCGATAATATTTTCGTCGCAACGCAAAGCCAATCGCAGAGTCCGCCGACAAAAAGCGCCTAAGCCGCCTTATCGACAACAGCTGCCTGATAGTCCGCAAGAATCTTAGGATCATCAAGCGATCCATGATGGTGGAGCTGGCGCCAGGCGCCATCAACGCGAATAAAGAGCCTGCTGGTACGGATTGCCAGCGGCAGCGCAATGCCACCTTTGCTGAACTCTCCGCGCTCGCGTCCAACCGCCAAAAAGAAATCGTTGCGCACATGAAGCGTATAATCATGGAACTCAACACGGACTCGCGCAGCACTGTTGAACAGCTTGCTATATACGGTGCTAATCGCGTCCCAGCCGCGTGAAATGCCGCCCAGCGGATTATCCATGCTTGCTTCAGCCATTTGCAGCCACACCTGTGACATTCGCGTCAGGTTGCGACTGTTGAAAGCTGCATAGAATTCATTCAGCGCGTAAAGTGGAGTGCCTTGGGGATAGTTGCCGTTTCCATCAATGGAAATTGGCTCCGTCATAAAGCCTCCTTTCTGAAGGACAGACTGGATCCTCATTTGAGATGCGCCAAGCGCAACTATGGTCGCACTTCTCTGCTTGATTGAACCTTATCTTCGGGAAAGATATGGAGAATTAGCAACGGTGTACCGCAGCGGCAGCTCCGCCGATTTAGTAATGCCAATGCGCGGTGTAACGCCGATCTCGCGGACCTTGAAAGCATCATCCATCACGCGCAGATCGGTTCGCTCTGCAACCATATCTTTGCCGTTGTCCCGCGGACGTGTTATTCCCAGCGCTTCACACAACCGTCCTGGACCACTGGCAAGTTTGCGCAGTTCGCGTGGCGAATCGAATTCAACATCATCAAGGTCCCGTGCCCTGGCCATCTCACGCAAGCCGCTCACAGGCTCCAGCGCGCGGATCAGCACGCAGCCTGCTCTTCCTTCCGGTAGGCAGGAAATATTCAAGCAATAGTGCACGCCGTAGATGAAGTAAATATACGCATGTCCCGGCGGCCCAAAGAGCACAGCGTTGCGCTCCGTCTGGCCCGCTGCGGCGTGCGCTGCCAGATCACCTACGCCAAGATACGCCTCCACCTCCACCACGCGCCCGACAAGCATTTTGCGACCTTCTGAGCGGACAATCAGTTTGCCCAGCAACTCGCGCGCAACCGTCCGTGGATCGCGATTGAAGAACGTGCGGGACAGAAGTTTCGCAGATTTAATCATTCTCTTAAACCGGCCGCGATTGTACGTAAGCAAACCGCTCTTTAAGCCGCAGAAAGGGGCTTTCCAGCCAGCGATACGAAGCTGCGGCCAGCAGAATCGTCAGCGCCAGGCTAATCACTGATTGCTCGACCACCCGCATTGGAGTCGATGCGGGCAATAACCGCATGGCGCAATAATGTGCGAACTCGTGCAGCACATAGAGCCCATAAGAAATCTTGCCCAGATACAAAAGCCATTTGTTCCGCAAGAAAGCGTTTTGCGATCCCATCACAGAAAACAAAATCGCGGCGCTGGCCAGCGCAGTCAGCAAATGTCCCAACGCAGATTGCCACGTGCTGAGCTTCGGCAGCTCAATAACAACTGTGAACCAGAACGTCACGATCCATGTAGCAACGCCCGCGGTGAGCAGGATGATTCGTTGCAAAGTAGAAAGCGTTGGCAGTTTGCCCGCGAATAACGCAAGCAAAACGCCCAGCGCAATAGGATCAAGGCGCGTGAACGTGTTGTATTCCATGGCCTGCGCGGGCGCGCCAAGAACTACAAGCGCAAACCGCCAGATATTGGCGACCACGAGCACAGCAATTGCCATAAAAGCTGTTGCCCGGATTGACGCTCTGCGCAGCGCCAGCGGCCACGCCAGATAAAACTGCTCTTCTATTGAGACTGTCCACAACGGGACCGCAAAAGATGCAGGCAGGCCATAAAAAACATAAAGCCAGTTTCCCGCCAGCAGCGTATATCCAGCCACGTAACGCAACGGCAAATTCTGCCAAGGCAGAAAGTGAGCGGTAATCGCCGCAAAAACCACAAAGCCCAAATACAGCGGCCATATTCGCAGGATCCGCCGAACGTAAAAGCTGCGCAGGTCCAGCTTGCCGGTAGTCGCTCGCTCGCGCAGCAGCAGACTGGTTATAAGGTAGGCGCTCAGCGCAAAAAACAAATCCACGCCATACGCGCCGGCCCCAAACGTAGAGATAAGAATCTTGCTCAGCCACGCAGGAAAACCCGCTGTGGCGTAAAAGTCCATGGTTCGCGGTGCGGCGTGGAAGACAAACACGCCTAAGAACGCAAAAAACCTCAGGGCATCAAGTTCCGGCGAATAAAAGCGCCCGGCCCTTGCCTTTTCCGCAACACCCGGAGTTGACGCAACAGCAATTGTCATGCGTCAGCGTTCCGCTTTTGTTTTTTGCTGGTTTGCGGAGCGTGCTGCAGAGTGCGCAACATGCTGTTGTTTGCTCGCAATCCACGTGTTCACGTTGCGTTCCAATATGTCCAGCGGCAACGGGCCTGAGCCCAGAACCACTTCATGAAATTCCTTCAGATCAAAATTCGCTCCCAACTGCTGACTTGCCCGGGCGCGCAGTTCCTTGATCTTTAATTCGCCAATCTTGTAAGCCAGCGCTTGCCCCGGCCAGGCAATGTAACGATCAATTTCATTGGTGACATCCAGTTCAGGCTTCGGACAATTCTCCATGAAATATTTGATCGCCTGATCGCGCGTCCAGTGCTTCACGTGCATGCCGGTATCCACCACCAGTCGCACGGCGCGCCACATCTCATAGCTGAGCTGGCCAAACTTGGAATAAGGATCGCTGTAAAGGCCCATATCGTCGCCCAGCGACTCCGCATAAAGTCCCCAGCCTTCCACAAACGATGTGTACTCGCCAAAGCGGCGGAATTTGGGCATTTCTCCCAATTCATGCGCCAAAGCAATCTGCAGATGGTGTCCCGGCACGGACTCATGCAGAGAAAGCGCCGTCATTTCCCACTTTGGCCGGGCATCAGGTTTATAAAGATTAATAAAGTAGGTGCCTGCGCGTGAGCCATCCGCAGCTCCCGCACGGTAATAAGCCGCTGTTGTGTCCGGCGCAACTGCTGCCGGAATCGCCTCCACGCCGTAAGGCTCGCGCGGCAATTTGCTAAACACCTTCACCAGGTTCGGATCAATGGTCTTGGCCAGCGCTTTATAGGCTTCAAAAAGATCTTCCGGGGTCTTGTAAAAGAACTGTGGATCGGTGCGCAGGAAGTTGAAAAATTCTTCTCTTGTGTCTTTAAAGCCAGTCTGCTGCATCACCGCGTCCATCTCGCGATTAATTCTTGCCACCTCACGCACTCCGGTTTGATGAACTTCCTCCGGTGTCATTTGCGTTGTGGTGTAGTGGCGAATCATGTAGGCGTAAAGCTCATCGCCGTGTGGAAGCTGCCATGCGCCAACCTGGTTATAACAAGCAGGCAGGTATTCGCTCACAAAGAACTGCTTCAATTTGGTATAAGCGGGAACAATCTGCTGCGTTACGGCCTGCTTTGCTTCTTGCTGGAACCGTTGTTGATCAGCCTCGGAGATCGTCTTTGGAAAATGGAGAAACGGCTTGTAGAAGCCGCTCTGCGTCGGATCGGTAACAATCTGTTTATCGATCTGGCCGGGAATGCGCTCCGTGATCACCTTTGGATGGACCATGCGCTCGCGTATTCCCTCGCGCAGCAGCGCGGTAAAGTGGTCCAGCAACGCGGGAACAGCATTCATACGCGCCAGCCAGTCTTCATAATCCTTCGCGCTTTCAAAACGCAGCGCATCGGCAAGGTCATCTCTCGTCTGCGGGCCTTCGCGCTGGTTAAATGACATCAAGTACCAGTGATATTTGTAGTTCTCAATGCGGTCAGCGTAGCGCTTTTGAAAAAGGTCGTAATTAAGCTGGTCGGTTGCGTTCAGCTTGCTGCGGTCGATCTTGGCAAGCTCGGCCAGGATCACTTGATTGTGCTGGTTGCGCCTCGCGTATGCTTCGGGACTCATATCTTCCCAGGCAGTATTCCAGCGGCGATCGCCCAGCTCTGAAGCTTCTTCAGGCCGCTGCTGCATGTCGTAATCCCAGGCGGCAGTAAAGAGATCATGCAATTGCTTTGAGCCGCCTTTAGTTTGGGCCACTAGAACGCCAGCGCTCATTACGAAAAGCAGTACGAAAGGCCACACCCTCATTAGTTCCTCCGTTTTCAGCGGAAAGTTTATAGCAGAATGCCTGTGGGGATAAAATTCTCTGCAGCAGCAGCTCACGATTTCGCTGGCTTGTGCGGCAGGCCGGAACTATCCGCAACACACATAAAAGGGGAATGCGTATGAGGTTTTGCAAATCGGTTGTGCTCGCGCTCACACTGGCTTCATTTCTGGCTGCTACTGCCGCAACCATTCCGGCAGGCAGCCACGCCACTGTCCGGCTGGGCTCGTCACTGAGTTCAACCACCGCCACTGCCGGCCAGAGCTGGCATGGGACTCTGACCAAGGACATTGTTGTCCACGGCAAGCGGGTGGCCAAGGCCGGCGATCCGGTCCACGGAAAAGTCACCTACGTAAACCGCAGCGGACGCCTGCACAAACCCGGCGCACTCTCTCTGCGCCTGACATCCATCAATGGAGAAACCGTTTACAGCTCGCGCGTCAGCCGTGAAGGCAAAAGCCATACCAAGAGCAACGTCACCAAGATTGGCGGCGGCGCAGCCGCTGGCGCTTTGATTGGAGGCTTGGCTGGAGGGGGTAAGGGCGCAGCGATCGGCACCGTGGCCGGAGCAGGCGCAGGTACTGGAGTGGCCGCTGCCACAGGCAAGGAAGAAGTATCAATTCCGGCAGAGAGCGTGCTTACCTTTACGATTACTGGATCAAAGTAATCCAATATTTACAAACGGGTGCGGGTGCCCCATCCTTTGCGCGCGCTTTTGCGCAAAGGGTGGGATCATCATTGACTCGATCAAAAAATGCAAGAAGCTCCACCATTTGCGACCTTAGCGCCCTTTGCCGTAAACAGATTTTGGCGTCGAGTGCTAATACTACTTCAGCGCCGCTATCACCGCCGTAGCGTGCTCTTCCGGCTTGAGGCCGTTGAGCACCGCGGCGATCTTGCCTTCCGGGCTGATCACAAACGTCGTCCGCTCGATCCCCATGTATTTCCGCCCGTACATGCTCTTCTCCTTGAGCACGTCAAATTTTTTCGCTACCGCTTTGTCTTCATCGGCCAGAAGCGAGTAGGGCAGGTCATATTTCTCTTTAAATTTTTTCTGCGCGGAAGGCTTGTCCCCGGAAATGCCGAACACAATCGCGCCTGCGCGCTGGATTTTCTGGAATGCGTCGCGGAACCCGCACGCCTCCAACGTTCAACCCGGCGTATTGGCCTTGGGATAAAAAAACAAGACCACGTTTTTGCCACGATAGTCCTTTAGGGCCACCGGCTTGCCTTCTTCATTGGCAAGAGAGAACTCTGGGGCTTTATCATTAACTTGCATGGATTTTCCGTGTTTATAACGTCAAATGAATTTATATAGCAGAAAAAAGCTCCTGGCCAGCCTTGGCCCAGTAATTTTGGTCCTGCTGGTTTTCGCCCTTACTATCGCAGGCAACGCACAGCGCCGAAAAGCGCATAAACTCCGCGCCACCGCTGTGCTTGAGGTCACCACGGATCCCGCTGGCGCTGTCTCCACCCGGGTCTTCCCCGTCACTGTCCTTGAGGATGGCAATTTTCATGACGCAAGCACGTACAAATCCACGCCCCGGCCCATGGCGCTGGACAATGGCATTGTGTATGAAGCGCAAAAAAGCGGCGTACCTCAGGGTTATGTAACCATCACGAACGGCGTAGAAAGAAATGACGCCTGGAGAGCATTCGGCAAGTGGCAAGCGATTACCACAGCCAAAAAGACTGAGACGCCAGCGCCCAAGGTTGACGCTGGCGACGGCCGGCCTATCCTTCATCACGGTGATGCTGGCACTGACACCGGGGCATCCACCGCTGCGCCCAGCCCAACTCCTCAAGAGGCGCAGGTACAGACGTCTTCCTCTTCTTCTGAAGATGATTCTGGACGGCCGATTCTAAGACGGCGTACGGCAGAAAACCCTGAGTCTACGCCTTCGCCATCACCTACGCCCGCTGCATCGGCAACACCGGCCCCGGGAACCGTGCCTGAAACGCGTCTGGCCGTTATCCCTTCAGGGACTAGGACGTTTGTCGGCATCTCTGATAATCAACCCAGCGACTCTCGCTCTTTTGATTTCATCTGGAAGCCCGGTGAAGAGCAGCCGATGGAAGCCAAGATGCGCAAGCTGGTGCTGGCCCAGCTGCCGCATGAAAACGCCCAGCTCACGCCTGAGGACTCGCTCAAGAACGTCACCATGCGCGCTTTTGATCTTGATCTGAGCAATGACGCTGTTCTTGTGATGAGCGCAGAGGTTCCCGGCAGCTATCTTGCGCCCACGGCCAAAGGCTCCCCGGGAAAGTTTATCTCTCGTTATGTAACGGTGATTGCGCGCGTGGACTTTGACGGCGTGCCGCAAAAGTTGTCATCCAGCGTAACCGATTCATCCCGGCTTGACGTAGCGCCACGCCTGGAGTTGATTGATGCTGTGGATGTGGATGGTGACAGCCTGGGCGAGCTGCTCTTTCGCGAATACAGCTTTGACAACGCCAGCTTCATCATCTATGGCGTAGGCCGCAACAGTGTGACCAAGGTGTTTGAAGGCGCAAGCACGCCGCTGAATGAGCCTTAGCCGCCGCTTACAGCAGGCACAATCAGTATCTCTGTGCCGTTGGGAACTTTGGTGGCCAGTCCATCGGCAAAGCGGATAGCTTCATCGCCCACAAAGATGTTGATGTGTTGGCGAACCTCGCCTTGTTCATCCACAATACGGTCGCGCAGGACCGGGTGCGCTTTCCAAAGCGATTCCAGCGCTTCGTCAACCGTCGCCGGCGAAGTATCAATCTCCAACGAGGTTTGCCCTCCTGCCAGAGAAGCCAGATAGTTCGGGATTCGGAAGCTGATCGCCATGGTCTTATCTCTTACTTGCGCGCGCACGGCCCTTGGCAGTTTGCTTTGATCGCGCGCTCTTGCTGTCCGCATTCCGTTTCTTAGCCCTTTTTTTCTCCGCGCCTCCGTGTCTCCGCGTTGAAACAGCTCCTCCTCCGTCCACTAGCGCCGCGCGCACGCAGACCACTGGCGGCAATCCTCCAATCACCAATTGCCAGGACTTGCCTTCATCGGCTGAGCCATAGACCTTGCCGCTTCTGGTTCCGAAATAAATTCCCGCGGAAGAGCACGTGTCTGTAGCCAGGGAATCGCGCAACACAGTCTCCAGAGCGTCCTTTTGCGGCAGGCCACGCGTGAGGGGTTCCCAACTCTTTCCGGCATTGCGAGTGCAATAGACGCGGAGCTTGCCCTCCGGCGTACAGCGATACTCGTCAGACTCAATGGGAACGATATAGACCGTGTCAGGATCATGGGGATGGATCGCCATGCAGAAACCAAAATCTGAAGGCACGCCGTTGGCAATATCCTTCCACGAGTTCCCGCCATCATCGCTGCGATAAAGCCCCCAGTGGTTCTGCAGGAAGAGCCTCTGCGGCTGCGCCGGATGTTGCACCATCTTGTGCACGCACTGGCCGAACTCAGGATATTGATCCGGCAGAAACACGGCCCGGACGCCCTGGTTGCGCGCCTGCCAGCTCGTCCCGCCATCGTCTGTGCGATACGCTCCCGCAGTGGAAATAGCAATGAACATCCGTTTATGGTCGGCCGGATCAGGAAGAATTGTGTGCAGGCACATCCCTCCACCGCCAGGCACCCATTTGGGGCGATGCGGATGCTCCAGCAATCCTTGCACCGGAGACCAGGTCTGGCCCGCATCGCGCGATTCAAACAGCGCCGCAGG
>DASTCT010000163.1:0-42736 GCA_035710845.1 Candidatus Angelobacter sp.
TTCACCCCGCGCAGCGCGTGCACCTGCTCCGCACCCATCTGGTAGGTCTTCCAGAGGTTTTCCGTGCAGATGATGCAATCCTGCGGAGGCGCGCCCACGTTGGTGGAAATATCGGCGACTTGTGTTGCCATTCTTCTCTCCTGCTCGCTAGCCAAACCCAACCCTACTTATTGTTAGACGTTGAAAACGCGCGGGAGTTTACGACTCGCCGACTTTATTGGCCAAAGAATTGTCGATTTTTACGCCGGTGCCGTTGCGGATGGTCTTTAAGACCTTATAACTGCCGGTAATAATGACGTCACCATCTTCAAGGCCGCTTTTTACCTGGATTTCCGTAGCTCCGGTCAGGCCGGTCTCAACCTTGCGGAACTCAGCTTTGTTGTCCTTGATGACGAAGACGCCCTGAATTTCCTCGTTCTCTTTTTTGGCCATGGGAGCGGCGGGCGCAGTCTTATCGACCTTGGCCTTTTTGTTGTTGCCATTTTGAGCTTCCAGGTCGTTTTTATCGCGCACGGTAATTGCCTGGATGGGAATGGCCAGCGCGTCATGCGCGGTGCCGGTGGTGATCTTGGCAGTGGCAGAGAGGCCGGGCCGCAGGTTCGCTGGAGGAGCAGTGAGTGTAACTACTACCTTGAAATCCTTGGCTTCCTGCGTGTCGCCTGTGCTCTGCGAAGTGGAGACGCCGGTGGAGCGGATAATGGCGTTATCGCCGATCTCAGTGACCTTGCCTTTGAAAGTTTGGTTGGGAATGGCGTCAATGGTTACTTCAGCGTCCTGGCCAAGACTTACGTTGATGATATCGGTTTCATCCACCTGGACTTCAGCCGTAATCACAGACATATCTGCCACGGTCATCAAGGTGCTGCCGGGCGAGTTCTGAATTCCCATCACAACGGTTTCACCTTCATGCACGGGAAGGTTGGTGACGGTGCCGTCAAACGGAGCATCGTAGGTGGTCTTGCTGAGAATATCCTTCACGCGCGTGAGCGAAGCATTGGCTTGGCCTACACGGCCCTCAGCGGAATCTACCTGCGCTTTGTTCTGAGCGACACGCGCTACATCCTGTGCGCGAACAGCTTCAGCAACTTCGTAAGCGGCTTTCTTGGTGTCATAATCGGATTTCGCGATGAGCTGGTCTTTATACAGACCCTCTGCGCGCTCATAATCAAGCTTGGCGCGGGCAAGATCGGCCGTGCTGCTCTTAAGCTGGGCTTGTGCCGTGGTGAGAGCTGCTTCAGCAGCAACAGCATCAGTCCTTGCGCTCTCCAGAGAAGCTTTGTTCATGGCCACATCAGCCGCGGACTGCACACTTTCCAATTGCGCCAGCACCTGGCCTTTTTTTACCTTGTCGCCTTCCTTCACGAACAGATGGACAATGCGGCCCATGGCATTGGCGCCCACATTCACAATGGTCTTGGGCTTGATTTGGCCGGAAGCCGTGACTTGAGAAGAGATATCCTGCTTTACAACTTTGCCGCTCTGCACCGTGACTACGTTTTTCTGGCTTTGATTGACGGTAAAACCGACAATCGCGCCCAGCAAAACTATCACTCCCACGATAATGACAATTTTCTTTACGTTCATTCAATTACCTTCCAGCGCACCAAGACCGTCTGCACACACTTTGTATACGCCAGTAAGGCCGGGAAAGTTCCACGCTCAGGCAGGAGGACTTACAGCTCTTACTGTAATGGTGTGTACCTGCCTGTGATTATAACGAGAAGTAGTTTCTTCACGCCACATCTTATTGTGGCAGGGAAAGGCCTGCATTCGATTATAAAAAGCGCCTTAGCTTGGACCATATACTAAGGGAAATAAAGCGTTAAAGTCGCCTTCCAGTCCCTTGCTTCTACAAGCGAAAAAGACTTAAAATTCTAAATACCTGTACTCCTAAAGGAGGTACTCTGGTGTTGTACCGTTATTCTCGTTTTCATTACTTTTTTCTGCTGGTTATTTTCGTAATTAGTGGGTGTTTTTTTGTTCAGGCACAGGAATCTGATCAGGCAAAAGACCAGAAATCTCCGGCTCAGGCAACAGACCAGAAAGCCCCGGCGGCAACAACCAGCACCCAGAGCCAGTCTGGCACTCAAGCTCAACAAGATCCTCTAAAACGTCCGCGCAGCAAAGATGAAAAAGCAGCAAACATCGAAAAGCTAGGCGGCGTGTACAAGAAGTGGCTGGATGAAGACGTCCGCTGGATCATCACAGATGAAGAGCTTTCCGCCTTCAAAAAGCTGACGACCAACGCGGAGAGAGACCAGTTTATTGAAGCCTTCTGGCAGCGTCGCGATCCTACCCCTGACACTGCTGAAAACGAGTACAAGGAAGAACACTATCGGCGCATTGCTTACGCCGATGAACACTTTGCCGCGGGCATACCGGGTAGGAAAACTGATCGCGGACGAATTTATATCATGTATGGACCGCCAACCTCGATTGATTCCCATCCCATGGGTGGACCGTACCAGCGTCCTGAAGAAGAAGGCGGCGGGCAAACCGAAACCTATCCTTTTGAGGTCTGGCGTTATCGCTACCTGGAAGGCATCGGGCAGGAAGTTGAGATTGAGTTTGTTGACGAGACTGGGAGCGGCTCTTATGAAATGACGCTGGACCGCTCCAAGAAGGACGCCCTTCTGCATGTCCCCAATGCCGGCCTTACTGAAATGGAATCGATGGGCCTAGCCAGCAAGGCTGATCGTTTCAACGGCGGGCTGGAAAATCTTGGTGCAGGCTTCTTCAACCAGAACAACCAGACCAAGCAGTTCGATCGTCTGGAAACCTTCGCCAAGTTGAATCGTGCCCCCGGTATCAAATACAACGATTTGCAAAACGAAATCGTTACCCATCGCTTCCGCACCAACCTGCTGCCGTTTGATGTGCAGGTTGACTTTGTCAAACTTGATCCCGAGACAGTGCTGGTTCCGGTCACGTTGCAGGTGCCGTTGCGCAACCTTGTATTCACAAATAAAGATGGCGTGCAGCGCGCCGTCATCAATGTTTACGGCCAGTTGACCAAGCTGAACGGCCAGATCGTGCAGACCTTTGAAGATACGCTGCACAAAGATATCCCGGCAGAATTGCTGGAAAAAGAGCTCAACAATGTCTCGCTCTATTGGAAGGCCCTGCCGATGAAGCCAGGCCTCTACAGGCTTGATGTTGTTGTGAAAGACGTAAACGGAGACAAGACCGGCGTCTTCAGCAAGAGCTACACCGTGCCCAATTACAATGATGAAAAGCTCTCTTCTTCCAGCCTGATTCTGGCGGACCGCATGGAAGCCGTTCCATCACGCGAAGTCGGCACCGGAAGCTTTGTTATTGGCACCAACAAAGTAGTTCCCAAGGTGCAGCCTGCTGACGGCAAGCCTGCGGCCTTCGACAAGAAACAAAAGGACAGGGTCAATTTCTGGATGCAAGTCTATAACCTCGGCCTTGACCAGAAAACCAACAAGCCTTCAGCCACGGTGGAATACCAGATTGTCAATACCACCACCAACAAGCCTGTGGTAGACTTCACGGAAACGACCGCGCAAATGGGCAATATTGGCGAGCAGGTAACTTTGGCCAAGAGTCTCCCATTGAGCCAGTTGGATCCCGGGGTTTACCAGGTAACCATTAAGGTGAACGATCAAGTTTCTCGACAAACGATTTCACCAACGGCCAAGTTCGTCGTCCAATAATAGTAAGTGGGACTCCACACATTGAGGTGGTGGATATGAC
This sequence comes from Candidatus Angelobacter sp., assembly GCA_035710845.1. Lineage (GTDB taxonomy): Bacteria > Acidobacteriota > Terriglobia > Terriglobales > Acidobacteriaceae > Angelobacter. The sequence continues at coordinate 3,718 of DASTCT010000163.1, forward strand.
CCGCAAACTCGGATATTTCTTGATAGCTCTGCTGGCGTGGGCGCCTGCCCATGCCGCCAATGTTGGCGCGATTGCAGGCTATGTCAAGGATGCTTCGGGTTCGCCGCAGATGGGTGCGGTGGTGCAGGTCTTTGTCTCCGCGGCTCAAGTGGGCACCACGGTTTTTACCGATACCAGCGGATATTACGTTGCCAACAATCTTCCCGCCGGAACTTATCAGGTAAAAGTGACGGCCGCATCCTTCCTGCCTTCGCTGCGGGAAGACGTTGTTCTGCATTCCGGCGCACACCTTATCGTTAATCTCACGCTCAACACCCTGGCTGATGCGCTTAAGCTCATACCGCCGCGCCGTACCAATGCAGACGAGCCTGATGATTGGCATTGGACCTTGCGTTCAGCCGGAAATCGCCCGGTTCTGCGCGTGCTGGAAAAAGATAAAAACAGCGAGGATCCTGACTCTCTCGTGGTTGTCTCGCACCTGGGTTCGGAGCAAGGCGAGAATCGTCCAGTGAAAGCCAGCGTGGCCTTCATCGCCGGGGCTGAGGCTGGTGGCTTTGGCAGTGCCGGAGATATGACCACGGCCTTTGCCCTGGAAAAGTCATTGTTCTCCTCTGGAACGCTTTCTTTTAACGGCAATATCGGCGCTTCCGCCGGTGATCCCACCGGCGTTCTCCGCGCCTCGTACGCGCATGATTTTGGTGATAGCTCTCGGCCCACCCTTACCGTCACCTATCGCCACTTCGCCGCCCCTGGTGCTGCCGTCCAGAACTCGCCCTTCTCCGCCATGGAGATAAGCAGCTCTGACAGCATGAACCTCGCTGGCATCATTGATTTGAATTACGGCGCCGATCTCCAGTCCATGGAGTTCGCTAACCGCGTCACTGCCATCCGGCCTCACGGCTCGGTTGACGTGCATCTTTCGCCCAACATGGTGGTGGAGTACCGCTATGCCACCTCTGAGCCCGACACACGCACAGCTAAGGGCTTTGACACTGCTCCCGCTGACCTGAGCGAATCCGGCCCGCGCATGGCCCTCACCAATGGCGCGCCGGAAGTTGAGAGCGCCGGGCATCATGAGATTTCAGTATCGCGGCGCATGGGCGATACCAGCGTGCAGATGGCTGCGTTTCTTGACCACGTTCACAACCTGGTGCTTACCGGCGCCGGCGATCCCACCAGCTATTCTGACGATGTTCTGCCCGACGTTTACTCGGGAACGTTTTCTTACGGCTATGCTCCCGGCGTAAGCGCAGCCGGCATGCGCGTGGTGGTGCAGCGCAAGATTTCAGACGATCTTACGGCTACCGCAGACTACTCCACCGGTCAGGTGGTTTCAGCCGCTGATGCGCCCACAAACTGGCAAACGCTGTCTCAGTCGCTCAGCAACAGCCGTCAGCATTCCATCGGCGCAAAGATTTCCGGTTACATTCCCTCTACCGGTGCGCGTTGGATCGCTTCTTATAAATGGACCAGCGGCAACGCTCTCTCCGCCGTTGACGCTTTCAATGCCTCGCCTGGCCAGATGGACCCCTACCTGAGCATCTTTATCCGTCAGCCCATTCCTTGCGGCTCCTTCATCCCTGCCAAAATGGACGCCCTGCTCGATATCCGCAACCTGCTGGCGCAAGGCTACCTGCCGGTAATGGGACAGGACGGCCGCACCGTTTACATGGTGCAGTCAGCGCGTTCTCTCCGCGGCGGTCTGGCGTTTACTTTTTAAAAATCTCAAACAATTTTTCGGCATGTGTCATCAAGCAAGATAAAGTAGCAGCTACCTAATTGCTCATAGCTAACTGCCGCTCTTTCGCGTATCCTTTAGAGAGGCGAGTTATGTTGAAGTTTGATTTCCTCAAGACCATTACTTCGCGCGATCATCGCAAAGCCTGGTTTGTCGCCATTATTGCTGATGCTATTCAGATTGTGGGCACGCCGCTGTTTGGGCTGGGTGCAGTTACACCCGCCGATACAGCGCTTGATCTACTGACCGGCGCTCTGCTTACCCACATTTTGGGCTGGCACTGGGCCTTTTTGCCGACTTTTGCTGCGGAACTTGTCCCTGGCCTTGATCTTTTCCCCACCTGGACAGCCGCTGTATTCTTTGTAACGCGCAACCAGGTGCGCACCATTGAGCCGGAGATTCTTGCGCCCGGCCCTGCGCCGTCAAAGCGATCGTAAACCCGGATCAGCGCGCAACGCCGCGGTTTCGCAACAAACATTGGTTCGCGATTCCCAAAACCAGCGATCGCATGCGCCAGAAACCGCCAGCGTTGCGGAAGGTTGCATCCTGCCATCAAACTCGCGATCAAACTGACGTTGGTATTCCTGTCTTGCTGTAAACATTCCAGCCGCTAGTCTCATCTTATTGGTATAGGAGAACTGGAAGTTTTCCAGAAGATAGAAACCATGCGCACTCAGCCAAAGCAATGGCCCCAGCCTAGGACAAAAGCAACACTGCATACCATGCCCGCGCCGGCGGCTGCGCCAAGCTGGTTTGAGCGGCTCTTTCAGGGGCTGAACGTTCCAGGTGAAATCAAACTTCCCAACGGACGAATAGTTGCCACCGGCAAAGGCGTTCCTCGTTTCCGCATTACCGTGCATAGCAATCAACTGCTGCGTCATGCTGTGGATGAGCTTGCCCTGGGCGAGGCCTACATCAACGGCGATCTCGATCTTGACGGCGATATGCTGGTCATTCTTGATGTGCGCAAGCAATTTGCCGAGCGGATGCGCCTCGTTTCGCGGTTGCGCTTCTTTAGCGACCTGTTTCTTACTCCCATCTCCCGTGCGCATAAGAAAGTCATTGATCGCCACTACACGTTTGGCAATGATTTCTACTTCTACTTTCTTGATTCTTATGCGCGGTTCTACTCGCACTGTTTGTTCGACCACGACGATGAACTACTGGAGAAAGCAGCCGAGCGCAAGCTGGAAAAAACTTTTCAGGCGCTGCAATTGCGTCCGGGTATGCGCCTGCTGGATATCGGCGCAGGATGGGGTGGAACGTTTGAACATTTTTGTCCCCGCGGCGTGAAGGTCACCGGCGTGACGCTGTTCCAGAATTCTTATGACTACATACAGGAGCTGATCCAGAGCAAGAAGCTTGATGCCACCATCATTCTGGAGGACTTTTTCACCTACAAGCCAACCGAGCCTTTTGACGGCATTGTGATCTACGGTGTGATTGAGCATATGCCGGAATATCGCCGCTTCTTTGAGCGCGTATGGAAATGCCTGAAGCCGGGAGGCCTGATCTATCTTGACGGATCGGCCAGCAAGGAAAAATACTCTCTCGCCGAGTTCACGCGGCGTTACATCTGGCAGGGCGCCCACAGTTGCATGTGCCTGCAGGATGTAGTGAAGGAAGGTCTCAACTATGGTTTCAACATTGTTGAGGTCAAGGAAGAATCGCACGACTACGAACTCACCATGCTCAACTGGGCGCGGCGGCTTGATCTCCATCGGAAAGAAATTGTTGAGCGATGGGGAGAAAAGCTCTACCGCATCTTCCGTTTGTTCCTGTGGGGCGGCGTACCCGCATTTCACGACGACCAGTTGCAGGCTTATCATCTGGTGGCGCGCCGCGGTGAAGGCCCAGGGCTAAGACCGGGAGTGGCGCGAAGGATATCTGAGTTCATCAAGGAGATGGCGTCTTAAGATCCCCTGCCGGGGCTTTAGTCTTAGTAATTGCCAGAGCGCGTTTCAGAAATAGGTTCGGCCTCAAAACAGATACTTAGTGTGAGATAAGTGAAGGTGAACTTTTGTCATGAGGAAGCGACAGAAGTTGAATGATTTCCACGGATAAAGTAACAAAGCGAAAAGCGGTAGAAAGGCTGCTTACTTCGTCCTGACCGCGATCACATGATAATTGCGGAGGCTCAACAGACCTTCCCAGCCTGCAACAGCAAAAGGCATCATGCGTTCCAGCTTGTGATGATGTGTGCGATGCGCCAGGTACATGCTTCCTGCCACCATGCCCAGGCTGCCTGCTGAATATATGGCTGCACCGGTCCGTGTCTGGACAAAGGGCCGCGCCAGCGGGTTCATCTCATAAAATCCCGGATGCGCCAACCCTTTCTGCGTGGAAAGCGCATCTGCCGTGAGTGAAACTGCCGCAGCGCTGAGCGCGAACGTATTTCTCATGTCAAAGAATCTGTGGGGTTCAGGTCGCTGCTTTAATTTGATGAGAGCGCTGGGCGCAGCCGGCAAGATAGCCGGACTTATTGCATTCGCTGGCGCTGCTGGCATGAACGAAGCCGGCGGCTGCTCACGGTTCTCCGCCGTCGTGGCTTTTGCAACCATATCAGGCGAAGCCGGCAAAGGACGCTCATCAGCCGCAAAGCCGGACACCGCCAAAACTGCCACGACCACCAAGCAAGCAATGCCGTGCTTCACGTTGTGACTCCTCTCCCTTGCCTTATTACAGTAGAGGCATGGGCTTCCCTGAGAGATTGTTTGAGAAATTTAGCTGAGATTGTTTGCTGAAACACTCTTTAAGTGAATAAGGTTCTTAGCTCAGTTCTATCGGATTAGGGCCTTACAGAGTCGTTGGGAGCGCCGAAAGCGCAAAATCGAAACCCAATTCCTTGCACATTCTTGCTACAGATGACACCGATTCTTCCGGATCGCCTAGCCGCTCCTGATTCATCGGTGTTCATTTGTGTAATCAGTGTGGGTTTTTCTGCAAATGTTTGCGACGAGCGATGGGGGAGAATCGTTAGAAAATTTAAATGTAAAAATATTGCAAAAGATACAACGTGGATGCTTTAGCTCAAAGAATATCCGCTTAGAATCCAGTGCCATTGGCCAAGCAATCTAGAAAGGAAAGGTTTCGATGAAAAGTAAGCTTTGGTTTGTCGCCGCCATCATTGGCGTTGTAACCATCGTAGCAGTCAGTACGCATCTTGCGCCGTCGGCGGAAGCATCTGCGTTTCAAGGTTCCACTTCAACCACGCCCATCTTCGTCACCGCACAAACCCAATTTGGGATGATATCCGTCAACGAAAACACTGGCGCCATCAGCTTTTGCGCTAACAACAGCGTTGTCCCAGGCGGCGGAGGGCAGGCCCCAATCGGCACCTGCAGCGCAGCCTCTATTGGCAGCGTTACGCCCACGGTTGGCTCCAACAACAGCTTGTCAATACAAGGTAGCGAGACTCTTACATCTACAATTGGCGGGTCTTCTGCATTGGTTTACAACAACCAGACTGGCCAGGCTGTTCTATGCGCCGGTTCCGGTGTTGTAAGCGGCGGCGTAGCCAATGTCGTCGCATCATGCAAAACAGTCACTAACCTGCACTGAAGATCAGTAAAAAATTTTTCGTAGCTTCCGGTACAACTTGGCCAATCCGCGGGCAGGCCTCTTTAGGCCTGCCGCGTCAAATCCCGATCAGTGCCATCAGTGTTGATCAGTGGTAAGGCCGTTGCTTATTCGAACTGTCTTTTGAATTCTGCCATCTGCTGCTTCAGCTCGGCGACTTCCTTCTGCAACGCTGCAACGTGCTCTTCAAGTTGAATAATGCGCTCGGCTTCAACGGAAACAGCAGAGGCCAGCGAGGAGTCTGCCGGAGGCTCCCAGGCTTCGACATCGCCGGAAAGCAGGTGGGCGTAGCGGATCTCTTTTGTTCCCGGCCGGCGGCCCAGCGCCTTGGCCAGCGGAGGCTCGCGGCGCATGAGCTGCTGCAGGCCGGAAAGCACGTCATCCAGGTGCTCAAACTTGTGCATGCGCTCGGTGCGGCTGCGCAATTCGCCGGGCGTCTGCGGCCCGCGCAGCAGCAGCACGCACATGATCGCGGTTTCCGGGCGAGTAAAGTTAAAAACCTCCTGTGCGCGGTGCTCATATTTGGCCACGCGGCTGTCAGCGCCGCTGGCAGTCCCGGCCAGGCGCTTGTCGCTCAGGTTGCGCAGCGCCAGGCGGACGGTCTCTTCATCATAGTTCGTCACCGGCTCGCGATTGTTCTTCTGGTTGCAGGCGTTGACAAGGGCGTTCAATGAAAGCGGGTAATAATCCGGGGTGGTAATGTCTTTTTCAATCAGCGCGCCCAGCACTCGCGCCTCAGCGGCATTGAGGGTAATATTCACGCATACAATTTATCAGGAATTGATATCAGAAGACGTACTACATGGACCGCGATCTCCATTCAGAACGCTGGCGACGGGCAACTCTGTCCCTGGAAGGACTCAGTTGCGGTGATGCCTTTGGCGAGCGCTTCTTTCTTCCCGATGAAGTCGTCACAAATTTGATCGAGCAGCGGGCAGTGCCTGCCCCACCCTGGTTTTTTACCGACGATACAGTTATGGCTCTTTCTATCCTGGAGACCCTGGCGGAACACCGCGAAATCAATCAGGATTCACTGGCGCAAAGTTTCGCAGGCCGGTACGATCCCGGCCGCGGCTATGGTCCGGCAATGCACAAGCTGCTGGCAGCAATCCGGCATAATCAATCGTGGCGTGAAGAAGCCGCGTCACTCTTCCACGCTGACGGCTCCTACGGAAACGGTTCAGCTATGCGCGTGGCTCCTCTTGGAGCTTACTTCGCAGATGATCCTGAGAAGATCGTTGAGCAAGCTCAGCTTTCTTCTGTCCCGACGCACACTCACAGAGAGGCTGTTGCCGGCGCGATTGCGGTGGCGCTGGCGGCTGGTATGGCGTGGCGCATGAAAGACTCCGGGCTTGGTCCGGACGGGCCTGAACTGCTCCGGCACGTGCATCAACATGTGCCAGAGAGTCACGTTCGCGCAGGAATCAAAAACGCAATGGAACTTCCTGCCGAATCGTCGGTTGAAGAAGCTGTGGCCCGGCTTGGAAACGGCTCTGCTGTAACCGCTCCAGATACTGTCCCGTTTGCGTTGTGGTGTGCCGCCCGGCACTTGAGCAACTACCAGGAAGCTCTGTGGGCCACTCTGAGTGGATTGGGTGATCGCGATACCACATGCGCCATTGTTGGTGGCATCGTCGTGATGTATTCCGGTATTGATGGCATTCCGCGCGAATGGCTGAGCTGTCGTGAGACTGTTCCAGCCTGGGCGGGCTGGATTGGATCGTGATAAATTGCTTGATATTCGAACTACCACTCTCGCAGCCCTGCGATTTTCGTGCTGTTTTCTTGTGCTGGTTTTATAATGTATTCCTCATCGCTACAAAGAGCTGACAATAGATTTTAAGGTGTTGCGGCTTGAAGAAGCCGCTCAGAGAAAGGTTCATGGCGACAACAGTCGAACTCGGAGTACAGGAAAAGGCGGCCAGGACGCCACAACCAGGCCGCAAAATCAACGATTTCAGCATTCAGGTGGCCACGGTCAACGGCTCCGGCTCGCAGTCGGCGAATACCGTCCTGCTGCGCAGCATCTTTCAGATGGGGATTCCCGTTTCCGGCAAGAACCTGTTCCCCTCGAACATCGCTGGCTTGCCCACGTGGTACACCATCCGCGCCAGCAAGCATGGATACATTGCGCGCAAAAAGGAAATCGATTTTCTGGTGGCGATGAATCAGGAGACGGCGCAGGAAGATGTAATGACGCTCCAACCCGGCGCTGCCTGCGTTTATGACGAGCCGTTGAATCTCTCGGGCCTGCGCACCGATATTACTTTTTATCCCGTTCCGTTTGACAAGCTGGTAGCACCGGTTTGCCCTGAGGCCAAGCTGCGCAAGCTAGTCAAAAACATGATCTATGTCGGCGTGGTGGATGCCTTGCTGGGCATTGAGCGCGAGGAATCAGAGAAAGCACTGGTCAAGCACTTTGCCAAGAAGAAAAAAGCCGCGGAGCTGAACACCGCCGCCATCCGCGCCGGATACGACTACGCGCTGGCCACCTTTACCAAGCAGGACCCGTACTGGGTGGAGCGCATGAATGAAAACCAGGGCAAGGTCATCATCGACGGCAATGCCGCCGCTGCCCTGGGCTGCATGTTTGCCGGCGTGACCGTTGTGACCTGGTATCCGATTACGCCCTCAAGTTCGCTGGTGGAGACGCTGATCGATTATTTGAAAGAGCATCGCATTGGCGCTGACGGCAAAGCGACCTTTGCCGTGGTTCAGGCGGAAGATGAGCTTGCCGCTGCCGGTATGGTGCTGGGCGCAGGCTGGACCGGCGCACGCGCCATGACCTCAACTTCCGGGCCGGGAATTTCACTCATGGCTGAGTTTGTGGGCATGGGCTATTACACGGAGATTCCGGGCGTCTTCTTTGATATTCAGCGCGTTGGCCCTTCCACCGGCTTGCCCACGCGCACCATGCAGGGTGATCTGCTGTTCTGCGCCTTCCTCTCTCACGGTGACACCAAGCACATTTTGCTGCTGCCCTCGTCTGTGGAAGAGTGCTTCAGCATGGCCATTGACGCTTTTGAGATGGCAGAGCAATTCCAGACGCCGGTCTTTGTGCTCTCTGATCTTGATCTGGGCATGAATAACTGGATGGCGCATCCGTTCAAATATCCTGAGAAGCCGATCACGCGCGGCAAGGTGCTGGACGCGGAAGACCTGAAGCGCCTGGGCGGCTTTGCCCGCTATAAAGATGTGGATAGCGATGGCATTCCTTATCGAACGCTGCCAGGCACCAACCATCCGGCGGCGGCGTACTTTACCCGAGGCAGCGGCCACAATGAAAAAGGGCAGTACAGTGAGCGCCCAAATGATTATGTGAACAATATGGACCGGCTGGCGCGCAAGTTTGAGACTGCTCGCAAGCACGTTCCCGCGCCGGTGGAAGAGATCAGCGGCACATCGAAGACTGGCATCATCGCATTTGGCACGTCACACTGGGCGCTGACTGAGGCCTGCGACCAACTGAGCAGGGAACACAACTTGCCCATGGATTATCTCCGCGTGCGCGCTTATCCGTTTACTCAGAGCGTGCATGACTTCATCAAGGAACATGATCGCATTTACGTGGTGGAGCAGAACCGCGACGCGCAGATGTTCCAACTCTTAAAGCTAGATATCGCCGCTGACCAGGTGACCAAGCTGCGCAGCGTGCTCCACTACAATGGTCTGCCAATCGATGCGCGCTCTGTAACCGACGCAATAGTTTCCCAGGAGGCCAAGTAATGTCCGGCACGTCCACTCCAACGCCAGCGCCCAAAACTAATCATGTCGGGCTCACCGTGCTCGACTATCGCGGCAGCAAGACCACGCTATGCGCGGGCTGCGGCCATAACGCCATCACGGAACGCATTGTTGATGCCATGTACGAGATGGGCATTCAGCCGGAAAATGTGGCCAAACTTTCCGGCATCGGCTGTTCATCCAAGACGCCTGCGTATTTTTTAAATCGCGCGCATGGTTTCAACTCCGTGCACGGACGCATGCCTTCCGTAGCCACAGGCGCTGCGCTGGCTAACCAAAAACTGCTGATGATCGGTGTCTCCGGCGATGGCGACACGGCCTCCATTGGCATTGGGCAGTTCGTGCACCTGATGCGCCGCAATCTGCCGGTGATTTACATCATTGAAGACAACGGCGTTTACGGCCTGACCAAGGGGCAGTTTTCCGCCACTGCCGATGTTGGATCAAAGCTCAAAACCGGCGTGATCAACGATCTGCCGCCGATCGATACCTGTGCTCTGGCAATCCAACTGGGCGCAACGTTTGTTGCCCGCTCCTTCTCCGGCGATAAAAAGCAGTTGCACAATCTGTTGAAGGCCGCCATTGCGCATCGCGGCACCGCGATGCTTGATGTGATCTCGCCCTGCGTGACCTTCAACGATCATGAAGGCTCAACCAAGTCTTACAAGTATTCCAAAGACCATGAAGAGCCGATCCATGAAGTAGGTTTTGTGCCGGTTTTTGAGAACATTGATGTGGACTACTATCCCGGCACCACGGCCACCGTGTACATGCATGATGGATCACAGCTCCGCTTGAAAAAGCTAGCTCGCGACTACGACGCCACGGATAGAGTTGGAGCTTTGCGCTTGCTGGCTGAAGCGCATGAAACAGATGAGATACTGACCGGCGTTTTCTATGTGAACACCACTGCACCAAGCTTTCTTGAGCAGTTGAATTTGACTGAAAATTCGCTGGCCCGCCTGCCGCAGGAAATTGTGCGGCCATCACGCGAGGCGCTGGATGAGATCATGGAAGAGTTGAGATAGATTGGTAATTGAGTAATCGGGTAATCTGGTAATTGAGGACCCCTTAAATCACAAATTACCCGTTTAAAATTTTTCAATCAGCCCACCGCTGATTTTGGGGATCGTATGAGCCCACAACGCGCGAAATGGAACGATACCGAACATGAAGTCCTGGTAAAGCTGCATCACGGCTATACCCTGACTCGACAGGACCATTTCACGCTCGCACAAATGTACGACGTTCATGGCCCAAACTCCGTTCACCTGGCGCTGGGCAAGCTGAGAGAGGGACGGCCCTTAGAAAAAGCACTTGCGCCAGCTAAACAAACTAAATTACGCAAGCGGTAATCGGACGATATCGGCCCACGACTTCGCAAGTGGCTCAAGCAGCCAAATCATCATCCTTCTTCTGGTTCTGATTTTCCTTCTGGCGCTCACCCGGGTCCTGATCTACAACTTCCATTTCCTCTTCTTTTTTCGGTTTGGGATCGATGCCGCGAGACGGATTTTCCTCGGGCTTCTTCTTGTCTTCATAGCGTTCACGTTGGTCGGTTGGTTGTTTCATGAAAGGTTCCAACAGGTAGGAATCCGGCCATAGGCCGGGGGATGCATCGTTCCTTTGCCCCCTACTCCGTAAAAATCATCATTTCTCATAAGGGTTTTTGCCGCCCTGCTACGTCATAGTGAGTAAGACCATCGACAGGGCAAATGTTTAGAGGGCTCCTGAAAGAGATAAAGGAGTGCAGCATGAAGCATGGACGCAGGTTTTTCTTGTTGTTGGCGCTATTCGCGTCAATCGCTGGCCCGCAGCTCTCGTTGTGCACGCCACAGCAACAGCCGCCAGATCAGCAGATTGGCGAGTTGGTTCGCAGCTCACCGATTATTTTTATAGGCAGGGCGCTCAAGCTGAAGGCCGTGAACCTGAAGGTCCTTAAAGCCAATGACAGCACGGTGATTGTCCGAGTAGAAGAGCTGCTGGACGCTCCACCGTCGCTCATTGGCCTGAAGGGCCAGGACGTCACACTGCAGACGCAGCGTCCCGGGTCGCTACGCGAGGGACAAAAGGCCGTCTTCTTTACCACCGGAATTCTGTTTGGGGAGCACCTTGAGGTAAAGGAGAACGGGGAATTGCCGGCACCCGCCGATACGGCGTCGCTGCGCAAGCAAATCGCCGCAGCGCGTGGACAAGCGGAGAACGAGAAGCTACAGGCCCGGGTGCAGAGCGCGGTACTGATCGTCTCTGGCACAGTGATGGAAGTAAAACCTCTTGGGCAGCCGCAACGCAGCGAACATGATCCGGATTGGGCTGAGGCCGTGATTGAAATCACCTCAGTGCAGAAAGGTGAGCAGCCGGGCCGGACGGTAACGATCCTGTTTCCGCAGAGCACCGACGAGCGCTGGTATCTTGCGCCGAAATTCCGCCGCGGGCAGTCCGGTATCTGGCTGCTGCATCGCGAGCCCAAGGGCCTGCCCGAAGACAGACTCACGGCGCTTTCTCCGCTGGACTTTCACCCCCTTGAAAGAGAGCCGGCCATTCGGGGGTTGATCCATTCATCCTCTATCCGTTAATTCCAGGTAATCTCAAGATCATTGTGATCTTTTGCCATAAGAAGCTTCAGGAGGCGACTATGCGACGGGGCTCAGGGCTTTGGGCAAGAATTATGTGTTGTTTAGCTATGACGCTGGGGCTTGCAACCGCCGCGCTGGGGCAGGTGCAGGTGGTGAACATAGTTCCCGCTTCCAACAGCGGTGAAACCCAACGGGACAGCGAACCGAGCGTCACTGTCAATCCTGCCAACCCGCTTTCAATTGCCGCCTCGGCATTTACGCCGGACCCTGGCGGGACGCTCACGGGTGTAATTTATTTTTCAACGGACGGCGGCCAGACCTGGAACCTGACTCCGGCCTTTGTTCCCGGATCGGGAGCGCTAATAAACTGTCTCACAACATTTTGTGACATCTCACTGCGTTATGCCGGCACTTCCAACCTGCTGTACGTGGGTGATCTGGTTGAAGACGCTTTCGGGAATGTCAGCCTGAATGTGGCACGGGTTACGAACATTACCAGCATGCCACCAATCCTAACCGCGCTCGAGACCCGCCCCGGTGCGGGTAATTTTCCTGATCAGCCCTGGGTGGAAGCTACTACGGTTCTGGAAGGGGCCGGCACGGGTAATGACCACACCTATGTGAGCAACAACAACACGCAACTGGTAACCGATACCGCGTCGGTCGACTTGTCAATGAATCCTGTTCCGCCTCCGCCGTCGGGGTTCAACGCCGACATCATCGATGGCAGCACAACCTGCGGTCAGGACGGTCCCTCGGTGCGGACGGCTGTCCACATGAGTGGCGTCGTCTATGTTGCCTTCTCGCGCTGGACTGCCGGCTGCGGCCCTGGTGTCAAGACCGCAGAACTCGTGGTGGTGCGCGATAACAACTGGGGAGCGGGAGGCTTTACCGACCTGCATGATTCCGGCGACGCAAGCGTGGGACAGCGTGTGATTACCGGACTCCAGATTCCTTTCAACCAAACGCTGGGCAACCAGCGCCAAGGCTCCGCGATTGCAATTGCCGTCGATCCCAATGATAGCCAAACGGTTTATATCGCCTGGGGCGAGGGCGCTACCGGAGCAGCGTATACACTGCACGTCCGCCATTCCACAGATGGCGGCCAGCACTGGGATGCGATGGATCTGCGCACAATCAATACCGCCACCAATCCCGGCCTGGCCATTAACAGCCACGGCAAGGTAGCTTTTCTGTATCAGCAGCTAACTGCAGGCAACTGGCACACCATTGTGGAGAGGACCACGAACGCTTTTGCCATGCATCAGGATCTGACGCTGGCCAATGTTCCCGATTCCAAAGGATCGTATACCGGCATCAATCCAATCGGCGATTATGACAACGTGGTGGCCAGCAGCAAGGATTTTTACGGGATCTTCTCCGGCTTCAATACGGCCAACACCGCTAACTTCCCGAATGGGATCACGTATGCGCGCCAGCACGACTTCGGCACACATCAGCTCTTTGCTGACGTCGGGCACACCATGGTGGTGGCGGACTCCATCGATCCATTCTTCTTTCACATAACGGAAATGGCGGCAGACCAGGATTTTTATGTTCGCGATTGGACTAACTCCGCGATCGATCATGACAACGGGCAGGAGCCCTCAACCAACACCTACTTCTGGGTCAACAGCGACATCTGGAACCGCGCGACCAATGCAGCCGGCGCGCCCAACGCAAATGACCAGTATTCGACCGATCCGATGCAAGCGGGTGTGGGAGCGAACGGAGACAACTTCGCCTTCACGCGGGTCCATCGCAACGGGACCGGATCGGCAGCAACAGTGAGCGCGCATTTTCTGGTATCGCCGTTCGGAACAGGCAGCGCTTTCCAGGATGCCGGCACGGACCCGGATCCCACGCTGAACTTCGGCGCCGGCGACTCGGTACAGGTGCTCTCCAGCGGTTATCACTGGCATCAGGATCCCACGGCCTCAACGCATGCCTGCATCGCTGTACAGATTTCCACCACGAGCGATCCCTTCATTCCGCCCAGCCTGGTCGGGAGTGTCCCTGGATGGCCGTCAGGAATCGCCATTGTGGAGGACAACAACAAAGCGCAGCGCAACCTGGATGTAAGCAACAACATGATTGATTCTGGCGGGATTGATTACGCGTTGATCCACAATGCCGCCTTGTTCTCCCGCGATCTCGTCCTGCGTTACCAGACCACAACTGAAACTCAGTTCAAAGGTGAGGTGCAGGTGATAGGCGGAGAAAGCAAGGCATTCCGCTCTGGCGATCAGATAGTACTCAAGGGCATGCAGCCGGGCGAGAACCGCTGGGTCGCGCTGCGGCTCACGCAACCGGGCAAGCCAGTGCCGGTCAACTTCTTTGAAATGGACAAGCAACGGGAGGTGAACGGCTTCACCATCGTCGCCGCACCTGCTGCCCTGCCCACAGTAATCATGGACAACCTGCGCGAGCATGCCCATGCGTTTTTACGCCTAGCCTATTCCTTCCACCTGGAGGCGGGCAAAGCGGAATCGGCGGCAGCCGAACAATTGCTGAAAAGCAAAACCGTTTCCAGCGGAGAATATCTTAAGTTTCTCAAACAGCATGATAAGCCGGCTGGGGTGATCATCGATGAACTGATAAAGAACCAGCAGACGAAGGATGCGTTTGAGATCCAGAAAGCTCTGGCGGCGCTGGAGCAGGCCGTACAGCAGAACAACGTGAAGGCTGCAGCCTCAAACCACTCTATACTGCTGCATCAGTTGGATGCGTTCACCACCATGTTGCAAAAAGCCGAAGGCGACCCGGCAGATATCCTGCAAATGGTCCGTTGGCATGAGGATCTCTATCACAACCGTCCTCGCCTGGAAACCATGGGGTGCTCCCAACAGGTGGTCCAGGAATCGCAGGAGTTTATCCGGGATTATGGAAGACAGCGGGAGCATGCGGAAGCTTACGCCCGCCTGTTGCGCCAGCTCCATAAGTGCTTCAAGGAGACCGCCGAGCGCATGGAAAAAAGCCATGAGGATTTGGAGAAAGCAGCGGAAGAAATCGAAAGGAACCTGGAAGCCTCGCCCGCACGGCTGGAAAAAGTTCACCGAGAGTTCCTGCTCAAGCTGGCGGCAGTTGTGCAATGAAGAAGAATCTACAACGCAACTTTTCCGCCCATGCGGGTTTTTAATGGCATAACCGCTCTAATGCTTCATCTGAGCGGTGGGCAATAGTGGGGCAAGCGATCTACGGGGATAGGTCCTTTGGCACTGCGGGAAGAGCGATGCAAAGGCGGCTGTCGATCGATGACAGCCGCTAACGCTGTTTTAATTCATCGCTTCGCGATGAACGTCTGCCTAAAGGCCCGCGATTGTACCCCGTCGCACCAAAACCAGGCGCGTCGGGGACCCCGCGATTCGCAAGCGAATCGCTAGACGCTGATACTGCTAGAGGGTACAGTTCGAACTGACCCTCTGCACTTTTTTCGTTTAGAATCCGGCTTCATTTAAAATCGAACCATGTCTAATCCGGGGCCCCTGTATCGCCCATATGACAAGCTGGTAAAGATCAGCATTGGCGAGAAAGAATTTGAAGTCCCCGCGGGCAACATGCTGTTGCGCGCCCTGCAGTATCTCTCTCCAGAAGATGTTTCTTACGGCAGATTTTGCTGGAATGAAGAATGCCAGTATTGCCGGGTAAATTACGATCTTGGACCAGGCACGCAGAGCCGCACAGCGATCTCATGCAAGCTGATGGTGCAGGAAGGAATGCGCGTGACGGAAGTAGCGCAGGAGATTCGTTACTGCCTGCGCAAGCTGGGATTGGACCTGAAGGTGAAAGAGGCGAAGTGATCAGTCCCGTTGGAGCACGACCAAAAAACTCCGGCAACAAAGAAGCCGCGTGCCATAACATGTTGTAATGATAGGGCCCTTCTCGCTCAAGCTCGAGGTTTCAAAAAACCTCAGTGATGACTGGGTGAGGGACGAGAAGGCCGGGAGGCTGCGCCGGCAGCCCCCAGTTTTGTAAGACGTTCCCGAGCCTGCAAGGCCTCAGGGCTTTTTGGATATCGGCTGATCAGGCTCCGCAGCTCCTGTATGCCTGCTTCGCGCTGGCCAAGTTCCAGCAGAGCATAAGATTTCTTCAACTGCGCTGCGGCAGTCTTGTTCCCACCCGGATACTGATCGAGCACCTTGTTGTACGCCGCCACCGCGCCGTTGAAGTCCTGCTGGCGATAGGCAATCTCGCCCAGGTAGAACTGAGCGTTGCCGGCGAGATCAGTATTGCCATAGACCTGCAGATACTGCGTGAATTCCTGCGTGGCCAGGTCATTCTTATTGGCGTTGTAATCGCGCAGACCATCGTTATAGAGCTGGTCAGCCGGCGGCGCTGTGGGGGCAGCAGTTGCGGCCGGCGAACCTGTTCCAGGCTGCCCAACCAGCGGCTGATTTGGCATGTTCTGCTGCGCCGCCTGCATATCATCGAGCTGCTTGCTCACCTTGGCTAGACGCGCCTTGAGTTCATCCACCGCATCGTGCAGCGCCTGCACCTGGCCGGAAATCTGGTCAACCTTGCTGCCGGCATCGGTGGTTTCCTGGCCCAGGGTCTTTTGCAGGTTCTGGACCGTGGTGCCCATCTTGTTGACGTTATCAATCTGCTGCGTCAACAGGTCTTTCATCACACCCATGCGCTCGTCAAAGGTGGTGCGCATGCGCTCCATGTTGTCCTGCATGAGCTGGAGCTGGGTCTGGATCTGGATGAGCTGTGACTTGGTGTCCGCCGCGCGAGCGCTTTCACGTCCGCATACGGTGAACAGGAGCAGTGCGAACGCGACCGTAAGAATTTGTTTCTTCATAGGCATTTAACTCTTTTAGATGCAGAATGGCTGCTCATCCTGCAGATATTTTCTTCCCCAGGGACGAGGGGGCGCTATTTTTAGTTTGCACCAGAAAAGGGAACTTCTAACCAAAGCTTAAGGCACGAACCTAAGTTGACAAGCCGGACAGGGAAGCCCCCCGTCCGGCCGTTTAAGGTTAGTGTAGCAGGGTAAAGTGATCGCGGCGGTTCTTCTGCCAGCAATCCTCGTTGGATTCAGTGCACTGCGGTTTTTCTTTGCCGTAGCTGATGGTCTTGATGGAGTCTGCGCTCACGCCACCCTGAATCAGGGCCTGCTTGGCGGAATCGGCGCGGCGCTCACCCAGAGCCAGGTTGTATTCGGTGGAACCACGCTCGTCACAGTTGCCTTCAATCTGGACTCTCCAGCCCTTCTGCTTGATCATCTGGGCTGCCCGAGCCAGCATCTGTTGCCCGTCCGGACGCAGATCAGCTTTGTCATAATCGAAATAGACGTCTGTGATGTTCTGAGCGAAGAGCTGATCATCAGTGACGGTTGGCGTTGGAGTGGCTACAGGTGTAGGCGTTGGCGTTGGCGCAGCGACGGTGATTTGCGCCGTGGCTTCCTGCGTTCCACCCGCGCCCTTCGCGGTCAGGTGATACGTTGTGGTTTCGGTCGGAGAGACCGTTTGTGAGCCGCTGGGATCAACTTTGTTGCCGTCCAGGGCGACATCAGTTGCGTTTTCCGTGCTCCAGGTAAGCGTAGCGGACTGCCCACGCTGAATGGAATTCGGGTTAGCCGAAAGATTGGCGGTGGGCGCCGGTGTGGGCGGCGGCGGGGGTGGCGCTGTCGTTTTCTTTTTACAGCCGCTGACCAACAGCAATGCGGCTAGCATCCCCAGGATTAAACTCCAGTGTCTCTTGCTGTAGTTCACCTCATGTCCTCCAAAAAAGTAAAACAATTTTTTATCCGTGCCTCATACAAATGAATCTACTTAAAGCTCCAGTTAGGCTGGCTGTTCCTGCCCTGGCGCGTAAGCTGCTGCAGGTGCGTGCCGTCTGCCAGCACACTCCAGATCTGCTCTGTGCCACTACGATTGGATTGAAAGACAATGTGCCGTCCGTCTGGAGACCACGACGGAAAATCATTCCGCCCGCCGTCGTGGGTTAATTGTACGATCTGTCGTGATGCGATATCCATCAGATAAATGTCTTCACCGCCTAAAATTCCGGGTCCGTACTTCCGTACCCAGGAAAACGCCAGCAGCAAGCCGTTGGGCGACCACGCAGGAGAAACAGCATATCCCTGGTCAGTCATCTTCTGCACGTTACTGCCGTCCGCGTCCATAACGTATATCTGTGGCAGGCCGGTTCGTCCGCTCACCCAGGCAATCTGGCCATTGGTCTTTGGGTTAAAGACCGGCGACACATCGCCTTTGCCGGTGCTCAATCTGCGCGCATTGGCGCCTGACGCGTCGGCAATAAAAATCTCTGATAATCCACTATGCATGGAGGATGAAAAAGCGATTTTAGTTCCATCTGACGACCACGCGGGAGAAAAATTATCGCCACTGAAGCGTGGGAATGCCACTGTCCGGCCCAGGTCCATGGAAAACATCATGATCTGCCAGGATTCCTTCGTCAGCCCGCTGAACGCCAGCCGCGAACCATCCGGCGAAATCCGTGGTGACAGCGCCAGCGACCCCAGCTTGGTCACCTGTTTCTGGTTCGCGCCGTCATAGTCCATCGACCAGATTTCTTTGGTGCCGCTGCGTGTGCTTACAAAATAAATCTGGCTTTCGGCGATCCCGTTAATTCCGCCGCCCAGCCGGGAAATAATTTCATCGGCAAAGCGGTGCGCGATCAGCCGCGCATTGTCCGGCGTTGCATCTTCTCTATATTGCTTGCCCAGGATTTGTGGTGCGCCGGGGTTTTTTACGTCATAAAGCCAGCCCTGGACATCCACTTTGCCGCTGTTCACGCCTACATTGCCAAACGTAACCACGCCGGCATTCGGCGGCGGATCACTCCAATTTTTGGCGTTCAACTCCGTCGGCTGTCCTGGCTGCTGCGCGGGATAAAAACTCTTGGCCACCATGTCAAAAATGCCGGCGTTGTCCAGATCGTTCCACAGCGTCTGGTTGAACACCTGGTCCAGCGGCGCTGTCTGCGGATCGCCCGTAGCCGTCTTGAAGTCAGGCACGGCAATGCGTGGCCGTTCCTGGCCCATGTTGATTTCCAGTTTCACGGTGCCTTGGGCCGTGGCTCGCGGTGTGTAAGCAAAAAATGTCAGAGTAAGAAGAGAGAGCGCGAAGACCGTAGTTTTCACTCGATGCATGAATTCGCCTATTTAGGGGGATGATCAAACCAAAACTCTACGTGCAGCACGCTGCCTTCCGGCAGCGGCCCAAATCCGTCAATGCGCTGGACCGCCCGGACTGCCGACTGGTCAAGCGAGGGCACGCCGCTCGATTGCGCCACTTGCACATTGGCCGGGCTGCCGTCGCGCTTTATATCAAATTCAATAAAAGCGCGATGCGGAGCCAGGATGTGCGGATCAATCTCATATGTCAGCCAATTGGACTGCACTTTCCGCCGAATCACGTCAATGTACCAGCCATACTTATTGCCGAACGCCGCGTCTTGTACGCTGAAGCCGCCCTTGGTATTGGGAGCCGCAAAGTTTCCATAAGGACCTGTTACCGGGCCGCCTTCTCCATTTGGTACTGCCGTATCCACAGGCGTGGGAACGGGCCGGGGCTGTACGTGATTTTGCGGGACCGGCTTGTCAATCTTTTTGGCTGGCTTGCCCTTGATCGGGATGCCCTCATCGTTCTCTGCCGGCTTAGGCTGCGGGATTGACTGGGTCACGCCCTTGCTATCATTGGCCACAATGTTCTGCGATTGCTCAGGGTGCGGAATCGGAATCGCTGCGCTGCTTACCAACCGGGCTTCTACTGCGTCTCCCTGATTGGTGCCCCAGTTTGAATTCCCATGCAGGTTCAGGATGAAGCCCGCTCCTAAAAATGCCAGCACCAGAAATCCGTGGAAGCCCACGGAGACGAGCAGAGGCTTCTTCCAAGACTCATGCTCATAAAACATGTTGGCTCTGACGTATGCCATATTCAGCAATTAGCAGCTAGCAAAAGATTGTGGATTCGCAGGCGCCTCGCTTGCGATGAAAAGACGCCCGCCCACACAAACACCCAAATACAAATCTGCGCTCATCTGCGCAAATCCGCGGTAAAAAGTTTTTACTTCTTTCCCTCTTGAATCGGTTCCGTCACAATGCTCACGTTCGTGATCCCTGCGGATTTCACCGCGCTCATCACCGTGGCAAACGCGCCAAAGGCCACATTTTCATCCGCCTTCACATACACTGACTGCCCTCTTGGATCTCGAAACTTCTTCCGCAATGCATCGCCAATCTGGTCCAGCCGCACATGATCGTTATCGATGTAAACTTCCTGGCCTTTGGTGATGATGATCTGTACCCGCTCTTCGGTAATATCTTTGACTGTTTTTGTTTTGGGGACAGAGACTTCAATGCCGGACTGCAGCACCGGCGCGGTGACCATAAAAATGATCAGCAGCACCAGTACCACATCGACAAAGGGCGTGATGTTGATCTCTGATAGCGAAGTCTCAGTCCGGCCGCTTTTGGTGGTGAATGCCATCAGCGCACTCCCGTGGTTACTCCAATGGTCCGCTCAATAAAATTCAGCATCTCCATGGTGAAGTCATCCATGCGCGCGGCAAACTCGCGCATTTGGTGCGTAAACTGGTTGTAAGCGATTACCGCTGGAATGGCGGCAAACAGGCCGAAGGCCGTGGTGATGAGCGCTTCAGAAATTCCGGGCGCAACCGCGCGCAGCGTGGCGGAGCCTTCCGTGCCCAGTCCGTTGAACGCGTCAATAATGCCCCACACCGTGCCAAACAATCCAATGAACGGCGAGACAGCGCCTGTGGTCGCCAGCAAAGGCAGCTTGCGTTCCAAGCGCGTAAGCTCTTCAGAGCTTGCAATCTGCGCCGCGCGCTGCACCGCCGTAATGTTGGAATCACCCTGGCGGCGAAGTTCGTCATAGGCGTTATCAAACACGGCCACCAGCGGGCTGGGCTTAAACTGGTCAGAGATGGCGGCAATATCCTGCAACCGCTGCGCTTTGCGGAACGCGCGCAGGAACCGCCCGCTCTGCGCTCGCGCTCGCTTGAGCGTCCCCCATTTGGCAAGAATCACTGACCAGGACAGGATGCTGAAAATAAGAAGAATGACGAGAACGCCTTGAGCTACGGCCCCGGTCTGCCGTATAAGGTTAATGATCTCCCCGCCAATAATCAGGGCCACCAGAGAAATTAAATTCATCATTGCAAAGTCAACCGCCTCTATCAGTTAACTCTTGACCGTAACACCACAGGCTGCTCACGTCAAACAGGTGAATACACTGGTTAAACAGGGTTACGGAAGGATTAGAACCCGCATCTTGGCCTGAAGTTCCGATGGCCGAGTAAGTGTGTAATGACCCCTTAAGAATCCTGGCTTTAGCACTGCGCTTTTTGCTAACCCAGTCTTTGCTAACTGCTGATCGCCGATAGCCGATAGTTGATAGCATGCAGCTCTCATGCTGAAACTGTCGCCAACGCTGGCTCTTTCTTTTCCACGCTCTTCTTTGTAGAGATCAGCAACATGGCTGCCACCAGACACAATCCGCCGGAAAGCCAGAAGGCGTCGCGATAGTCGCCCAGGTATGTGCGCATGGTTCCAGCCGTCAGCGCCGCAGCCGATGCTCCAAGCTGATGCGCCGCGCCGATCCAGCCATAGACCACGCCTACGTTCTCGCGACCGAATGTATTCGCCGTGAGCCGGACAGTTGGCGGAACCGTGGCCACCCAATCCAGGCCGTAGAACACAGCAAAGCCGGAAAGCCACACATGCTGGCTGGCCAGAGCAAACGGCAAAAAGATCAGCGAGAGCCCGCGCAGCGCGTAATACCAGAAGAGAAGATAGCGGCTGTTGAAGCGGTCAGTGAGCCATCCTGATGCGGTGGTGCCCAGCAGATCAAAAATGCC
Organism: Candidatus Angelobacter sp.; assembly: GCA_035710845.1. Classification (GTDB taxonomy): domain Bacteria; phylum Acidobacteriota; class Terriglobia; order Terriglobales; family Acidobacteriaceae; genus Angelobacter. The sequence continues at coordinate 25,201 of DASTCT010000163.1, forward strand.
CATCGCGGCCAGCATGCCTGCGGCAGTCACTTCCGGAATGCCGTGGTCCATGCACGCGGGAATCAAGTGCGTGCCAATCAGGCCGTTGGTGCTTGCGCCACAGATAAAGAACGTTCCAGCCAGAATCCAGAACTCGCGCCGCCGTGCCGACCAAAGCAGTGCGCGTACCGGAGTGCGCGCCACATTTTGTGTTGAAGGCGGCTCAGCCTCACTGGCGCCGTAAGGCAGCAGGCCAAGATCGGCGGGCTTGTCTCTGAGCAAAAAGAGCACAACAAAAAACACAACCGCAGCCACGGCTGCCACGGTGTAAGTCGCGCTGCGCCAGCCATGCTTTGTGATCAGGCTTGCCAGCAGCGGCAGGAAGACGAGTTGTCCGGTGGCATTGGCCGCGGTAAGCAAGCCCAGCACCAGTCCGCGGCGCTGATCGAACCAGCGATTCACCACAATCGCTGCCAGCACCATGGCCGTGACGCCGCTGCCTGATCCAACCAGCACGCCCCAGAAGAGCGTGAGCTGCCACTGCGCATGCATGGTGGAAGAAAGAGCTACGCCGCCGGTAAGCAATCCAAGCGCGATCAGCACCAGCCGGCGCAGGCCATATTTATCAATGAATGACGCAGCAAATGGGCCAATAATCCCGAATAGCGCAATGTTGATGGCGATAGCGCCCGAGATGGCGGCGCGCGTCCAGCCAAATTCGTGCTCCAAAGGCACCATCAGCACTGACGGCGTTGCGCGGATACCCGCCGTCGCCAGCAGAACAAGAAAGGTTACGCCGGCAACAATCCAGGCATAGTGGAGCCTGGCCGAATTTTCTGTGCTGCGTGTCAACGGTTCTCCGAGCGTAAATTTCTGCCAACCAGCGCAGGAACCATACAGATGTTTGCAGCACGCTGCAGGATGAAATTTGTTTTCGAATCTTTAAGTTTAAAAGAGGGAGAAATAATTCCTTGCTGCCGCAGCCTGCGCCCAGCGAAGCGGAGCGAAACGAAGTCACCGAACGGCCTACATGCAAATGGGGATCGAACAAACAATCTAGAACCCAACAATTGAGATTTTTGTGAGGCCGAAAGATTGGTTCCGCTGCCGCAACCGGAAGTACGATTTGGTGTCAGCGTCACAAAAACGCAAAAAGTAAAGCGAGTACTAGTTTTTAAAACGCGCGCTTCGCTGCTTTTCGTCCCAGCAAGCCAAAACCAGACTTGCTGGGAGCATCTGCGCGCGGGCCTGCGGCGCAAGGAAGGAAACCAATGGCGCATTCTTACGGCACGACTAGTCGTGCCCTGATACTTGTATCTTGGCTCCTAAGGTAGAGGACCGCCTTTTTACTTTGTATCGTGCGGCATGCCTGGCTATTGGACACTATTGGCATCCGTCTCACTAAGTGAGGGCCTGGGCCATTGTGGGTTTGAAAATCTTCTTGTTAATCGATGTGATCGTGAGTCGAGCGGTGTTTCGTTTTTCAATTAATCTTTTCCTGTGTGCTTGCGAGTACGGTCACCGAGCATGTCAGTGTATTCGCGGCTTTCTCCGGTTTTGGTTCCCTGGTTATTAAAGTGTTCTTCAACCGGATCACCCCAGAAGTCCTTCCTTGTTCGACTTTCTCCCACTTTCTTATCATCGACGTACTCATTCCACTTTGGTTCGCCAGTTATGGTCGATGATTGACGGCGCTCTCCGACCTTTACGTCATCGTGGAAAACTTCGTCTTTTTCGCCAAACAACCCACTCGAGCGCCGAACCTCGCCGATCTTCCGGCCGCGATCGTCATAAAGATCTTCGCGCCGATTACCGAAGAAGTCCTTTCTGACGCGGCTCTTTGCCACGCCACGCCATAGTGAGTTCTGCTGTGACGAGCCGCTCTCGCGTTCGGCAAAGAACAGATAAAACGCAGCCAGAAGAGCGAATACTACGAAGATAAGAACCACCACCAGGAGAACAGCCATGATGAAAAGATAGGCAGCCAGGATTCCAAGTCCCACCATGAACGCGCCGAGGTACAGGACTGCTGTTGCTCGCAGACCGGCGCGCAAATGAGGATCAGAGACACGTCTGGCTTTAGTCCATACCCAAAGCGAACCATTCAAAAAGGGAACAACCAAATATCTGGCAATTCTTCCATTGTGTCCGCCTGCAGGTTGTAACCATTTATTCAGAGTCGATTCCCGCTTTTCGATCCATTCGGTGAGAGTTACTGATCGCGCCAGCGGCCAAACGCAGGCAATGATCGAGGGGGTAAGCAGAATAATCCAATCCACAGATCCTTCGCAGACGATGATCCAAACAATGCTTGCGATTATCCAGGCAGCACAAAATACCTGTGCAACTCTCGGCCATGGGCCGGGAGAACTCATGGTTCTCTGTGTGGCCGGCGAGAGTGGTTCTGTTGACGCGTGAGGCGTCCTTTGCGGAGCCCCACAGCTTCCGCAGAACCTGTCCGCAGGCATGACTGAAGATTTACAGGAGGCGCAATATTGCATGCCGAGCCCGAGACTTGCTAGGCGGCTGGCGCTTAGCTCACTCTTCCTTGCGAAGCGGACTATAGTCCAAAAAACCTAAATTAACAAGCGTAGTAGTCCTGATAGGCATGTTTCTGGCGAGCCTTGATAGATTGATCGAACCGGTTCGAAGTACGCGCAAACGAACACCTTCGCGACTATTTTGCCCTTGACAATAAGGCGAAGAAATAGTAAAGTAGATCATTTTCCTTCCAGCAAGGAAAAGCAGTAGTTGAATGGTCTTTGAAAACTAGTCGTCAGCGGTCGGCTATCAGCCATCAGCCAAGGCAAAACCCTCCGAAACCTACGCCAATTCTGGGATCGGTGGGATACCAGGGAGGGGGTAGGAGGCGTCGGGACATCTGGTCTTAGGGCAATCGGGTCATCTGGGATCGACTTGGGATTACTATGTGTAAGCCCTTTAGAATCATAGTTAGGTATCCGGGGAGGGGCTGGGGATCGTCGGATCGCACGGAACGGCCAAGATCGACGCGAGGACCGAAAGAGCACACCGCCGAGGGCGGCGGTGCCACATGAGTATCGTCAGTCCCCAATCTGCGGCTGCACCACGCCAATCTCCTGGTCCTTGTACTGGAGCTGATAGAGCTTCCAGTAGATGCCGCGCTGGGTGAGCAGTTGCTGGTGGCTGCCGATTTCGCGGACCTGGCCTTTGTGCATGACGATGATTTTATCTGCGCGCTGAATGGTTGAGAGGCGGTGGGCGATGATGACGGAGGTCCGGCCTGCGACCATGCGGGTGAGCGCTTCACGGACGCGCAACTCGGTTTCAGTATCGACGCTGGAGGTGGCTTCATCGAGCACCAGGATTTTAGGGTTGTGCGCCAGCGCGCGAGCAAAAGAGATGAGCTGCTTCTGGCCGGTGCTCATGGTGCTGCCTCGCTCGAGGACAGGAGCTTTGAAGCCTTCCGGCAGGCTGCGAATGAAATCGGCCACGTTCACGTTTTCGGCGGCGGTTTCAATCTGCTCGTCGGTGATCCAGGCGGAGCCAAGGCGGATATTGTTCTCAACGGTGCCGGTGAAGAGGAACGGGTCTTGCAGAACTACGCCGAAACGGCGGCGCAGGTCAGTGAGGTCCATCTTGCGGATATCGACGCCGTCAATGCGGATAGCGCCTTTTTGAATGTCATAAAAGCGCATGAGCAGCGAGATGATAGTGGTTTTGCCCGCGCCGGTATGGCCCACAATGGCCACGGTTTCACCCGGCTCGATGGTGAATGAGACATCGCGCAGGACCCAGTCAAAGGTTTCAGGAACGGTGGGGGTTTCTGGCTCGGTGGATTCAGGGCCGTGTCCGTTGCTGCTTACGGTTGCGGCAAGCTGAGCGGTCTTGGTTGCAGGATGATCGTCGCCATCGCCATCTGTGGGCAGATCAAGCTTGCGGTAAGCGAACCAGACATGATCGAACTCAATGCGGCCCGCGCCTACAGCTTTGCGGGTAAGCTCGGGAGAGAGGATGTCAACCGGCGTATCCAGCAGTTTGAAGACGCGTTCACTGGAAGCCATGGCCGATTGCAGAATGTTGTATTTATCGCTCAGGTCCTGGATGGGGCGGAAGAATCGCTGGGCGTATTGCATGAATGCGGTCAGCACGCCAAGAGTGACTGCGTTGCGCAGCGAGCCGAGGCCGCCGAAATAGATGACCATGGCAATGGCGGTGCTGGAAAGGATTTCCACCACCGGATAGTAGAGCGCGTAAGCCATGATGGCGTCTTTATAAGCGTCCATGTGCTGCGCGTTGACGCGGTCAAACTGGCTATACGAGCGTTTTTCACGATTGAAAAGCTGCAGCACCACCATGCCGCTTACGTGCTCCTGCAGATAAGAGTTGATGCGGGCAATGGCGGTGCGAATGCGGCGGTAGGAGTCGCGCACGGACTTGCGGAAGACCATGGTGGCCCAGAAGATGAACGGCAGCACGGAAAACGTGATCAGCGCCAGCCACCAGCTCATGCCGAGCATGATAATGATGATTCCGGCAAGCACGAAGACATCTTCAAAAATTGCTACCACGCCGGAGGTGAACATTTCATTCAGCGCGTCAACGTCACTGGTGACGCGCGTTACCAGTCGGCCGACAGGGTTCTTATCGAAAAAGCCAATGTGCATACGCTGCAGGTGGCGGAAGATCTGGCTGCGCAGGTCAAACATGACCTTCAGGCCGGTCCACTGCATCAGGTATGTCTGGGTGTAATCGAGGCCAAAGCCGATCAGCAGTAGGGCCAGATAAATTGATCCTAACTGCGCGATGCCCACCAGCGGGCGCGCGCTGAGAAAGCGATCCAGTAAGCCGTGGCTGTGCAGGCCGGAGGAAGAAAGATATTTATCGATGGCGGTCTTGGTGAGGTAAGGAAGAGAAACGTCACAGGCGGCCTTGAGAACGATGGACCCAAGCGCGACCACGACCTGCCATTTGTAAGGCCGTAAATAACCAAGCAGCCGCTTCATTAAACGGCTGTCATACGCTTTACCTAAGACTTCTTCTTCCTGCGCCATGTGTTGAATACTATTTTAAAGGCAAATGCAAAATCCGAGAGAAACTGGTCCTGGGCTGATGCTGCGTAGCGCAGTATTAGTCCCGTACCGAGAAACTCGGCGAACCTATAAGATGCCCTAGCAAGGCGCAGGGCCGCAGAATTTATGAGGCGGAATTATGAGGCTGGCTTTATAACGCTGGCTTTCTTTGGGCAATTTTTGTGAGCTCGGCTTGCGAGCCAGACGTTATGAGTCAAATTCCTGAAATCCCGTGGATTGAGGCCGCTGACACTCCCTGGGGCGTCCGTGTGCTCGATGTCCGCGGCGTGACCCAGGCCATGATTGCGACTTCATCTGATCCGCAATGCGCCGCCAACGCCCTTTCTTTCCTGCGCGATGATGGTTCGGCGTTTGAGGAAGTTGTGCCACTCGTGCCGCGTGTGATCGGCGCCATGATTCCGTATCGCGTTGATGTGCCGCTGCCGGATGGCGCTCTGTTTCGTCCGCGCGTGATGGAACACAAGTGGGCCATCTTTCATAGGCAGAGCGGGCATCGCCAGAGCGGGCGTTGCCAGGGTCGGATATTTTTTGTTCGAAGCTGGACGCGGAAAGTGCATGTGATTGCCGAGCTGACGTCGCGCGAAGATAGCGTGCAGATCACAAGGCTCAACGGAGTCTTTACCGATGAAGATGAAAGCCCGCTCTTCACCACCATGGCCGCGGATTTTCTATTGCGCAGCCATGCGCTGGGAATGGTCTATCCTGCGCCGCTGCCGGAAGACATGGAGGCTTCGCCACAGCAGGCGGCATTGTGGTGCTTCCAGATGTTTGGCAATCTCGCGCTCTGTGCCACGCATGAAATCATCCCGATCAGCATGCCGGAGCGGGCGCTGAGTGTGCTGCTTTAGAGGACCACGTGCATGGTGAAGGAACTAAAGCAAACCAGAGTTGCTATAGTCGCAGTTCATATTGGCCAAAATCGTGTGTCACAACCACTCTTGGCTGCGCGAGGTTACAGTTCTCTGGTTTTGCTTTTAGCTTCTGCTTTGGTAATCGGGAGCGCGAGTTCGCTGTATTCCGGCACAGGCTGACCTGTAAGCCAGGCTTCCAGCATCGCGTTCACGGCTTCCGGGGCTTCCTGCTGGATCCAGTGCGAGACGCCGGGAAAGACACGGAAGGTCAGGTTGGAAACATATTTCTCTGTGCCGCGAGTGGCGCGGAAGCTGAGAGCGGTATCGGCATCGCCCCAGAGAAGGAGCGTAGGGATATCAATAACCGGAGTATCGCCGGAGAGAAAACGGCGGAATGCGCCGCCACGAAATGTCGCACGGTACCAATTTATCATCGCCGTAAGGCCGCCGGGGCGGGCCGCGTTGGCGCGGTAGACTTCCAGCACTTCAGCAGAGAAGCGATCGGGATTGCGCGAAGTCCGGCGAAAGATTCCCGAGGTCGCGCGAGCATTGTTGCGGCCAAGCATCTTCTCCGGCAGCCACGGAAGCTGAAAGAAATACATGTACCAGGACATAAAGAGCTGCGGCGGGCGGCGCAGCTCACGGGCAAAGCAGACCGGATGAGGCAGGTTGAGAATCACCAATCGATTGATAAGTTGCGGTTGTACCATGGCCAAAGACCACGCCAGCGCTGCTCCCCAATCATGCGCAAGCAAGAGTGTTTCCTTTGCTCCGGCGGCTTTGATCAGCGCGGCAACGTCTTCCACCAGCGTGCGTGTTTTGTAAGCCGGGACTTCTTGTGGAGAGTCAGTGTTGCCGTAACCGCGCAAGTTTGGCGCCCATACGCGATAGCCCAGCTTTGCCAACAGAGGCATCTGGTATCGCCAGGAGTAAGCATGTTCAGGAAAGCCGTGCAGGCAGAGCGCCAGCCGATCGCCAGTGCCCATAGTAGCAACTTCAAAGTTGATGCCGTTGGCAGTGACGCGGATGATTTGGACGGAAGGCCAGTTCATGGATAACAGTCACAATAAATTATGCGCATGAGATTACAGTGGCAATAGAGACGTAGCAGCTACATTTCTACGTGAGAGTAGCTTAGTCCACTCTTCGCAGTACCAGCGCAGAATTTTTCGATCCGAACGCAATGCAATTGCACACGGCATATTCAATCTCAGCTTTGCGTCCGGGTTCAGGAACGTAGTCCAGGTCGCAGTCAGGGTCGGGTTTTTCCAGATTGATTGTTGGTGGAAGCTGGTTGTGCTGCATGGCGATGAGCGTCGCAGCAACGCCTGCCGCGCCGCACGCGCCTTGCGGATGTCCAATCTGTGACTTAAGCGCCGACATGGGAACTTTGTATGCATGATCGCCCAGCGCAAGCTTGAGTGCGCGGGTTTCAATGCGATCGTTCAGCTCGGTTGAAGTTCCGTGCAAATTGACGTAATGAACATTCTCCGCGGAAATTCCAGCTTCCTTCATCGCCAGGCCAATCGCGCGGGCCGGCTCTTCACCGCACTCCTGCAAGCGCACGCGATGGAAAGCCTCACAGGTTGAGCCATACCCAGCGATTTCGGCATAGATATGTGCGCCGCGCGCCTTCGCGTGCTCATATTCTTCCAGCACAAACATCCACGAACCTTCCGCCAGCACAAAGCCGTCGCGATCAAGATTGAAAGGCCGCGAGCCGCGCTCCGGCGCATGGTTCCAGGATTCAGTCATGATCTTCATGAACATGAATCCTCTTAGAATGCCCCACGCCAGAGGTGAATCAACGCCGCCAACCAGAAGCATCGGCAATGTGCCCAACTGGATTTGCCGCGTCGCGTACGCAATGGCATCAGTCGATGAAGTACAGCCGCTGGTGACCACATGGCTCAATCCGCGAAAGCCAAAGCGCATGCTCACTTCGCTGGACATGGTGCCCATGGTCCCGCTGGGAATGCTGAAGATGCTGATCTGCTTGACCTTGCCGGCGTAATACATGTGATATTGCGCGTCAGAAAAATCGTGCGCGCCGCCGCCAGTGCCCAGCACCACGCCAATCTCGCGCTTCTCGTCCATTGACATGGCTGCGGGATCAAGGCCGGAATCTTTCAGCGCCTCCGCGGAAGCGGCAATCGCCAGCGGCACAGAGCGCGAAACATGCTTGCGCTCGCGGGCCTCAACCCAATCGAGCTCGTTGAAGTCCTGTATTTCGCCGGCGATCTTTACCGGAAGATCGGAAGTATCAAAGCGGGTAATAAGTTTAACGCCGCTCTTGCCGTCCAAAATGGAGCGGCAGAAGGCCATTTTTCCAATTCCGTTTGGGCTTACTACGCCCAGCCCTGTGATGACAGCGCGTTTGAGCATAGACTCTGATTCTATAATTGATGCAGGATTTTTGCGCCTGGAAACGAGTTTTTACAAATCTATGCAATTGGGGATTTACATTTCGGTGCCTTTTTGCCGGTCGAAGTGCACCTACTGCAACTTTGCTTCGGGCGTGTTTTCCGCGGCGCAGATGGGGCGCTACGTGGAGCGGATTAGCGAAGATGTGCGGACGTTTCGCAGTTATGCGACGCAATTTGATGCGATCGTTCCCGAAGCGGTCGATTCGATTTATCTCGGCGGCGGAACGCCGAGTCTTCTCCCGGCGGAAGAGCTAAAGAAGCTTTTTTCTGTATTGCAGCGCGAATTCAAGATCGCGCCTGCGGCAGAAATTACTGTTGAGTGCGCGCCGGGGACATTGACCGACGAAATTATCCAGACACTGGCGGCGTGCGGCGTGAATCGCGTGAGCCTGGGCGTGCAGTCGTTTGTGGATAAAGAAGCGGCCTCGGTGGCGCGGCTGCACACGAGGGAGAAGACATTAAGCGATATTGAGCGGCTGCGCCGTGCTGGTATCAGCAATATCAATGTAGATCTCATCGCTGGGCTGCCGCACCAGACGCGGGAAAGCTGGGAGTATTCGCTGAAAAAGACGATCTCTACGGGCGTGCCGCATGTGAGCGTTTACATGCTTGAGGTGGATGAAGACTCGCGGCTTGGCCGCGAACTCATAGCTGGTGGCACAAAGTACCACGCGCACTTTGTTCCTGACGACGATCTTACAGCCGAGTTCTATGAAACAGCCTGCGAACGGCTGAGTGCGGCAGGGATCGAGCAGTATGAGATTTCCAACTTTGCGCGCGCAGGGTACGAATCGCAGCACAACTTGAAGTATTGGACGCGGCAACCGTATCTGGGCTTCGGCGTGGACGCGCATTCAATGCTGCCTGCCAGTGGTGGCTCGGCGGAAAGTGTGCGGCTCGCAACAACGGATGATTACGACCGGTACTTTGCTTTGCCGGAATGGAGAGCGACTGAAGTCAGTAAGGAGCAGGCGTTGGAAGAAAGTTTTTTCCTGGGACTGAGGCTGAATCGCGGAGTGGATTTGAGAAGGCTGAGGGATGAGTTTGGGCCCTCTGTGGAAGTATTCTCAGAGACGATCAACGAGTTAATGACCCAAGGGCTGCTGCAAAGATCAGCAAAGCAGATCCAGTTGACCTCGCGCGGCCGATTACTATCGAATGACGTGTTCGAAAGATTTATTGCAATCCGGGAACCATGAAAATGTAGGATTTCAAATTCTCGTGAGAATTCCCTTACGCTGCATGGCTTAGGATACATCGTCGGGATCCTTCGACTCCTCCTCAGTCGCGCGCTCCTTCGGAGTCGCTCAGGATGACAAATTGAAAACAGGATGGGCGACGCAAAAGATGACAATGATGGTAAACGGCATGATCGATCTGCGCAGTGACACCGTAACCCAGCCCACGCCGGAGATGCGGCGAGCCATGGCTGAAGCCGTGGTCGCGGATGACGTTTACGGCGAAGATCCAACCATGAACCGGCTTACGGAAAGAGCCGCGCAGATTTTCCAGAAAGAAGCTGCGATCTTTGTTCCCACCGGAACCATGGGCAATCAGGTGGCGATTCGCTGCCATACGCAGCATGGGCAGGAGATCATCTGCGAGGAGCGCGCACACTTCATCAACCTGGAGTCGGCAACGGTGGCGGCATTTTCCGGTTGCCAGCCGCGCACAGTCTACGGCGAAGATGGCGTGATTACCTGGGCGCAGATCAAAAAAAAGATTGCGCCGCCGGCATACTATCGCGCCCAGACCGGACTGATTGAACTGGAAAACACAGGCAGCCTGGCTGGCGGAACGATCTTTCCGCTTGAGGTATCAGACGAAATCTGCGATGGCGCGCACGAACTGGGCTTGCCGGTGCACCTGGACGGCGCGCGCATCTTCAACGCCGCCACTGCGATGAAAAAATCCGTGGCGGAACTTGCGCGGAAATTTGATTCCGTTATGTTTTGTCTCTCAAAAGGGCTGTGCGCTCCGGTGGGATCAATGCTGGTGGGCAGCAAGGCCTTTATCGATAAAGCACGCGCCTTTCGTAAAGCCCTGGGCGGCGGTATGCGACAGTCTGGTGTGCTGGCCGCGGCGGGGTTGATCGCGCTGGAAAAGATGCCGGCGCGCCTACAAGAAGATCATGACAACGCAAAGCTGCTGGCCGAAGGACTAGCGGAGATCAAGGGCATCAAGATTGATGCGAAGAAGGTGCGGACCAACATTCTGGTTTTCAACATCTCTGGCACAGGCATGGACACTACCGAATTCAGCCGCAAGCTGGGCGAGAAAAAAGTTCTGGCCGCAGGAATCGATCAGGAGCAGATGCGCTTTGTCACGCACAATGATGTGAGCCGCGAAGATTGCGGGAGGGTGCTGGAAGCGGCGAGAACCGTGTGTTGCTGACGGCAGGCGCATCCACGATTCAGAAAAATCCCCTACACTGAGGCCGAACTGGCAATGTCGATCAGGTGTGAACCGCGAATACGGGTCTCCGCATGCTTTCCTAAGATCGTTTTGAAATGATCGACCACTTCGTGAATCCGTGACGAACGCGACATGAAAAGCATTGCAACCGTAGGTGATTCATAGGAACACCAGCGAAACCTATCTATCCGAGACTCGACTGCCGATATAACGTTGTCGATACGAATCGCACATTTCTGGGCACGGACATGTTGGTAAATAACTAAAATCCGTTCAAAAACCCGCTCGAGCAGTTCGCCGATTTCGCGTGGGCGCAGATATTGGCTGTTTGTTGCGCTCGTAGAAATTCCCGTATCAGGGTCCAGGAAAAGGTCTCCTTGGTGTTTGATTTCGGTAAAGTAAGCTTTTCGCTCGCGTAATGTGTGTTCGTGCCTCACGATTTGCTCCGCGCGGATGTGTAGCAGCCGAGCATAAAACGAAAAGTCAGATGACTGCCAAGCCTCGGGATCAGTGCACATAGGATCAACGGCAAAATTAGCGAGCACATTCGCGTTTTGAAGAGATTCAAAGAGAGAACCTTTCCAGTGGTCCAATGCGTCACCCAGGTATCTCAAGTTCATCGTCGTTCTCCTACGCCAAGGCATTATATGTGGCGATCTTGATTGCGCTCCGTTGCGCTGCGCGCAAGCCTACGGCAGTGAGGAAGGATATTTTTCTTTGCTTACCCGGCACTAATTCCTCGGCGCGTGCTCCGCGCCCTCGGAAACGTGCCGGGCTATTTTCAAGTCGTCCCGCCGAAGCGGGACGGGGGATCGGTAAAGAATACGTTCTATTTGTCCTCAACGCGAAATGGACCATTCAGACTTAAATTCAGATTGGGGGCGCTTGCTAGAAAAATAAATCCTCTTAAGCCAATCGAGGATTTCAGGGTTAGCATCTGCTGCCTGGCGCATTAAGCCTGGTAACATTTCTGATAAAAGCTCTGTATATTCCTCTAATTTCATGTCGTGGAGTTGAACCGTCTTAGCCTTATCGAGATGGTCCTCGCCAATTCTATGAGCAATCTCCTTCACGTCAGGAGAAACTATTTCGACATCAATTTCTTGGCCTTTGGCAGCCAGAAATGCCCTGAAAAGATCAAGAGCTCTAGTGTCAGTAGGGGGAAATGAATAACCGACAATAACAAGTCTGTGGCAATCCTCTAGGCCCTTCACAGCTTGCGTCCAGAGACTCTGGATGGAGAGTCTGTAAGTGTCGTATTTTTTCTGTCGAACCGGTGTAATTAAAATGGGTGATGACGGTATTCCTTCCGGATCCTCTTCTTTGAAGGCAGCTAAGAATTTGGGAGTAGATTTCACGAAAACGTAGCCGGGTTTGGGTGAAAGCTGCTTTTCAGTAAAAAAATGTGCAGGTATGTTCGGAGGATAGTAGCAATATGTGGTTGGCACATATCCTCCAGTCCAACGATTCTTGTGAGTTGCGTAGGGAAGTGAAGAATGCCAGTAAAGGAATACTTCGTCGGCGTCCGGAACAAGCGATTTGTATTCCCAGGAATCAAAATCCACATTCATGTACGGGACTAGCCAATTCGTTGATCCATGGAGTTTAAGCAATTTCCAGTTAGTCGTAAATTTCGGCTTACCTTCAAGAGTATCTTTCCACGATCCATCCATCACAGCCCGAAATCTCAGCCCGTATCCGACATTCGGGTCCCATCCTCCAGTGTCGATAAGTGCTCGGTCAAGGAGAGTATCCCAATTGAATGTCACAAATAGGTCGTGGGGGCCCGATAATTCGAGGAGGTTACGGTAGAGTGACATTGATGGTCCGTTTTGAGCTTCATTTAAGACATTTGCGAAAATGAAGGCCATATTGCTGAAAACGGTTCCATACGAAAAAGCATCCCCAAATTCCTCAGGCGTTAATTCCCGTTCTTTCTTCTTCTCCCGTATCTCCTCCAATTTTTTCTCAACCGACGTCATGAAATATTCGATGTTTTCATCCCACTCACCCACTCTGTCCGGCGGTACTCCACGATAATGTTCCAAAAAGGAAATTAAAGGACCAACATGAGCTTGGAACCCTTGTGAAGTTGGGAGGCGATGAAAGGCCTTGAAAAAACCAGAAGCAAGAGGAACTGGCACATCGAATGCATTAAAACTATAGTGGTGTGAAGCGCCGGCCCCAAACAGCCAGAAGGTTTTTGGTGATTTCTCAAGAATTCGAACTCGGTCCTCTGGTCGAAGATTTAACCATGCAAATTTGAGAAATTCCTCCTCAATCCCATCGACATTGAACTCAGCGCACACGAACCCTCCTTAGGCATTTAGGTTGAACAGATCAGAGGAGCCAACCCATAAGTCTTAATTATACTATTATCAATACGTGAAATAATTGTTGACATTTATGAACGTTTATGTATAAATATATATAATGACTGACGAAACAGCGTCTGTGCTTCTCAAATATGCCCGAGAACGGCTGCTGGAGCTGCTGCAGCAGGAGTCTGACGTTAAGAGTCAGATTTCACATTGGGTGCCAATTGTGGAACAGCTTGCGAAAGTGGCTGGCGAGGAGCTAGAACCGGAGATCGCCAATAAGATCAAGCAGTTAAAGCAGGAAAGCGAGCAGACGGCAGGGCAGGAGATGGGGCTGACGGAGGCGATCCGGTGGATTTTTCGGCAGCCGCTCATACTGCCGTTGACGCCTACGGGGGTGAGAGACCGGCTGGCCGAGATGGGATACGACCTGGAGAAGTATGCCCATGTGATGCCACCGATCCACAACACGCTGAAAAGAATGAAAGAGGCAGGGGAGATCAAGGAAGTGGAAGGTGTGGGAGGGCTGGGGAAGGCGTATGTAAGTGCGAGGTAAATCGCTGTTTCCCACCCTTTGCGGCCGTGAAAGATTGGTTGAACTTGAGGAAAATGGCGGGGCCGCAAAGGATGGGGCACCCGCCACGATTTTTTTGGGAGACACAAAAATGAGCAAGGAAGAGATTATTGCTGCGGTGAAAAAGTGCGCGGAGGAGATGGGGCATGTGCCGACCCTGAGCGACTTTCGCAGCCATACAAATATCAGCCCGCGCCAAGTGCGGATTAATTTTGGCACCTACACGCGATTACTGTTCGAAAGCGGCCTGGAGCGAGGCGGGCCAGGATGCGTGGTGAGCCTGAAGGCGTTGTTTGAGGACTGGGGGAAGGTGGTGCGGCGGCTGGGGAAAATTCCAACGATGGCAGATTATGAAGGCCGATACAGTGTCCGCCCGCTGTTAAGGCGTTTTAAGAGCTGGAGCCAAATGCCTGCGGGTTTATTGCAGTATGCCCGGCACGAAGGTCTGGGAGAGGAATGGAAAGACGTGCTGGAGATGATTGAGAACAGGCAGAAGGTAAGTGAGGATGCGGCACGAACGTCAGCGGCGGCGATCCACGCGCCAGTGGACTGGCGAATGGTTACGGACAGCCAGCCAGTATTTGGACCGCCGATGCATACGCCGCTGATGTGTGCACCGATCAATGAACAGGGGGTGCTGTTTGCGTTTGGCAGCGTGGCGCGAGAGCTTGGTTTTTCAATGCTGCAGGTACAAACGGGATTTCCGGACTGCACAGCACTACGCCACATTGGAGGAGGACGTTGGCGATGGGTGAGAATTGAACTGGAATACGAGAGCCGAAATTTTTTAGCCCACATGCATCCGATTAGCGGCTGCGAACTGATTGTGTGCTGGCGGCATAACTGGCCGGACTGCCCGCTGGAGGTAATCGAGTTGCAGAATGTCGAGCAAATCTGGAAGAGACCGCTGTGAGTTTCGCAATGAGCGATCGGCATGGGCTTTTGCGCCTCGGGTCGCCCTCGCCTGACGGCTGCGGGCTTCCTCGGCGCATCATCGGAATTGCGCTGTTACGCACGGCTGAAGCCGTGCTCTTCCACGCTGCGTGGAGAGAGCATGAGCGAGCATCCGCTGAAGCCGTGCTCTTCTACGCTGCGGGGAGACTGTATCGTTGAAGCATGAGGTCAGCCCAGGCAAATTTTCCGTGAGAGCTCCCTAAATCGGGTGATCGCGAAAAACCAGTGAGGGAGGTTTGCCGAAGGAGTCGGCAGTCCTATAAAATCGTTTGTTTGCCTTAAGCGCTTAAAGTCCGCTGTAAGAACGCTTCATCAGTAGAACCCCAATCATGAAAATTCACGAGTACCAGGCAAAGACAATTCTCTTTAAATATGGCGTGGCCGTGCCCCGCGGTGAGGTGGCCCTGACGCGCGCTGAGGCGGAAAAGGCCGCGCACCGGCTGTTTGAAGAAGGCGCAAAAGGCGTGGTGGTGAAGGCCCAAATCCATGCCGGCGGACGCGGCAAAGGCGGCGGTGTGAAGGTGGCCAAGAACCTGGAAGAAGCCAAGGCGTGGGCGGACAAGATTCTGGGCATGAGGCTGGTGACGCACCAGACTGGGCCGGAAGGAAAGATTGTCCAGCGGTTGCTGATTGAAGAGACGCTGCCCATTGAGCGCGAACTTTATCTTGGCATTGTGGTGGACCGTGCCAGCGCGCGCCCGGTGTTTATGGCGTCGGCAGCGGGCGGCATGGAGATTGAAGAGGTCGCGGCCAAAGACCCCAATGCAATTCTGAAAGAGACCATTGATCCAACCATCGGGTTCCAGGCTTTTCATGCCCGCAAACTGGCTTTTGGGCTGGGACTAAAAGCGGAGCAGGTGAATGAAGCAATCAAGCTGATGACGGGCTTGTATCGCGCATTCGTTGATACCGATGCTTCGCTGTGCGAGATCAATCCATTTATCACCACCACTGATGGCCGAGTCTTCGCGCTCGACGCCAAGTTTGGCTTTGACGATAACGCGCTTTATCGCCACAAGGATTTGAAAGAGCTGCGCGACATTAGCGAAGAAGATCCGCTGGAAGTGGAAGCTTCAAAGTACAACCTGAACTACATCAAGCTGGATGGCAACATTGCCTGTCTGGTGAATGGCGCTGGCTTGGCCATGGCAACGATGGACATCATCAAGTATGCGGGTGGTTCGCCGGCGAATTTTCTCGATGTCGGCGGCGGCGCGAACGCGCAGCAGATTGGTCATGCGTTTGAGATCCTGCTGAGTGACAAAAATGTGAAAGCGATTTTGATCAACATTTTTGGCGGCATTTTGCGTGTGGATACGCTGGCTGATGGTGTAGTGCAAGCCGCAAAGGCTACAAATTTGAAGTTGCCGCTGGTCCTGAGACTGGAAGGAACGAATGTTGAGCAGGGGCGCGAGATTCTGCAGAAATCCGGCCTTAACTTTCAGGTGGCAGAGACGATGAAAGATGCAGCGGAAAAAGTGGTTGCAGCCGCAGGAGGCAGATAGAGAGCGTCGGCGGGGCGGCTTGCGCGCCGAGCCGGTTGCAACAAGCGCGGAAGAATTCGCGCGGATTACAAAAATCGTGTAGCGGGTTGAAGCGGAGCGACAAAATAAAGATGGCGATTCTAGTTGATAAATCCACGCGGCTGATGATCCAGGGTATAACCGGGCGTGAGGGCACGTTCCACGCCAAGACTTGTGCGGCTTACGGTACCAACATCGTCGGCGGAGTAACGCCGGGCAAAGGCGGCACCACGCATGAGGGCTGGCCCATCTTTAATACTGTGGCTGAGTGTCGCGAGAAGACCGGCGCCAACACCACCATTATTTTTGTTCCACCACAGTTTGCGGCTGACGCTCTTTTAGAGGCTATTGACGCTGAGGTTCCGTTAATTATCAGCATCACAGAGGGTATTCCCGTGCTGGATATGGTCCGTGCCTACGATTTTCTAAAGATCAAAGGCAAGTCGCGGTTGATTGGGCCGAATTGCCCTGGAATTATTTCTCCAGGCAAGGCCAAGGTCGGCATCATGCCCGGTCACATACATAAAGAAGGAAACATCGGCATTGTTTCCCGCTCGGGCACGCTGACCTATGAAGCCGTGTACCAGCTTACGCGGCGCGGTATCGGCCAATCTACGGCGATTGGCATCGGAGGCGATCCTATCATCGGTACAAGTTTTGTCGATGCGCTCAAGCTTTTTAATGAAGACCCGGAAACGCATGCGATCATCATGATTGGCGAAATTGGCGGCAATGCGGAAGAGACCGCTGCCGAGTATGTGAAGAAGCACGTCAAGAAGCCGGTGGTCTCGTTCATCGCCGGGCAGACTGCGCCGCCGGGACGCCGCATGGGCCACGCGGGAGCAATTATCTCCGGCGGACATGGAACTGCAACCGAAAAGATCAAGGCGCTTGAAGCTGCGGGAATTGCTGTGGCGAAATCGCCCGCTATGATGGCGCAGACGCTGCTCGATAGGATTGGAACAGCCAAAGTATAGAGGCGCTTGCTTTGTGCGGCTCAAACAACAAACATTGAAGTCAGGAGAGACTAACCAGGAATGCAAACACTGCAACGCACATTTTCCATTGTGAAGCCAGACGCGGTAGCCAAAGGCGCCACGGGCGATATTCTTCACATGATCCAGGAAAAGGGTTTCCGGATCATCGGCATGAAAATGCTGGAAATTACCAAACAGCAGGCCGAAGGATTTTACGCGGTCCACGCCAGCCGTCCGTTTTTTGATTCATTAACCAAGTTCATGTCCAGCGGCCCAATCGTAGTGTTAGCGCTGGAAAAAGATAACGCCATCGCCGACCTGCGCAAGCTCATGGGTGCTACCAATCCCGCGAACGCTGAGCCGGGAACCGTGCGCAAGAAGTGGGCTTCCAGCATCGAGCAGAACGCTATTCACGGCTCTGATGCCGATGACACAGCGCGTTTTGAA
>DASTCT010000164.1:0-22549 GCA_035710845.1 Candidatus Angelobacter sp.
GCCCATGTTCCCATTTCCAGGAAGCCCGCTTTATACCCAGACCTTTGCTGCTCCGCCCGACGATATGGCGTGGGAACGCGCCCACCGCCACTACACATCCATGTTCGCTGCTCGAGGCTACAGCGACATCCAGGAACAGACCCCCATCCCACTTGAGGAACTGGAGCATGCACATCTTAGTCACCGCTGATACGATTGGCGGCGTTTGGACATACACACAAGAGCTGGTGACCGGGCTGGTTCGCCGCGGTGAACAAGTCACTCTGGTCAGCTTTGGCAACATTCCCACCGTCGCGCAGACGCGCTGGATGGATAGCCTGAAAAACCTTGATTACCGGCCCACGGCATTCAAACTGGAGTGGATGCTGGATTCTGAAGCCGATATGATCGCCTCTGCGCAGTACCTGCAGGCCGTGATCGAGGAAAGCAAGCCTGATCTTCTGCACTTCAGTCAGTATTACTACGGGGCCTTGGAGTGCGATGTGCCGCGCGTGGTAGTTGCCCACAGTGACGTAGTGAGCTGGTGGATGGCCGTTCAGCGAAAGCAGCCGCCGGAAACAGATTGGGTGCGCTGGTACCGGCAGATAGTTTTGCGCGGGCTGCAATCGGCAACCGCGGTGGTTGCACCTTCACGCTGGATGCTGGAGCAGATCGTGCTCCACTATGGCAAGCCAGCGGCAGGTTCAGTGATGTACAACGGGCGGACGCCCGCGTTGTTCAATCCACACATGACGAAGGAAGAAAACATCGTCACCGTGGGGCGGCTGTGGGACAGCGGCAAGAATGTCTCTCTGCTTTTGCGCCAGGATCTGCCAGCGCCGGTTCATATTGTTGGCTCTAATCAGCATCCTGAGGTGCAAGGCGACGTTTTCGCTGCAGAGACCATCAGTCCTAACGTGCATCTTGAGCCTGAGCAGGACGAAAAACAGTTGGCGCAGACCCTTGGCCGCGCAGGCATATACGCCGCTACCTCACAGTATGAGCCGTTTGGACTTGCGCCGTTGGAAGCAGCGCTCTCCCGCTGTGCGCTGGTGGCCAGTGACATTCCTCCATTTCGCGAGCTATGGGACGGCGCGGCCGTCTTTTTCCGCAACAATGACGCCCAGAGTTTGCATGATGCCGTCGAGCTTCTGGTGCGCGATCCCAACTTGCGACGCCATCAAGCCAACCTTGCATATCGTCGCGCACAGCAATTTTTTTCTGCTGAACGCATGGTGGATGATTACATGAGCCTGTACCAGGCCCTGGCTCCGGAGCGGGCACTCAGCGCATGAAACAGCAGCTCAAGATCGCTCTGTTTGCTCACTCGCTGATCTCAGACTGGAATCACGGCAACGCGCACTTTTTGCGCGGGTTGATGTGTGAGCTGGTGCGCATGGGACATTGTGTGCACTGCTATGAGGATTTAGGTTCGTGGTCGCTCAACAACCTCATGAAGCATGAAGGCGACCGCGCGGTTGAGGCTATCAATTGCTTTCGCCGCATCTATCCTGAGCTTGACATCCGTTTTTACAAGCCTGGCGATGAACAGTTTGAGCACTTTCTTGACGACGAACTCAAGGATACGCATCTGGTCCTGCTGCACGAGTGGAACGATCCGCTGGTAGTGAACAGCGTGCTTGCGTTGAAGGAGAAGCACGGGTTCAAAGCGCTGTTCCATGATAGCCATCATCGCGCCTATACCAACGCCGCTGAGATTTTGAAATTTCACTTGCACCTGGTGGATGGCGTGCTGGCCTTTGGTGAAGCGATTCGCCGCATCTATGCTGATGGTTTTGGGGTTTCTCGCGCGTGGACTTTCCATGAGGCTGCTGACGTGAAGCAGTTCCATCCGCTGCGCCGCAAGAAATCAATTGACGCGGTGTGGATTGGCAATTGGGGTGACGAAGAGCGGACCCATGAGCTGGAGGAATTTCTGATCTCGCCGGCAGCAGCCATGCCCGATCTTCGTGTGGTGGTGCATGGCGTCCGCTATCCAGAGCTGGCGGTTCAGAAGCTGCACGACGCCAATATTGAATATCGCGGCTACCTGCCTAATCTTTTTTCACCGCAAGTGTACGCGGAAAGTCTTGTTGCGCTCCATATTCCGCGCCGGCAATATGCCAATGGCCTGGCTGGCATCCCCACCATTCGGGTTTTTGAAGCGTTGGCATGCGGCATTCCGTTGGTATGCTCGCCCTGGAGTGATGAAGAAAAATTGTTCCGCCCAGGAGAGGATTATGTAGTGGTCAATAATGGCGAGGAGATGGCGGCGGAGCTGCATCATCTCCTGCAGGATGCAAGGGCACGCCACCAATTGGCGGAAAATGGATTGCAAACAATCCATCGGCGCCACACCTGCGCGCATCGCGCACAAGAGTTGCTTTCAATTTATGAGGAGATCGCGGCATGAGGATTTTTGTTTTTGGTTCCAGCATCACATCGTCTTACTGGAACGGCGCGGCCACGTATTACCGCGGTATTTACAAGCAGCTTCATGCGCTTGGCCATCAGATTACCTTTGCCGAACCTGATGCCTATGGCCGCCAGCAAAAGCGCGATTCCGGCGATTTTTCCTATGTCCAGAGCATTGTCTATAAGAACGCCGATGATATTCCTGCATTGCTGGCGCAGGCCGCTGAAGGCGATCTGGTGGTTAAGCACAGCGGCGTCGGCGTGTTTGATGAGCTTCTGGAAGAAAAAGTGTTGCAGTGCCGCTCCAATAGAACCAGCGTAGCTTTTTGGGACGTGGATGCCCCGGCGACCCTGGCCCGCGTAGAAACGAATCAGGAAGACGCTTTTCGCTCGCTGATTCCCGAATACGACTTTATCTTTACTTATGGCGGTGGCCCACCCGTGGTAGATCACTATACGCGGCTGGGCGCGCGAAACTGTCATCCGATTTATAACGCTCTCGACCCGGAGACACACCATCCCGTTCCCCCGGATCCGGCGCTGGCCTGCGATCTGCTATTTGTTGGGCATCGACTGCCGGACCGTGAACGCCGCGTAGAAGAATTTTTTTTCCGCGCAGCCACGCTTGCTCCCGAACTCATCTTTGCTCTGGGCGGAGAAGGCTGGGAGAGCAAGCGAATGCCCGCGAACGTCCGCTCCATCGGTCATGTTGGGACCGGCGATCACAATCGCGTGAACTGCTCTGCTCGCATGGTGCTCAATATCAATCGCGATTCCATGGCAGATGTTGGCTTTTCGCCGCCAACACGCATCTTTGAAGCTGCCGGTGCGGGCGCGTGCCTCATCACTGATCGCTGGGCGGGAATTGAAACGTTTTTTATGCCCGGCAAAGAAATATTGGTGGCTGGCAGCGCGGAAGAGATTGTTGAACATCTGCGCAATATTTCTGAGGTTGAAGCGCGCGAAATTGGCGGCAATATGCTCCAGCGCGCTTTGCGCAACCATACATACGCTTTGCGCGCGCAGGAGTTTGATGCGATTGTGGCTGAAGCCTTTGCTGCCATGAGCACGATGGCAAACAGGTAGTTCGTTTTGACAGAAATTGCTGAGGTTCCAGTCGCGTAAGAGTTTCCGTTTTGGAAGGCCGAACGTTTGGTTGCGCTGTTTCGGTCTTCAACACAAAAGCCAAGAGCTAATGGCTACTGCTAATGGCTGATTTATGAAACTAACCATCTTCGGGCTTTCGATTACTTCATCGTGGGGCAACGGCCATGCTACCACGTACCGGGCACTGTGCCAGGCATTGCATCGGCGCGGCCATCGCATTGTTTTCTTTGAACACAATCTGGAGTGGTATCAGAACAATCGTGACTTGGAGAAGCCGCCGTATTGCGAAGTAAAGTTTTTTGACGATTGGAAGGAAATCCTGCCGGTCGTACGGAAAGAGTTGGAAGATTCTGACGTTGCCATGGTTGGCTCGTACTTTCCTGATGGCATTGCCGCTCTGGAAGAAATGCTGGCTTCGCATGTTCCGGTCAAAACGTTTTATGACATTGATACGCCCATTACGATCAGGGGCCTGAAAGACCAGGGCAAGACTGATTATCTCCACCAGGATCACCTCCCTGAGCTTGATGTTTATTTCAGCTTTACCGGCGGTCCCATGCTGGCCGAGCTTGAGCAGAACCTGGGCACGCCCTTTGCCGTGCCGCTTTATTGCTCTGTTGATCCGGAAAAACATCGTGAATTACCCGTCAATCCGTATTTTGCCTGCGACCTGAGTTACATGGGCACGTATGCAGAGGATCGCCAGCCCAAGATTGAAGAACTGCTGTGTGCACCGGCCCGCGCGCTTGCGGAAAAGAAGTTTATTGTCGCCGGGCCACAGTATCCTGCCAGCCTGGAATGGCCTAGCAACGTTGAGCGAATGATGCACCTTGATCCGCGTTCTCATGCCGAGTTTTATTGCGGATCGCGCATGACGTTGAATGTGACCCGGCGGGAAATGGTAATCGCCGGTTATTCACCATCAGTGCGTTTGTTTGAGGCTGCAGCATGTGCAACGCCGATTGTGTCAGACAACTGGCCCGGGCTCAAAACGTTTTTCATACCAGGGAAGGAAATCTTACCTGCGATGAGCGCGCAGGATGTGATTCGATACATCAAGGATTTGGATCCGTCTGAGCTGCAGCGCATTGGCCGCGCGGCGCGCGAACGCGTATTGGCTTCACACACCAGCGAAGTCCGGGCTTGCGAGTTTGAGCGCGCAGTGGAAGCTGCTGCCCGCAAAGAAAAAAAATCTAAGGTGTTGCTGGCCACCTAACTCCAGCCAAACCCTTGTCTCCCAGCGATGGCTGTAGCCAAAATAAGCACGGGCAAAGCTGCTTGTGCGCAGAGCCACTGTGCATTAAAGCGCACACATCTTTTTGCGCAAGCATAATCTCCACAGCCGCGGATGGGTCTGAAGAGATCACCAGAGTTGGATTTCGCATCTTACCTAAGTTCACAACCATACATGCCGATGAAAATCGCCCTCATTGCTCCGCCATTTTTGCCTGTGCCTCCGAGAAAATACGGAGGCACGGAACTATTTATCGCTGAATTGGGGCGAGGGCTTCAGCAGCAGGGG
This sequence comes from Candidatus Angelobacter sp., assembly GCA_035710845.1. Taxonomy (GTDB): domain Bacteria; phylum Acidobacteriota; class Terriglobia; order Terriglobales; family Acidobacteriaceae; genus Angelobacter. The sequence goes on from DASTCT010000164.1 coordinate 5,024, forward strand.
GTGGAAGTAACCGTCTATACCATTGGTGAATCAACCGTTGAAGTTCCCAAACGCTGGCTTTATCCCAGCAGCCAATGGCCAATGTGCGGTGAAGTTGAATGCGCGCTAAAAAGCCTGAATCACTCATCATGGGCCATTGCTGATGCGGTCGGCACGGCAGACATTATCCACGTTAACAGCGCACCGGCGCTCAGCTTTGCCCGGTTCATAGATATTCCCATGGTGCATACGGTGCATCACATTTATGATCCGGCGCTCACTGAGTTTTATGAGAGCGTACCGGAAGCATCGTATGTGACCATCAGTAATGTCCAGCGCAATAAACTCAGCATGCCCCGAATGCGAACCATCCATCACGGGATCAACGCGTCTCTCTATACCGTGCAAAAGCATAAGAAGCCATATCTGAGCTTCCTGGGCAGGATTGCCCCGCCTAAAGGCACGCATTTGGCTATAGAGGTCGCGCATAAGGCGGGCATCCCGTTGAAGATCGCCGGCGAAATCCAGCCGGTGTACCAGAGTTATTGGGAGACAATGGTAAAGCCCCACGTGGATGGCAAATTCATTGAATACGTAGGTGAAGTGGATCTGCCTGAAAAAGTCGAGCTGTTGGGAAATTCGCTCGCCATGTTATTTCCCATCCAATGGGATGAGCCTTTTGGCCTGGTCATGATTGAAGCCATGGCCTGCGGAACGCCTGTTCTGGCACTGCCGGGCGGCTCAGTGAGCGAAGTGGTGAAGGAAGGATTGAGCGGGAATGTGGGCGCTAACACCGACGACCTGGCGCGATACGCAATGAATCTTCATTTTAACCCCGACTCGATACGAGCTTACATGGAAGAATTCTTTTCTCTTGAGCGTATGACCCAGGATTACGTCAATCTCTATACTGAAATTTTGCAGGATGGGGTTACGGAGGTGGAACAGATCGTGGCATGAGCGCAAAATTGACGGGTGGCTCAAGAGTCCGCAGTCAAAACCCTGAGCAGAGCGAGGGAACCGGTTCCGTATGAGCGCAAAGTTGATCATTGCCCAGTCTGATCTGGTGGAGATCACGGCGCCGTATCCGGAGCCGCGTCTTGTTTACCAGAACGCAGAGCCCCGCAAGGTCAACAACCTAACCTTAATTGACGGCAAGACCTTTCTCTCCACCACCATCGCCGGCGATATCATGCCGCCCGGCGCGCCCGATGTGGGCTTCTTCCATGATGACACTCGTTTTCTCAGCCGGTTGGAGCTGCGTGTGGATGGATATCGCACGATTGTGCTGAGCTCCAGCACAGAGCAGACGTTTGCTTCCCAAATTGAGTTGACCACAGGCAAGAGCACCATCCGGGAAGCTTATGAAATTCCGGAGAACACGGTGCACATCCGCCGCGAGCAACTGCTGGCCTCCGATGTTCTTTACGACAATTTCTCTTTTGAAAATTTCAATTTCAACGAACTGGAATTAACGGTGGAGTTGGCTTACGAAGCCGATTATATGGACGTGTTCCAGGTGCGCGGAGTAGCTCGCCAGCGTCTAGGCCGCTATTTCCAGCCGGTGGTCCGCCATGACTCCATCATTTTTCATTACTGCGGGCTGGACCATGTCTCGCGCGAGACCATTATTCAACTTTCACCGCCGCCGGAACAAGTGAACGGAACCATGGCCCGCTGGAAGTTGCGCCTTCCGCCTTTCAAGCGCTTTCAACTGCACACCACGGTAATTCCTCAAGTGGAAGGCCGGCGCTCGCGCGCAGGACGCCCGGACTTTACCCAGCAACTGCGTATACGCCGTGAGGCCTTTTCTGACTGGGAATCTCGCTCCACTCATTTTGAATCGAGCAACAGCATTTTTAAGCAGATGGTTTCTACCTGCAAAAGCGATTTTCATGCCCTGCGCATTCCTGAAGCAAAAGAGCACGTGGTGGCCGCGGGCATTCCCTGGTTCGCCACCATGTTTGGCCGGGACTCCATCATTGCCTCATATCAATCACTGTTGCTGAACCCGGAGCTTGCTGCCGATACGCTGCGCGTGCTGGCTGTACACCAGGGCAAGGAAAAGAATGACTGGCGCGATGAAGAGCCGGGAAAGATTTTGCATGAGTATCGCGAAGGGGAGATGACGCGCGCAGGCGAGATGCCGTTTGGTCCCTATTACGGCTCGGTGGATTCAACCCCACTCTGGCTTATCCTGCTGAGCGAGGTCTTCAATTGGACGGCCGACGAGCACCTGGTAAAAGAGATGCTGCCGCACGCGTATCGCGCGCTGGAGTGGATTGACGCGTATGGCGACCTCGATGGAGATGGTTTTATTGAGTATCTGCGGCGTTCGCCGCGTGGGCTGGCGAATCAGGGCTGGAAAGATTCCTGGGACGCCATCATGCATCGCGATGGTGAAGTTGCCCGCGCGCCTATTGCGCTGTGCGAGGTGCAAGGCTACGTGTATGAGGCCAAGTACCGCATGGCGTCTCTGCTGCGCTCTTTCGGTGATACCCGCACAGCCGACAAATTGAAGCGCGATGCCGCGGAAATGCAAAAGCGCTTTGAAAAAGCCTTCTGGATGCCGAAGTTTGGCTTTTATGCCATGGCGCTGGATGCTGAGAAGCGGCAGACCCAGGTAATTGCATCAAACCCCGGCCATCTTCTCTTTACCCGCATGTTGCCGCAGGAACGGGCCAGGACAATCACGCAACGCTTTATGCGCGAAGATTTATTTTCCGGCTGGGGATGGCGCACCATGGCACGCGACGAGCGCGTCTTCAATCCCCTGAGCTATCACCGCGGGTCAGTGTGGCCGCATGATAATTCCATCATCGCCCACGGCATGGCGCTCTACGAATTTCGCGAACCAGCCAATAAAGTATTTTCTACTTTGTTTGAGGCGGCGCTCTCATTCCGCGACTATCGTTTGCCGGAGCTGTTTTGCGGCATTCACCGGCGCGAGCATGACGGGCCGGTGCAATATCCTGTTTCCTGTTCGCCGCAGGCCTGGGCTTCCGGCGCGGTGTTTCTGCTGCTGACCTCTGTGCTTGGCATACGGCCAAGCGCACCGCGCAAGGAGCTGAACATTGTGAATCCTGAGCTGCCGCCATTCATGGACCAACTGAGCATTCGCAACCTGCGCGTCGGCGGCAGCCGCGTAGGTCTCGATTTTACTCGTCGCGGCGAACGCACCTTTTGCAATGTGGTGGAGATTGAAGGTGACAAGCTGTTGGTTAATGTGGCGTTCAAAAAGCGGTAGCAGGCTTGTTCCGATGGAGCGAGGAATCCCTATAAACCAAATGTTATGAGAACGGTCATTCCCGATTTGGTAATTTGATTGGTAATTTAAAGAGTTCCGGGTCTGAGAATCAAGCGGTGTATAACTATTTCCGATTCAGAACTTCAATTACCAATTTAGTCATTTACGAAATTTTTCTAGTCTTGCATACTACCAGTCGCACAATTTAGATTGTTTCAACATAAAATTTACTGGAGGAAGAATGGCAATCAACGTCCTAATCAAAAAGACCGGACCTTATGTGCTCAGCGGAGACCTGAGCCAGTTGGAAATCGCTGACGCCGATGGCAACAAAGTGGACATTAGCGGAAGAACCGCGGTCGCGCTTTGCCGGTGCGGCGCGTCGACCAATAAACCATTCTGCGATGGAACCCATTCCAAGATCGGGTTTCTGGCCGCTGAGGCTGCTGTGAAAAAAGAAGGATAAGACCTCGCAATTCCCTATCGTTATAGGGATAAAGAGTTATGCTGGGAGCCTGCACGGCTCCTCGCTTTATTTTCAAACGCTTACGCCGATTCTGCCATTACCAAAGCCCATACACGTCTCGCATCTGCTGAAAACCAGCGAATGTAGATAACCTTGGCTTCATGCCATTCGCAGCGCTTCTGGCAATAATGGCTCACGTGCCCTATAGCACTCTGCTGGAATATGTTCCGGTGGCGGCAACCATTGTGACCACGATTCTGAGCGTGGTGCTGGCGCGGGCCACGCTCCGCTATGCCAAAGCCGCCGACCACGGGCTGGAACTCTCGCGTGAGCAGTTTGAGCGCGAGTGGGCGCCGGAGTTGCATGTCCGGCTTGAGCGCGCCTCTACGTCCGATGCCAGGATCATTATCACTAACCTGGCTCGTGCTTCTGTGCTGCTGCAGCTTGTTCAGCTTCGCACCATGACGCACGCCATGCCTTTCGAGCGCCAATATTTGAATGATCCGCTCGTCGGTGGTAACGCCTGGACGCAGCATATAGGTAATCGCATCTTGGCTGTCACGGGCAACGATTTTGAAGGCACGATTGCCGCTTCCGTCAGCTTCTATTCTGCTGGCCGTCTCTATCGCAGTGACTGGTTTCGCTTTGACGTTGAAATCGAGCGCGGGCGATTTGAGAAGATCGATCCAGTCACGCTGCCTGCTCGCCGCGTACGCGTACTGGCCACCCGACAGGCAGACCGCTTCCGCCGCCAGATGGTGAAGGACGTGGTGCATGAGACTGCTGGAGCGAAGAAGGACAGCGGAGATTTTGAATAGCTCAGTGAATCGTCTTCATCTTCCGTGACATGTAATCCATCAGCAGATACTGGCCGAGCGTTTGCGGAGTAGTGAAATAGGCCTTGCCTTTGCACATTGCGGTGACCTTCTGCACAAACTGCACTAAGCCATAGTCGGAAGCAAGCATAAATGTGTTGATCATGATGCCCTGGCGCTTGCAGCGTGAAACCTCTTCCAGCGTCTGGCTGACCACGAGGGGATCCAGTCCGAAAGCATTTTTATAAATCCTGCCGTCTTCCAGCGTAAGTGCTGAGGGCTTGCCGTCAGTGATCATCACGATCTGCTTCATGTCTTTGCGCTGGCGTTGCAGGATTCGCTGGGCCAGGCGCAGGCCTTCACGCGTGTTGGTGTAATACGGCCCGACCTTAACCCGCGCAAGCTGCGAGATCGGCATTTCCTCTGCTGAGTCATGAAACAAAACCAGTGACAGCGAATCGCCGGGATACTGCGTGCGAATCAAGTGCGAGAGCGCCATGGCAACTTTCTTGGCCGGGGTGAAACGGTCTTCACCATAGAGAATCATGCTGTGCGAACAATCAAGCATCACTACGGTCGCGCAGGACGATTGATACTCGCACTGGTGCACCTGCAGATCAGAGTATTCTATGTTGATGGGCAGATGCAGCCCTTCACGCTGGATGGCGGAAGAGAGCGTCTCAGTAATGTCGAGATTCAGCGTGTCGCCAAATTCGTAAGGCTTGGATGCGCCGCTGGATTCGATGCCGGTGGCCAGGTCGCGTGTATCATGGCGTCCGAAGCTGGAGCGGCCGAGCGAGCCCAGCAGATCGCGCAACGTCTTGAAGCCGAGAAAGTCCAGGCTCTTGTCCGTGATCTCAAAGCGCGCCTGCTGTTGTGCTTCGCCGGTCTGGCCTGGCGAGGTTGAGGGGCGTGAAGGATCGTGTGGCTGGTCGATGGAGATCAACTCTTCCTGTTGCATTCGCTCGATCAGGCGCTCAATCAACTCTTCTACCGTGCCTTCCATCTGCATCTGTTCCAGGCGTTCGCGCATTTCTTCATCGAGAAAGGCGCCCATCTCCAGCGCCTGCTGGATGGCCTGGCGCAAAGCATCCAGCGTGTGCTCATCCATTTGCTGGAAGTACATTGAGTCGCTGTGAAAGCCCGATTCAAGCAGATAGTCGGAGAGCGCATTGAGCAGGTCCTCCATGCTCATCTCGTCTGCAAGGTCGGCGACGTATTTAGTGTACTTTGTGTACTTCATGGAAGCACTCGGCGATCAGCCATCAGCATTCAGCAAACAAGTGATTCGATCTCACAATCCAATTCGCGTATTTCGCGTTGATTCGCGGCTGACTTTTTTGATCTGCGATCATCTGCGCAAATCAGCGGCGAAGTTTGTTGCTTTAGTTATACGGTCTCCGATTCCGCATCACCGGCGGCTCATCATCGCCCCGCTCAAACGGACGCTCAGCCCGCTTGGGCTGCTTTTCTGCGCTGAAGACGCGTTCTTCGGTCCGTCCAATGCGCCGGTGCGCGTGCAGGCCTTCCAGCACAAACTCAGCGGCAGAAACCAGCACTTCAGGTTTCTCCTTAGGTTTGATGCCTACGGGCGCAAGTTTTTCCGTGAGGCCCTGAATGTTCTTAAGACCTTCAAGGATTTCCTGCGCGCTCGCAGTATCGGCCAGCTTGATCTCGCCACCCAGTTCGAACCATTGCACCACTTGCTGCATGTTCAGGTCTTTGAAATAGGTGTCGTAAGTTTTGGCCACGGCGGTGCGAATAAGTTCACGCGCCACGGTGTCCGCGCCGCGCATCTCGCCTTCATATTCCAGCTCAAGCTTGCCGGTAATGGAAGGCAGGGCTGCGTAAACGTCGCCAATGCGCGGAACAATTGTCTTCTCATTGCTGCGCAGGGCGCGCCGCTCGGCATTGGAAATCACATTTTCCAGCACGCTGATGGGCAGACGCTGGCTCACGCCGGAGCGTTTGTCGATCTTCTTGTCTTCGCGCGCCAGGAAAGCCACACGCTCCACTACTTCACGCACGTATTTGGGGACATGCAGTTCCAGGCCATCGCGCCGCAGCCAGGCTTCCTGCTGCGTGATGCTGATGCCCTCTTCCAGCGTGGCCGGATAGTGCGTGCGAATCTCTGACCCGATGCGATCTTTGAGCGGCGTAACAATCTTGCCGCGCGCCGTGTAGTCCTCAGGGTTGGCGGTGAAGACCAGTGCAACATCGAGAGGCAGGCGCAGCGGATAGCCTTTAATCTGCACATCGCCTTCCTGCATGATGTTGAACAGCCCAACCTGAATCTTTCCGGCGAGATCAGGCAACTCATTGATGGCAAAGATGCCGCGATTCGCTCGGGGCAGCAACCCGTAATGCACGGTCATCTCGCTTGAGAGATCGTGGCCGCCGCGCGCGGCTTTGATTGGATCAACATCACCAATCAGGTCGGCGATGGTCACGTCCGGCGTCGCCAGCTTTTCCACATAGCGATCTTCGGGCGTGAGATAAGCGATCGGCGTATTGTCGCCTTCGCGGACAATCAATTCGCGGCAGCGCTTGCAGATTGGATCATAAGGATTATCGTGAATTTCACAGCCTGCGAGGTAGGGCAGATACTGGTCCAGCAACACCGTAAGGGCGCGCAGAATGCGGCTTTTGGCCTGTCCGCGCAGGCCAAGCAGAATAAAGTTGTGCCGTGAGAGCACGGCGTTCACTAGCTGGGGAACAACTGTATCGTCATAACCAATGATGCCGGGGAAAATAGACTCGCTTCCGCGCAGCCGGGCTATCAGGTTTTCCCGGAGTTCGTCTTTTACCTTGCGCATGCGCAGTCTCTGCTCAGAAAAAGAACTTTTCCTGAGTTCGCCCAGAGTACGGGGAAGATTCATGAAGGGCCTCTGAAAAGCATTATACGCCGCAGACAAAAAGTATCACTGCACGTGGCCGTTGCCGCTGGCGCGCTGGCGCGCGAGCAATGTCTTTTCCACTTTGGGAATGGTGGCGCGGTAATATTCGGTAAGGGTCTCAACCCGCTCCGCCTCTGATTTCATCTCCAGCAGCGCCTGCTTAAAATCCAGGTCAACTGGCAGTTCGCCGGCCAAATGGAATGAGAGTGAAGGCGCGTCCTCTTCAATTTCAACGGTCTGCCCCAGGATAGCAAAAAGCTGCTCGTGCAACTGGATCAGCGTTTCCCGTGATCCCTTTTCCACTTGCGATGGCTCATCTTCGAAGTAAGTGACTTCGCCCTGAAGGAATGAGCGTTCCTGATTCAGGGTTTCAATCTCAAAGCGCTTCTGGCCTTCGGCTGCGATGTCGAGCCGCCCGTCATCGTATTTCTTGATCACGTTGAGGATGGTGGCCGAGCACCCGACTGAGGCAAGCGCATTCTCTTTCACCCGCACCATGCCGAACGCGCGCTTCTGCTCCAGGCACTCGGCGATCATTTCTTTGTAACGCGGTTCAAAGATGTGGAGAGGGAGCGGCGTCCCGGGGAAGAGCACAATTTCCAGCGGAAATAGCGGCAAGAGAGGCACAAGTTCATTCTATAGCAGGGAGAAGCAATCGGGACATCGGGTAATAGCATGCAATCGGAGATTTGATTTTTTTGAGGATCGCTGGTTCCCTCTCACCGAAATAGGTCGTCCGCTGGCTTGACTTAAATACGTTTACAAACTACAAAACTCGCATGAAACTTCAAGACAAAGTAGCGGTGATTACCGGCGCTTCCATGGGCATTGGTGAAGCAATTGCCAAGCTGTTTCTTGCAGAGGGCGCCAATGTGGTGCTGTGCGCTCGTGATCTGGCGCGGACGAAAGCGGCAGAGCAGCGCATCGGAGGCGGAAGCGGCAACACTCTGAGCGTCAGTTGCGATGTAAGCAAGCGCGCTGATGTGGATGCGCTGGTGCAGGCTGTAATCGCCAAATTTGGCCGCATTGATATTTTTGTGAACAACGCCGGCTTTGGCTTGAACGATGCTGTAGCTGACATGGATATGACCGAGTTGCGCCGCATGTTCGATACAAATTTGTTCGGCGCGATTGAGTGCATGCAGGCTGTGATCCCGGTGATGAAGAAGCAGGGCGGCGGCGATATTGTGAATATCTCCTCGGTTTCAGGACACATTTCAACGCCTTATATGTCCGGCTATGCGGCCACCAAGCACGCCATGAATGCCATCGGCAAAGCAGCACGCATGGAACTGCTGCGGCACAACATCAACGTGCTCACGGTTTGTCCGGGCTACATTGCCACAGATTTTGTGAAGAACATGGTCAAAGGCAGGCACGCGGAGCGCGTTGGCTCATCAGTGAAATATGCAGTGGGACCTGAAGTCGTCGCCCAAGCCACGTTGCAAGGTTTGCTCAAGCACAAAAGAGAAATAGTGACTCCACGGATCTATTCGCTGTTCATCAGCATGTATCATACCTTGCCCGGCGTGGTGGAGCGCAGGATCCGTAAAGCGCTCAAGCCGACCTCGCAAGTGATGAGCGAAGCAGCGAAGAAAAGCAACTAGTATTGGCAGCGAGTTCTTACTCGCCGTGAGCTGATTGGCGTCCGAATAGTTTGCTATGCAGCATTTGCTACAATCCTACGGCTGCACGGGAGATGCCAATCGCTATGGGCGCGGATGCTTTTCTTGTCTTCTATGGAATCAAGATCCCTGTGGATTCCGGGGATGAAAGCCTTTGGGAGGCCATTGAATCCGAAGCCGAGCCGCGCATTCTGGCGGCGCGGCAAGCCGGGCTGGACATACAGGTGGGACGCATGACCGACGGTGAGGACGAATTCATTTATATTGGCCGCAATTTAGGATCGCTTGGCGATCAGTACAGCAGTTATTTGCAGATTGGGATGGAGGAGATCGCAGCGCTTTCCTTGCAAGTTGCAGCCAAACTGAGAGGAGCTGGATTGGAAGGCGATCCTGCTTTTCATCTTCAGTTAGAGGCGCAATACTGATTGCCTTCGAATGAGGCTGCAAGGCCGCTTCTATGAATAAGTCTCGATCAGGAAATCCAGCAAACTTCATCATTTGTTTGCTGTTCGTGAATCTGGGTATCTGGAGGCTGGTATCCGGAACAACTCACCGCGCGGACGCCTGGGCAGCGGTGTTCTTTTTTGGATTGTGCGCCGCCGCCGCGCTCGGCCGGCTCTTGGGCTACTGGCCGCCTCGCTTTGAGCGGCAGTCCCCAAGAACGTTGGCATCGCGCCATCCTGGCGACGCTCCGCGGGTGGTCCTCTTTTATGGAGTCAAAATTGTAGTTCCCAGAAGAAAGAAGAAACAGATTGAGGCGATTGAAACCGAAAAGGACCGCGCAGCACAGCAGACAGGACTTGAGACCATCTCCGGCTATATCGGCAAAACCTATTTCTGCTATATCGGCAGGAAGCTGGACACTGTAGGCGTGCATTTCTCCGGACATGTCCATTACAGCATAGATTCCCTGGCTGAAATTTCAGCCGACGTACAAGCCAGGCTCAAAGAATCAGGCACAACCGGGATGCCCAGCTTTCATATGTGGCAAAGCTGATGGGAACTGCTCTTGCCTGATTGTAAAAACGTCCATTTCTCTCCGCAAAAATCCGGTCTGCCCGCGTTCTTCCGACATGGGAGTAAACGCGCGTTGGACCGCATTCAGCCTGCTCATGGCGCTGGCGGTTGCGGTGATGGTCTTCAACAAGCTCACAGTTTGTTCGTGGGTGCGGCGGCGAAATCCAGCAGCTACGATTTCGATTATTGGTGGATGGTTGGGAGCAGCTGCTTGTGGGCTGAGCCCTTCAGCAATATTGAACAAGTTATGGTGGATGCCGACGGTGCTCGATGTTATCGGAGTGCCCTATCTCCTGATTCTTGCTTGGACAGGAATCCGTGAAATCATGAGAGCAGAAGATGTAGTGTGATAGCAGAGACAGCTTTTTCTGAACCTGAGCGCAGCGAAAGTCTATATTCCCTTAAGAATGCTATCGGCGACATTCAGGACGAGAAAAGGACCAAATTGTAGTTTTAAAAGTTTTTGTAGCGATATCGATCCCTCGCTTCGCTCGGGATTTCAGGATAAAACTCTCGGTATCTCAAAAGTGCCTTATCAGTTCAACTCATCCAACATCCCTGCCATCTCCGATAGCGCATGTTTGTTCCCGGTGCGCTTCGCGGCCTCTACGCCCTTCTCCAGCATTTTCTTTGCTTCATCCGTACGGCCGTTACGCTCCAACGTTTGCGCGGCCATAAAGTAGCCGTTGGTGTAATCAGGATGCAGTTCCAAAAGCTTGTTGAACTCAGCCAGCGCCTGCTCGGTTTGCCCAGCCTTGGAGTACTCCATGGCAAGGCCATAGCGGGCAAAAGCGTCGCCAGGGTTTTGTTGCAGGAACTCTGTCAGCATCTGCAGGCGGTTCGGTTCAGGCATGGGAAAAATCTATCATAGGCAAGTGCTTGCCGTGGAACAGCTTTGTAATTTTCAAATCGCTTGGCAGAGAGAACAGATCACATAATCAGTGTGATTTCCACAGGCAGCTTACGATTCGTCTTTACTCTGTTCAGGCTTAAAGCTACTATCGCCTGTACTGTGACCTGCCCGTATTTCTTTCCCACTGAGCGTATTTCTCTTGGCTGGCCATTCCCTGCCCGCCTGCCGCTAGGCGCAGGTTTTGCCGGAACGTGCCACGCAGGCGCGGAAGAAACTACTCCCACAGAAGCCGAGCTACACGATTTCTGTAACCTGGGCAATGCTCTTGGCTGTCCTCGGATGCCGAAATCCCGCCATGCCGATGGCGTGCGCTTTGCCGTGGCCCGGGATGAAGGCTCGCGCGTAATCCTCCATTATGTAAGCGAATGCGATCATGAACCGGTGGAGTACGGCCGTCTGGAGTATGACTGCACAGAACAAAAATGGCCGGCTCCTTTGCGCGATATGTGCCTGCAGCGCCAAGCCGAATGCTATCTGGCTGTCTATCTGGAGCGGCGTCCGCGAAAGCCCTGATACAGAGCAGCCCGATTCCATTTTCAGGCTGCCAATCGACATAAAGACATTTGAATAAGTCTGGTAGTCTTTAATTGACCAATTTTTACCAGTGTCTCTGACCTTGGATCCAAAAACTAATATGAGTTCTTCGCAAACACACGATGGTCAGCATCATGGATTAGGTGGCTTGCCTCCACGAACAGTACGTGAGTCGCAATCGCAGATGGCAGAGGTCGTTCTGCCCAATGATGCCAATCCGCTCGGAAACTTGCTGGGCGGACGTCTGATGCACATGATCGACATGGCCGGCGCTCTGGCCGCACACCGGCATTCGCATAGCCACGTGGTCACTGCATCCATGGACCACATTGATTTCCGCCAGCCGGTCCGTATCGGCGATCTGCTGATCCTGAAATCTTCCGTCAATCGTGCGTTCAATACGTCAATGGAGGTCGGCGTGAAGTGCTGGGTGGAAAATTACATTGCCGGCACCACGCGACACGTGGCATCAGCGTACCTGACGTTTGTTGCCGTGGATGAGCATGGCAGGCACAAATCCGTGCCGCACGTTATCCCGGAAAGTGACGAAGAGAAACGGCGCTATGAGGATGCAGGACGGCGTCGCGATCTGAGAAAGTGGGAACTCGGGAGCCGGGCGAAGACCAAGGAATAATTTCCAAAGGAAGAAAATGCTGCTTATAGGTGAGCTTTAGGCTAGGGAAAGCGGGTTAGCAGAGAGCACCCAGCTTCCCAAGGCAGCCTCATTCCGACCAGAATGCCCAAGAAGAAATCAATCCCGACGCCCACCTCTCTCAAAGGCTGGAAGGCCATTGCCGGCTATCTCGGCCTTACTCCAGCCACGGCGCAGCGCTGGGCAGAGGATGGAATGCCGGTAAAGCGTGAAGGCCGCTTCACCGCTGCTGATCCCGCTGAGTTGCAGGCGTGGCTGGGCCGCGAATCGCACATGGCAAAACCCGCGCACGTGATGACCAAGGGTGCTGATATCGCAGCTGCGCTCAAAGAATCATTGGCGGCAACCAAACGCGAGAAGAAAAATCTTAAGGGCAGTTCCCGATAACTCACTATGTGTGGGCGCTACGAACTAACGGCTCATGAAAAGTGGTTGAGCGACTATTTCAATCTTGACCCCGCTGACATTGACTGGGCTGCTCGCTGGAACGTTGCGCCTACGCAGGAAGTGGCCACCATCCGGCAGGACCGCCAGGAACCGAAGCGTATGTTCGCTCTCATGCGCTGGGGATTGATTCCCTCCTGGGCCAAAGATAAGTCCATAGGCGCAAAGGCTATCAATGCCGTGTCTGAAAACGCTGCTGAAAAACCTGCTTTTCGCGACGCGATGAAACTGCGCCGCTGTCTTATTCCCGCCACCGGATTTTATGAATGGAAGCGCACCGGTCCGAAATCAAGGCAGGCCTATCACATCGGCATGAAAGACGATGGGCTGTTCGCCTTTGCGGGTTTATGGGAAAACTGGAAAGATCCGCAAGGCAAAGTTATCAAGACCTGTACTATTCTCACCACGCAAGCCAACGCCGCACTTGCCGATATCCACGAGAGAATGCCCGTAATCCTGCGCCCTGAAGATTACGATCTTTGGCTCGATCCCGGCATTACCAACCCTGCTCGCGTAGCCGATCTGCTCAAGCCTTGCGATCCTCGTCTCCTGCGCAAGTATCCGGTGAGCGATTTTGTAAATCGCGCTGACAATGAAGGCCCGGAATGCGCCAAAGAGACAAAAGAAGAAGAAATGGTTTCGTCTCCTGTACAGCAGAAACTCTGGTAGCAAAAAGCCCCGGCCAAAGCCGGGGCCTATATCACCGAAGCTAGTTCCATCTGCGTCACGCGACCGAGCCGAATGGAATCGATGCAGTCCTTCCGGCTCCTCACCTAAACTATCGGCGCCAGGAACTCGATCATTCGCGCCTTGATGTCCGCGACCTCTTTTTCAATAGCGCCGAACTGCTTGCCGTTCGTCTTGTGGGGAGGTTCGCTATCCTGCAACACAATCCACTCTTCCTTGAATTTGCGCGCGGTTTCGCGAATGTCCTTGGGCTGGGACTCGTCTTGGGACAGCTTTTTGCACATGAGCGCCAGGATGATGGCGTCAACTTTTTCCAGGTTTTCTCTTCCAATCATGGTGTGATTTTACCAGCCTGGGCTTACGTATCAAACTCTACGGCCAGACCGGATGGAAACGGCCCTTTGATCTGCAGTTGGCCGGCAGCGCCCGGCGCGCGGCGCAGTCCTCTGCGCTGCAGCAGCGGCTTGAGAATTCCGGGTATCTGGACGCGGTTTACGTATTGCCCAAAACAGCTATGCAGGCTAAAGCCGAAATGCAGATAGATGTAGTCCGGGCGGCCAATCTGAAATTCATTGGGTGAATCCACCATGCGCCCATCGAACATTGCGGATTGCGTAGCCGCCAGCACCTCTGTCCCTTTGGGAATTTTGGTGGCGTGCATCTCTGAGCGGGCTACTGTGTAATCTTCTGCGGCGATGCGGATCAGGCCGGGGTTGTTGGGCTTGAAGCGCAGCGCCTCAAACACGTACTGCGCCAGCAGCGGGTCATTGCCGGCGCGCGCTGCCTCTTGCGCTTGCGCCAGCGCGTCAGGGCGTTTTAAAAGCTCGTCGAGCGCCTGGGCACAGCACTTGGAAGTGGTGGGAATGGCCCCTACGATCAGCCCCAACAGATTATTGCGAATAGAAACATCATCCATGGCAGGCAAGCCAAGGCTTTGCAGCGCCAGGCAGCGGCTGACCACATCGTCAGCTTGTGTGGGATTGGCTTTGCGCCGGGCGATGATCTCGTCCAGCCACGGGCGGACTTTCGCTGCCGCAGCCAGCGCAGCAGCATCGAGCACTGGATCATTATTGAGATCAGCGAAAAGATACTGGAAGATAACGGTGGCCCAATCCGCCAGATCAGTTTCTGATTTCGCCGGGCAGCCGAAGTACGAAGCCACCCAGCGCACCGGCACTGTGCGGCTCAGTTGGACAACGTCTATCTTTCCGCCCGAAGCGGCCACCAGATCCTCTGCGGTTTTGCCGACGAAGGCTACTATTTTCCCTACATCATCACGGCGCATCACCGTTCGCATGTGGGCTGTATCGCGCTCGTATTCCGGCGAGTTCTGCATGCCCAGGAAAAAGTTTGGGCCGCCGGTGACTGCCTCCATCTTCTCTCCGTATGTCACCTGGAAAACATCATCCCGCGCCAGCACCTCCTGTACGTCAGCAAAGCGCGTGACCAGAGCGAAATTCTTGACCACCAGCACAGGCTTGACTTCGCGCAGGATGGCGAACACTGGTTCAGGATTGTCAGCGATGTGCTGCTTCAGGTTATCAAGAAGCTGCATTACGTCAGTTTCAGCGGCCTGCAGAAGATGCATGCCTTCAGCTTCAATACGCGACAGCGTGCTCTTGAGCCGGTCAATTAAACTGGGCGCTGCAGCGCTCATCGCGGATCTACCGTTCCCGCCGCGATCATGCGCAGCGCAGTCATACTGGGCAAAAAGAAATAATCACCGCCGCGCAGTTCGACAAAGTTCGGCAGCTCGCTGCAGATGAACGGCGGGTTCATGGCGTCACCATTTCCCTGAATGGTGTAGCGGCCTTTGCCGCCGTGGTTCCCGATCACCATGTCTTTGTCATTGCCAAGATGAGCGTCATTCCCGTATTCCACCCACTGCTGTTGCACAAACTCAAACTGCCGGAAGAGGCTGGCGTTGAGCGCCATAAAGACGATGCCGTGCTCGTCTTTGTCATCGACCGTCTGGGTTTCTGGAATATAAGGCCCATAGGGCATGCCGCGCCGGGTGATTCTCCGGCGATTAATCAGCTGGCCGTTAAATCCAAAGGCATCACGCGGATTGGTGCGGCGGATATGCGCGCCGACGGGACAACGCGCGCCATTGCCATCCTGGCCGAAGGTGAAATTCACGTTGCGGCTCTTGTCCTGCACCAGTGAGCTGTCTGGTTTGTCGGGCGAAAGCTCCACCGGCGTGCCGTCACGCCATCGTCCGATAAATTTTGACGCCAGCTTTTCCTTGCCGCCAGCATATTCGCGACCCTTCACCTCAAGATAATCGCGGAATGACTTCACGTTCTGGTGCATCTTGCGATACACCATGAAAGTGCCGTTGCTGGCCAGCAGGTGCGGAATTGGCGCCACCGGCAGTTCGCCCGCTTCGTCGGCATATCCGAGCAGCAGTTCGCCCGCGGCTAGGGGAACCCACTTTCCATCTTTGGTCAGCTTGCCCTGGCCGGGCTGGCTATCGCGCTCCACGCCCAGGTAGTCAGGATTGCCGAAGCCATCGCGGTAACCAAAATGCTCGTTCGCGGTAAACTTGCCGTCGATCAATAGAGCGCCGGCATCCTGCTTGTCGAGCAGGCGCGCGCCACCGCTTTCAGACATCCGTCGTTCCAGCTCTGCGCAGCACGACTCCAGGGTCTCTTTGGTCTTGGAATTCACAGCTAGCCAGATATCTACTTTTCCCTCGCGCCAGACTGTGTCCCAGTTCTGCGGATCATTCTTGCCGGTATCGGCCAGGATCTCCTTGCGCGCCTTCATACCCTGGATGAACTCTACCGGAAAGCTCAGCAGAGAAGGATCAGGCAGGCTAAGATTGACCAGGCCCTTATGCGTGAAAGCGATGTTCAATGTCCATTCCGGCTTGCCTGCGTCCCAGTGTTCGCCGGTGGTAATCTGTCCCAGCAGGCTGTCAATGAACTTCCGCCCACGATCAGAGTCCAGAATCTCCAGGAACATGTAGCGCGCGAAGGGAAGGGCATATCCGCGCAGCACGAAACCCTGAATATCAGTGGCGTCCAGCTTACTCATTGTGTGCCCCTCTGCCTTTCGGCACATTCCGCGTCGACCACATCATGTTGGAGAACAGCCTGGATGGACCTCCGCGCTCATCGCGTCCGGGAACAGGAGAGGGCTCTCTGCGCAGCCTCTTCATGAACTCGGCAAAATTCTTTTGCAGCTCGACTGCCGGCACTCCCTGATTTTCTTCAATGAACTTGGCTACAGCGGTCTGCGTTTGCAGTGCCCGCAGCGTCTCCTGGACCGTGTAGTTGTTTACATCGGCAAAATAAAAGGTGGTGTTGACCTGGCACTTCTTCATGTAAGCGACGAACCCGTTCACATCATTGTGCACGTCCGTATATCCCCAGCAGTGCTGCCACACTGCATGAACCTCGTTAGGGATCTCCCTTGCCAGGGCATAAAGGTACGTATCCAGATCGCCGTCAAAATTTGTTTCAAAGATCAGGTATTGCGATTTGAGGTGCTCTTCATACGCCGGATGTCCGACAAAGACCACATCATCCATCACCACCAGGCGCGCCATGTGCGTGCTTGATACTCGCGCGAACGGACTGTTCTCGTCATTCGGCAGGCTGGCCAGATACTCACGGATAGCGCAATTGTGCGACGTTTCTGCCGTCTCGTCCTGCTTGATCGGCGAGAGCAAGGTCAATCCGTAAACGCTGCCGTTTTGGTTGGCCATATCTCTCTTACGTTCCTACCGGCGCTTTGCCGGTCTCGCCCAGATCGCATTGCACGGCGACCACAAACTTGCGATACGCGCGCTCAAACTCTTCCGCCGATTGCCCAGCGCTTGATTGCACCAGCGCGTCCAGTTCGGTCTGCACGCGATGCGCTGCCTTTACATCATTCGTGGTGGCGTACGGATAAGCGGTGTAGTAGTAGTCAGTATCAAACTGGCAGCGAGCAATGTGCTGCTTAAAAGGTGTTACCGGCACCGAGCCGGGAAATTTTTCACTCCAGCGCCAGATCGCATTTAACCCTGTGCTCAGGACGGCGGAAAACGCATCAATGTACTGGTTCCAGGTACCGTTGAAATTGCTGAAGAACAGCATGTAGTCATAGCGCAGATCTTCTACCGGCTGCTCCGGGTCCACATGCGGGAACTTGCGCCGTGGCACTATTACCCAGCGCGCAAAATGGATGAACGAAAGCTCTACCAGACTGGTGGTGGTTTTCGGGAACTTTCCCAGGATGAAAAAGATGAGGCGCACGATCCA
>DASTCT010000165.1:0-4430 GCA_035710845.1 Candidatus Angelobacter sp.
GAACAAGACCATTGTGGTGCAGACGATCATGAAGAAGTCGCACCCGCTCTATCGCCGCGTGGTGGCCAAGGCGAAGAAGTTTTACGCGCACGATGAGAACAACACGGCGCACGTGGGCGATTTTGTGGAGATTGAAGAGACACGCCCATTGTCAAAGCTGAAACGCTGGCGGCTGAAGAACGTGATTCAGAAGGCGAAGCTGGTGGGGCACGAGGAATCAGCAATCAGCAATTAGCCATCAGCATTCAGCCAGGACAGCAGATTTGGCTAAAGGCTTAAGAGTTGGACGAGAAATTTGGCAAGATCGAGAGTGACATTACAACGTTGCTTTCAAAAGAAACGGAGATTTAAACCATGGCAGTGATGATGCGAAGCATTCTCGATGTGGCCGACAACAGCGGAGCGCGCCGGCTGCAGATGATCCTGCCGCTGGGCGGACACACCGGCCTGAACGCCAGCCTGGGTGACGTGGTTACCGCCGCAGTGAAAGAAGCAGCGCCGGACGGCGCAGTGAAGAAAGGCGCAGTGGTGAAATGCGTGATCGTGCGCCAGCGCAAGGAGCATCGCCGCCGCGACGGCACATATATCCGCTTTGACCAGAATGCCGCGGTGCTGATCGACGATACGGGCGAGCCGCGCGGCACGCGCGTGTTTGGCCCGGTGGCCCGCGAACTGCGCGAAAAGAAGTTTTTGAAGATTGTTTCCCTGGCGCCTGAGGTGCTGTAAGAGAAAAGCAGCCTTTAGCCATTAGCTCTTAGCCTTTAGCTGGTTTGTTCGAGAAGGCGAAAGCGCGGTGGAACCTAAAGGCTAAAGGCAAGGGTGAGCGCGGAGCGAACGCCAGACAGCGTGAGCAAAGCGTGAGGGCGAAGCAGCCAAGCGTGGCGGAGCCCTAGAAGAAGAGCTAACGGCTGTAACGACGAGATTGAAGGTTAAAAATGCATATCAGAGTTGACATCAGGCGGAATGACACGGTGAAAGTGATCACCGGACGCGACAAAGGCAAGCAGGGCCGCGTGCTACGGGTGTTCCCAGGCACAGGCAAAGTACTGGTGGAGCACGTGATGGTGGTGAAGAAGAACGTGCGTCCCAATCCACAGCGGAACATTAAAGGTGGCATCGCGGAACAGGAATCGCCAATCTCGATTTCCAACGTGATGGTGGTTTGCCCGAGTTGCGGGCCGTCGCGCATTGGACACAAAGTGCAGGGCAATCGCCGTGTGCGGATATGCCGGCGGTGTGATGCGCCGATAGATAAATAGCTGCTAGCTACTAGCCGCTAGCTTCTGGCTAGTGACTGAAGATGCAGGCAGTCTCGATTGATAAGTTCGGCCGCAAAGCTGAGAAGAAGTTTGGAATAGAGATTCAAGCTAGAGGCTAGCAACTGCTAGCAGCTCTAGAGCACCTACGAACCGGTAACCATTCCGAAACCGTGGGAGAAGGAAAAAGCAGAAAAGATGGCGACCACAAAAGTTACGGCAAGGCTGAAAGACAAATTCGATAAAGAGATTGCTCCGGCGTTGGCCAAAGAACTGGGCGTGACCAATCCAATGGCCGTTCCCCGCCTTCATAAGGTTGTCGTGAATATGGGCGTAGGTGAAGCGACGCAGAACACCAAGATGCTCGATCCGCTGGTGCGCGATCTGGGCGAGATCTGCGGGCAAAAACCGGTAGTGACCAAGGCGAAGAAGTCGATTGCGGCGTTCAAGGTGCGGGAAGGCATGTCGATTGGCGCCATGGTGACGCTGCGCGGGCCGAGGATGTATGAGTTCCTGGACCGGCTGATCAATATCGCTCTGCCGCGTGTGCGCGACTTTCGCGGCGTCTCAACCAAGTCGTTTGATGGCCGTGGCAACTACACGCTGGGTTTGCGCGATCAGTTGATCTTCCCGGAAATCGATTACGCGAAGGTCGACAAGCTGAAGGGCATGAACGTAACGATTGTGACCACGGCGCGCGATGACAATCAGGCACGGGCGTTGTTGAAGCATCTGGGGATGCCGTTCAGACAATAGCTCTTAGCTTGGGCGTGGAAGACGAGCAGCTTTCTCGACCTGAAGTGATGAACAAGATTTTGGTCGATGCAGAATGAATGGAAAGTTGGCATTCAAATTTGGATGTACTAAAGGCTGATAGCTAAAAGCTAAAAGCCCGAAGCGATGGCCGGGAGGCCGAGCGAAGGAAAAAATGGCAACAACAGCAAAGATCGCCAAGACGAACAAGAAACCCAAGTTCTCCACCCAGCACCGCAACCGCTGCTCAATCTGCGGACGGCCGCGCGCGTACCTGCGCAAGTTTGGCCTCTGCCGTTTGTGCTTCCGCGGCTTGGCGCTGAAGGGTGAAGTGCCTGGGGTATCGAAGTCGTCGTGGTAAGAAAGCAGCTCTTGGCCCTTTAGCCGTTAGCTTTTGGCTGTATCGTGAGGTTAGAAATCACGGTCAACAGGCGAATCTGATGAGGGCTGAAGGAAGAGCTAAGGGCCAATAACTAAGAGCCAAGTAACTAAGAGCTAATGGCTGGTTTTCAGTAGTACGTCACGGCTGGTTCTCCGGCGGGGCCGGAGCTAACGGGTGACGATAAGAGGAGATAAACGAAGATGAGTTTGACCGATCCGGTCGCAGATTTGCTGGCGCGCATTCGCAATTCGATCCACGCACGGCACCAGAAACTCGATGTTCCGGCTTCCAAGCTAAAGCTGGAGATCGCGCGCATTCTGAAAGAAGAAGGTTACATCGCCAATTTCAAGGCGACGGAGGAAGAAGGCCGCAAAGTCCTGCGCATTTACCTTAAATACGGGCAGGACAACAATGCCGCCATCGCCAACCTGCAGCGCATTTCGCGGCCAGGTTGCCGCGTGTATGTGGGACGCAATGAGATTCCACGCGTGCTCGGCGGGCTGGGGATCAACATCCTCACCACGCCCAAAGGCGTGATGACGGGACGACAGGCGCGCAAGCAGGGCCTAGGCGGAGAGATTCTTTGTGAAGTGTGGTAGGTTCGCGCGCGAGCGCGAACAGCCCTTAGCTATTAGCCTTTGGCTCTTAGCTTGAGCGATTTAGAAGAATGCAGTCTTCTCAACCGCGAAAAACGGCGACGGAAGATTGAGTGATAGCCCTGAAAATTTGCCCGCGGCGGAGAAGAATGCTGAAGGCTTAGAGGCTCAGGCTAATGGCCAAAGGCTAACGGCTAAGAGCTAAAAGGTTGTGGAACTCGAAGCGATGAACGCATTCGAGGGACTCACCAAGGAGAAGATTTCGAAATGTCTCGCATCGGAAAGAAACCGATTCCGCTCCCGCAGGGAGTGAAGTTTGAAGTGAAGGGCAACAACGTAGTTGTGAATGGCCCCAAGGGCCAGGTGCAGACGCATCTGCCTGCGGGCGTGCAACTAAAGCAGGTGGACGGCACGATTCAAGTAACGCGTAAAGACGACCATCATGCTGCAGTCCACGGACTGGCACGCGCCCTGGTGAACAATGCCGTGGAAGGCGTGACCAAGGGCTGGACCCGCGACCTGGAGATTGTGGGCATTGGATATCGCGCGGAGCTGAAGGGCAAAAACACGGTAGTGTTCACGCTAGGCTTTTCGCACCCGATCGAGTTTCCGCTGCCAACCGGCGTTACGGTGGCAATTGATCCGAAGCAGACCAAGCTGACGGTTCAGGGTATTGACCGGCAGAAGGTCGGACAGGTGGCAGCCGATATGCGCGGGCTGCGTCCGCCGGATCCCTACAAGCAGAAGGGCGTTCGCTATGTGGGCGAGAGATTGAAGAAGAAAGTTGGCAAAACCGGGGCGAAATAATTCGGTAATTGGCTAAATTGGTAATTTGGTAATTGAGTTGAGAACGTGGAAGAGCTTAACAGCTTCTCAATTATCAAATTTCAAATTACCAAATTATTCAATTGATAGCTTCACGAGAATTAATTTTTTGATCGCGCTGCCAGGGGCGGTGCGAAGCAAAGGGCAGAGAAAATGATTCCAGACAGTTCGAAAGACAAAGTACGGCGGCGGGTGCATGAACGGATACGCACGCGGCTTTCAGGCACGTCAGAGCGGCCGCGGCTGAATGTGTATCGCTCGCTCAACCATATTTATGCGCAGGTGATTGACGATACCAGCGGCAAGACGCTGGCTTCGGCCAGCACCAGCGGCAAAAAGTCGGGAAAGAAGACCGGCGGCAACGTAGCCAGCGCAAAAGAGATTGGCAAGACCATCGCGCAGCGCGCGAAGGAAAAAGGGATTAAGAAAGTTGTGTTTGACCGTGGCGGATATCTCTACCACGGGCGCATCAAAGCGCTGGCCGATGCCGCGCGTGAAGCGGGTTTGGAGTTCTAAATACATGGCGACAGCAACCAGAAGAAAGCTCGATGCCGGCAGCTACCAGTTGAAAGACCAGGTGGTTGCCATTAACCGCGTGACCAAGGTGGTCAAGGGCGG
>DASTCT010000166.1:0-1289 GCA_035710845.1 Candidatus Angelobacter sp.
TGCGAATCATAGGTCTTCAAAGCTCCTAAGGGCCAAACCCACTGCAACTGCGAGCTGTCCCGGGTTCTGTTCCAGAATGCCGTTCTCAGTTGAATCCATGGGTGGCATGATGCGCTGGAACGGGTTCAGCACCTCCACCGGCAATGAGAATTCCTGGCGCAACGCTTCTACCAGTCCGGGAACCCTTGAAGATCCGCCGGCCAGATAAATGCGCTCAATGTGCTCGCCTGACGCTGTAGCACGGAAGAAGTCAAACGTTTTCTGAATTTCGAGCACGATAATTTCAGTCACTTGTTGAAGAATGGGCAGCTTGGCATCTTCACTTACGGTTCCCACACGCCGCCCCAGCTTGAGCGACTCCGCATCATCAAAGCTGAGATCCAATTCTTTCTGCAGGGAATCTGTGTACTGGTTGCCGCCCACGCTCACGTCGCGGGTAAACAGCGGCGTGGAGCCTTTTACGATGTTGATGTTCATTACGCTGGCGCCCAGGTTCAGCAGGGCCACAGTGGAATCATGGTGCGGCTGATAGTTGTACTCGTAACAGTTCTGCAACGCGAAAGCGTCAATATCAACCACCGCGGGCGCCTTGCCTGCCAGTGAGAGCACGTTGGTGTAATTCAGGATTTTGTCTTTCTTCACTGCTACCAGAAGCACGTCCATCTGCGGGCTGGTGTCATCAGGATTCAGGATGTCAAAATCCACATTCACGTCGGCAATATCAAACGGAATGTGCTGCGCCGCCTCAGTGGTGATGCTTTCTGCCAGCTCGCCTTCGCTCATGGGCTGCACGCTGATCTTTTTCACGATCACCGAGTGGCCGCTCACCGAAGTGGCCACAGCTTTGGTCTTGATGCTGTGTTCGCCAAAGATCTTGCTGATGGCGCTGGAGACGCTGCCCGAGTCGACGATCATGGAGTCCACCACAATGTCGCTGGCCAGCGGTTCCACTCCCAGGTGCGAAACCACGATTTCGCCCTTGGAGCGCTTCAGTTCGATCGCCTTGATGCAACTGGAGCCTATATCCAATCCCACAATCGATTTTCCTGATCCAAACATGCCCGTCCGCCTTTACTTGAATTCCCTTTCCGGTTTCCCGGACTTACCGTGCTGAAGCTGCCTTGGCCGTTTTTGGCCTTTTCTTGGCGCCGCCCATGTTCATGGTGCTCTTCTGTTCCATCCACTGGTCGAGAATGGTTTTCTTGAACTTCCAGCGGTTCCCGAGCTTGAAAGCAGGAATTTTCTCTTCGGTCACATACTTGTACAGCGTGTCCGGGCTGACTCCCAGA